>JBJEBV010000048.1:20782-318618 GCA_051870395.1 Candidatus Cryptobacteroides sp. | reverse complement strand
TTCTCAAAAAAGATTATATTTGCGAAATATGTCTGAGTTCAAACGATATAAACTCAACCCGGAGACCCTTCTGTATGAGATTGAGAAAGTATCTCCGAAGTCGAGAGTTATCAAGTTGGCGTTGCTGGTTCTTTCCAGCATTGCCCTGTCGTTCGTGTACTTCTGGCTGGCGACCGCCGTGTTCGGTTTTGAACTTCCGAAGACAGTGTGGCTGAAGATGGCCAATGCCAGGTGGACCTCCAAGATTGAACTCATGAACAGGCAGCTAGACGCTTGCGATGCGGCACTCGACGGTCTCGGGGTCAGGGATGACGAGATTTACAGGAACATATTCGGTATGAATCCGATACCTTCTGAGGTGAGAAATGCCGGATTCGGCGGAGTGAACAGATATGACTACCTGAACATCCTCCCCGAGAGTTCCATATTGAAGAAGACGGCTGTGAGGCTGGATGTCCTGACCAAGAAGACGTACGTGCAGAGCAAGTCTCTGGATGAGGTGGATGCGATGTCCAGGAAGGCCGGTGACATGGCTTCCTGCATACCTGCCGTACCGCCGATAGCCCCGGAAGAGGGCACTTACAGGTTGTCGAGTTCATTCGGCTACAGGACCGACCCGATTACGAGGGTATCCAAGATGCACACAGGCTTCGATTTCGCCTGCAAGCCCGGCAATCCTGTATATGCGACCGGAGACGGCGTGGTGGAGTCCGTGACCTTCGAACTGTTCGGCTATGGCAATTCCATCATGATCGACCACGGCTTCGGTTACAAGACCAGGTACGCCCATCTCAAGACCGTATCAGTGGGCGAGGGCATGAAGGTCAAGCGCGGGGAAAAGATAGGCGAGTCCGGCAATTCGGGACGCTCCACTGGCCCTCATCTTCACTATGAGGTCATATACCGCAGCCGCTTTGTCAATCCGTACAATTATTTTGATATGGAGATGCCTCTCGATGAATACAAGTCGATGGTGGCCAAGTCCGCCGCAGAGTCCGGGAACATCACGGAGGAGAACTTCCGTTCAACTCTCAAACGGGGGGCTTCGAGATGAGCAGATATGTAGTTGACAAGGATTTCAATCTCAGGAAGGTGACTCATTCCGTAGGGGGTGTCCTTATGACATCGCTCAAATGGCTCATTGCCACGGTTTCCCTTGCTGCATTCTATTATATATTTCTCTCTTTCCTGATATCGACCGATGAGGAGAAGAGGCTCAAGCGGGAAAACCGCATGTACGAGAAACTCTACCCCGGGATGGAGGCGAAGGAGCAGCTCATTTCGGATGTGGTGAGGGGCCTCCAGTCCAGGGACAATGCCATCTACGAGAGACTTTTCAATGCGGATGCTCCCGAAATGGACCCGCTTGGCCGGATGTCGTTCATATTTGACGAGGATACCTTGCCTGACAGCGACATCGTGAGGTATTCCGAAAACCGTATCACCGCACTTTCCGATATGTCCGCCGATATTGAGTCCGACTTCCTGGAACTTTTTTCGGGGATAGCTTCGAAACATACCGCAATGCCTCCGTTGACTGTGCCTGTCCCGGGTCTTAAACCAGCCCAGGTAGGGGCTTCTGTAGGCCAGAAAATCAATCCGTTCTACAAGGTCATGTCCCAGCACGACGGGATTGACCTCATTGTAGGGCAGGGTACACCAGTGCTTGCCGCCGGAGATGGAGTGGTTTCCGAGGTAAGACGCTCCGGAAAGGGGCTGGGCAACATAGTGGAAATTACTCACGAAGGTGGCTATGTGACGGTCTATGCCCATCTGGAGGACATCGTGGTGAGGAAAGGGGAGAGGGTGAAGGCTGGGAAGAAACTGGCCGGTGTCGGCATTTCCGGCAATTCGTTCGCCCCTCATCTTCATTATGAGGTGAGGCGTGACGGGAAAGTCCTGGACCCGGTGAACTTCTTCTTCGCCACATTTACCCCCGAAGAATACACCAGGGCTGCGTATCTGGCTACAACTACCGGACAGTCAATGGATTAGCAGTTCTGAACCTTATAATTGTTCCAACGTATGTCAAAGCTCTATTATTCGATAGGTGAGGTTGCGGAGATTCTCGGTGAGAATGTTTCGCTCATCAGGTTCTGGTCCGACTATTTCTCCAAGTTCATAAAACCGGAGAGGAATGCCAAGGGCAACCGTCTCTACAAGGCTGAGGACCTGGAAACCCTCAAGCAGATTCATCTCCTCGTCAAGTCCAACGGGATGACCCTTCCGGGAGCCGCCTCCAAGATGGCAGCGGACCGGAAAAGCGTGGAGGCCAGGGTGAAAGCATTGAATTATCTCAAGGACATACGCCAGCAGCTTGTGGAGGTCAGGGATTCATTATAGGAAGCATTTGACATGAAGGTTAGGGATATTGCAGCCTGCATTGAGGAATTTGCACCTCTTTCCCTGCAGGAAGAATGGGATAACAGCGGTCTTGCCATCGGTTCATCCGGGGATGAGGTCCGGGGCGTGCTGGTGGGCTTTGACTGTACGCCTGGACTCATTGACGAGGCAGTGGAACTAGGGGCGGATATGGTGGTGACTCATCATCCGCTGCTGTTCAGGGGTTTGAAGAAGATTGACGGAGGGGACCCGGTGACCCGCGCCGTGATGAAAGCCATCAAGTCGGGTGTCGCCGTCTATGCTGCCCACACCAATGCGGACAAGGTCCCTGGCGGGGTGAGCGGTGCCATGGCGAGACGGCTCGGGCTTGTTGAAACCTGTATCCTCGACGAGGACGGGGAAGGCACAGGTCTCGGCATCGTGGGCAATCTTCCGGAGGCCCTGCCGCCAGGCCGGGCTGTGGCTATGGTCAAGGAAAGATTCGGCCTGGAACACGCAAGATGCTCATTGCCTTGTTCTTCTCCGGTCAGCCGTGTGGCAGTATGCGGAGGCAGCGGCTCGTCCCTTATCGGGGCGGCGGTCCGGTCCGGGGCCCAGCTCTATGTAACCGGAGATGTCTCCTACCATAACTATTTCATTGACGGGGATTTCATGATAATGGACATAGGGCATTTCGAGAGTGAGATTGATATCGTGGAAATATTATTTTCTTTGATACGGAAAAAATTTCCTAACTTTGCAGTCTTTAGGAGCAGCCGACTGCGGGAGAATTGTCCCGTCAGGTGTATCTGATTGATAATGAACGAATAATATAATTATATCAAATATGGCCAAGAAACTCAAGAAAGTCGAGACTCCGATTGACCAGAGGGAGACTTTCGTATCAATCCAGAAAAATTTTGCGGATTCAGAGCTTTCCGTCGAGGAAAAGCTCCGCACTTTGTATGCGCTTCAGAAGGCGGATTCCGCAATTGACAAGATTCTCCAGCTCCGCGGCGAACTTCCTGTAGAAGTTGCCAATCTCGAGGGCGAAGTGGCGGAGATGAAGGCGAAGGCTGCGCAGATTACAGCCGAAATCGAGGCTTTCAATGCCTCCATTGCCAATTTCAAGAACCAGATTGTGGAATATGATGCTGCCATCGAGAAGTACAAGTCCCAGATGGAAAGCATTACCAACAGCCGCGAGTACGATTCTCTTTCCAAGGAGGTCGAGAATCACGATCTTCTCAAGAAAATCGCCCAGAAGAATGTGACCGATACCAAGGAGGCCATTCTCGCCAAGAAGGAAGAACTCCAGTCCCTCAAGGAAGATTTGGCCATAAGGAATGATGACCTCAAGGCCAAGAAGGAGGAACTTTCCACCATCGTTGAGTCCACATCCAAGGAGGAGAAAGAGCTGCTTGCCGCACGTGAGGTATGCGCTTCCAAGATTGATGCCCGCACAATGAGCGCTTATGAGCGTATCCGCAACAGCGAGCGGAACCATCTTGCAGTGGTGAGCGTTTTCAACAATGACTCCTGCGGTGGTTGTTTCAATACAATTATCCCCCAGAGACTCATCGAGATAGCTTCCAACAAGAAGCTCGTCATCTGTGAGCATTGCGGCAGAATCATAGTCAGCAATACCATAGAGGCTGAGGAGGCCTAGTATTAGTATATGGCTGAGGCTAAAAGGTCGCGTAAGAAGGCTGACGACAAGGTCAGCATAGACAGCATCGGAGCAGGCCTGGGCAACAAGCCGCCTCAGGCCGTCGATTTCGAGGAGGCCGTGCTGGGAGCCCTGCTTATAGATCCCCGTTGCGTCGATGACGTGATGGAGGAACTGAAGCCGAACTGTTTCTACGAACCGAAGAACCGGACAATATTCGAGGCGATGTCCAAGCTCGTAAATGAGCACATCGCCCTGGATCTTCTGTCTGTCAGTGAAAAACTCAGGGGACTGGGTAAACTTGACGAGGTAGGAGGCACTCTTGCCCTTGTCTCATTGACGGAGAGGATTGCCGCCGCTGCGCACGTTGAGTATTATGTCAAGGTCCTCAAGCAGAAATGCATCCAGAGGGAGCTTATTTCAGCCGCTTACGACATTCTCAAGGGCTCGTTCGATGACGGGGCTGATGTCGATGAACTCATCGATATGTCCCAGAGCAAGATTGATGATGCCATCAGGAGCAATGTCAAGAGGGATTTCCAGGACATCGGTTCTGTCATAAAGGCCGCCACTGACGAGCTGGAGGAACTTCAGACCAGGTCCGGAATCAGCGGTGTCCCTTCGGGTTTCGCTTCTTTGGACAAATATACCCTCGGCTGGCAGAATTCCAACCTCATTATCCTCGGTGCGCGTCCTTCAGTCGGAAAGACAGCCTTCGCCCTCAATGTTCTCCGCAATGCGGCGGTTGACAGCAATATGCCCGTGGCGATATTCTCCCTTGAGATGTCGGCCATCGAGCTGGTAAAGCGTCTCATAACGACTGAGTCCGGACTTCCTGCCGACAAGATCAAGGGCGGAATCAAGATGGACCCCCAGGACTGGGAACAATTGAACTACAGCCTCAAGGCCATTTCCAAGGCGCCTATCTACATTGACGATACTCCGGGTATCTCCATTACCGAGTTCAGGGCCAAGGCCAAGCGTCTTGTCCGCTCCAAGGGAGTGAGGTTCATTGTCGTGGACTATCTCCAGCTTATGCAGGGTCCGGCCGAACTCAGGGGAATGCGTGAGCAGGAGGTGGCGGCCATCTCCAGGATGCTGAAGGGCACGGCCAAGGAACTGAACATTCCTATTATGGCATTGTCCCAGCTCTCCCGTAACTCCGTGCAGAGGACCAATAGCAATAACCGCCCGATGCTCAGCGACTTGCGAGAGTCAGGTTCCATTGAGCAGGATGCGGATATCGTATTGTTCGTACACAGGCCTGACGCCATTGGACTGGGCGATACTGTGGAGGACAAGGAATATACTGAAATCATCATTGCCAAGAACAGGAACGGACAGATTGACACCATACCGATGAGGTTCAAGGGAGGCCAGCTCCGTTTCGTGGACCAGGTTCCGAGCACGTTCGAGTCTGCAATGAACAGTGATGCCACGTCCCAGCCGGATTATTCACCGTTCCCGTCAGGTGATGATTTCTCAAACAGCAGTTTCCAGTAATGTCAAGGAAGATTCTCATAGCGGTCTCATTGCTTATGCTTGCCTGCTCCGGCTTCCCGGCATCAGGGCAGCACAAGAACACGTACTGCATCCCGGTCAAGTCTCTTGAGGAGGACAAGCTGGCATTCGGCCCCGGGGAATCGCTTGATTATGAAATACATTACAGGTGGAGATCCATCAATGCTGATGTGGCCAAGGCCTGGGTGACCCTCGATACCCTGACATTGAACGGCGTTCCGGTATTCCATTCCAAGGTTTTCGGCCGCACGGCCAAGTTCTATGACATCTTCTTCAAGGTCAGGGAACAGTTCGAGACCTGGTTTTCGCGGGACGGCATTGTACCGCAGCGATTCTACAGGGATTCCCGTGAAGGCGGCTATTATTCAAGGAATGAATATGACTACCGTTGGGACGGGGAAGAGAAGCAGATTGTTGCCTCGTTGGAGACGTCGAGGAAGGGAGCATGGACGGAAACATTGCCTTTGACCGACTGCACATTCGACCTCCCGGCCCTCTTTTACATGGCCAGGAATATAAATTTCAGCAAGGTCAAGCCCAATACGAAGTACCCGATGACATTCGTCATTGACAATGATATAACCAATGTCTATTTCATCTGGCTGGGACGCGAGAAGAAATATGTCAAGGGAATCGGTACGGTCAAGACAATGAAGTTTGCCGCAAAGCTCGTGGCGGGCGAGGTCTTCTCCGGGGATTCGGATATGTCGATATGGGTGACGGATGACGAGAACAGGATTCCGATTTATTTCGAGGCTCCTCTCAAGGCAGGTGTGGCGAGCGGCAGGCTGACAGGATGGGAGAACCTGAAGCATCCATTTGAATCATTAATAGATACACAGAAGAAGTAAACTATGGCTGGCGGGAATGAGATATCACATAAAGGCAAGTTGGTGTCGGTGTCGCAGGACAGCCTGACTGTGGAGATAGTATCCCGGTCCGCCTGTTCTTCCTGCAAGGCCGCATCGATGTGCAGTATGTCGGAATCGACTGTCAAGACTGTGGACGTAAGGCCGGTGCCGGGAGAGAAATACACTGTAGGTGAGGAAGTTGAGGTGCTGCTTTCCCCTTCGATGGGATTGAAGGCTGCGCTTCTTGCATATTTCCTGCCTGTCGTCCTCCTTATTGTCGTTTGTGTCCCGTTGTCCTTTGCCGGATACGGGGCTTTGCTTTCAGGCGTGGTCGGGCTTGCTGCAATGGCCCTCTACTATGTGGTCCTGTATTTTTTCAGGGGTCGCATTGAAAAAGAATATGAGTTCAGGGTAAAAAAGTAGCTTATTTAAGGAAAACAAACATAACTTATAAGAAATGACTTCAACAATTATTTGGACAGTAGTGATAATCGCCGTTCTGGGACTTGTCCTGGCGGTTGTCCTGTACCTTGTGGCCGAACGGTTCAAGGTAGAAGAAGATCCGCGGATTGACGAGGTGGAGAAAGTGATGCCGGGCGCCAACTGCGGCGGCTGTGGATTCGCAGGTTGCCGCGCTTTCGCCGAGGCTGCCGTGAAGGCTCCGGATCTCAGTGCCAATTTCTGCCCTGTCGGCGGAAATGACGTAATGAAGAAGGTCGCTTCCATCCTCGGCTATGAGGTGGAGGAGAAGGCCCCGATGGTGGCCGTGGTCCGTTGCAACGGAAGCTGCGCCAACAGGCCCAAGACCAATGACTATGACGGGTACAAGTCCTGCAAGGTCAAGGCTTCGCTCTATGCCGGTGACACTGGATGTGCATTCGGCTGCCTTGGTTGCGGAGACTGCGTGGCAGCCTGCCAGTTCGGTGCGATTTCGATGAACGGGGAGACCGGGCTTCCGGTTGTGGACGAAACCAAGTGCGTCGCTTGCGGAGCCTGTGCCAAGGCTTGTCCGAAGGGTGTGATTGAACTCAGGGGCAAGGGTATCCGCGGTCTCAGGGTCTATGTATCCTGCATCAACAAGGACAAGGGTGCCGTGGCCCGCAAGGCCTGCAAGGCTGCCTGCATCGGCTGTGGTCTCTGCGCGAAGAACTGTCCTCACGATGCCATTGTCGTGGAGAACAATGTGGCCTACATTGACTATTCCAAGTGCAAGCTTTGCCGCAAGTGCGTGGCTGTTTGTCCTACGGGGGCAATCCACGATGTGAACTTCCCTAAGCCAGTGGAGAAGGCCAAGCCTGCTCCGAAGCCGGCAGCGGCTCCTGCAGCGGCACCTAAGCCTGCCGGATCTGCCACCGCACCGGTCGCCGCACCGAAACCTGCCGAGGCTGCTGCAAAGCCTGCCGGACCTGTCGCAAATCCGGTCGAGGCAGAGGCTAAACCAATCGTAAAAGAATAAGGAGGAAAACAATATGAGAAGAACTTTTTCAATAGGCGGTGTGCATCCTGCTGACAGCAAGATTTCACGCGATTGCGCTATCGAGGCGCTTCCAATACCTCCAACTGTGTATATTTCAGTGGCCCAGCATATCGGAGCCCCGGCCAAGCCGATTGTCGCACCTGGTGACAAGGTCAAGGTCGGACAGCCTGTTGCCGAGCCGGGCGGATACGTTTCCGCATATATCCATTCTTCCGTTTCCGGAACCGTGAAATCCATCGGCCCGAGGAAGGATCTTGCGGGCAATATGCAGACCTGCATTGAGATACAGGTGGAGGGAGACGAGTGGCTTGAGGGCATTGATACTTCAGATACCCTCATCACCGACTTCACCGATGACAACAAGGCGATAATGGACAAGATCAAACTCGGCGGCATTGTCGGACTTGGCGGAGCCACATTCCCTACTCACGTCAAGCTTTCCCCTCCTCCGGGCAAGAAATGCGAGATGCTTATCATCAATGGCTGCGAGTGCGAGCCTTATCTCACATCCGATTTCCGCACCCTTCTTGAGAAAGGGGAGCAGGTGGTAATCGGAACAGCCATCATCAAGCAGGTTCTCGGTGTGGAGAAGGCTACCATTGCCATCGAGGACAACAAGCCTGAGGCCATCGCCCATATCAATGAAGTCCTGGCCGGTCTCAAGGCCAAGTCTCCGAAATTCAATGGAATAGAGGTTCTCAGCCTTCTCAAGAAATATCCGGAAGGTGGTGAAAAACAGCTCATTGACGCAGTCATGCATCGTCAGGTTCCTTCAGGTGCCCTCCCGATTGACGTGGGTGCCGTGGTCCAGAACGTGGCTACTGCATTGGCAGTTTATGATGCCGTCCAGAAGAACAGGCCGATTGTGGACAATTCAGTTACCGTCACTGGAGACTGCCTTCCGATGGACAGGCAGCATAACTATCTCGTACGTGTCGGAACACCGATTTCCTTCATCATTGAGCAGGCCGGCGGAATGCCTGGGGATGCCGTGAAGGTAATCAGCGGCGGCCCGATGATGGGCAAGGCAATTGCCAACCTGGATGCCGCCACCCTCAAGGGAACATCCGCCCTCCTCTTCCTGACTGCGGCACAGACTGAGCGCAAGCCCCAGACCAATTGTATCCGTTGCGGAAGATGCTCACAGGCCTGCCCGATGGGTCTGGAGCCTTTCCTCCTCAGGAAGCTCACCCTCGCGGACAATACCGAGGCCCTCGAACAGAATGCCGTTCAGGACTGCATTGAATGCGGATGCTGCCTCTACAGCTGCCCTGCATACATTCCTCTTCTCGACATTATCCGTCAGGGAAAGGGCAGGGTAATGGGTATTATCAGGGCCCGTGCAGCCGCAGCCAAGGCCGCCGCAGAAGCAGCAAAGGCCGCAGATGCAGCGAAGAAATAAGTTGAACAATAAACCATTGAAATACAATGAACAGACTTTTGGTTTCCCCGAACCCGCATCTCCATGCGCCGGTCTCCACCATGTCGCTTATGCGTGACGTGGTGATAGCATTGATGCCGGCGGTGATAGTGTCGGTCATCTTCTATGGCCTCGGCGAGATTGTGGTTCTTGCGACATCCGTCCTTTCCTGCGTGCTCCTGGAGTATCTCATCACCAGGTTCCTGCTCAAGAAGCCCAATACCATCTGTGACTGGTCAGCCGCTGTGACAGGACTTCTCCTTGCTCTCAACCTCCCATCCACCACACCTTGGTGGGTAGTCTTCATAGGTTCACTCTTCGCAATAGGAGTAGCCAAGATGACATTCGGAGGCCTGGGCCAGAACCTTTTCAATCCGGCAATCGCCGGCCGTGTATTCCTGCTTGTCTCATTCCCGGCCTATATGACGAACTGGAAGATTCCGGGCGGCCTCTTCGGAGTTGAAGCGGCTTCCGGAGCAACACCTCTCGGCCTTGTCAATGAGGGCATCATGTCAGGCCAGAGCATCCAGGACATAATGGCTGGGAACGGCTTCAGCTACGGCCAGATGCTGTTTGCCAATGTCGGAGGCTCCGTGGGTGAGATTTCAGCCCTGGCCCTCCTCGCCGGATTTGTCTATCTCCTTGTCCGCAAGGTTATCAGGCCTCATATCACCCTGTCAATCTGGGCCACAGTAGCCCTGGTGTCACTTGTCTTCTGGCTGGCTGACCCTTCACGTTTCACCGATCCAGTCTTCAACCTTCTTTCCGGAGGTATGATTCTCGGTTCCTGCTTCATGGCCACCGACTATGTGACATCTCCTATGACCGACAAGGGAGGCATTATCTTCGGAATCGGCATCGGCTTCCTTACAATGATGATACGTTACTTCGGTGCCTATCCTGAAGGAATGTCATTCGCAATTCTCATTATGAACTCGACGGTTCCGCTCATCAACAGGTGGTTCCATCAGAAAAAATACGGGAGGAAATAGAAATGGCAGCAGTATCCAATCTAAAGAACATGGCCCTCTGCCTCTTCGCCACCTGCTTTGTATGCTCGGGTGTGCTCGGCGGAGTGTATGCCGTGACCAAGGCTCCGATTGACGAGACCAATGCGGCAATCCTCAAGGCCTCTGTGGCAAAGGTGCTTCCGGAAGGAGAAATCTCAGCCTCAAAGCCGATTGAGGTAGGCGGTATGCCTTCAGAATATTATGAATGCGTAAAGGACGGCAATGTCGTAGCATACGCTGTGAAGTCCACCGTGACCGGTTTTGGCGGCGCCCTGACCCTGATGGTCGGCGTTGTTCCCGGCGGTGAAATCTTCAATACCAGCGTGCTCTCCCACAGCGAGACTCCGGGTCTCGGTGCCAAGTGCACCAGTGACGAGAAGTTCTACGGACAGTTCAGGAATCTGCCTATCTTCGATGCGGACAATGCGATTTCAGCCAAGGCTCTCACTGTCAAGAAAGACGGCGGCAACCTGGATGCCATCACAGCTTCCACCATCACCTCAAGGGCCTATTCCCTTGCCGTGAAGAATGCGGCTGAGGCCATCGCGGCCCTTCCAATGCCGATTTCCCAGGGTTCAGAATTATAGGAGGACATTACAATGACAAAATTGCAACTTATAACAAAGGGTCTCATCAAGGACAATCCTACATTCGTCCTTCTGCTTGGAATGTGTCCTACATTGGCCACCACTACATCGGCCATTGACGGACTCAGCATGGGACTTGCCACACTTTTCGTGCTGGTACTCTCCAATATGGTGATATCTGCCATTGCCCCTGTCGTTCCGGACAAGGTACACATACCTGTGTATATCGTGGTGATTGCGACGTTTGTGACTGTGCTTCAGCTTGTTATGCAGGCATACGTCCCAGGCGTCTATGCATCGCTCGGCCTTTTCATCCCGCTCATCGTGGTGAACTGTATTGTGCTTGGCCGCGCTGAGGCATTTGCCAACAAGAACGGTATTGTCGCCTCGGCTCTTGACGGTATAGGTGTGGGCCTCGGCTTCACCCTTTCCCTCACTGTCATCGGTCTCGTAAGAGAGATTCTCGGTTCCGGCTCCGCATTCGGCTTCCACTTCCTTCCGGGTGACGGCATCCTGGCCTTCGTAATGGCTCCGGGCGCATTCCTCGTCCTCGGATATCTTATGGTTCTGTTCAACAAGATTGCCAAGAAAGACTAACGGATTATGGAAATTTTACTTATCATAGTTTCGGCGATATTTGTCAACAATATCGTTCTGGCGCAGTTCCTCGGTATCTGCCCGTTCCTCGGAGTTTCCAACAAGCTCTCCACTGCCACCGGAATGTCGGCTGCGGTCTGCTTCGTGATTACTCTTGCGACTATTGTAACTTATCTTCTGAACAATCTTCTTCTGGTTCCGCTCAAACTTGAGTTCCTCCAGACGATATCATTCATTCTCGTGATTGCCGCCCTCGTGCAGATGGTTGAAATCGTGCTCAAGAAGGTCAGCCCGTCCCTCTACCAGGCCCTGGGTATCTTCCTTCCGCTGATAACCACCAACTGCGCCGTCCTCGGTGTTGCTATCACCGTGGTTACCAAGGAGTTCACCTTCGGTCTCCCGGCCCATATGCTGAATTTCGGCGAGGCTGTGCTCTACGCATTTGCCACCTCACTCGGCTACGGACTTGCGATGATTCTCTTCTCGGGAATGAGGGAGCAGCTTGCAATGAATGATGTGCCAAAGGCTTTCAAGGGTGTTCCAATCGCCCTCGTGACTGTCAGCATCCTCGCTATGGCGTTCATGGGCTTCTCCGGAATGGTATAGTGATTGTTGCGACATATTGGACGCAGATGTTCAGGAATTATTCTGTACATTTGCGCAGTAATAAATGTTTAATACAATGAAGAAGACAATCATCATTATTGCCGTGATGCTTGGATTTGCATTTGCGGCTTCTGCACAGCCGAAGGCTATCGGCGGACGTCTCGGCTACGGAATCGAGGCCAGTTACCAGCACACTCTCGGAAGTCCCCATTTCCTTGAGCTCAATGCCGGTGTCTGGGGAATCAACAATGTAGGCTTCCGTTTCTCCGGAATCTACAACTTCGTCTTCGCCCAGCCGAAATGGTCACCGAAAGGTTCCTGGGCTTGGTATGCCGGCCCTGGCGTTTCGCTTGGAACTGCCAGTTACAATGGCAAGAACGGCAAGTTCTTCGGCGGAATCGTCGGCCAGATAGGACTTGAGTACGAGTTCTGGTTCCCTCTTCAGCTTTCCTTTGACCTGAGGCCTCAGTTCGGCTTCTGCGACGGAGAGTTCTACAAGGACGGAATCTCCTACGGATTCATTCCTACACTCAGTGTAAGGTACGCATTCTGAAATTGCATACGTTGACGACAGGAGGGTGGCCCCAAAGGGTCATCCTCCTTTTTGCTCTGCCCCAGCACTTGGCTATTCCGGAAAATGATGAAAATGATGAATGAAAAGTGGAGAATTAGTCCTAAAGGGATGAATTTGAAAATAAGTATTGCAAGATTATTATTTTGAATATAAATTCGATACTTAGTTAGTAGACTAATTGGGAATTGTTTAACTGTTTTATCTTATTCCGATGAAAAAAAACATTCTGTGGTCGGCAGTTCTGCTGCTGCCCTTTTTTATTTCCTGCGAGAAGGAAACTCCCCAAAAGAGCACCGTCACGCTGACTTATACTCTTGAAAATGAAAGAGTTGTCGAGGACGGTAAAATTTTGTCCGTGAATGAAGAGAACTTCACTCTCTCCGGTGGAGGGAAAATCAGCGGCATCGTCGAGGTGGCCAAGGCGGATGAGTATCGTCTTGCCTATGATTTCGGTAATGGACAGATTTCATCCGAAGGACTCTTGTACACCCTTCCGGTCAAGCGTCCTCAGACGATAAGCGAAAACCCGATGGTAGGTTACACGACCAATTCAAACGCCTCCGTCAAATATGCTTTCGGCACCATCAGATTGCCAATCACAGGAGCTGCCAATCTCAAAAGCATATCCATAACCTCCCTTGATGCGAAGTATGCCCTGTCAGGAGATTTCCGCATTCCGATGCGTTTCCTGGATGTGCCACAAGTCGAATTTGCCTCCAATTCCTCTTCTGCAGTGGAAATAAGTTTCGACAAGGGTCTCCAGCTGGACCTGTCAAAACCTTCATATATCGAATTCCTTGTGCCTCAGGCAAACTATCCGGGATTCAACATAATATTGACGGACAATGACTCGAAGGTCATGACCTGCAAACTTGAAAGCACCATATCCGTATTGCGTGGTGAAGTCGTTACGGCTCCGGAAATCAGATATGAGCCGCAAGGTGATGTAGTGTCTTTCACCTGCAGTCTGGAACAGGATGCCCTGGGACAGGCATCACTCTGGCCTGAAGGCGCAATGATAAACGTAAACGGCAATCTTCTGTCCATCTCGGACGGTGCCGGGACAGGCAGGGGGACATTCGGTCCGTTCCCTGTGGCGGACTCTTATGTGGCAGTGACGCCGCTGGGAGCATTTGCCGACTACTCTTCAAGCGTAGCCACCATTGCAATTCCGTCATCCGTAAAATACGACTCCCCGATGATGACGGTCAACCCTTTGGTAGCGTCTTCTTCGGATAACACCCTGACATTCAAATATGTGTCCGGTATTCTTGCAGTCAGGATATCCGGCGAGAACATAATAAGCAAAGCGGTTCTTTCCAGCTCAGCTAAAGCTATCTGCGGCAAGGCGAAAGTCACATTCACCGGCTCGGAAATCGAAGATGTTTTCGTAATGAACGATTCTTCCCACGAAGAGACTGTCGATTGCGGAAGCGGAGTATCGACCTCGGGTGGCAAGATTTTCTACTTTACCCTTCCGCAAGGCGATTATAAAGATCTCAAGCTTACGCTCACAAACGTCCGTCGCCAGATGGCAGTCTTTGAACTGCCTGCTGTCTCGATTGCCCGAAATGCCAAGACGACAGTCCCTGAAACCGTCGAATGGTCTCCGTCAGTGGATGATCCCGGCAATCTGAGCGCAATGGGCTGGGCCAACTGTTATATGATTAGTGAGGCAGGTACCTATTCTTTCGAAACCAGGATGGTGGACGGAAACAAAGTTGAGAACATCTCTTCTGCCGATTGGCTTTGGGCCCAGGACCTAGCGTCTCCGGGTGCGAATACGCTCATAAGCGACATCAGCTACAAGGATGGAAAAATCACTTTCAAGGCTACGGGAAAAGAAGGTAATGCCCTCATTGCCGCTTTTGATTCCGATGGAAACATCGTTTGGAGCTGGCACATCTGGATTACCGATACCCCTGAAGATTTTAACTACAAGAACCGCAGCGATAAAAATCCGGATCTTGGATATTATGCGATGGACAGGAACCTGGGAGCCGTTAGTGCTGAAATTGGCGGAGGTGAAGCCACCTTTGGTCTCTTCTACCAGTGGGGACGCAAGGATCCGTTTGTGGCCGGAAGTAAAGTGGAATATGATACCGATTCTGACGGCAACAAGACAATGTACCCGATGAGGAACGGGGCAGCCACGGCTTGCAATATTAAATATCCACAGGCAAAGTGGATTGCTGAAGAGGGTGATGCCAAGACTGGTACAAAGGCCTATGCCATTGCTCATCCTATGCTTTTCCTGGCGGCAAACACCACCTCCGGAGACAATAACTGGCTCGCGAAGGGCATAGGAGAATTCCTTACGGACGGTGACCCGCACAACGGTCTCTGGCAGCCATTCACCAAGACTATTTATGACCCTTGTCCTCCGGGATATATGAATCCGCGCAATGGAATGTGGCGCGTACTTGAAAGCACAACGGATGTTGTATGGCATGATGCCCCTTCATACGGAGCAGTATATACGACACCTGGCGGCCAGCAGACCTGGTTCCCTGCCCAGGGATACAGAAGTGCTCATCCGCAGGACCGGGGCGCCCTGATGAACGTGGGAGTAGAGCACAGCATCATCCAGTTGTGGACCAGTGAATTGCAGGTATCTTATCCGTCGTGCCGCGCCTATAGTTTCTATATGGACAGCGTGCTGACCAATGCGAGCGCACAGGACGATGCCTGGGGATATGGCCTCAATGTACGTTGTGTAAAAGTTTACGATAATTAACCGATGAGAAATATGAAACAAATTGCTGTAAGAGTGCTTGCTGCCGCCTTGGCTGCTGTTTCATCCTTTGCAATGTCAGTGAGTTGCGACAATGCCAACGATGACCTCGATAAGTCAAATGTTACCATAAGTGTTGAGCCTGCGGAATTGGATTTTGCCTGGGACGAGACCCTTGGGAAATCCGCAGCGGTCAAAACCAACGCACCTTCGTTTGAAGTATCGACTTCATACTCCTGGATTGGTGCCGAGGTAAGGGATGGCCAGATATATGTGTGGATGAAAAGTGAAAATTCGGGACAGGCTGAAAGAGACGGCTCAGTCCAGGTGTTCGCTGTCGGTAAAAATGGTGATGTGCTGGCAGAATGTGCCATTTCCATCTCACAGCAGGCCGGTGAGGATGGAACTTCGACAGGCGAGTCCCAGTTTGCCGATCCGATTTTCGCTGCTTATGTCCTTGAGAACTTCGACTACGACCAGGACGGGGTGATTTCAAAATCCGAAGCTGAATCCGTCAAATCAATTGATGTGGACTCTTATGGAGTGACATCCCTGGAGGGTATCTCAATGTTCACCAACCTTGAGGATATCGATTTGAGCGGCAACGCTATCAAGGTCGTGGATTTGAGGGACATGGATAAGCTTCAGTATCTTGTCCTCCAGAACAGCGGAACTGAGACTCTTCTTCTTGGCGGATGCACCGGGTTGACTTCCATCATTGCCAGAAATAATTCATTGAAGGATGTTGACTTGTCAGACCAGACTGGAATCCAGTTCCTTGACTTGGGCCAGAATCTCCTTACCAGCTTCTCCATTTCAGGCAGAAGCGGTCTCCAATATGTTGCGGTCGATATGAACTCCTTGTCCACATTGACCATAGAGGGCTGTCCGAATATCAAGACGCTGGCTTGTCACAAGAACAGCCTCGAAGCCCTTGACATCACTTCGATGCCCCGGATTGACTGGCTGGACTGCTCCGACAACAATATCAAGTCCCTGGACCTTCCGGCCGGCAGCGCATTGATTAGCCTCATGTGCAGTGACAACCTTTTGAAATCCCTGGATCTCGGGCTGTGCTCTTCATTGAAATATCTTACTTGCCGTACAAACATGCTGGAGTCCATAGACGTGACAGCTTGCAAGGATATTGTCAAATTGGATTGCGGAGCCAACCCTATTGCGGACCTGCAACTCGAAGGCTGCACCAATCTCGTGACATTGCTGTGTGACAATTGCTCTCTTGAGGCTCTGGATTTGGCCCAGTTCGCTGCCCTTGAGACTCTCGAATGCAACGGTAACGCCATCTCCACCCTTGATGTTTCCTCAAACAGCCTGCTTGCAAGGCTCTACTGCCAGGATAATGGGATGAAGACCTTGTATGTTGCTGATGGCCAGACTATTGCTGACCTGAAAAAGGATACCGGTTGCGAAATTCTCATTAAAGGCCAGGAGCCTGTCGTCACAGCGAAAGTTGTCAATGTCACATTCCCTATAGGAGGTGCAGTATCCGGCAACTCGGTCGGCACCATTCCGACAGGAGACGACAATATCCAGATTACTTCCACCGGAAGTTGGCGGACTGACTCTGCCGACGGACGAGATGCCATCTACATAGGCAGAACGACATCCAACGACTTGACCATTTACGCCCAGAACGGTGTCACAATCACAAAGATTACGATGACGGCTCCGGTCGGTTATGTCATTGATTTGAAATGGGAAGAAAAGGACAGCTTCACGGAAGGAACATATAGTGGCGGTGATTGGACAGGTTCCTTGAAATCAAGGATTGTGTTCAAGCCTGCAGGAGGCAGCCATTCCAATATCGCATCCATTTCAGTCGAATACACCGAATAATATCTGTTGCGGTCAATTCCGCAGATAGTGGATTCTTCCGGAAGATGGTGGAATCTTCCAGAAAAATTTAAAATTCATATAAACCGGCACCACCTTTGTCCGTGGTGCTGGTTTTTTTCATTATTGCCGCTTAACTTGCCATCCGGAGGCTGATCCAAAAGTTTGTCATATCGGGTGAAGCACGCAGTGCGTGGTCGGGATGACAGGGGCTTCTGGGTCAACCTCATCCAAAACAATGACAATGATGAAACTGAAGGAAATGAATCTGGAGGACCGGCCGCGGGAGAGGCTGGTGTCGAAGGGGCCCGGAGCCCTGGGGAATGCGGAACTGATAGCTATATTGCTCAGGACCGGAGGCGGCAGATTGAACGTGCTGGAAACTGCGCAGGCATTGCTGGCCTCGGCAGGGAGCCTCTCAGGCCTGTCCGCAATGTCACTCGAAAAGATGAAGGAAATATGCGGTATCGGCGTGGACAAGGCGGTGACGATAAGCGCCGCCTTCGAACTCGGGCGGAGATTTGCGGGGGAAAAGGCGGAATCCCAGGTCCAGGTTACATCCGCAAAACAAATCCACGGCATAATGCAGCCTATTATGAAGGGCCTTGACCACGAGGAGTGCTGGGTGTTCTACCTGAATCGTGCAAACCGCATCATCTTCAAGGAGAAACTGACCACTGGAGGTCAGGCCAGCACTGTGATGGATACAGGGATAATCATCCGGAAGGCATTGGAAAAGAAGGCCCTGGGCCTCATTCTATGCCACAATCATCCGTCCGGAAGTCCGATTCCGGGGAATGCCGACATAAGGCAGACGGAGGCTTTGAAGAAGGCGGCGGATACGTTCGGGATATCCCTGATAGACCACGTAATCGTCTGTGACAGCTGCTATTACAGTTTCACCGACGAGGAAATATCCTGGCAATAGGGGAGGGAGAGATTTCTCCATTTGCTTCGCTCAGCCGCGATGATAATGGGGGGCTGCTCAGATCCGCTCGCAAATCAATGTCGCAGAGGTGCAGGAAAGCACCTTGACATTGACATAATCCCCGGCACGGCAGGCTGCAAGGCCCTTTTCCGGAACCGTCGACGGGAACACGCACATCTTGTTGTTGGAAGCCCTGCCGCAGCTGTCATCGGGATTGCGCTTTGACGGACCCTCGACCAGGACCCTGAACGTCTTGCCGACATCCCGCCTGTTGCTCTCAAGGCTGAGATCGTTCTGCAATGCTATGATTTCATTAAGACGGCGGGTTTTCTCCTCTGCAGGCACATCATCAGGATATTTCAATGCGGCCAGGGTTCCCGGCCTCTCGGAGTACTGGAACATATAGGCATAGTCATAGCCCACAGCCCTCATTACAGAGAGCGTATCCTCGTGGTCGCTGGGAGTCTCCCCGCAGAACCCGGCAATGATGTCGGTCGTGATGGCGCAGTCAGGCATCACCTCCCTGATCTTCGCCACGCGGCCGAGATACCACTCCCTGGTATATCTGCGGCGCATTTTCTCCAGCATCACGTCACTGCCCGACTGGACCGGGAGATGGATGTGGCGGCAGATATTGTCGTGCTCCGACATTGTCCCGATTACCTTGTCGCTGATATCCTTCGGATGGGAGGTCGAGAACCTGACCCTGAGTTCCGGGCTGATGGCGGCCACGGAAACCAGCAGGTCGGCGAAATCCACGTCCCCTTCCGGGTTCTTCCAGAGATAGGAATCCACATTCTGGCCAAGCAGGGTGACTTCCTTGTAACCCTTCGAGAACAGGTCGCAGGCCTCCCTGACAATGGTCCTCGGGTCACGGCTGCGCTCGGCGCCGCGGGTGTATGGCACCACGCAGTATGAGCAGACATTGTTGCAGCCCCTCATTATGGAAATGAATGCCGACACCCCGTTCTTGTCAATGCGGACAGGCTCAATGTCGGCGTAAGTCTCCTCCCTGGACAGTTCCACATTGATTTGCGGATGGTCCGGACGGACGGCGGCGAGCATTGAAGGAAGCGACCTGTAAGAGTCAGGGCCGGCCACGAAATCCACCCTGCCGCTCTCCAGAAGCTTGTCCTTCAGCCTCTCTGCCATGCAGCCCACAATGCCGGTCACTACCCCGTCACGGAGGCGTTTCTGCCCGTAGAACTGGTCAATGCGGCCCCAGATACGCTGTTCCGCATTGTCCCGGACGGAGCAGGTGTTGGCCATAAGCACATCGGCTTCGTCCATATTTTCAGTGCGCTCATACCCGGCTTTCGCGAGAATTGAGAAAATGACTTCGGTGTCATTGACATTCATCTGGCAGCCGTAGGTCTCGATATATACTTTCCTGTGTGACATCTGTTCTTGGTTTTTCAAATGCAAAGATATGACATTCTGCCAAATTTAACTATATTTGTAAAATAACAATCCTCATCCATGGCCATCAACCGGGCTGCGGGTGGAAGATAAGGAGCGGTTTTTGAATAATGAAGAAAAGTTTTGCAGTCCTGCTTGCCGCATTGATGATTGTTTGCGGCTGCGGAAAGTTGAATGAAATACGCATCACCTCCGTCAAACTGGCCTCATTGACCCCGTCGGGCCTCAGGACAGTTGATGCCGTGATGGAAGTCGGCGTGGACAATCCCGCCATGGCATTTACCGTGTCATACGCCAGGGGTACAGTGTATTATGCAGGCCAGCCTTTGCTGGATTATTCGGCCCAGCCTGTCACTGTGAAAGGCCATTCATCCGAAGTGTACGAGGTCAATGCAAGGGGTACCCTGTCAGAAGGTGTCTCCATTCTTCAGGTACTTGGCCTGGTGAGAAGCATTGACATTAATCTCGTCACGGTGGACATTGATGCCAAATGCAAAGGAGGAGGGCTGAAGAGGAACATCTCCCTTAAGAATGTGCCTCTCGCCAAAATCAAGGAGACTGTAAGGTCCCTGCAGGTAAAGTAAAGAATGATGAAGAGAACCACACTTACTGTCATCACCGCCATAGCGGCTTTTTCGGCAATATTGCTCTCCGGCCAGGATGCAGGGGCGCAGGAGATGAGGGATTCATTGGTCTATCACCAGGCGGCCGCATTGGACTCCGCCCTGTTGGGCCGTTCGGTATTCAGCATCATCTCCACCAGTAAATATGGGGAAGGGGAGGTGAAGATTCACCAGTCCCAGTCCATTGCCAATGCATTGCAGGGCCATATCAATGACAACAGGAACAGGAAGCTTTCAGGATACAGGGTGAGAATCTTCTTTGACAACAGCCAGAATGCCAGAAGTACTTCAGAACTGACAGTCAAGAAGTTTTCGCTCGCCCATCCCGGAGTCCCGGTTTACAGGACTTACCAGAATCCGTTCTTCAAAGTCGTAGCGGGTGATTTCCGCACGAGGTCCGAGGCTATGGAATTCCTCCAGAAAATCAAGGGAGCGTATCCCGGCGCCTTCGTTGTCAAGGAAAACATTTCCTTCCCGGCAGCGGACAAAACTCATCTCTACGATGTCGATACAGTAAAGGTTTTCTCTAATCCGTCACCATTCCAGAACTACTAGTAGCCACTTCACAATATGCTGAAACAGGAACTTAGTCTAAAACAAGTACAGCGCCTCTCGCCGCTCCAGATACAGACCATCAAACTCATTGAACTGCCGGTCCAGGAACTGGAGCAACGTATTCGCAAGGAGTTGGAGGAGAACCCTGTGCTTGACGACAGCGCTCCTGCCGAGAAAGAGGACGGTGATGATGAGCAGCAGCCCCAGGAGGTTTCCCTCTCCGAGCTCAAGGATGACGACTCCATTCCTGACTACAAACTGAGGGTGAACAACTACGGCAAGGATGAAAGACCGCAGTACAATACGTTCTCAGTCAAGGAAAGTTTCACCCAGAGCCTTATGGAGCAGCTGGGCTTCAGGCATTTGAGCGAACACGAGCACGATGTTGCCGCATTCATTATCGGAAGCCTGGACGATGACGGGTACCTCCGCAGGGATATTGGGAGCCTTGTGGATGACCTGGCCTTCAGGATGAACATTACCACTGACGAGGAAGAAGTGGAGAGGATGCTCAAGCTGATCCAGGAGTTCGAGCCTTCCGGAGTTGGGGCCAGGGATTTGAGAGAATGCCTTCTGATACAGCTCAGGGCATTGAAGCAGAGTGATGACGTGGTCAATGCAGAGAGGATTCTTACCGACTGGTTCCGGGAATTCACCAACAAGCATTTCCAGAAAATCATGACGAAACTCGACCTGTCCGAGAAGGAGATGAAGGCGGCCATGGCCAGGATATTGAAACTCAATCCTTCCCCGGGCGGGCAGATTGACGACTCCTACAATGACAGGGCGCAGCAGATTGTCCCGGACTTCATCCTCGATATGGACAATGGCGAACTCAAGCTGTCGATGCCGCGGTTCTCCATCCCGGAAATCAGGATTAATCGCAAATACGCCGAGCTGCTGATGGATGCCGCCAACTCTTCCGAGAGACAAAAAAAGGAGGCGGCCGCCTTCGTGAAGCAGAAGATGGACTCGGCCAAGTGGTTCGTGGAGGCTCTCAAGCAGAGGCACAACACCCTTCTCAGCACAATGCAGGCCATCGTCGATTACCAGCACGATTATTTCATGACGGGAGACGAGGCCAATCTCAGGCCTATGGTGCTGAAAGATATTGCCGCTATCACGGGATTCGACATCTCGACCATTTCACGAGTAGTGAACAGCAAATATATCGAGACACATTTCGGCATTTTTCCATTAAAATATTTCTTTTCCGAGGGCCTGGAGAACAAGGATGGAGAGGAAGTGTCCACCAGGGAGCTCAAGAAGGTTCTGCAGGAATGTGTGGAGAATGAGGACAAGCACAAACCGCTCACGGACGACCAGCTCGTGACGCTGATGAACGAGAAAGGATACAAGGTGGCGCGCCGTACCATTGCCAAATACCGCGACCAGCTGGGTATCCCGAAAGCACGGATGAGAAAAGAACTCTGATGCCGGACGGAGGCATTGGCACTGGCGGGTGCCGCAACTTTCCGCAGGCGTAGGGAACTAAGACAATTAAACCACATTACACTATAATGGAACAGTATATACTCGCCCTGGATCAGGGCACAAGTTCATCCCGGGCAATCGTTTTCGACAAGCAGGGAAAAATAAGGGCATCCGCCCAGAAGGAGTTTCCGCAGCATTTCCCGAAGCCGGGCTGGGTTGAACACGACCCCAAGGACATCTGGTCATCCGAGGCATCGGTCATCGCCGAGGCTATCACTTCGATGGGCATCAACGGCCTCAGTATTGCCGGAATCGGAATAACCAACCAGAGGGAGACCACAATCGTCTGGGATGCCGAGACCGGAGAGCCGGTCCACAACGCCATCGTATGGCAGGACAGGAGGACTTCCGATTACTGTGACACCCTGAAAGCCAAGGGGTTGACAGGAATGATAAGGGAAAAGACAGGCCTCATTATAGACGCATATTTCAGTGCGACGAAAATCAGGTGGATTCTGGACAATGTGACCGGGGCCAGGGCCAGGGCTGAAGCCGGAAAATTAAGATTCGGCACCGTGGACACCTGGCTTATCTGGAACCTGACAAGAGGCGGCTGCCACGTGACGGATGTCAGCAATGCCTCCAGGACAATGCTCTTCAATATCCACACCCTCAGTTGGGACAAGGAACTTCTCGAACTTTTCGACATCCCCGAGTCAATGATGCCGGAAGTCAGGTCCTCCAGCGAGGTTTACGGATATACCAAGACGACAATCTTCGCCCACGCTGTCCCGATTGCCGGCATAGCGGGAGACCAGCAGGCCGCCCTTTTCGGGCAGATGTGCACCACTCCAGGATCAGTCAAGAATACCTACGGGACAGGCTGCTTCCTCCTGATGAACAGCGGAACCAAGCCGATACTCTCCAGCAACAACCTCCTTACAACAGTGGCCTGGAAGATAGGCGACGAGGTGAACTATGCCTTGGAAGGCAGCATATTCGTCGGAGGCTCCGTGGTTCAATGGCTCAGGGACGGGCTTGGAATCATCCGTTCTTCTTCAGAAATCGAGGCATTGGCAATGACTGTTCCGGACAATGGCGGAGTCTATTTCGTTCCCGCACTGACCGGTCTTGGAGCCCCATATTGGGACCAGTATGCCAAGGGATGCATCTACGGCATCACCAGGGGTACCACTGCCGCCCACATTGCAAGGGCTGCGCTTGAAGGCATTGCGTTCCAGACAATGGACATCGTCGGGGCAATGGAGAAGGATGCGGGAGTAAGGCTGGCCGAACTCAAGGTGGATGGCGGCGCATCGAGAAACAACCTCCTGATGCAGTTCCAGGCAGATATCCTCGGCACCAAGGTGATACGCCCTGCCGTGACGGAGACGACCGCAATGGGAGCCTGCTACCTGGCCGGCCTCGCCACCGGCTTCTGGGAAAGCCTTGACGAAATCCGCAGGCAGTGGTCATCGGAGGCCGTATTCGCTCCTCTCGCCCCTGCAAGCAAGACAATGAAACTGAAGGATGGTTGGAATGATGCTGTAAAGCGAGCCCTTTCAGGAGAATAACCCACCCGGACATCAGTCCGCCAAAATCTTGATACAATGGAAATTACACTATTCACGAAATGCCTGTTCGAGTTCATCGGAACAATGGTGATGATTCTGTTGGGAGACGGAGTCTGCGCTGCCTGCACTCTTGAAAAATCAAAGGCCAAGGGGGCGGGTTGGATAGTCATAACCATGGCCTGGGGCTTCGCAGTGATGTGCGGAGTCTTCATAGCAGGCCCATATTCAGGGGCCCATCTCAACCCTGCCGTCAGCCTTGGTCTTGCCATCGCCGGCAAATTCGCCTGGGCAGAGTTGCTGCCTTACGCTGCCGCCCAGATGCTCGGAGGATTCTGCGGTGCATTGCTGGTATATGTATTCTACCAGGACCATTTCAAGGCCACTACGGACAATCCGGACGGCCTTCTCGGCCTGTTCTGCACAATGCCTGCCATTGACCACAAGAGTGTCAATTTCCTGAGCGAACTCATTGCCACCTGCCTGCTCGTTTTCATCATCCTGGTCCTCGGGACCCGGGGCAATGCCGCCAGCTTCTCCGGAACCGCAGTCTCCACAGGAAGCCTTGGAGCCTTCCCTGTAACAGGGCTGATAATGGCATTGGGAATGTCCCTGGGCGGTACTACCGGATATGCAATGAACCCGGCCAGGGATCTCGGCCCGAGAATAGTCCACTGCATCCTGCCTCTCAAGGGCAAGCGGGACAGCGGATGGAGTTACAGCTGGGTGCCTGTGGCAGGTCCGCTGGCGGGAGCCGCTCTCGCAGCCGGACTTTTCCTGCTCATCTTTATCTAGAAGCATCCTGCTGACATACTATGCATTGGCTTTCCGTCATATTGTACACTTTTTTCGTGCTGGTAACCCTCGGCACCGTGACAGTCATTATCTTCGATGACGGCGACTCATCCAAGAAGATAGCCTGGATTCTGGTCATAACGGTGCTTCCGGTACTGGGCCTCCTTCTGTACTTTATGGTGGGAATCAACCTGCGCCAGACCTGGTTCTTCAAGACAAGACACCGCAAGTTTATAAAACTGTTCGGGGAACGGGCTGACAGGGAGGTCAGGGAACTGCTGTTCGGCCACAAGAAGGATAATCTCGTAAAGACAGAATACCAGCCCCTGGTCAAGCTTCTGTCAACAGACAGCTCCACCTGCGTCACGGATGGCAACAGCCTGGAAATCATAACCTCCGGACATCGCAAGTTCGAACTTCTGATGGAAGATCTGCGGAATGCCAAGGACCATATCCACATGGAATACTTTTACTTCCGCCAGGACAAGGGTAGCCAGCAAATCAAGGAAATGCTGATGCAGAAGGCCCGTGAGGGGGTCAAGGTGAGGTTCATACACGAGAATATTGCCAATATCGCCATCCGTCCGAAGTACTACAACGAGATGAAGGAGGCCGGTGTCCAGGTCGAGAAGTTCACCAAGCCTCGCTGGCCGTTGACCAATCTGGTCGGTCAGCTCAACTACCGGGACCACAGGAAAATTGTCGTTATAGACGGGAAAATCGGTTACACCGGGGGAATGAACATTAGTGATGACTACTTCATAAGGTGGAGGGACACGCATATGAGAATTACCGGCAATGCCGTGGCAGGTCTCCAGTACAGTTTCCTCAATACCTGGATTACCGCAGACGGGGAGATTGACAAGGATTTCAACAATTATTTCCCAATGTGCGGGGACAGCAGCTCCCGGGCTACCGGCAATGAGTACACCTGCGAGGTTGACAATGAAGAAGAGGGCAACGGGATTGCGGAGGCCCTGGCTAAGGCCCCGATTCACAGCCTTGACATGAATTTCAAGCTGAAAGGGAATGATATCCTGATGCAGATAGTCCCTGATGAACCGGAATCCCGGTGGCCAATCATCCACATGGGAGCTGTCTGGGCCGTCCAGCATGCCCGCAAGTACATTTATATCCAGACCCCTTACTTCGTGCCGCCTGAGCCTATGCTCCAGGCCCTGCAGTCTGCCGCATTGAGCGGGGTGGACGTCAGGGTCATGCTGCCGAAGAAAGCGGACATGTTTTTCATGGGCCCTGCGAACAGGTCATACTTTACCGAATGCCTGAAGGCGGGCGTCAGGATTTTCGAACGAGAGGGCAGGTTCATACACTCGAAAACCTTCGTTAGCGACGATTATCTGTCTGAAATCGGTTCCGCCAATATGGATTTCAGGAGTTTCAATCTGGATTACGAACTGAACGCCTACATCTATGACGTGACTGTAGCCAAGGTGAACAAGGCCATCTTCCTGAAGGATATGGAAGCTTCCAGGGAGGTGAAACTGGAGGAATGGCTAGACCAGCCTTGGTATAAGAAATTGGCACAGAGTATAATACGGCTTTTTGCCGCATTGCTTTAGACGAATGGGATTATTTGGATTATGTCGCGAATGATAGTATTGGCCTGCATTGCGGCTATTGCAATGGCAGACTTGGCGGCAGCGGCCTCGCCATTGGATGTCAAAACATCTTCCTCCTTACCTGTGATGTCCATCGCTTCGCCAGCCGAAACCCTTCCTGAAGGGCCTGAAAACCAATGACGTGGACTTCCTCCTGAAACTGGCTGCGAAACTTTGCCGGGACAATGGATTCGACAGGGACAATGTCTTTCTTGCCGGAATGTCGAATGGCGGGGAGATGTGCTATCTCATGGCCTACACTCATCCGGGCTTCTTCAATGCGATAGCCCCGATAGCAGGATTGACCATGGAATGGATGCGCAGGGAATTGAAAGCCAAGGGTCCCGTGCCGATGATGGAAGTACATGGCACCCGGGACCATACCTCGGAGTGGGAGGGTGACCCCGGCAATGCCGGTGGCTGGGGAGCCTATATCTCGGTTCCATTGGCGATAGGACGATGGGCTGATGAGGCCGGGTGTACCCACGAGGTAAGGACAGAACTGGCTCCTGCACCGTCAGATAACCCTGATTACCAGACTCACAAAGTGATTTTGCACCGTTATCTCGGCGGCGTGCCTGCCTGGAAGGACGGACCTGAAATCGAAGTAAGGCTTTACGAGGTGCAGGGCGGCGGACACAGCTGGGCCGACAAAGACATGGACACTTATATGGAAATCTGGGATTTCTTCAGCCAATATATCCGTTGAGTTTTTCAGGAATTTTCATATATTTGCGAAAACTTGCCAAATGCAAGTAAATGAAAATTTATATGAAAGAGAATTACAACAAGGAGTTGACCCCGGAAATGAGGGAGAAACTTGCCCGCATCAAACACGTCGCCCTGGACATGGACGGCACCATCTATCTCGGGAAGAATATTTTCCCCTATACCATCGGTTTCCTTGATGACCTGAAGAAGGCTGGCATCGGCTATTCCTTCCTGACCAACAATCCTACCAGTTCCGTGGCTGACTACCTGAAGAAACTTGAGGGTATGGGAATCCACGCTGATGAGGGGAATATGTATACCACTTCGCTTGCCGCCATTGATTATATCAAGGAGAAATGGCCTTCTGCCAAGCGCCTTTATATGCTCGGTACCCCAAGCATGGTCAGCCAGTTCGAGAAGGCAGGCTTCGAAAGTTGCGCTGATGATGAGGATGATGTCCCTGACGTGCTTGTAGTGGCATTTGACACTACATTGACATACTCCAGGCTCTGCCGCGCCGCCTGGTGGGCATCCCAGGGAGTACCTTACGTGGCCACCAATCCTGACAGGGTTTGTCCTACCGACAGGAAGACTGTGCTGGTGGACTGCGGCTCTCTCCAGAAATGCATTGAGCATGCCACCGGTAGGAAGCCCGACATTGTGCTGGGCAAACCGGATCCGACGATGCTGGACGGTATCCGTCACCGTCACGGGTTGGAGGCTGACGAAATAATAATGGCAGGTGACAGAATCTACACTGACACGGCGATGGCCCACAATGCCGGGGCGGTCGGAGTACTTGTCCTGTCCGGCGAAACCACCCTCGAAACAGCATTGAAAGTGGCTGAGGATGCCCGGAACAATCCGGCCCCTGAGTTCTTCCCTCCGGATTTCATTGTCAGGGATGTCAGGGAGTTGGGTGACCTTCTCATTGAGTCACACAAGTAGCCGGCAGTTTAATCCCAACACTCGATATCGGCCTCGTCCCCGGGCATCATTTCACGCCTGAAGACGGGGTCTTTTCCTGCCCGGCGCTGTTCCATATAATTGTCCAGCAGCCTGAATGCTTTTGGAGCGAGCTGGATGATGGCTATGAGGTTCACGATAGTCATGACACCCATCGTGATATCCACGAGGCTCCAGGCCTCCTGGAGAGTCATCACTGCACCTGCGACTATGGTCAGCACGCTGATGAGCCGGAAGATGAACAATGCTGATTTCCTGCCTGTTATGAAACGGATATTGGTTTCGGCATAGAAATAATTGCCTATCAGGGTGCTGTAGGCGAAAAGGAAGATGGCTGCGGTTATGAATATGCCGCCTGCCTTGCCTATATGGCATTCCAATGCGTTCTTCGTGAGCAGGATTCCGTCCGCACCGCTGTCATAAAGGCCTGAGAGCAGGATGATGAAGGCCGTGCAGGTACATACGATGATGGTGTCGGTGAAGACGCCCAGGGACTGTAGCAGGCCTTGTTTCACAGGGTGTGAGGTGTGGGCGATGGCGGCTGCGTTCGGGGCGCTTCCTTCGCCGGCCTCATTGCTGAACAGCCCTCGCTTTACGCCCTGCATCACTGCGGTTCCGAATGCTCCTCCGGCCATCGGCCCGATGCCGAACGCATTCTTGAAAATGAGGGACAGGACGGATGGTATCTCATTGATATTCATCACTATGACGACAACACCTATCAGCACGTAGCCTATGGCCATGAACGGTACTACAATGCTGGCGAAATGTGAAATCCGGTGAATGCCTCCGAAAATTATGACTACTGTCATCAATGCGAGTGCGCATCCTATCCATTTCTTGTCAATGGAGAGTGCGTCTCCGAGGGCGTCGCAGAGAGTGTTGCTCTGCACCAGCTGGTTTGCAATGCCGAAAGTCAGGATGAGCAGGACGGCGAAGAGGAGACCCATCCATTTCCGGTGCAGGCCGTGCTGCATATAGTAGGCAGGTCCTCCGTAGAATGAATCCTTGCCCCTGCGCTTGTACAGCTGCGCCAATGTGGCCTCAATGAAGGCTGTGGCGGCTCCGAACAATGCCATTATCCACATCCAGAACACGGCACCGGGTCCGCCGACGAATATCGCTGAGGCGACTCCGGCCAGGTTGCCGGTTCCGACACGGCTGGAAAGCGATACCGCGAAGGCCTGGAAAGAACCGATTTGCTTCAGCCTGCCATCATTCCGGGTTTCGCCTCCAGGACCGGCCTGCCCCGTATCAGGGCATGCGGCAGGGCCTTTTTCATCACAGATTGGCTTGTCCACGATTACCCTCCACATATCCTTGAGCAGCCGGAACTGCACACCCCGTATGCGGATTGTGAAATAAATAGCGCAGAAGACAAGAAGAACAATGACCACGTAGGTCCAAAGCCAGCCATTCACGCTGTCGATGATTTTGAATAGGTCAGCCATAAGCAGCAAGGTTTAATTTTAATCTATCTGTCAAGTTAGGTAAATGTAGTGAATTTTTTCGAAAATCAGCAAAAATTTCATTCTTAGGTCCGCTTTCATTATATTTGTAGGTTAAATGTTGATAATTATGGAGCAATACACGAAATGCCTTATCATAGGTTCCGGCCCTGCCGGATATACCTCTGCCATATATGCCGGACGCGCAGGAATCAGCCCCGTTCTCTACGAGGGAATGGAGCCGGGCGGACAGCTTACCACTACCACCGAGATTGAGAACTATCCCGGATTCGAGAACGGAATCGATGCCAATACGCTCATGGCCTCAATGAAGGGCCAGGCGGCACGTTTCGGAGCAGAAATCAGGCCCGGACGCATTGCCAAAGTTGACCTCTCGCAAAGACCTTTCACATTGGAAGACGAGGCCGGCAATGTCATCAAGGCAGAGACCGTCATCATTGCCACCGGAGCCGTGGCCAAATATCTTGGCCTCCCTTCCGAGCAGAAATACAAGGGCCTCGGAGTATCAGCCTGCGCCACCTGTGACGGCTTCTTCTACAGAAAGAAAGTCGTGGCAGTAGTCGGCGGCGGAGACACGGCCTGCGAAGAGGCCACCTACCTCGCCAACCTCTGCTCCAAAGTCTATATGATAGTCCGCAGGGATGTCTTCAGGGCCTCCAAGGCAATGCAGGAGCGCGTCGCAGCCACGCCTAACATCGAAGTTCTCTGGAATTGCAATACGCAGGAAGTCCTCGGGGACGAGTCCGGAGTGACCGGAGTCCGCATTCTCCGGAAAGATGGTAAGGTTTTTGATATCAAGGTCGACGGCTTTTTCCTCGGCATAGGACATCATCCCAATTCCGACCTTTTCCGCGAATGGGTCAATACCGATGCGAACGGCTACATCATCACCGAAGCCAAGACCTCCAGGACCAATGTCGAAGGCGTCTTCGCTGCCGGTGACGTCCAGGACCCCGACTACAGGCAGGCCGTTACGGCAGCAGCATCAGGCTGCCGGGCTGCATTGGATGTGGAAAGATTCCTGAACGCCCACGTGACAAAGTGATTTTTAACGAAATAATTCAGAAATAGATGGACTTTTCAAGAAAACTCCTATGGTGTGCGGCCGCCTTGTTGGCAATGGCTTCCTGCCGTTCCCAGTACGATACCCTGCTTTCGAGCAATGACGTGGATGCGAAGTACACTGCGGCATTCGACTATTTCAACCAGGGAAAATACCAGAAAGCAGCCGCATTGTTCGAGTCAATGTCAGTGCTTACCGAAGGCACCAGCAAAGATGACACGGTCCAGTATTATTGGGGTCTCAGCAACTACAAATACAAGGACTTCATCACTGCGGAGGCCAACTTCTCCAAGTTCATTTCCACATATCCGAGAAGCCCGTTCGCCGAAGATGCCCGCTTTCTCCGCCTGGACTGTCTCTACAAGTCCACCTATCGCTATGAACTTGACCAGAACCCGACCAGGGTTGCCATATCGGCCATCTACGAGTACGAGAAAGACTACGGAAGGGAAAATCCTCATCTGGAGGAATGTACTTCAATGCTGGCAGACCTCAAGGAGCGCCTTGACCACAAGGCCTACGAATCGGCCCGCCTCTATTACAAGATGGAGGACTACAAAGCCTCCCGTGTAGCCTTCAGGAATATCCTTAAGGACAATTCCGACAATGTTTACAGGGAAGACATCCTGTACTACATCGCAATGTCATCCTACAAATATGCCCAGTTGAGCGTGGCCTCCAAGCAGAAGGAGAGGTATATGACATTCATTGACGACTATTTGAACTTCATAGGTGAAATTCCGGAGTCCAAATACACCAAGGAACTCAAGGTCATGTACGCCAGGGCGCAGAAGGCTCTCGGAAAGTATGTCGGTTCCGAAGAAATGCTCAATATGAAGGAGAAGGAGTTCGAGAAAGAGCGCAAGGCCACGGTCAAGTCTGAAAAAAAATGAAACCGCGGCGACATTGCCCCAGTATATGAGAATGGATATAAAATTGTTTTCGATAATATGGACAAGAAAAATGTACCTCAGAACACGGTGACCAGGGATATCAAATATCTTGCTGCACCGACTGGCAATATTTACGAAACTGTAGTGATTCTTGCCAAAAGGGCAAACCAGATAGCCCTGGCTGAGAAAAAGGAACTTAACAAGAAGCTTGAAGATTTCAAGAACGACCGCGACTCGATGGATGAAGTATTCGAGAATCGTGAGCAGATAGAGATTTCAAAGTTCTATGAAAGGCAGCCAAAGCCTGTTCTTGTGGCCGTAGAGGAGTTTATGGCCGGAGAGCTTTCATACAGGACTGCCCGTCACGACAGCGAAGAGGCTGAATAGATATGCTTTGTTCGCTGGGCATAAGGAATTATGTACTGATAGACTCGCTGGATATTGAATTCCCGGCGGGTCTCATCATTATGACCGGCCAGACCGGTGCCGGCAAGTCCATAATTCTGGGAGCCCTCTCTCTTGCACTTGGTTCCAAGGCGGACCTTTCCGCCATCGGGCCGGCAGGGGACACCTGTGTAGTGGAGGCTGAGTTCAGCGTCAAGGATGAAAGCGGTCGCATGTCCGCATTGCTGGAGGAGAACGGAATAGAATCGGGACTGTCTCCTGAAACAGGGGAGGGGTCGCTGATTATCAGGAGGGTGCTTTCCAGGAATGGACGTTCCAGGACATTTGTCAATGATTGCCCGGCCCCGGTGAAACTTCTGTCGGAACTTTCCTCCGGCCTCATTGACATTCACTCCCAGCACGAGACAATGATGCTGCGCGACAAGCAGTTCCAACTCTCAATGCTGGACCATTATGCAGGTGACAAGACTGAATTGGAGACCTGTCGCAAGGCTTGGCAGGCCCTTAATTCACGTAAATGCGAACTGGAGGAGATGAAAACCAGGCTGGCCGGCCTGAGCAGGGAGCAGGACTATAACCAGGCCCTCCTCGACCAGCTGGTGGCAGCCTCATTGACTGAAGGCGAAATAGAGGAACTAGAGGCCGAGTACAAGAAACTTGCCAATGCCGGGGAGATAAAATCCTCTCTCTGCCAGGTGGAGTCTCTTTTCGGAGGGGAGGACACAGAGACATTGTCCATTGATTCCCGCCTCAAGGAGGCCTGCAAACTTCTCGACAAACTTTCGGCCTATATCCCTGAGTTCAGCAATATGTCCGGCAGGATTGAGTCATCACGGCTTGAACTGGATGACATACTGGCCGACATTGAATCGAGAGAAGAGGCCACTGAAATATCTGGGGACAGGCTTGTGCAGGTTGAAGACAGGCTTTCCCTGCTCTATGGCCTGCTGAAAAAACATAATTGTCTCACAATCACGGAACTCATCGGGGTAAGGGACAGTCTCGACGCATCATTGTCGGACACGACCGGCCTCGAAGAGCGTATTGCCTCTGCCGAAAAAGATATCTTGGCGCTTCAGAAGGAGTATGACAATGCGGCCGGGGCTCTCTCGCAAGTCCGGAAATCTGCCGTCAATGGCTTTGCCGGGGCGGTCTGCAACCTTATCCGTTCACTGGATTTGGAGAGGTCCGTATTCGACGTGGTTCTGGGCGAAGCCGCTCCAGGCCAGGACGGTAAGGATTCCATACTATTCGTATTTTCTTCCACCGGTACCTCGCCGGTCGATGTCGCCAAATGTGCATCGGGCGGTGAATTGTCGCGTATAATGCTGTCTCTAAAGGCAATGATGGCCCGCTATACCAATATGCCTGCGATGATTTTCGACGAAATCGATACCGGTGTGTCAGGCAGTGCGGCTGACAAGATGGGCTCTATGATTTGCTCAATGGGGGCATATATGCAGGTCTTTGCTATCACCCATCTCCCGCAGGTTGCGGCCAAGGGCGATGCCCACTACATTGTCACCAAGACATTCTCCGGAGACAGGGCCGAAACGGCTATCCGCCGCATTCAGGGCCGTGAGCGGGTCAATGAAATCGCCAGAATGCTCAGCGGCTCCGAGATTACTCCCGAAGCCGTTGCCAATGCAGAGGCACTGCTGGCGAAATAAATCTCCCATCCGCTGCCACCCAGCCGGGATAACAGGGAAGACCTTCAGCCCGGATGACAGCCTCTATCTGACCCGTGTTACAGTATAGTCCGGATTATAGACAAATCTCCTGATACCGCTGTTGGTAAAACCGCCATTCCCATTTTTCACGAACTTGAAATCAGTCTGGAGAAGATTGGTGCAGACATCCCTTTCGAGACGTTCCATCCAGTTCCTTCCGTAATAGGACTTGTGCTTGATGAAATAATAAGCCAGGTCGTAGCCGTGGAAAGCGAACTGGGTCGGTTCTGCATTGTACAAAGCCCTGTATTTCAGGAGGAACTCCGTTACATCCCGGCTGCTGTAGTCCACGAAATAGTTGGCAGACACCCTGGTCTTGAGAGAATGCAGATTCCCAGGGTCTATGGTATCGAATGAACGTATCTTGGAAGGACTGTACAGCACAATATTGAACTTCCTGAAAATCAATGTCGCCAGGTTCCTCACGGCATCATTGACAAAGGCCTCGCTCTCCGAATTGATGATGATCCGGTTGACCCCGTCCTTGGTCATCATTCCGTCAAGCTTGTTCACTGCCTCCCTGCCTTCGAGAATGGCGTAGGAATACTGGCTGCAAGCGATGCCCGACTCCATGAGAGCCTCATTCATCAATGCCATTCCATTGCTCTGTGCGACACCTTTCTCGCTGATTACGAACACCTTGTCCCCGGTCCTTCTTTCTCCTCGGAGCCAGTCCAGAAGATCCTTGTACTGTTCCAGGGTCGTTGCCGGTGCCTGAATCATATTCGGATGCCCTTCCACCAGGTCGGCCGTCCTCGGGTCAAGAGGGGAGATGACTGCGGTATTCTCCGGAGCCATCCCAAGCACCTTCTCCACCTGGTCCCTGCTCACGGGGCCAATAGCAAAGTCGCTGGCAGCAAGCCTTTCCGCAGTGATGGGAAGGCTGCTTGCAACATCATATACGCTGAGGTCAATGTCGATGCCCTCCTTCTTGAGTTTCTCCAATGCGATGAGGGCTCCGCTGTAGAAATCGAGTCCGTTCTCGTTCGGTTTGGCTGAAGCGCCGATAGGCATCATGAGCAGGGCATTCACCTTGCTCTTCCTGTTGATTGGGAAAATGTCCTCGACCTCGCCATTGATGGGCTGCTGCGGGGTTTCCGGCACGACCGGTTGTACAGAAGGCTCTTCCGCAGGTACGATAGCCGGCCCGCTGACAGGGCCTTCAGGTATGCGGATTTTCTGGCGTTTCTTCAACTTCTTGGATTTCAAGCCGTTGAATGTCATCAAATCCTCCACTGACACGGAATACTGGTCCGCAATATCCTCAATGTCCTCATACCATTTGACAACGTGTACCTTGTATTCCTGCTGTGCCGGCTTGTCCTGGACGCTTTTCCCTGGCTTGTTCCCAGTTCCTGCCTCCGGCTTCGAATCCCCGGCCGGCTTCCCGGCTGCCTGCGACGGTTCAGCCACCGGCTTCACATCCACCGGCTTATTCCCTGCCGGCTTGTCATCAGCCTTCACCTCAGTTTTGACCGCAGCCGGATTCCCTGCCGCAGAACCCGGTGCCGGAACATTCTCCTTGACCGGAATGAAGATGACGGAGCCCTTCTTCGTCCCCTCCTCCTTGAGCTTCATGTCCGGATTGGCGGCGCAGATTTCATCAATGCTGACTCCATAGACCTTTGCGATGGAATACAATGTCTGGCGCTCCAGCACCGTGTGGGAGTAATAAATCTTCCCGTCTCCGCCCCTGACCTTGTCCTTTGAGATGGTCACCGGAGTCTGGGTATAGCCCTGCGCATCTCCTTCAATGCGGAAGGAGAACAGGCTTACGGCGCAAATCGCCGCGCAAAGAATTTTTCTGAACAGCATTGTATGAAAATTTCTTGTCATAATTTTTCCGCGAAGCCAGTGAGGTCCCGGCTGAAATTCCCCCAGGACAGTCTCTGTTTCTCTTCCCGGATATGGCTGATGCAGCTTTCCCTGATGGACGGGTCTCTGAAATATCTCCCGATTTCCGTCCTGATGCACTCTGCCGAGACATCCGGGGCAACAATCCCCGTGCCAGTATCCCCAATCGTCTCCTTCAGCCCTCCTACAGCCGTTACAATCATCGGAACCTCGAAATGGTAGGATACCGAACTGATTCCGCTTTGGGTCGCTGACCTGTAAGGCAGCACAGTGACATCAGCTGCTGAAAAATAGTTCTTGACTTCGGAATCCTTGATATAATTCGGGAAGACATGTATCCTGTCCCGTCCCGGAATCTTGTCAATGATTTCCCGGTATGGCCCGAATGAACCGTAAGGCTCTCCGGCAATGATGAGCTGGTACTCTTCACCGAGCCCTGAAAAGGCCTCCAGGAGTATGTCCAGGCCCTTGTAATGCCTTATCAGGCCGAAGAACAGGATATTCTTCCTGCCGTGCTCCAGCCCTAGTTTTTCCTCTGCGGCAAGCCTTGGCAGCTTCTCCCCGAAATGGGAATAGAGAGGATGGTTTCTCATGATGAAGCGTGCATCCGGCTTCAGGCGCAGAAGGTCAGCCGACACGGCATCGCACATTGTTACGAATCCGTCGCATCCGCCTAGGAAATACTTTGTGAACGGCGTATCGAAGAACCGTGGTTCGTGCGGAACCACATTGTCGAGGATGGCCACCACCTTGCATTCCTTGCCGACATGCCTTGCCACATATCCGAGAGATGGCGCAAACCAGGACATCCAATACCTCATTACCAGGATGTCAGGTTTCCACTCGCGGATTTTCCTTGCAGCGGATATCCAGGTCAGCGGGTTGGCGGTGTCCAGCACGGCCTCGCTTTCGACCGGGACCGCCTCGTCTTCAGGGGTCACGTACTGCGTCTTGCCCGGAAAGAGAATGTCGGGATACTGCCTGCTGAAATTGAAGGCCTTTGCAATAGAAGATTTGCCCAGTTCCAAATACAGATTGGCATTGAACTGGGCAATTCCTCCCCGGAAGGGGTAAAAACATGACAGGATAGCTATCCTCACGTCCTGTTATTCTGATTTCTTGGCCGACTTTGTGGCGACGTATTCGCTGTTGAGACCTGCGATTATGTCCTCAGTGATGTCGAGGCTGCTGTCGCCTGCTGCAACCGGTGCAGGAAGGATGTCTCCCTGGGTTGCGAGGATCATTGCATAACCCTTCTCTGAAGCATACTTGTCGAGGAACTTCTTGATGGCGTCGCCGATATTGTTCATCATGACCTGCTGCTCCTCGGCGATTTCCTGATTCTTCTGGTTTGCATACTCGTTGAATGCATTCCTCTGCTCCTCGAGTTTCTGGCCCTGGACTTCGGCTACTGAACGGGTGATGAGACCCTTGTTGATTTTCTCCTGGAAGGCGTTCACGTCGTTCTGGAGTTTGTTTCCCCTCCTGTTGATTTCATCGGAGATGTTTTGGGCCTTGGTCTCCACTACTGACCTCAGGTCATTGGCCATATCGTAGCCGTTGATTACGAGGTCAAGGTTGAAATACACGATGTCACCCCTCGAAGCTGCTGCCGCTCCCTCTTCAGATCCTGCCGCACCATTGTCAGATGCTTTCCTGCCTGTGAATGTGATGATTCCGAGTACTGCCACGGCAACCAGGGCTATGGCGCTGAGAATTAATGGTGTGTTCTTCATTTTATTTGTTTTTAATAATCATCGGTGTAATGACCGGGAAGAGTTCCTCTACAAAACGCAAATTTACTAAAATATTTTAATCTTTGACAGATAGGCCGCAATAGTTTTTTCCAAACCCATATAAAGTGCGTCACAGATAATGGCGTGACCGATGGAAACCTCGTCAGTCCAGGGGATTGTCCGGATGAAATATTCGAGGTTCTCAAGGTTCAGGTCGTGTCCGGCGTTCAGGCCGAGTCCGCATTCCCTTGCAGCCTCTGCGGCCCTGAGATATGGCTCAATGGCCTTTTCCCTGCCGAGGCGGTACTCCTCTGCATACGCCGCAGTGTAAAGTTCCACGCGGTCGGCCCCGCATTCGGCAGCACCCCTTGCCATCACCGGGTCAGGGTTGATGAAGATGGACGTGCGGATACCTTTCCTGCGGAACTCCGAACATACCTCCGTGAGGAATTCCCTGTTTCTCAATGTGTCCCATCCCGCATTGGAAGTTATGGCATCCGGGGCGTCCGGGACCAGGGTGACCTGGTCCGGAACTACTTCATTGACGATATCGATGAATTTCGTTATAGGGTTGCCTTCAATGTTCATTTCCACCTCAAGGAGGGGCCTGATGGTCCTCACGTCAGAATATCTGATATGCCTCTCGTCCGGGCGCGGGTGTACTGTAATGCCCTCGGCTCCGAATTTCACGCAGTCCAGGGCCGCTTTCTCCACGTCCGGCATATTCCCGCCCCTCGCATTGCGGAGGGTGGCGAACTTGTTGATGTTGACGCTTAATCTTGTCATAATTACTCCATTTCGAACACAAAAATAATTATTATTGTGAAAAAATTGTAAAGAAAGTGCTATTTTTGAAACTTGTATCGCTTCGATTAATTAGGAATGACTTTCGGATTATACATAAAGAATGCCGCATTGAAGGATAATGAAAGGCTCAGGTCAATGCGGAAGGCGCTGGAGGAAGGCGGGTGCTCTCTCTATGATATTGAAACAAGGGAGGACCTGATACCGGGTACAGACGCCGTTCTCAGCATTGGCGGAGACGGGACCTTCCTGTCCGCATCCAAGAGGGTGGCCGAAACCGGAGTGCCGATTCTCGGCGTGAATATGGGCAGGCTGGGTTTTCTGTCCGAGAACAAGCCGGAGGAGGTGGTGGAGGCCCTGCTGTCCGGAAATTACACTATAGAGGACAGGACAATGCTCAGGTCTGTGATAACCGGGGAAGGAGCCTGCCGGGCAGGCGATTTCTGGCCCTACGCCCTGAACGAGGTCACGGTACACAGGAGCGGCGCATCCGTGCTGGGAATCAACGTGACGGTGGACGGAGATGAACTGCCTACCTATTGGGCTGACGGACTGATAGTTGCGACTAGTTCCGGCTCGACGGCATATTCCCTCAGCGCAGGTGGGCCGATATGTTCTCCGGCCTCCAAGGTCCTCATCATTGAGCCGATTTCCCCGCACAATTTGAATGTGAGGCCGTTGGTAGTCCCGGAAACGGCTCTAATAGACATCAGCGTGAAGTCCAGGGATGATTCAGTAATCTGTACCATGGACAACAGGACAATGTCCCTCCCTGCGACCGCATCGCTCAGGGTTTCAATGGCACAGTTTTCGCTAAAGCGCATTCGGCTTTCCCGATCTAGCTTCGTGAAAGCCCTCGTCAGCAAATTGTTCTGGGGGGAGGATATCAGAAACAACGGTGAGAAATAATCGATGGAAAACAACACCAAGATACCCGTGCACGTCTCCATCATAATGGACGGTAACGGCCGATGGGCCCGCGAAAGAGGCCAGGAAAGAGTCTATGGTCACAAGAAGGGTGTAGAGAGCGTCCGGGCAAGCCTGAAGGCTGCTGCGGAGGCAGGGGTCAAGTACCTTTCGCTCTATGCATTCTCCGAGGAAAACTGGAACAGACCGGCAGAGGAAGTGGATTATCTTATGAAACTCATGTTCCAGGCCATTTCCAATGAAATGGAGGAACTGATGAAGAACGGGGTCCGCTTCCGTGTGCTTGGAAACAGGGCCAGGCTCAGTCCGATTCTCCTTGAAGCCATCAGGAGCCTCGAGGACATGACCAGGGACAACACCACGATTGACCTCATCATCTTCCTCAGTTACAGCGGCCGCTGGGATATTTTCCAGGCTGCGAAGAAGATGGCATTGAAGTATATGTCCTCTCCTGGCGGGGCATCGGAACTTGAGGCTGTGACGGATCCTTCGGTATTTTCATCATATCTGGTGACTGACGGTGTTCCTGACCCTGACCTCATCATCAGGACATCCGGTGAACAGAGGCTGAGCAATTATCTGTTGTGGCAGGGGGCATATTCCGAGTTCGTATTCGTGGACAAGATGTGGCCGGATTTCGGCAGGGAAGACTTCTTTGCGGCCCTCTCCGAATTCTCATCTCGTGACCGCAGATATGGAAAAGTAAAATAATTAGACTATATTTGTACGATTTTACCGAAAAACGATGAAGAGGATTCTCATAGTCAGCCTTTTCCTGATGGCTCTGGTCGAGTCGGCAGCGTTGGCCCAGCAGGCGAAAGGCTCAGTCGAAATAGATTACAACCAGCCGAAGACATACGTGGTCGGCGGTGTCACCGTATCCGGAAACAGGGCTTTCGCGGAACAGCAGATTATCAACCAGTCCGGCCTCCGCAATGGCATGTCCGTCACCGTGCCTGGTGAGGATATTTCGGCGGTGGTCAACCGGCTCTGGCTGCAGCGCTATTTCCAGGACGTGGCCGTCTATGTGGATTCCATTGCCCCGTCCAAGGACACGGCATTCTTCCGCATTGACATTCAGGAGAGACCGAGGGTATCGGCATGGAATTTCACCGGAGTCAAGAGCGGTGAGAAGAAGGACCTCCTCGAGAGGCTCAATTTCAGGAGGGGAAGCGCATTCTCCGACTATGTCTCCAAGACCTCCGTTGACATCATCAAGAGATATTACAAGGAAAAAGGTTTCCTGAACGTCAAGGTGGAGCCCCAGGTCAAGAAGGACACTATCGTGAAGAACGCCATCAGGGTCAATTTCGCAGTTGACCGTGGCGATAAGGTCAGGATCAAGACCATCAATTTCTACGGCAATACTGACGTGAGCGACTTCAAGCTCGCAAAGTCAATGAAGAAGACCAAGTCAGCCAAGTTCTACAACTTCTTCAGCAGCAAGAAATACAATGAGAAAGAGTACGCAAATGACAAGAAGTCTCTCATAAGCGCCTTCAATGAGGCCGGTTACAGGGACGCCCGCCTGGTCAGCGACTCCATATACTATGTAGTTCCGGGAAAGCGCCTCGGCATTGATTTCAAGTTCGACGAGGGCAAGAAATATTACTTCAGGGATGTCACCTGGACCGGAAACTCGGTTTACTCGTCAGAGGCACTCAATTCCATTCTGCAGATCGGTAAGGGAGATGTGTATGACCTCGTTACAATGCAGAAGAGGCTTACCGGCGGCGGAAAACAGGGCGAGATGGACGTGTCCAAGCTCTACAGGGACAACGGATATCTCTTCTTCAACGTCCAGCCTGTCGAGATGAATGTCGCAGGCGACTCAGTGGATGTCGAGATGCGCATTGTCGAGGGAAAGCAGGCTACATTGAACAACATCATTATCAACGGCAATGACCTCACCAACGAAAAGGTTGTCCGCCGCCAGATATTCACCCGTCCGGGCTACCTCTTCAGCCAGAGCGACTTCGAGAGGTCCATCAGGGAAATTGCATCCCTAGGCCAGTTCGATCCGGAGGCCATAACGGACCCGGCTACCGGATACAGCATTATTCCGGACCAGATGAACAGCACTGTTGACATTGTCTACAACGTGACGGAGAAGCCTTCCAGCCAGCTCGAACTCTCAGGAGGATGGGGCGGAAAGACGTTCGTGGCCACTGTCGGTGTAAGCTTCAACAACTTCTCCACCCACAGGTTCTTCGAGAAGGGCGCCTGGCGTCCTGTTCCTCTCGGTGATGCCCAGAATCTGTCTTTCAGGTTCCAGACCAGCGGTACTTATTACACGGCAGTGTCCGCAAGTTTCGTGGAGCCTTGGCTCTTCGGCAAGAAGCCTACATCCCTCAGCATATCAGGATATTACAGCCGCCAGACCAACTCTTATCTTGCGTGGAATATCCTCAACAATGACAGGCAGTTCGAGGTTTACGGATTCTCAGTCGGTCTCGGAAACAGGCTCAAATGGCCGGACAACTACTTCGTCCTCTACAACCAGCTCAGCTGGCAGACCTACAGGCTCAACAACTGGTATTCCAACTCCTTCATTTTCGATGATGGCGTTTCCCACAACTTGAGTTATACTATCGGCCTTTCCAGGACATCCACCGACCAGCAGATTTATCCGCGCCAGGGTTCGGATATTTCCATCTCCCTCCAGCTGACCCCTCCTTATTCGCTTCTCAGGCATAAGAACAAAGGTGTCAGGGACGAGAACGGCAATCCTACCCATGTCGGAAATCCGAAGGATATCAACTACGACGATTGGACATCCAATGACAGGTACAGATGGATTGAGTACCACAAGTGGTCATTCAAGGCATCTCTCTACACGAAGCTTGTCGGTGACCTCGTCCTGATGACCAGGGCCCAGTTCGGATATCTCGGCTACTACAACCGCCGCTGGGGCTATTCTCCATTCGAGGGCTTCCTTGTCGGAGGAGACGGAATGTCGGGCTACAACAACTACGGACAGGAAGTCATAGCGCTCAGGGGATATGAGAACTACTCTCTTACACCTTACCTCCCTACTGCTTACAGTTCGAATGGTTACGCATACGCCGGAAATGTATATGACAAGTTTACCGTCGAACTCCGTTACCCTGTAGTGATGCAGCCTCAGTCCACCATTTTCGCCCTCGTATTCCTGGAAGGAGGTAACTGCTGGTCAGACATCCGCAAGTTCAATCCGTTCCAGATCAAGAGGTCCGCAGGTGTCGGAGTCAGGGTATATCTCCCTGTTATCGGTCTTCTCGGTATCGACTGGGGTTACGGATTCGATGACAAGCAGAACGGAAAGGGCCAGTTCCACTTCCTTATCGGACAGCAATTCTAAAGGATGGGTTCAATATTGATAAATTAAAACTAAGAAGATATGAAAAAGATTATTTTGATTATGGCTGCTGCGGTCCTCGCACTTTCCGCTTCAGCACAGAACCTCAAGTTCGCTCACGTCAATTTCAATGAGCTCGTGATGCTTATGCCTGAGGCTGATGCCGCAAGATCCCAGATGGAGGCATCCCAGAAAGAGGCTCAGGAGACTTATCAGACAATGATTGAGGAGTATCAGGCCAAGGCCCAGAAGTTCCAGCAGAACCAGGCTACCTGGACTGCCGCCATCAAGGAGAGCAAGCAGAAAGAGCTCACTGACATCTCCAACAGGATCCAGGAGTTCGACCAGTCTATCCAGCAGGAACTCCAGCAGCAGCAGGCCCAGCTCATGGCTCCGATTCAGCAGAAGGCTATCGACGCAGTCAATAATCTCGCCAAGGAAGGCGGCTATATCTATGTTTTCGAGGAGTCTTCTCTCCTCTACATTGACAAGGCCCAGAGCACTGATCTCACCCCGGCTGCAAGAAAGGCCCTCAATATTCCTGACGGCAGGACTCTCGAGACTCTCCAGCAGGAACTCCAGGCAAAGGCACAAATGGCTGAATAACAGTATCATTTACGTATAAATATACAAATCGGCGGGACCGTAAAAAGTCACGCCGATTTATTTTTCTTTAAAAATCATTAGGGTTTTAACGTTTTTTATATTAGATTTGCCACCAATTTCAAAATAACTCCTTCAATTTTTAAGGGATGGAACATAAAGTCATCGATACCAGCGATGTAGTGATTAGGTTTGCCGGAGATTCCGGCGACGGAATGCAGCTGACGGGAACATTGTTCGCCAATATGTCAGCTGTGTATGGTAACGGATTGGCAACATTCCCTGATTATCCTGCGGAGATCAGGGCGCCGAAAGGAACAGTGGCCGGTGTATCCGGGTTCCAGGTCCATATCGGAAGCCACAAAGTGAACACGCCCGGCGACTTCTGCGATATGCTTGTTGCGATGAACCCGGCTGCATTGAAGGCCAATGCCAAATGGCTCAAGCGCAATGCCACTGTTCTTGTCAATGTGGACGCTTTCGATGAAACGGGAATGAAGAAGGCCGGCTTCACGGCGGATCCGTTCGAAGAACTTCACATTGAGGACAGGAACATCATCTGCGCCCCGATAACCAAACTTACCGAGGAAAGCCTCAAGGACAGCGGACTGGACAATGTTGCCCTGCACAAGTGCAAGAATATGTTCACGCTCGGAATGGCCTGCTTTATCTACAGCCGTCCGCTGGAGTACATCTACGATTACATTGAGAAGAAATTCAGCAAGAAGCATCCTGGGATGATTGCGCCGAACCGCAAGGTTGTCTTTGACGGGTACAACTATGCTGCCAACATTCAGGCCGTAGCGGATACATACCGCATTGCCCCGGCACGGCTTGAGCCGGGAACCTACAGGAACATTACAGGCAACCAGGCTGCTGCATGGGGACTCATCGCCGCTGCGGGAAAGGCCGGCCTGCCACTGTTCTGCGGCTCCTATCCGATTACCCCTGCTACCTCTATCCTGGAGGAACTTGCAATCCATAAGAACTTGAATGTCAAGACAATGCAGACAGAGGACGAGATTGCGGGAATATGTTGCGCCATAGGTGCCGCCTTTGCCGGAAACCTGGCAGTGACCACTACCTCAGGACCTGGTCTTTCACTGAAGTCCGAGGCTCTCGGGCTTGCCGTGATGACAGAACTTCCGCTCGTCGTCATTGACGTCCAGAGGGCGGGCCCTTGCACTGGAATGCCTACCAAGACCGAGCAGGCCGATCTCAATGAGGCTCTCTACGGAAGAAACGGGGAAAGCCCTATGGTCGTGATAGCCTCGCATTCTCCTGCGCATTGCTTCGACATGGCCTTCATGGCCGCCAGGATTGCCTTGGAGAGGATGGTCCCGGTGCTTCTGCTTTCCGAGGGTTTCCTCGGCAACGGCTCCGAGCCTTGGAGAATCCCGTCAATGTCGGATTATCCTGAGATTCATCCTAACTATATCCCGTCCGATTGTGACGCATACAAGCCGTTCGAGCGTGACTCCGGGACATTGTCCAGGAAATGGGCGGTTCCGGGTATGCCGGGCTTCGAACACCGTGTCGGCGGACTGGAGAAAAATCACGCAGGAGTACTTTCCAATGCTCCTGGCAACCACGAGACGATGGTAAGGGAAAGGGCTGCGAAGGTCGCCGCCGTGGCTTCAATGATACCTGGCCTCAAGGTTGAGGGAGAGCAGTCCGGCGATATTCTCATTGTCGGATGGGGTGGTACTTACGGCCACATCCTCAGCGCATACGAGGAACTCAGGAATGAGGGCAGGAAAGTAAGTTTCGCTCATTTCGACTATATCTGCCCGCTTCCGGAGAATACGGCCGAAGTCTTCTCCGGATTTCGCAGGATCATTGTCTGCGAGCTCAATTCCGGCCAGTTCGCCTCCTATCTCCGCTCAATGCAGCCGGGACACGAATATATCCAGTGCAACAGGATTCAGGGCCAGACCTTCCTCGTGAAGGATATTGTGGATTGTATCAATGAAAATGCTTGACATGATGGAAAAATATACATTCAAGGATTTCAAGAGTGACCAGGAAGTCAGATGGTGCCCGGGCTGCGGGGATTATTCCGTTCTCGCATCCCTCCAGAAAGTGCTTCCTACAGTATGTGAAGAGAAGGGAATAGGCAAGGAGAAGGTCGTTGTGGTATCCGGAATCGGGTGTTCCTCACGCCTTCCTTACTACATGAATACTTACGGATTCCACAGTATTCACGGCCGCGCCACGGCCATTGCCACCGGAATCAAGGTCGCCAACCCTGAACTCTGCGTATGGCAGGCCAGCGGTGACGGAGATGCCCTTGCCATCGGAGGAAACCATTTCATCCACGCCATAAGGAGAAATGTCGATATCAACATAATGCTCTTCAACAACCAGATTTACGGTATGACGAAGGGCCAGTATTCCCCGACATCCAAACTTGGAGCCATCACCAAGACCTCACCTTACGGCACAGTCGAGGCTCCGTTCAATCCGGGCAGCCTCGTGCTTGGTGCAAAGGGAACCTTCTTTGCCCGCAGTATGGATACGGAACTTGCGCTCAGCCAGGAAGTTATGCTGGAGGCTTCCAGGCATCACGGCACATCTGTGATGGAATTCCTGGTGAACTGCGTCATCTTCAACAACGGCTCGCACGCTGAAATCTCCGACAGGGAAAACAAGGCGGACAGAGTCCTTTTCCTCAAGAAGGGGGAGAAGATGATTTTCGGCAAGAACAGGGACAAGGGCATCGTGCTTGAGAACATGAAACTCAAGGTCGTTACCATCGGCCAGGACGGCTATACCGAGGATGACATTCTCGTGCATAATCCTTCCGAGGACAATCTTGGCCTCCAGACAATGCTCGCTGAGATGAAATATCCGGATTTTCCTGTGGCCCTGGGAGTAATCAGGGACGTGGAGGCTCCGAACTATGATGCGGAGGTCAGCCGCCAGGTGGAGGATGTGAGGGCCAGGTCCAGGGTTAGTTCCGTGGATGAACTCCTGCATTGCGGTTCGACCTGGGAAGTCAAGTAGCCCTGCCGGATATTGAGACGAATAAACCATCAACATTAAACTGATAATCAAAGAAATGAGAACAGAAGAAATCATGGCCAAACTTCAGGCCAAGTACGCTGCCGAGAAGGAGTATCTCCAGGCCGTACGTGAAGTGCTTGAGTCTATTGAGGATGTTTACAACCAGCATCCGGAGTTTGAAGACGCCAAGATTATTGAGAGGCTTGTGGAGCCGGACAGGATTCTTACATTCCGTGTCACCTGGGTAGATGACAACGGCGAGATCCAGACCAACACCGGTTACAGAGTCCAGTTCAACAATGCTATCGGTCCATACAAGGGCGGTCTCCGCTTCCACCCTTCGGTGAACCTGTCCATCCTCAAATTCCTCGGTTTCGAGCAGACATTCAAGAATGCGCTTACGACATTGCCTATGGGCGGCGGAAAGGGCGGTTCAGACTTCAACCCGAAGGGCAAGTCAGATGCCGAGATCATGCGTTTCTGCCAGGCATTCATGCTTGAGCTCTGGAGAAACATCGGTCCTGACATGGACGTTCCTGCAGGTGACATAGGCGTAGGCGGCCGTGAAATCGGCTTCCTCGAGGGAATGTACAAGAAACTCACCCGCGAGCACAATGGCGTGCTTACCGGAAAAGGCATTCCTTTCGGAGGCTCACTCATCCGTCCTGAGGCTACCGGCTTCGGCGCAGTTTACTTCCTCGAGCACATGCTCCACCACCACGACGCAAATCTTGATATCAAGGGCAAGACCATCGCTGTTTCAGGCTTCGGCAATGTTTCCTGGGGCGTTTGCGTAAAGGCTACAGAACTCGGTGCAAAGGTAGTTGCCATCTCCGGTCCTGACGGATGCATCTACAACCCTAACGGAATGACCCGGGAGAAACTCGACTACATGCTCGAACTCAGGGCTTCCAACAATGACGTTGTGGCTCCGTTCGCAGAGAAGTTCCCGGATGCCCAGTTCATCCCTGGAAAGAAGGCATGGTCAGTGAAGTGCGACATAGCCATGACCTGCGCATTCCAGAACGAGATGGCTGCAGAGGATGCCCAGGAGCTTATCAACAACGGTACCTGGTGCTGCCTTGAGGTCTCCAACATGGGTTGCCAGCCTGGCGCAATCGAGGCATTCCAGAAGGCGGGCATAATGTTCGCCCCGGGCAAGGCCGTGAACGCCGGCGGAGTTGCCACATCAGGTCTTGAGATGACCCAGAACGCAATGCACATCAGCTGGACAGCCAAGGAAGTGGACGAAAAACTCCACGGCATCATGGATTCCATCCACGCCGCTTGCGTGAAGTACGGCACCCAGCCTGACGGCTACATAAACTACGTGAAGGGCGCCAATATTGCCGGCTTCATGAAGGTGGCCGAGGCCATGCTCGCACAGGGTGTAATATAGTTCCAACAATAATTTACAGTACAAGGAGGGTGACGGAATGGTCATCCTCTTTTTGTATCGGACCGGATTTTGACATAAATGCCCCTTTTCATTTCTTTTTCGGTCATAGGTTTGGATTGTAGTATTTATTTCATACATTTGTATTTTGTTGAAACGAAACAATAACAGTTAACAATAATATTTCATTATTTCGTAATGGCAACTGAAACCGTAAAACCTGCGCTCGGCCTTCCGGTCAAGAAGCTGGTAATGCTGCTTTTCACTATTGCAGTCTTTCTTTTCTTCTGGTTTGTGCCACGCTCCTTCTTCGGAGTCGCTGAGAACGGCACGCCGATTCTTTCTATAATTGAGCAGAGAACAGTGGCAATTTTCGCTCTCGCCGCATTGATGTGGATGTTCGAAATATTGCCTGCGTGGGCTACTTCCGTGTCGATTATTGTGCTTCTCCTTTTCACAATATCGGACAGCAGCCCTCTGTTTATGCGTTCTGATACCGCAAATCTCGGGACTCTGGTTAGTTACAAGGCCATCCTCGCCGCTTTCGCCGATCCTACCATCATGCTCTTCCTCGGAGGTTTCATCCTTGCGATTGCCGCTACGAAGGTAGGTTTGGATGTCCAGCTGGCCAAGGTTCTCCTGAAGCCTTTCGGAACCAAGCCGAAATACGTCCTCCTGGGATTCCTCTGCGTGATTGCCCTCTTCTCAATGTTCATGAGCAATACGGCCACGGCCGCAATGATGCTCACCTTCCTTGCTCCTGTGCTAAGGACATTGCCGAAGGAGGAAAAAGGTATGGCCGGACTCGCTCTCGCCATCCCGATTGCAGCCAATGTCGGAGGTATCGGAACCCCTATCGGAACCCCTCCTAACGCCATTGCCCTCGGTTATCTCAATGAGACAATGCACCAGGGTGTGGGCTTCGGCGAGTGGATGATGGTGATGGTTCCTTTCGTGATTGTCATCCTCCTCATCGCCTGGGTTGTGCTTTTGAAGGTATTTCCGTTCACAACTGACAAGATTGAGCTCAAGATAGAGAACACCAAGAAGCCTGATATCAAGACATATATCGTATGGGCCACATTCGCGGTGACCATCCTTCTCTGGGTGCTTGACAAGGTGACCGGCATCAATGCCAATGTAGTCGCAATGATTCCTGTCGGAGTATTCTGCGCTACCGGTGTCATCACCAAGGAGGATCTCCGCGATATCGACTGGAGCGTGCTCTGGATGGTTGCCGGCGGATTCGCCCTCGGTATCGCATTGAACAAGACAGGCCTCGCCGAGAACCTTGTGGAGTCCATTCCGTTCGCTTCATTCTCACCGATCGTAGTGCTTCTCCTCTCGGGATTCATCGCATACCTGCTTTCGAACTTCATTGCGAACTCCGCAGCTGCCAACCTTCTCGTGCCTATTCTCTGTGCAGTGGGAGTGGGAATGGGAGAACTTCTCGACCCGGTCGGCGGAGCCCGCGCACTCATCATTGGCGTGGCCCTCTCCACATCATTCGCAATGCTGTTCCCTATCAGTACGCCGCCTAACGCCATTGCCTACTCCACCGGCCTGATTCGGGTCAAGGATATGACCAAGGTGGGTCTCATCATCGGTGTAATCGGCTTCGTGCTGAGTTACGCAATCCTTATATTCATAGGAATTTAACATATAAGACAATGAAAAAGTTAACAGTGATGTTGTCGCTTGCTGCGATGATGGCCATTCCTGCCGTCAATATGTCAGCTGAGCCTGCGGCAAAGGAAAAGAAACAGAAAATTGAGTTACCGTCCAATATCAAGTTTTACGGTTTCATAAGGAACTATTTCGCTTTCGATACAAGGGAAAGCAAGGCTGGTACAGGAGACCTGTTCTACTACACTCCGCTTGATAATAATTACAATGCCAACGGTGAGGACCTTAATGCGCAGGCTTCTTTCCGTTTCCTCTCGCTCACCAGCCGTTTGGGAGTGGATGTGACAGGCTATCAGTTCGGCCGCACCAAGTTTGGAGCGAAGATTGAGACTGACTTTTATTCTGGTCTTACCAGCACCACAACTTCGACCAAGATCAACGGTACAGCGCAGCTTCGTCTGCGTCAGGCATACGTGACTATCGGTTGGGATGACATGAAGACCAGGAAAGGAACTCCGATTGCCGTGACAATGAAAATCGGCCAGGCCTGGCATCCTATGGCCGCTGACCAGCCTCACGTGTTCAGCCTTGAGACCGGTGCTCCTTTCAATGCGTTCAGCCGTACCCCTCAGGTGCTCGCCGACGCCAATTTCGGAAAGAATGTGACCCTCAGCGCTGCCGCCATCTGGCAGATGCAGTACATGTCACAGGGCCCTGCCGGAGCTTCAGCAGAATATATCAAATATTCCTGCATCCCTGAGATGTATCTCGGACTCACACTCAAGAGCAACAACGGCTTCCTCGCCCGCATAGGAACCAACCTCCTGAGCATCAAGCCGAGACGATTGGGAACTGCAACTTTTGAAAGGAATGATGCGGATCCCGAAGATGTGGTCGTAAAGGTTTCCGACAGGATTACCACCTTGTCCCCATATCTCTATCTCCAGTACAAGAGCAGGCTCTTCGAGGTAAAGGCCAAGACTATCTTCAGCCAGGGCGGTGAGCACATGAACCTTATGAGCGGTTACGGTATTTCCGAGAAATGCAGCGATGGACATTACGAATACACTCCATTCAAGACCTCTTCTACCTGGGCTTCAATGAGTTACGGCAAGAAGTGGCAGGTTATGCTCATGGGTGGATATATCAAGAATCTCGGTACTGTCGATGAACTTGTGAACACAGGCGGAGTGGTGGACAAGGCAGATTTCTATTTCAGTGGAAATACTGACAAGACATTCGCAGGAATGTGGCGCGTGATTCCGTCCGTGGCTTACAATGCCGGAAAATTCACACTCGGCCTTGAGTACAACTATACCGCCGCACGTTTCGGCAACGGGGTTTTCAATGTGCACGGACTTTCGACAGAAGGACGACACAATGTCGAGAACCACAGAGTGCAGATGATGGTCAAATTCACATTCTAGCCGATGAATCTCGAATTACTGAAAAAAGGTCTCAGGACAGTTCCGGACTTTCCGAAGAAAGGAATCCTGTTCTGGGACCTTACCACTTTGTTCAAGGACCCGGAAGCCTTCCGGTTCACCGTGGACACCATTTATGAGATGTACAAGGACAAGGGGATTACCAAGGTGGTTTCCCTTGAAGCCCGGGGTTATATGCTGGGCTCAGCCCTGGCCTACAGGCTCGGAGCCGGCTTCGTCCCTGTACGCAAACCTGGAAAACTGCCTGCTGAAACCTATTCGGAGACCTATATGAAGGAGTATGGTCCCGACACTCTGACGATACATCAGGATGCGCTCTCAAGCGAGGATGTCGTCCTCCTTCACGATGACCTGCTGGCGACCGGAGGGTCTGCCGCAGCCGCACTGAAACTTGTTGGCCGTTTCAGCCCCAAGACTGTCTATGCCAACTTTATCATTGAACTGAACGGACTTGACGGAAGAAAGGCTTTGCCTGAAGACGTTGATGTAACCAGCATACTCAACCTATAAACCTTATACATTATGTTCAAAAAAGCAATTCTGGCTGCTTTCGTGGCGGCCACCGCTTTTGTTTTCCAGGCGAAAGCGCAGACTAACATCCAGGTTTTCTACGACTTCGGCAAAGACCGCAAGCATGCCACCACCACCCTTGAGGGATTCTATGGCGACAAATGGGGCAATACCTTCTTCTTCATTGACTATGACTACGGCGAGAAGGTGAACAATGAGAATGTCTCCCCGAGGGGAACTTATTTCGAGATTGCACGCTGCCTGAACTTCTGGCAGAACACAAAGCTCGCACCTCTCAGCCTTCATGTTGAATATAACGGCGGAGTTTACAAGGGATATGGTATCAATCATGCGGGACTTTTCGGCCTCGACTGGTTCATCCACAGCAAGAATTACAAGAATACATTGAATCTCAAGGCCCTTTACAAATACATCAGATACGACAAGCCGCTCGAAGGTGACAGGCCTCACAGCAAGGTGCCTCTGCAGTTCACAGCAGTTTGGGGACTCCAGGACATCTTCGGTCTCAAAGGCTTGAGATTCAGCGGATTCGCCGATTTCTGGTGGGAGCAGCATACCGTTTGCCCTTCCGTAAAGGGAGAACGTGACTGGACCAAGGCCGAAACTTCACAGATAGTATTCCTCACCGAACCGCAGCTCTGGTACAATGTCGGAAGACATTTCGGCGTGGACAATCTCAATGTCGGAGGCGAAATCGAGCTTTCCTATGATTTCGGTACAGGAAAAGGCTTCTGGTGCCGTCCTTGCCTCGGTGCCAAGTGGGTTTTCTAACGGTCTATAATAATTGGAATCAGAAACTATGGCACCTTTTCTTGCAAAAGCATTCGGCTTCGACGCATCGAAGCACAGCGTCCGCACAGAGATTCTGGCAGGACTGACCACATTCCTTACTATGGCCTACATCCTGGCCGTCAATCCTGGTATATTCAGTGCCCTGGCCTCACAGGGAATGCCTACAGCCGCAGTTTTCACGGCCACGGCCCTCGCCGCCATTGTCGGGACCATGGTTATGGCACTCTATGCGAAGAAACCTTTCGGTCTTGCACCAGGAATGGGTCTCAACGCATTCTTCGTATATACCGTATGTCTCGGAATGGGATTCTCCTGGAAGATGGCCCTCACGGCTATTTTCATTGAGGGTATCCTGTTCATTCTCCTGACTGTCACTAATGTGCGCCGCCTCATCGTGGATGCGATCCCGATGAACCTCAAGCGTGCAATCGGAGCCGGCATCGGCCTTTACATTGCCTTCATCGGCCTCAAGTCCGCAGGCATAATCGTCAGCAGCGAGGCTACCTCAGTGACCCTCGGAAATCTAGGCAACAAGGCTGTAATCCTGGCTCTCGTGGGCCTTGTAATCACCTCAGTCCTCGTCATTACCAAGGTCAGGGGCGGAATGCTTCTGGGAATCATCATTACCACATTGATTGGTATCCCGATGGGAGTGACCCATTACGGCGGCATTGTATCCGCACCTCCTTCAATTTCCGAGATTTTCTGCCAGTTCGAGTGGGGCAAAATCCTCAGCTGGGATATGCTGGTCGTGGTATTCACATTTCTTTTCATAGACATGTTCGATACCATCGGCACCGTAGTGGGCGTATCCGTGAAGTCAGGCATGGTGGATGAAAAAGGCAATGTGGACGGAATCAACAGGGTGCTGATGGCCGATTCAGTGGCAACCGTCGCAGGTGCAATGTTCGGAACCAGCACCACGACCACATACATCGAGAGCGCATCCGGCGTATCCGAAGGCGGACGCACCGGACTTACATCGTTCGTAATCGCCCTTTGCTTCGCCGTGGCCCTGTTCTTCTCGCCGCTTTTCCTTGCCATCCCTGGAGCCGCTACCGGTCCTGTCCTCTTCATTGTCGGAGTTATGATGATGACACCTGTGAAGGACATTGACTGGAGCGACTATTCGGAGTCGATTCCTGCCTTTGTGACAATGCTCCTGATGCCTCTCGCATACAGCATTTCCGACGGAATCATGCTTGGAATGATATCCTTCGTGCTTCTGAACGCCATCTCGGGCAAGTTCAAGAAGATTTCCGTGATGATGTGGATTTTGGCAGTACTTTTTATCCTTAGATATATTCTCGTATAGTATTGATAATCAAATACTAAGCGTTTTTGACATTTTGGCAGATGGCGTTCTACGGCGGTAGAGCGCCATTTGTCAAAAACTATGTTGATAACTTTAATTCCTGTTTTCTTTTGATATGGGAGGCAAAGTTTCTACATTTGCAACAAGTATCTGCAAACCGCAATTCTTACCGAATTTTTACGAATTATAAACGATAATCAATATAACATCTTCACACAATGGACGTAAGGAAGACTAATGGCTCTATAGAAGAGTTTGACAAGGATAAACTGATGCGTGGTATCCGCGAAGCATACAAGACCGCCGGCGAGAAATGCCCGGAGGAGGTTGTTGTTTCCGTAGTGGACAACCTCTATATATATGACAAGATTTCCAGCCGCGAAATCAGGCGTCAGGTCGTGGAGTCCCTGATGTCCATAAACAAGAAGGTAGCCCTCGCATATATCGAGAAATTCGACCAGGGCCTGGACCTCCGCAAAAAGAGGGACTTCATCCGTGACTATATCAAGGCATCGAACGCCGCAACAGGCTCCAAGTTCGACGCCAATGCCAATGTCACCCGCAAGAATATCGTGACACTCGGCCAGGAACTCTACAAGGAGAACAATATCAAGCAGAACCGCTACATCATGAAGGACAAAATAAAGGCGATGTACGGAAGGAAGCTTGCTGACCAGTATATTGAGGATCTTGAGAGCCACGTTCTCTACAAGCACGATGAGAGCGGTACTCCTGGTTATCCTTACTGTGTTGCCATCACCATGTATCCGTTCCTTGAGAGTGGCCTCAGGGAGCTTGGCGGCGTGTCCATTGCGCCTACCGACCTCAAGTCTTTCTGCGGTGAGTTCATCAACCTTGTGTATTCCGTATCATCCCAGTTCATGGGTGCCGTGGCTACACCTGAGTTCCTGATGTACTTCGACTATTTCATCAGGAAGGACTACGGAGACAACTATCTTGACCGTCTCGACGAGGTGGTGGAGAACAATCTCAAGAAGCGTACTCTCGTCAAGGTCATTGACAATTATTTCCAGCAGGTGGTTCACTCCATGAACATGCCTGCCGGCAACAGGGGATACCAGACCGTATTCTGGAACATCGGCTACTTCGACGAGCCTTACTTCAGGGGTGTCTTCGGCGAATTTACCTTCCCGGACGGCTCCAAGCCTAAGTGGGAGACCCTCTCATGGCTCCAGAAGCATTTCATGAACTGGTTCAATAACGAGAGAAACAACTACATCCTCACCTTCCCTGTGGAGACAATGGCACTTCTCACCGACGGCGGGGACGATTTCGCCGACAAGGAGTATGCGGACTTCACCGCAGAGATGTGGGCCAAGGGACACAGCTTCTTCTGCTACCTTTCCAACAGCCCGGACAGCCTTTCAAGCTGCTGCCGTCTGCGCAACTCCCTGACAGACCTCGATACTACGGATGCCGACCACAACCACACCACCCACCAGTACTCAATGGGTACTGCGTCAGTGGCTACCGGTTCCAAGTCGGTGATGACAATAAACCTGAACCGTATCATCCAGATTGCCGCCAGGAAGTACTTCAAGGAGGCTCTCAATGTGGAACTCCCTGCAGGACAGCCGGTTCCGTCAGACCTCAAATATGACAAGGCTGAGCTCTACAAGGCCATTGACGAGGAAATCAGCGAGATGACCCAGAAGGTGCACAAGTACCAGAATGCCTTCAACGAGATTATCAAGGACTTCCTTGCTGCAGATATGCTCGACGTTTACAAGGCCGGCTTCATTGATATGCGCAAGCAGTACCTCACCGTCGGTGTTAACGGTCTTACAGACGCTGCCGAGTTCCTGGGCCTCACCATTTCCCCTAATGACGAGTACAAGGAGTTCGTGAACACGATTCTCGAGACCATCAATGTCGCCAACCGCAAGGACAGGACCAAGGATGCGATGTTCAATACCGAGTTCGTTCCTGGCGAGAACCTCTCCGGAAAGAACTACAAGTGGGATGCAAAGGACGGCTTCTTCGTGTCGCCTAAGCACAATATGTACAGCTCCTACTTCTACAATCCTGAGGATGAGTCACTTTCAATGATTGACAAGTTCAAGATGCACGGAGAGGACTATGTGAAGTATCTCGATGGCGGCTCTGCCCTTCACATGAACATTGCCGAGCACCTCACCAAGGACCAGTACCGTCAGCTTCTCAAGGTTGCGGCCCATTACGGAACCAATTATTTCACATTCAACTGCCGTAATACTGTCTGCAACGAGTGCGGCTACATCAGCAAGGATACCCTCCACGAATGTCCGAAATGCGGCAGCAAGAATCTGGACTACCTGACCAGGGTGATTGGATACCTGAAGCGCGTTTCCTCATTCTCCGAGATGCGTCAGGAGGAGGCGGCACACAGGTTCTACGTGGCAGAATAGCTTACCTCGTTAGCGTACATTATGATTAAATACGTACCTGAAATGACCAATGTGGTCCTTGAGGAAATTCCCGACAGGCTCACATTGGCCATTGATATATCTAACTGTACCGGCCTCTGCGAAGGCTGTCATTCTCCTTTCCTGAGACGCAACGTGGGTGTGGAGCTTACGCCGGAAGCCATTGACTCCCTCATAGCCGACAATTTCGGCATAAACTGTTTCCTTTTCCTGGGTGAGGGCAATGATCACGAGTCCCTGATGTCCGTAGCAGCCTATGTCCGCCGGGCTTATCCGTCATTGGCCCTGGGCATTTATTCCGGCCGTGAGAGTGTGGAGGAGGATGTCTGGGACCTGTTCGACTATGTGAAAATAGGCCCTTTCCGCCCGTCCTGCGGCCCGCTGAACAAGACCACTACCAACCAGCGCCTCTATCACGTCACTCACAATCCCGACGGCACCCGCACCGTGGACGACATCACCTCCCGCTTCTGGCACAGGGGGCTTGAATCTATTCTTTCCTGAAAATCTTATACCCCGTCATTGCGATGAAAATGCTCATCAGCGGACTGATGATATTGAAGAAGCAGAACGGGAGATAAGTGATGGTGGATACGCTCAGGATAGTCGCCTGGGTCATTCCGCAGCTGCTCCAAGGGAAGAGTGGCGAAGTCACGGTCGAAGAATCCTCCACCGCACGGCTGAGCAGCCTGCTCTCATAACCCCGCTTCGCATAGATGTCCTTGTAGATTTCCGAGGTCAGGATAATAGACAGGTACTGGTCTGAAATCAGGCCATTCAATGCCACGCCTGTCGTGACAGTCGAGCCGACCAGGCCGACCCTGCTCTTTGTCATCGGCAGGAGGATGGAAGCCAGGTGGTGAAGCATTCCGCTGGCCTTCATGCAGCCTCCGAAACACATTGCGCAGATGATGAGGTAAACGGTATTCAGCATTCCGACCATTCCCCTTGACGAAACCAGAGTGTCCACCTCCGGGACTCCGGTATTGACTGATACTGAGTCATATATGGTCTTGACTACACCTGTGAACATTACTCCGGCATTGCCCTGTCCGCTCACTCCGAGGGTATTGAGAGTGTTTTCCCCGATTTCGCTGATGATGTGAGGCTGGAGTATCAATGCGCAGGTTGTGGCAATGAGAATGGACAGTCCCAGCACGGTCAAGGCCGGCATTTTCCGGGCTATCATTATCCCCGTCAATATCGGTACCGCCAATGTCCAAAGCGAAATATTGAACTTCGAGGCCAATGTCTCCGTATAGACTGATATCTGTGCAGGCGCGCCACCAGTATGCATGAATCCCAGCACCAGGAATATGACCAATGTTATCAAGAATGATGGCACTGTGGTGAACATCAGGTACTTGATATGCTGGAAAAGGGGAGTACCTGCAATGGAGGATGCCATCACGGTAGTGTCCGATAGAGGGGAAATCTTGTCTCCGAAATAGGCCCCGGAGATGATGGCTCCGGCTATCATTCCCTCGCTGAATCCCAATGCCTTGCCGATACCGAGCAATGCCACGCCGATGGTGGCGATTGTGGTCCACGAACTGCCTATCATCACGGATACGAGAGCGCAGATGAGACAGGCCGTGACAAGGAAAATCTTCGGCGAAATGATTCTCACGCCGTAGTATATCAATGACGGCACAGTCCCGCTCATTGTCCATGTTCCCGAGATGCCTCCGATGAGGAAGAGAATGACAATGGCGGTGGTGACGTCACCGATATTGCTCCTGATGGCGGCCTCGAAGTCCTTCCACGGTTTCTTGAACAGCCACATCGCCAGCCACACGCAGACGCCCGCCGAGAACAGCAGGGCTACCTGGCTGGCTCCAAGGATTGCGTCACTCCCGAAAATGCTGATATTCAGGGTGAGCAGTATTATCAGAATGACAAAAGGTATGAGGGATATGGATGTCCTTATTATTGAAGCCCGTTTCATCCTTCTTCCCTAACCGAAAATGTTCTTGTGAATCAATGATACCACAGCGTCAAGCGCCTCCCTGTCCACTACGAAACTGATATTGACGTATGATGCGCCCTGTGAAATCATATAGATCTTGTAGTCCTTCAGCGGAGCGAACGTCTTCTCGAGGATGCCGTTCACATTGTCCAGATTCTTTCCGATGACGCTGACCTGGGCCTTGTTGCTGTCCACAACGACCTCGGCGAATGTGGAGAGTTCATCCACGACCTTGTCAATGTTCTGGGAGCCTGCATCCACGGTTACGGAGATGGTGGCCTCGGACGTACTGATGAGGTCGACGGAAACATTGTTCCTGCTGAAAATCTCGAACACGTGCATGAGGAAGCCAGCGACATTGATCATCTTGGTGGAGAAGATATTGATTACCAATATGTTGCTCTTGCTGGAAACTGACTTTACGCCGTCCTCGATGAAGCCGTTCTGGAGGATTGCGGTACCTTTCCCGGAAGGGTTCATGGAGTTCAGGACGTAAATCGGAATGTTCTTCTTTACGGCCGGCTCAATGGTCATCGGATGAAGTACCTTGGCTCCGAAATGGGCCATCTCCGCAGCTTCCTCGAACGATATCTTGTCGAGGCTGACAGTATTCTCCACTTTGTGCGGGTCGGCTGTCTTCACACCGTCCACGTCGGTCCAGATTTCAATCACCTCCGCATCCACGGACATTCCGATGAGTGATGCGGTGTAGTCTGAGCCTCCGCGGCCAAGCACTGTAGGTTCACCTTCTGCAGTGGCGGAAACGAAGCCCTGTGTGATGACGGCATCCATATCCTCGGTGTAGGCCTCCTTGACCTCACGGCTGACGCAATTGATGATGTCATCGGTCTGGGGCTCGCCCTTGAGGAAATTGTTGTCCGTGATAATCATCTTCCTGGAGTCCATCAGGCGGGTCCTGATGCCCCTGGCATTCATTGCGCAGCAGATGATATTGGAAGAGAGATATTCTCCGTTGCCGATGATGACGGCCTTGCTTCTGTCGGAAAGTTCCCCGAGTGCGCATACCGCATTGACGAAATACACGAGATTGTCGCAGAGCGTATTGACTCTTGAGCATGCATCCGCAAGGATTTCCGCATTGTCCGGAATGAGTTCGGCGGCGAGTTTAAGATGACGCTCCCGAAGCTGTTTGAGGAGTTCGCCAGCCTCTTTGCTATCCTTCTCCCTGGCCTTGTCGGCAATCTTGTAAAGCAGGTCGGTGACCTTGGACAATGCCGAAACGACAACAACAGGTCTTTGTGTCAGTTTTCCCCTGACGATTTCAATGGTGCGGGAGATGGCTGCACAGTCTGCCACAGATGTCCCGCCGAATTTCATTACTATCATAGTTCGTATGTATATTTCTTGACAACCCGCAAATATACGGAAAAATACGGAAAAATTTTTCTGTCCCGGATTCGTTGCCGGGTCATACTCGCTGGGCTTTTAGTAATCTTCAAAAAATAACTTGCTTCAGATTACTTATGCTGAACTATGTTACGACAGGATTCTTCTAAGTTCGTCTTCGGTGAGACCGGTGGCTTGGAGGATAAGCTCAAAAGACATGCCCATCGCCTTAAGGTTCGTAGCTATCTTGGCAAGCCCTTCCGCCAATCCTTCCTCTCGCCCTTCATTGTAGCAGATGCTCTTCTCCGTATTCGATATCCTGTTCGTTCTTCATATCCTGGTTATAGATTTCTTTCTTTTCCGGAGTGAACGCCGCAATCTCGGTCGCATTCAGGAGAGCCTCCGATTCAGGGTCATCCAGCCAGGCCGGCTTCTCCTTGAACTCATTGGCGTGCCTGAACCAATAGAAAAGCCTGTCCCTCGTGGTGAGGCATTCCTCCTCAGTTTTGTCGAAGCGTCCAATTTCTGCCAAGATAATAAAAATTGTGGGATTTGGTATCTCTCCCGTGCGTTTATTTAGCGAAATTTTTGGTGGTTTGGATGAATTTTAATTTTTTTTGAAGAATCCACTATCAATCCTACCTGCAGAAACTACGCTCTGTGCTGCCGCCGATTGAATCTCCGCACTGTGGGATGATGACATTGTGCAGATTGTAAAAGTACATGGCCAGCGGGATCTTCCATGATTCGGGGCCCCTGCACTGAAGATTCGCTCTGTGGCATTGAACCCTCCGCTAAAAGATCTCTCCACGCGCTTCGCTTGGTCGGGATGGTAGTTCGGGCAGTTGCCAACCCGAAATGTCAATTATACCAAAAAAAGAGGACAACGAACGTTGTCCTCAAACGTCGGGGTACTGTGACTCGAACACAGGACCCTCTGGTCCCAAACCAGATGCGCTAGCCAACTGCGCCACACCCCGAATTGGATTGCAAAGATACTCACCTTTTCTTAAAATGCAAAATTTTTTGCTATTTTTGTAAAAATATTTCAGCTATGATAAGCGAAACCCAGATTGATGACATTCTGAAGTCATTGTTCGAGACGATTCAGTTCGCCCCGGAGCCGGCGGGACTTTATGACCCGCTACGTTATATGATTGCCGGTGGGGGAAAGCGTCTTCGCCCGCGATTGTGCCTTATAACGTATTCACTTTACCGCGATGAAATATCGGATGAGGTACTGCAGCCTGCTGCGGGCCTGGAAGTTTTCCACACATTCACCCTCATCCACGATGACATAATGGACAGGTCGCCGCTCAGAAGGGGAAATCCTACAGTCTGGAAGAAATGGAATGAGGATACGGCCATTCTCTCAGGCGACGTCATGTGCATTGACAGTTATCGCCGCATAGCCCAGGCTCCGCAGGAAGTGCTGGGAAAAGTGCTCCGCCTCTTCAACAGGACTGCCGCCCAGGTCTGCGAAGGACAGCAGCACGATATGGATTTCGAGAATGAGACTACCGTCACAATGAACAGGTATATGCAGATGATCGGCCTCAAGACCGCCGTCCTGATAGCCTGTGCCGCCAAGATGGGAGCAATCCTCGGAGGGGCTTCCGATGAGGAGGCCGGCCTTCTGTACAATTACGGCTATGCCCTCGGACTTGCATTCCAGGTCGCCGACGACTATCTGGACGCATTCGGGGACGAGAAAGTATTCGGCAAGCCGATAGGCGGGGACATTGTCAATGGCAAGAAAAGCTGGCTGACCATAAAGGCCTTCGAACTGGCTCCTGAGGCAATGTCGGAGGCTATGTCAATGCCGGTATCCACCCCGGAGGAATGCCACGACAAGATTGCCCGGGTCAAAGCACTCTACATAACCCTCGGCGTCGACAAACTGGCATCCGATGAAATCCAACGGCTTACGGACGAAAGCATGGAATATGTCGCCAGGCTTGGGCTGAACAATGTCCGTCATGAAGTGCTCAAGCGGTTCGCAGACAAACTGGTGGGACGCAGATCCTAGGAAATAATGTCTTTCAGGCCGTTGCGGTTGACAGAGGATTACTTGAAGATGAAAAAGAAGGAACTTGAGATAATGGCCCCTGCGGGCAATTTCGAATGTCTGATGGCTGCGATTGAAGGTGGTGCCGACTCCGTGTATTTCGGAATAGGCAACCTCAATATGCGCTCACATTCGGCCAACAACTTCCAGCCGGAAGACCTGGATGAAATCGTCCGGATTTGCCGGGAGCACGGGGTCAAGACCTATCTGACATTGAACATTGTCCTGTATCAGGAAGATCTTGAACCGGCCCGCAGGGCACTGGACGCTGCCAGGAAAGCGGGCGTGGACGCTGTCATCGCCTCCGACATGGCGGCCATACTGTATTGCCGCCAGATCGGGATGGAAGTCCACATTTCCACCCAGCTCAGCATTTCCAATGCGGAAGCCCTGAAATTCTACTCCCAGTTTGCAGACGTGGTCGTGCTGGCCCGCGAACTGAATCTCGGCCAGGTCAGGGAAATATATGACACAATATCCAGGGAAGGCATCAATGGCCCGTCAGGGCAGCCTGTCCGCATCGAGATGTTCGCCCACGGAGCCCTCTGCATGGCCATTTCCGGCAAATGCTACCTCAGCCTGCAGACATACGGGGCCTCCGCCAACAGGGGAGCCTGCTTCCAGCTTTGCCGCCGCGGCTATGAGGTCACCGACCTGGAAACCGGCACTCAGCTCAATATTGACAACAAATACATAATGTCCCCCAAGGATCTCTGTACCATAGAGTTCATGGACAAAATCATTGACGCCGGGGTGAAGGTATTCAAGATAGAGGGCAGGGCACGCTCCGCAGAGTACGTAAAGCGTTGTGCACAATGCTACAGGAAGGCGGCGGATGCCGTTTGCGATGGAAAATATACTCCGGAACTTGCGGCCGCTCTCAAGGCGGAACTCTCCGAAGTCTTCAACAGGGGCTTCTGGGATGGGTATTACCAGGGAGCGAGGCTCGGGGAATGGAGCGAGGTCTATGGCAGCCAGGCCACCCGGAAAAAGGTTTATTGCGGCAAGGTGACCAATTGGTTCGACCGCATCGGCGTGGCTGAAATAGCCGTCGAGTCAAGCCCTCTCGAAGTCGGGGCCCAATGTATGGCAATCGGCAGCAAGACAGGGATGATAGAGTTCACTGTCAATGACTTGCGCGTGGACATGAAGCAGGCGGAGCGAGCCGAAAAGGGAGTTCGGTGCTCAGTTGCAATCGTCCCGGACAATGCCGGGCCTCGGGATGGAGAGGTGGAACTCACTACAGCCGCAGGCTGCAATGCCTCCGGCACCGGTTCCAATGCTCCAGGCGAAGACAATGCCACCCGTCCTGACGGCAGGATTCCGGCAAGACTCCGCCGCGGTGACAAGATTTATATATGGCAGAAAATCAAGTAATCCATACAGATATGACACTCAAATCAGCATTGGCGGGACTCGCTCTCGCAATCTTGGTCTCAAATCCGTCCTATGCCCAGGGCTATGTTCCTACAAAGGAAAATCTCGAAGCCCGTGCCGAATTCGCCGGAGACAAGTTCGGAATCTTCCTCCATTGGGGAATCTACAGCATGTTCGCCCAGGGAGAATGGTATCTCAACAAGGAAATCCGGCACGACGAGTACTCCAAGGTCGCTTCCGCATTCTATCCTGCCTATTTCAATGCAGCGGAGTGGGTGTCTGCCATCAAGGCTTCAGGTGCCAAGTACATCTGCTTCACCACCAGGCATCACGACGGATTCTCAATGTTCGGCACAGGGCAGTCGCCGTACAACATCGTCGATGCCACCCCGTTCGGAAGGGATGTGCTGAAGGAGCTTGCTGACGAATGCCACAAGCAGGGCATCAGGCTTCATCTCTACTACTCCCACATTGACTGGGGCAGGGATGATTATCCTGCCGGACGTACAGGTCTTGCAACGGGCAAGGACCCGGCCAAGGCTGACTGGAAGGCATATTATGAGTTCATGAATGCCCAGCTCAGGGAGCTTCTCACCAATTACGGCAAGGTGGGATGCATCTGGTTCGACGGATATTGGGACCACGACAGCGACCCGACTCCGTTTGATTGGCAGCTTGAGGAGCAGTACAGGCTGATACACAGCATACAGCCGGACTGTCTCGTGGCCAACAATCATCACATTACCCCATTCGAGGGCGAGGATTTCCAGATTTTCGAGCGGGATCTCCCCGGCGAGAACAAGGCTGGCCTTTCCGGGCAGGATATCAGCGCATTGCCTTTGGAGACCTGCCAGACAATGAACGGAATGTGGGGATACAAGATTGCCGACCAGGAATACAAGTCTGTCGATGAACTTGTCCGACTGATTGTGGGCGCTGCCGGCAAGGGAGCCAACCTGCTTCTCAATATCGGCCCCCAGCCTGACGGAAGACTTCCGAAGGCGGCTCTTGACAGGCTCAAGGGCATTGGAGAATGGTTCGCAAAATATGGGGATACGGTTTATGGTACTACCGCCGGAGATATCCCTGGGCAGTCCTGGGGCGTGACTACCCGCAAGGGCGACAGGCTGTTCGTCCACGTTCTCGACCCTGGGGTCAATGAGGTTTTCCTCCCTCTGGGCTGCAAGGTCAAGTCTGCCGTGGATTTTGCGAGCGGGGACAAGGTGAAGTTCGATTCATGCAAGCACGGAGTCCACATTGAGGTTCCTGCCGCCGAAGGCCCTGACAGGGTCATTGAACTCAGGGTCGGATGACATTATCCTTTATATTCTTTTGAATAATTGCAAAAAGTCCTAACTTTGTGGGCTGGATTGAAACAACTTTAATTTATTTATAATATGCAGAACCGCATTGAAAATTACGATTTCAGTGGCAAGAAGGCCATTGTAAGGGTCGATTTCAACGTTCCTATCCAGGAAGGTAAGATTACGGACGACACACGTATCCGCGGGGCAATCCCTACTCTCAAGCTCATTCTTGAGAAGGGTGGTGCTCTCATCATCATGTCCCACATGGGCAAGCCGAAAGGAAAGGTTAAACCGGAACTTTCCCTGTCCCAGATTGTTGACGCTGTAAGCGAGAAGCTCGGCGTGCCAGTAAAGTTCGCTCCGGACTGCCAGAAGGCTGACGAGATGGCAGCTGCCCTCAAGCCGGGCGAGGTGCTTCTTCTCGAGAACCTCCGCTTCTATCCTGAGGAGGAAGGCAAGCCTGTAGGCATTGACAAGGAAGATCCTGCATACGAGGAGGCAAAGAAGGCAATGAAGGCATCCCAGAAGGAGTTCGCCAAGAAGCTTGCCTCTTACGCTGACTGCTGGGTAATGGACGCATTCGGTACAGCACACCGCAAGCACGCTTCCACCGCTGTCATCGCCGACTACTTCGCACCGGAGGACCGTATGCTCGGACTCCTCATGCAGAAGGAGGTCAAGGCTGTGAACAATGTCCTCAGCGACATCAAGAGGCCGTTTATCGCCATCATGGGCGGTTCCAAGGTTTCTTCCAAGATTGGAATTATCGAGAACCTCCTCGGCAAGGTCGACAAGCTCATCCTCTGCGGCGGCATGACATATACATTCTCCAAGGCTCACGGCGGAGAAATCGGCGAGTCAATCGTGGAGATGGACAAGCTCGATGTTGCTCTCGGTGTTGAAGCCAAGGCAAAGGAGAACGGTGTAGAGTTATATCTCGCTCCGGATGCAGTTACCACCAACGGCCTTGATTTCGCTACAATGTCTCTCAAACCTGGTTCAGAGGTGAAGGTTGCTCCTGCAAACGCCATCCCTGCCGGATTCGAGGGCGTGGATGCAGGTCCAGAGGCCCAGAAGATTTTCGCAGATGCTATCAAGGGCTGCAAGACCATTCTCTGGAACGGTCCTGCCGGCGTATTCGAGTGTGATGAGTTCTGCGCAGGCTCAAGGGCTATCGGTGAGGCTATTGCCGAGGCTACTGCAGAGGGCGCATTCTCCCTCATCGGTGGCGGTGACTCAGTTGCTTGCTGCACCAAGTTCGGTCTCACAGACAAGGTTTCCTACATCTCTACCGGTGGCGGAGCCCTTCTCGAGGCTATCGAGGGCAAGGTTCTCCCGGGTGTTGCTGCTGTAGGAGAATAATATTTGCACATATTGAGCGGGGCTGGCTTAAGTTTCAGGACTTTAGGCCAGCCCTGATTGTATCAATGATTTTTTGCCATTTGCCCGATTAACACTATATTAGCGGAATAATACGATAGGAAATGTTTGATTTGCTTTTTGTACATTGGAATGTAAATCCGGTGATGATCAATCTCGGATTCATCAGTCTCCGCTGGTATTCGGTGCTGTTCGTGTCCGGCTTCATCCTCGGTTGGTTCATATTCAGGTGGTTTTTCAGGAGAGAGGGCGTGAAGGAAGAACTTCTGGACTCGCTTCTCTATACGTTGCTCATAGGTACAATCGTCGGGGCGCGTCTCGGCCATTGCATATTCTACCAGCCAGACTATTACTTCGGCAGCTGGCAGGGATTCCTCGAAATATTCATGCCTTGGAAGGGCGGCCTGGCAAGCCACGGCGGCACTCTTGTGCTTTTCTTTGCAATGATATGGTATGCTCATCATTACGGAAAGAAGAACCATTTCGACTTCGTCTGGCTTCTCGACCATCTCTGCATCGCAGTCGCATTTGCCGCTACATTCATCAGGCTTGGCAACCTAATGAACTCCGAAATTTACGGTGACGTGACAACATTGCCTTGGGGCTTCATCTTCGACCTCAGGGGTGAGACGGAACCGAAGCACCCGACCCAGATCTATGAGGCCCTGACCTATTTCCTCCTCGGAATCGGACTCCTCCTGCTCTATAAATATGGCCTGAAGAAGGTGTACAGGGGTACATTCATCGGCATTTTCTTCATCGTGTGCTTCGGGTCAAGGTTCCTGATTGAATTCATCAAGGAACCCCAGGTCGCATTCGAGAACGATATGGTACTCAATATGGGCCAGCTTCTCAGCATTCCGTTCATTCTCCTGGGAATAGGCTTCCTCATATACGCCTTTGTACGGAAACAGCCTGCCCAGGTCGTTGTGCCGGAAGAGGCTCCGCGCCAGAAGAAAGAGGCCACGCATTACGCCAAGTCATTGTCATAGAATTACATTATGAAGGATATAATTATGGATGCCGAGGGTCTTGAGCAGTACCTCAATGACCCGGAAATCACTATGCGCATCACCGGGGTTACGGAATTTCTCGAGGCCAACGGCATTGACTACGAACTTTACCGTCATCCGCCGCTCCCGACCATTGAAATTGCGCTGGAATATTGGAAAAACCTGTCCGCAGTGCATTGCAAGAACCTCTTTATGCGCAATCACAAGGGAAACAGGCACTATCTCATATCTTTCGAATGCCATAAAAACCTCGATATCCACACACTTGAGCATAAACTCAGGCAGGGCAAGCTGTCTTTCGCCTCGGAGGAGAGGATGGTCCGCTGTCTCGGAGTGCATCCCGGCTCGGTGACACCATTCGGCCTCATTCATGACATCGGATTGGCAGTTCCGGCCCCCGGCTCCACTCCGGAAAGTCCCGCATTCACCGAGGTGCGACAGGATGTCAGTGCGAAGGAGTTGTTCCCGAACGGACACCGTGTGAAATTCTTCATTGATGAAGACCTGGAAAATGCCGAAAGAATCAGTTTCCATCCCTGCGACAACACGGCTAGTGTCATAGTGTCAAGGGAGGGCTTCATGAAGTTCCTCATTTTGTGGGATGGGGAATACGAATGGATCGGAGTTTCCTGACAAAACTGTTCGCTAAAATTGTTTTAGAGGTAAAATTGACCAAAATACGAATAGATATGGTCAATTTTTGATATGTTGTGGTATGCTTGTTGCGGTGTGGTCCGCCGTGCCGTGCTTTGACGTGAGTCATTGTCAGACAGTTAGATGAAATTATATAGTGGTTAAATCAATTAAGTATGAAAATTAGATTCCCGAGGATACTGCTCATTGCAGGCTCGGCATTGATGTCCATTGGCGCATTCGCCCAGGAAACGGACACGACACAGACCGCGACGGTCATTACATTGGACGATGCATTGAAGATTGCATTGAGTGAAAATGCATCAGTTCGCGTTGCAGACATGGAAATCGAACGAACAGGCTATGCCAAAAAAGGCACTTACGCCTCTCTTTTCCCCCAGATTGATCTTTCCGGTTCATTCCAGAGAACCATCAAGAAACAGGTGATGTATATGGATATGGATATGAGCAGCATAATGGGAGGCGGCGACGAGTCGGGAGAAGGTGACGGAACTTCAGGCGGAACAGGCTCCGAAACCGGCAGCGGCGAGGGCGCACCGTCATTCGGTGGCGGCGGAATCGAAGTCGGCCGATGGAATTCGTATTCCGGAGGTGTTACAGCAGCAATGCCTATCATCAACGCACAGCTCTGGAAGAACGTCAAACTCTCCGGAATGGATGTGGAACTTGCGGTCGAGAAGGCCCGTTCCTCCAGGCTGGATATGGTGACCCAGGTAAAACAGGCCTACTATGCAGTGCTCCTCGCCAAGGAGGCATTGGATGTTTATAAGGAAGTGTATGACAATGCAGTAAGGAACTACGAGCAGACCCGTCTCCGCTACAATGCACAGAAGGCTTCCGAGCTCGACTTTACCCGTGCCAAGTCCACCGTGGCCAGCGCAATTCCTAACGTTTACAATGCTGAAAGCTCAGTAATCCTCGCCCTGTGGCAGCTCAAGGCCGTGATGGGAGTGGATTTGGACCAGAACATCGACGTGGCCGGCACTCTTGGCGACTATGCATCCGAGATGACATACGACCCGTCACTGGGTGAGGATATCTCCCTGGAGTACAATACTACCATGCGCCAGCTCGCCATCCAGGCCGAGCAGCTCGCAATGAACATCAAGATCCAGAAACTGGCATACGCCCCGACCCTTTCAGCCAACTTCGCATTCATGGAGACTGCGATGACCAATGACTTCAAGTTCAGCAACTACAGGTGGACCCCATATTCATACATCGGCCTCAGCCTGAACATCCCGGTATTCTCCGGCGGAAAAAGGTACAATGCAGTACGTCAGGCCAAAGTCCAGGCCAACCAGCTCAGCGTCCAGATGGATGACACCGAGCGCCAGCTGAAAATCGGTATCCGCCAGTATCTCAACACTATGGAGACCCAGATAAAGTCCTTCTCCGCAGCCGAGGAAGCTGTCAATACGGCAGCCAAGGCATACGGAATCGCCGAGAGGTCCTACAGTGTGGGCCGCAGCACCATCACCGAGCTCAATGATGCCCAGCTTGCCCTGACCCAGGCCCGTCTCGGTGTATCCCAGACCGTGTACGACTTCATCGTGGCCAAATCCAACCTCGAGAAAATCATGGGCTACGACTTCATTGACGACAACGGAAATACAAATCTTGAGAACCGATAATAAATGAAAGTATTACATATTATGAAAGCAGCAGTTAAATTATTCATTTTCGCAGGCGTCCTCGGAATGGCCGCAGGCTGCGGAAGCGGCAAGTCCGGCGACAAGACAGCGGAACAGGCAGTGCCGGAGGAGAGAATCCAGACAGTGAGCATAATGGAGGCTACATCCAAGGACGTTCCCAAGGAGGCAATCTATACTTCCACCGTTGAGGCCAATGCAACCAACAATATCGCCCCGCAGAGCCCTTCAAGAATTCAGAAAATCAATGTCGAGGTAGGCGACTATGTGTATGCGGGCCAGATTGTGGCCGTGATGGACCAGGTATCCCTGAACCAGTCAAAACTATCCATGGTCAATGACTCCGTGGAATTTTCCCGTCTCAAGGGCCTCTATGAGGAAGGCGGTATCTCCAAGTCCGACCTCGATGCCATGGAACTCAAGTACAATGTATCCCGCAGCCAGTATGAGAACATTCTCGAGAACACCATCCTCCGTTCCCCTATTTCAGGCGTGATTTCCGCAAGGAACTACGACAGGGGCGATATGTATGACGGCACTCCGATATATGTAGTGGAGCAGGTTACTCCGGTGAAACTTCTCGTCGGAATCTCCGAGGCTGACTATACCAAGGTCAAGAGAAATGACCCTGTGGATATTACCGTGGACGCTATCCCGGGCAGGATCTTCGCAGGCCGCATCAACAGGATTTACCCTACAATCGACCCTTCCACCCATACATTCAAGGCTGAGATTTACGTGGCCAACAACGACCGTGCCCTCAAGCCTGGCATGTATTCAAGGGTCAAGGTGACCTTCGGGGTTAACCACAGCATAGTAGTACCTGACAACTGCATCGTAAAGCAGCAGGGTTCCGGAGTTCGTTCCGTCTATATTCTTCAGGAAGATGGAACCGTGAAGGAAACAGTCGTAACTCTCGGCCGTCACTTCGGTCAGGAGTATGAGATACTCAGCGGCCTCAATGAGGGTGACAAGATTGTCATCAAGGGCCAGGGAAGCCTCAAGGACGGCGTGAAAGTGAATGTACAGTAATCAAGCGGAATTCAGTTATTAATCAGCGCAAAAATCATGAGTATATATAGATCAGCGGTGAACAATCCGGTGACGACCACGTTGCTTTTCGTGGCATTCGCCATCTTCGGAGTGTTCTCGTTCATAAACACCTCTATTGCGCAGTTCCCGGACTTCGACGCCAATGTCATAATGGTGATGTCGTCCTATCCGGGTGCAAGCGCCGCAGATATAGAGACTAACCTCACCAAGGTCCTCGAGAACGGACTCAATGGTGTGAGCGACCTGAAGGACATCATCTCCAGGTCAAAGGAAAACATCTCGATGCTTATCCTGGAATTCAATTACGGAGTGGACATCGACGAGGCGACGAATGATGTGAGGGACAAGCTGGACCTCCTCAATTCAGCCCTTCCGGACCAGGCTTCAACGCCTGTGATTTTCAAGTTCAGTATGGATGACATGCCTATTTACATCATGTCGGCATCCGCTGAACAGAGTCTTCCGGGACTCAACAAGATTCTGGACGACAGGCTTTCGACGCCGCTCGCCCGAATCAAGGGTGTAGGTTCCGTAACCGTGACAGGTGCGCCTACCCGTGAAATCCAGGTATATTGTGACCCTCACAAGCTCCAGGCTTACGGTCTTTCAATCGCCCAGGTTTCCTCCATCATCGCATACGAGAACAGGAATGTTCCGAGCGGCAACATTGACATCGGACAGGAGACATATTCCCTCCGTATCCAGAAGGAGTTCAAGGATCCGTCCGAGCTTCTCGACATTGTCCTCGGTTACAGGGACGGAAGCGCCATATATCTTCGTGATGTCGCTACCATCATTGACGAGGAGGCGGAAAAGGAGCAGCAGGCAGTCACTAACGGAATCCGCTCAGCCCAGATTACCATCCAGAAGCAGACCGGTGCAAATACTGTTGACGTCATAAAGTCGGTCAAGAAGGAATTGGTGAAGATTGAGAAGACTCTTCCTCCGGACATCCAGATTACGAATGTGATGGACAGTTCCGACAACATCATCAACACCATCAACTCCCTCAAGGAGACCATTCTCATCACCTTCCTCGTCGTGATGCTCGTAGTGTATGTCTTCCTCGGAAGATGGAGGGCTACATTCATCGTCATCATATCGATTCCTATATCCCTGCTGGCGTCCCTTATTTATCTTTACGCTACAGGAAACACATTGAATATCATCTCAATGTCAGCGCTCTCCATCGCTATCGGTATGGTCGTGGATGATGCGATTGTAGCATTGGAGAACATTACGACCCATATTGAACGCGGCGAGAATCCTAAGGAGGCCGCAGTGCACGGAACAGGAGAGGTGGCTATTTCCATCATTGCCTCCACATTGACAATGCTCTGCGTGTTCCTGCCCCTGACCCTCGTGACCGGTATGGCCGGAATCATGTTCCGCCAGCTCGGATTCATTGTCAGCTTCATCATGATAGTTTCCACTACGGCAGCGCTTACCCTCGTGCCTATGATGTGCTCAAGGATGCTCAAGGCCAAGCCGAAGACAGGAAAACTTCACAAGCTGCTTTTCACCCCTATCGACAAGGGCCTCAATGCGATTTCCAATAGCTATGCAAGGCTCATCAACTGGGCTGTCACCCACAGGAAGACAGTAGTGTTCGGCGCATTTGCCATTCTCGTGGTATTCGTCGTCCTTCTTGGACCTAGGATCAAGAACGAGTACTTCCCGAAGACCGACCAGGGACTCATCTCCGTTTCCCTCGAACTCAATGCAGGTACCGCACAGGAAGTTACAGGTGCTCTCGCTGAAAGCCTCTACAGGGACTTCAGGCGTGATATTCCTGAGATGACCGTCTGCAGTTACACATTCGGACAGGCCGACTCCGACAATGCCATTGCAAGTATGCGTAACAACGGTTCCAACATCATCTCGATGTATGTCAACCTTGGAAGTATGGAAGACAGGGAGCGTTCGACCGGTGAAATCGCCGAGATTGTGCGTGCCAACATCAACAAGTATCCTGAAATCCACAAGGCTACAGTGTCCGAGGGTTCGGGTGGAGCAGGTAGTGCGCCTTCCGTGGAGATTGAGGTTTACGGATACAGATTCGAGGCCACTGATGCCATCGCAAGGGAAATTCAGGGCAAACTGCTTGAGTGCCCGGCATTTACCGAGGTTACACTCAGTCGTGACCAGTACACTCCTGAGTATCAGGTAGATTTCGACAGGGCCAAGCTTGCTGAGAATGGACTGAACTCCACCACTGCTGCGGCTGCCGTCAGCGCTGCGATGAACGGATCCGTCAACTCCTACTACCGTGAAGACGGTGACGAATACGATATCAGGGTTAGGTATGCCCGCAATTACAGGACAAGTGTGGATGACATTGAGAACATCATCATCTACTCCGGTACCGGCAACCCTATCAGGGTAAAGGACCTTGGCAATGTCATCGAGACCGAAGTGCCTCCTACCATCGAGCGCAAGAACAGGCAGAGGGTCATCATCATCACGGGTATCATCGCCGATGGTGCTGCGATGAGTGACGGTGTGGCAGCGGCCAACGAGGTCATCAGCAATACCGACATCCCATCAGAACTCTCTGTCGTAATCGCCGGAGACTTTGAGGACCAGCAGGATATGTTCACGAGCCTCGGAATATTGATGGTGCTTATCATTATCCTTGTATATATGGTGATGGCTTCACAGTTCGAGTCATTCATGAGCCCGTTTGTGATCATGTTCTCCGTTCCGTTCGCCTTTGTGGGTGTGCTTCTCGGACTCTGGATTACTGATACGGCCCTCAGTGTCATCGCCCTCATCGGTATCCTGATTCTTATCGGTATCGTGGTGAAGAACGGTATTGTGCTCATTGACCACACGATTCTTCTCCGCGAAAGGGGAATGGGCATTCTTGAGGCCTCTGTTGAGGCTGCCAGAAGCCGTCTGCGTCCTATTCTCATGACCACCCTTACTACCGTCCTCGGTATGATTCCTATGGCAGTAGGCGGAGGCGAAGGCTCTGAGATGTGGGTTTCACTCGGTGTGACCGTGGCCTGGGGTCTTTCATTTTCCACCGTCGTCACCCTCGTGCTTATTCCGACCATCTACTGCATATTCGCGACAAGGCAGGAGAAACGCAAAATGAAGAAAGCAGCCAGGCTTGCTGCAACCAAATAATTATGAATCAGTTATGAAAGCATTGTTTATATCATACAACCAGGCCTACAACGAGGAGATTGTACAAGTCCTCGAAGCTCACGGGCAGAGGGGCTTCACCCGCTGGCAGAACATTGACGGAAGGGGTTCCGTTGACGGTATCCCGAGATACGGAAACCACGCTTGGCCGGAGCAGAACCACGGTCTGCTGGCCTTCATCGATGATGAAAAGGTGGCAGGGATAGTGGCAGACCTCAAGGCCAAGGACGAGGCGACTCCGAGGCTCGGTCTCAAGGCTTATTTCTGGGATGCCATGCAGGCATTCTGAAATGGATGACCAGCATCAGGCCCCGTGAAAGGGACTTTGATTCAATAATGATTGGTGCGTTTTTTGGAAAGACGCACCAATTGTTTATATTTGTAGAATTGATTAAAAATTGATTGTTATGGCAAAAGTAGTTACAACTGCGAACTTCGCAGATATCATCGCCGGTCCGATTCCGGTGGTAGTGGATTTCTGGGCAACATGGTGCGGACCTTGCCGTGCTATTTCTCCGATTGTGGAGGAGATTGCTGATGAGTATGAGGGCAAGGCGGAAGTCGTAAAGTGCAATGTGGACGACTGCGACGAGATTGCTGCCCAGTACGGTATCAGGAGCATTCCGACGCTTCTTTTCTTCAAGGGCGGACAGGTTGTTGACCGTCTGGTCGGTGCCGCCCCGAAGGCTACCATTACCGGGAAGATTGATGCCATTCTTTAATTATGAAGAAGGCTTTTGCAATCATTCTCTCTTGCCTGGTTCTTGCCTGCGTGCCGTCCGGGGCTGCGAGCAGGGGTCACGCAAGAGTTGGCCTTACCGCAGGATTCACATCCTCCTCCTCCAATCCAAAAAACTGGGACGCAAGTTCGCTGGGCAGATACCATTTCGGTCTCACCGGACAGATACCTATTGCAATGGGTTTCGCCATCCAGCCATCCCTGCTCTATCAGGCCAAAGGGACCAGGCTTGACGGCACCAAGGTAGAGGAAGACACGGAGTCACCGGCTGGCATGAATGCCAAGGTGAACTATCTGGAAATACCTGTCCAGATACAGTGGGGGCCGGATTTGGTGGTCCTCAGGCCATATATCTTCGTGGAGCCTTTCGTCGGTTACGGAATCCAGGCCAAGGCCAAGAGTTCCACCTCCGGCGTCACTCTCAGGACCTCCTCATTCGGCCAGGCCGGGCTTTCGAGATGGGAATATGGTCTCGGACTCGGAGCAGGAATCGATGTCTGGAAACTCCAGGCTTCGGTCAAGTATTATTGGAATTTCGGCTCCCTGTACAATGATACCGGCAAGTTGAACGATGTCGGTGCCCAGATTAAGGATGCGTTCAAGGATGGCCGCAATTTCAATGGTGTGACCGTTTCCCTGGCATATTTCTTCTAGAGTATGAGAATAGTGATTTTCTGCTCTGCGAGCTATGGCATTGACCCGTCCTATGACAAGGCGGCTGCGGATTTTGTCCGCAGGGCCTGCGGGAAGGGATACGAAATCGTCTCGGGAGGTACCGTGAAGGGTACTATGGGCGTCGTATCCAAGACCGTGGAGGAATGTGGCGGTGTGCATATCGGGATTTTGCCCCGCTTCATGGAAGAATTTGCCTATCCCGGACTTTCATCCCTTGTCTGGACTGATACGATGTCCGGGCGCAAGGAGAAGATGCGGGAAGGGACGTGTGCAGCCATTGCTCTTCCGGGCGGAATCGGGACCCTCGACGAACTGGTGGAAACCCTGACACTTGCCAAACTGGGGAAATATCCGGGCAGGATAATGGCCTTGAACGTTGGCGGTTTCTATGACAAGTTCATTGAACTGCTGGATTTTTACGTATCCACCGGGATGCTGGATGAGGCTTCCAGAAAGCTGATTTCATTCCCTGCTACTGTGGATGAACTGATGGAGATGCTCTGAAAATGGATTTTAAAGCCATCAAGGATATTTTGAGGAATGACCTGGACAGGGTCATCTCGGTAATAGAGGCCTCGATTGCCTCGGACATCGATTTGCTGGACAAAACCAACAAGTCGATTCTTTCGCATTCTGGCAAACAGCTAAGGCCGGTCCTGACATTGCTTGCTGCCAGGGCCTGCTCCGGTGGCTTCGTGACCGACGATACCGTGAGATATGCGGCCGCCTCCGAACTCCTGCACAATGCAACCCTGCTGCACGACGACGTAGCCGATGACAGCAGGCAGCGCAGGGGAATGCCTACCGTGATGTCGCTGCTTGGCGGCCGGGCATCGGTCCTGCTCGGGGATTTCTGGCTGGTAAAGGCTATGGATAATATCCTGAAGGCGGACAATTCTTCATCACAGGTCATCCGCATCTTTGCCAAGACCTTGTCTGACCTTGCCGAGGGAGAACTGCTCCAGCTCCAGAAAGCGGAAGCGGGCGATACCATGGAAGCCGACTATAACAGGATAATCTACAGCAAGACCGCTTCGCTCTTCGAGGCCTCCATGGTCTCCGGGGCTGTTTCCGTAAGTGCTTCCGAAGTGGCGAAAAAGGCTGTCAGGAACTACGCCAGGGCCATTGGACTGGCATTCCAGATAAAGGACGACATTCTCGATTATGACGGGGACTCCTCGATTGGCAAGCCTGTGGGCAATGACCTGAGGGAGAGGAAGATAACGCTTCCCCTCATAGGTGCTTTGGCCAATGCCGGGGCGGAAGAGGCAAGGGATGTCAGGAAGATGGTTTGTGACATTGACGAACATCCTGATTATCAAGGCAGGATAGTAAGTTTCGTACGGGAGAGGGGAGGCATAGAATATGCCTGCTCGAAACTTGCGGAATATGTAGAGAATGCCAAGATCCAGCTCAGGCCTCTCGGGGGCGGAGCCGATGTCGAAATGCTCTCTTGCATAGCAGATTTCGTATCAATGAGAAAGTCGTGAGGTTCAGTGACGTCATAGGTAACGCTGATGTGAAGCGGGCGCTTGTCGGTATGGCTGACAGCGGCAGGATACCGCACGCCATGATTTTCCACGAGAATGAGGGCTGCGGCGGACTCGCATTGGCATTGGCATTTTTCCAGTACCTGAATTGCCGGCATAAGGAGGACGGGGATTCCTGCGGGGAGTGTCCTGTCTGCAACCAGATAACGAAACTGATATATCCTGACCTGCATTTCATATTCCCGGTATCGGGCGAAAAGGTTACATCTTCGACTTTCCTTCCGCAGTGGCGGGAACTCTTCGCGAAGAACCCGTACTTTACCGAGAATGAACTTTATGAGGCCCTGGGTATCGAGAAGAAATCTTCCAATATCTCGGTAGCGGATGCGAAGAATATTCTGACGCAGCTGTCATTGTCCTCATTTTCAGAAGGTTATAGGGCCGTGGTGGTCTGGCTGCCCGAAAAGATGCAGGCTGAGGCTTCCAACAGGTTGCTCAAGATTGTGGAGGAGCCGTCGGAGAAGACATTGTTCCTCTTCGTGACTCACGCCCCGGAGCGGGTGCTCAAGACCATCTCGTCCAGATGCCAGATGATAAGGGTGCTGCCTGCAACAGCGGACGAGATAGCGGTGGCATTGCCACGATGGACCGGGATTGACGGAGAGGCTGCGAAGTATGCTGCCGATTTCGCCTCCGGAAGTATGGGCAATGCGATACGCAGCCTGGATGAAAAGGACAAGAACGTGATGATGATGGATCTTTTCACATCATTGATGGACAATGTGCTGGACCGCAATCTTCTCGGGACCCTAGACGCCGGGGACGCTTTGGCTGCATTGGATTCGAGGGAGAAGCAGAAGGCATTCTGCAAATTTGCCGGGGACTGCGTCAGGAAGATTTATATGCTCCGTTCCGGGATGAAGGATATTTCCGGAGTAAGGCCGGACGAGATGGAGTTTTTCGCCAATGTCGCTGAACGTTGCGGAGAATCATTCTGCGGCAGGGCTGAGGCGGCTCTCAGCAGGGCGTACAAAATGGTGGAACGCAATGTCAACCAGAAGATTGTGTTTACCAACCTTGTTGACAGGCTTTTTGCCAGCATTAAATAGTACAAGTCCCGCAAATGCGGGGCGTGGTAGCATAAGATATTAATAACCATTGATATATGGATAACAATGAAAATGTTCAGTTCGATTGCAGCCGTGGTTGCACGGTGACCCGCAATGAGAATGACGAACTGAATTGCACATATAGACGGGGCTGTTGCAAGCTCGGGGACTACAACTGGCTGCAGGGCGTGACCCAGAACCAGTTTGCGGATATATTCGAGGTGAGGTTCAAGAATACCCGCAAAGGCTTCTATGTCAATACTTCCGGCCAGAGTGTCAAGATGGGCGACATGGTCATTGTGGAGGCTCAGAGCGGCCACGACCTTGGCATCGTGACATTGGAAGGCCCGCTTGTGGGACGCCAGATGAAGTGCCGGGGAATCGACCCGGAGACTGCCGAACTCAAGCGTATCTACAGGAGGGCCAAGCAGCTCGACATCGAGAAGTGGCAGGAGGCAATCGCCCGTGAGCAGGAAACAATGATAAGGGCCCGCCAAATCGCCGTGGAACTCGGCCTGGAGATGAAAATCGGGGATGTGGAGTTCCAGGGAGACGGGACCAAGGCGATATTCTACTACATTGCCGACGGCCGCGTGGACTTCAGGCAGCTTATCAAGGTCTTCGCCGAGGAGTTCCGTATCCGCATTGAGATGAAGCAGATCGGAGCCCGCCAGGAGGCAGGCCTTATAGGCGGTCTCGGGGTTTGCGGCAGGGAACTCTGCTGTGCGAACTACATTACCAACTTCAAGTCCATAACCACGGCGGCTGCCCGTTGCCAGGACCTTTCCCTGAACCCGCAGAAGCTTGCAGGTCAATGCGGTAAGCTCAAATGCTGCCTGAACTATGAGGTGGCCACCTACATGGATGCCCAGGCTCGTCTTCCGAAAGTGTCCGAACCTCTTGATTTCCAGGATGGCCTGGCATATCTCGTGAAGACCGACATATTGAGGGGCATAATGTATTTCTCATACGAGAAGGGCTCATTGGCCAATATTTATCCGCTGGATGCGTCCGAGGTCAGGGAAATCATAAAGATGAACCGCAACGGCATCAAGCCGGAGTCACTCAAGACCGAGCCTGAACCGGAGATTCCGGAGTTCATCACTGCGGTCGGGGATGACAGCATCACTCGGTTCGATGCTCCGAAGCGCAAGAAGAACAGGAACAATAAGGGCAGGGGACAGCAGAATCAGGGCGGAAAGAACAATGGACGGGGCCGCCAGAGGAATAACAACAGGGGAGGCAAACCGGGTAAAAATGGGGAGGATTAGTCACATTGCCGTTTCAGCTGTCTTGTCGGCCGTCCTGTTCTCCTGCTCCGCGCCAATGTCCTCTGAGATGTTCGTGAAGAATGGGGGCCGGGACGCTGCGGGAAGATATGTGTTCAATGTGGATATGTCGGATTCCCTGCATACATATTCGATGGATTTCTATGTGGCGTTCACCTGTCCGGAGAGGGTGTTTTCCTCGTTCGGCAAACTGCCCGCAAATGTACTTTGGGTGTCGCCGGAAGGCATTGTGTATGAGGATAATATATTGCTGGCAGGGGAAGCGGGCGAAGGTCATTTTGACAGGGCGGTGAAGGCTGCTTACAGGAGGGAAGCGGTTCCTTCTTCAGCGGGAATGTGGAAGGCCATGGTTTCAGTGCCGGCCGATTCTGTAAGCAAATATGGGATTACCGGTGTGGGAATGAAAATAATCAAGGAATAGGAATGGGACACGGAAAATTGAAGAAATTCAGTGAGAATGAGACATTTACCTGTCTTCTTCAGCCGAATTCGACAGAGATTCTGGCAGGGAAGGAGCCGGGTGCCGCATTTTCGCATTCTCCATTGGTACTGAAGGACCATCCTGTAAAGGGCAGGTGGAACGAGAGGATGTTCGGCGGCAGGGATTGCCCCATTGTCCTTGAACTTGGCTGCGGCAAGGGTGAATATACGGTTGACCTGGCTGTACGCAATCCCGGAATGAACTATGTCGGGGTGGATATCAAGGGAGCCAGGATGTGGAAGGGTGCCAAGCAGGCCACTGAGGGCAACATTGTCAATGCGGCATTTCTCCGTACCAGAATCGAGTTTGTGGAGGCGTTCTTTGCCCCTGGAGAGGTTTCGGAAATCTGGCTGACTTTCTCCGACCCGCAGATGAAGAGCGAGAACAGCAGGCTTGTCAGCCCGATGTTCCTGGAGCGTTACCGCAAGTTCCTCAAGCCGGGCGGGGTGGTGCATCTCAAGACTGACAGCACCTTCCTCTATGAATATGCCAAGGCGGTATGCTCAGCCAATGGTCTCAAGGTATTGGCCTGCACATCTGACCTCTATTCCGAAAGCCGTGAGTCAATGACGGGACTGGCCTCGATCTGCGGCCAGGATGCCGTGGATGCGCTCTTCGAGGTGCAGACATTCTATGAGAAGAATTTCCTGAAGCAGGGCTTCAAGATAAACTATATATCGTTTACAATCGACAGGGAAGGGGATTATGTATATCCGGACTTCGATGCCGCCTATTGGCGTGCAGCCGAGGCTCCACGTTTCCTGCCGGGACACCAGTCCTGATATGCCTGAGAAGAATCCATACGGTAGCGGTTTCATTGCGGACCTTCCTGAGCCTGAGGACATTGATGCCAGGGAGATACTGGACTCATACGAGGCCGGTGACATTGACCTTATTTGTGTGCTGGGCCCTACGGCCTCGGGAAAGACGAGGTATGCGGTCAGGCTTGCAAGGGAACTGAACAGGCTTCGGGCCTTGGGCCTGGAGGGACATTGTACAGAGGCTGTTCCTGCGTCCGGGGCTGAGATCCTGTCGGGTGACTCCCGTCAGGTTTACCGTGGAATGGACATTGGTACGGGGAAGGATTTGTCTGAGTATGAGGAGATTCCGTATCATCTGATAGATATCGTGGATGCCGGGACCAAGTTTGACTTGTACCAGTACCAGAAGGCCTTCGAGGGGGCTTACCGGGATGTGGTTTCGCGTGGCGGCATTCCGGTTCTATGTGGCGGTTCGGGGCTGTATCTTGAGGCTGCGACCTGCGGGTATGAACTCCCGGATGTGCCTCAGAACCAGGAACTGCGTGCTGAACTGGAGGATAAGTCAATGGAGGAGTTGACGGCAATGTTGGCGTCGTTGAAGCCGCTTCACAATACCACCGACCTGGATACGAAGAAGAGGGCTGTCAGGGCCATTGAAATCGCCCTGTATCAGCAGTCTCATCCGGTTACGAGGACTAGTTTCCTGCCGAAGAAGACTTATTTTATAGGGACGCTGGTGAGCCGGGAGGAAAGGAACAGGAGGATTGATGCGAGGCTGGATGCGAGGATTGAAGAGGGGCTTGTGGACGAGGTGCGCCGGCTGATTGAAGAGGGAGTGAGGCCTGAAGATTTGATGTATTACGGGCTTGAGTACAAATTCGTTACGCAGCATGTGCTGGGAATTTTGGGCCTCGGGGAGATGAAACTGCTGCTGTCCAATGCGATACACCAGTTCGCAAAACGCCAGATGACCTGGTTCCGCGGGATGGAGCGGAAGGGGATGAAGATACATTGGGTGGAGCCGTAAACAGAGAAAAAGTTATGCCGAAAGCAAAAAGTAAAATACAGGTGAACAACAAGAGGGCCTCGTTCGACTACGAGTTCCTCGAAACCTACGAGGCCGGCATTGTCCTCGTGGGTACCGAGATAAAATCAATACGTGCCGGAAGAGTCTCAATGACAGACGCTTTCTGTTATTTCGACCATGGCCAGCTCTATGTCAAGGGCATCAATATCGCCCTTTACACTTGGGGCTCATGGGGGCAGCACGCTCCTTTGCGTGACAGGAAACTCCTGCTCCAGAAACGTGAGCTCCGCCATCTCCAGGCCAAGGTAAAAGAAAAGGGCCTCACCATCGTGGCGGTAAGGCTCTATATTGCGGACAACGGCTATGCCAAGCTCCACATTGCGCTGGCCAAGGGCAAGAAGGCCTATGACAAGCGCCAGTCCATCAAGGAGAAGGATTTGCGCAGGGAGATGGCTCGCGGGGAATGACCGGGCATCAATTCCGCAATAATTTCCACGAATAACTATCCGCAGTTCGTACAGAACATCCCTTGCACTGATAGCAAAATGGCCGTGATTTCCCGCATTTCCCGGCCGTTTCGTCTGTCAAAAAGCAAAATGTCCGTAAATCACGGCATTTCCCGGCCATTTTCAGATGTCGTTCTTTTGCGCTGAAGTGCGAATCGCAGGAGGACCTGAAAGAATGAGAAAATATAACCTATAGGCGGCAGTTGTACTGTTTGCGGACAATCATTTTTCCAAGTGGACAATTTTTTATACTAATAAGTTGAATATCAATTTTTTGACTTCCTGGCAGGTGGACAATGTGGTTTTTCCTCTTGCCGGGAACATAAAATTGACATACATTTACGTAAAAACGTACTCAATGGAAACAGACAGAATAATCCTGCGCCCGTGGCAGGAGAGCGATGCTGCGGCATTGTTCAAATATGCCTCCGACCCGGAGGTCGGGCCGAGAGCAGGCTGGGCCCCTCACGAGTCATTGGAGGAAAGCATTGACATAATCAGGACGGTGTTCAACAACGACACGACCTGGGCCATTGTCCTGAAGGAGACCGGCGAGGCCATAGGCGCGATGGGTTACGGCCCCTCCTGTGAATGCAATCTTCCGGCACGGGAAGGCGAACCTACTGTGGGCTACTGGGTCGCAAGGCCTTTTTGGAACAAGGGAATCTGCACGGAAGCCCTCCGGCTGATGATTAGCGGCATCGAGGCGCATACCGGGATAACCTCTCTCATCAGCGGACATTTCATTGACAATCCTGCCTCCGGCAAAGTTATGGAGAAATGCGGCTTCGTCCCGACAGGGGAAGTATGCTTCGATGAAAGCCTTTATGGTGGCGAAGGCAGACCAATCCGGGTGCTCCGGCTGGAACTCCGGCTTCTACACTCGGTTCGTGCATTGCCTAGGCAAACAGATCGTCCATAGTGATTATTTTCTGGAAGCGGCTTGAGTACTCGTTATGCTTAATGCCGTAGGTGGTGATGAGCACTGAAACGATTGTCCTTTTATGCTTCGTGAATTCTTCCGTGGCCGATATCCTGTCTTGAATGCGCCTTGCGTAATTTCCATTGACGACAAAGTCTCCACGGCAGAATTTTATTTCACAGATATTGATTACTCTGTCTTCTCGGTCGATTATCAGGTCAATCTGCATTCCAGGGGTTTCGTCTCCGCCCTCAACACTCCACGATGACTCCTTTGTTACTACGCCCGATATCCCTAAAGCCTGCTTGACTTGGGCAATATGGTTGAAAACAACTTCCTCGAATGCCAATCCGAGCCAGCTGTTCATTGAAGGAGAATTAGAATTGTTCTGCCAGTATCTCCCATTCCCGATGTTGTCTTTTACGTGGTGCAGGTAGAAATAGCAGAAGGAGTCTGCCAATTTGAATTTTTTCTCCCGTTCTCCGAAAGGCAGATATGAGGAAATGAAATTGCTTTTCTCCAAGGCTTGCAATGCACTCGAAAAAGTGCCGCCTGAAACATGCCTGAGACCTTTTAAAATTTCAGACCTCGTCATCCCGGACCGTTTTGTGCCCACCAATGTTACAATTTCTTTCAGAGTATCCGGATTTGTGAACTGTGACTTGAACAGTTTGTCGAATTCGTCTGAAAGTATGCCGTCCTTGTCAAACAAGGTGGCATCAATATTCTGAGCCACGCTAAGGTCATTGCGGAACTGTGAAAGGTAGTATGGTATTCCACCAAAGGCCATATAACTGAGAACAATGTCGTAATTGTCCATATGGAATCCTTCGGAAATGAAGTACTCCTTGCATTCCTTCAGTGTGAAAGGCTTTACAAAGATTTTTGAAGTGACCCTGTCGTACAGACCTCCTTTGCTGGACAGCATCTCGTCTGCTATCCAGGAGGTTGCGCTTCCACATACAATCAGCTTCACGTGTTTCCTTGACAGGCACCAGTCGTTGCAGAAATGTTCGAATGCTGACAAAAAAGTGGAGCGGGGGCTGTCCATCCAGGGGAGTTCGTCGATGAAGACAACTTGCTTCCCTCCTGTGTACCTTCGGTCAAGAAGTTCTTGCAATAAATGGAATGCTTCCTGCCATGTCTTCGGACAGGGGATGCCTGCTTCAAGGCCGTATGTCTTGAGGGAGTAGTAGAATTCTTGCAGCTGTGCCTTCATCAGCCCGGCTTTCTTCAGTCCTGCGGGCGAGACTGCTGTGTGCTTGAATGCATAGGTGTTGGAAAAGAACTCATTGACCAGGTACGTCTTTCCAACTCGGCGTCTTCCGTAAACGACGATTATCTCCGATCTGTTGCTGTCAACAGCTCTCCCGAGCTTGTATGATTCCTCTTTTCTTCCTATCATAGAACTGCTTTATTTGGCCACAAAGATATAAAATCACCGTCATTTGGCCAAATAAAAAATTTTATTCAGCCAAATTCGCTCGGGACGGTGCTCATTTGGCCGAATAAAATTAAAAACATTCGGGAGGATATTTGCTAAGGCATCAATGTGCGGACTCCTAAAGCCCGAAAGCCTTCTTGACATCATCGACGGCATCGAGGAGTTCCCAGCCGAAGAACTGGAGGACTTTCTCGACCTCCTTGCCGTCACGGATGAGCTTCACTGCCTTGCGGTAAGGTTTGCGGCCGAAATGACCGTATGAAGCGGTCGGCTCGTAGATAGGGTTTTTGAGGTCGAATTTCTCAATGATTTTGGCAGGCCTTAGATCGAAGATTTCTCCCACTTTCCCAGCTATGAACGCATCATCCAATTTCTTTCCTGAAGCATCGCAAGCAGCTGAGCCATAGGTATCTACGAAAATGCTGACAGGCCTTGCCACGCCGATTGCGTAAGCCAGCTGCACCAGTACTTCGTCTGCCACTCCCGCAGCCACCAGGTTCTTGGCAATGTAGCGGGCAGCGTACGCCGCGGACCTGTCTACCTTGGAAGGGTCCTTGCCGGAGAACGCCCCGCCGCCGTGTGCTCCTCTTCCGCCGTAGGTGTCCACGATAATTTTCCTTCCGGTGAGGCCAGTATCTCCGTGCGGGCCTCCGATTACGAATTTGCCTGTCGGATTTACGTGGAGGATGAAGTCGGTATTGAACAATGCGGCAGTCTTCCCAGGCAGCCTTGCTATGACTTTCGGCAGGAGGATTGTCCTGACGTCATTCTCAATCTTGTCGTGCATTGCCTTGTCCGTCCTGTCCTGTCCGTATTGGCGTACAGCATCTTCGTAACTCATTTTCCCGAGTTCCGGAGCGGTGAATTCGTCGTGCTGGGTAGAGACCACGATGGTGTGGACACGTACCGGTCTGTGGTTCTCGTCGTACTCTATGGTGAACTGGGACTTGGAGTCCGGCCTGAGATATGGCATCAGGTCGTGGCTGTTGTGCCGGATGTCAGCGAGTACCTCCAGTGTAAGATGAGACAGGTAAAGCGGAAGCGGCATATATTCCTCCGTATCCCGGCAGGCGTAACCGAACATCATTCCCTGGTCGCCTGCTCCCTGTTCCTCGGGGTCAGTGCGAACGACGCCCCTGTTGATGTCGGCACTCTGCTCGTGGATGGCTGAGAGGACTCCGCAGGAATTGCCGTCAAACATATATGCTGCCTTGTCGTAGCCAATTTTGTTGATGACCTCGCGTACCCTGGCCTGGATATCCACGTAGGCGTGCTCGGCCCTTACCTCTCCGCCGACGACCACAAGCCCGGTGCTGCAGAAGGTCTCGCAGGCTACCTTGGACTCCGGGTCCTGCCTGAGGAATTCGTCGAGGATAGCGTCCGAAATCTGGTCGGACACCTTGTCAGGATGTCCTTCCGATACTGATTCTGATGTAAATAAGTAGTTCATTTCCAATGTCTTTAATCATTAATCATTTGCCACAATGTGGCTCTTATATCATTCCCGGTTTTCCGGGACTATTTTCTTTTGTAGCCTGCCGCCATCAGCCCGGGCGCAACAAAAAACGCCCCCGGAGTGGAGACGTCACAAAACACAAAACATTGATATGAAAAACTGCCACACAGATGGCGTTGTCAACATTTTAGCATTTTTTAACGTGGTTGCAAGCAGGCAAATCTCTCCACATTCGTTCGATACTGCAAAGATACATAATTTTTCTCAAATCCAATCATTCCAGGGCTCAAAAACCGTATTATAAAAACCAACATGAGCTAGAAATTTGGCTTTGAAACGATTATAAGCGCTTATTCTGTGGTATATAGCTATAAAATGATAGGAATTTCCAATAAAATTTTCAGAATTACTTAAATATTCCTAACTTCGCAGCGCTATTATTTTAATATTTATAACTTAACAGTAATGAGACATTCATTGAATTTCTTAACATTCCTCCTGGCAGGGGCAATGACCATCACAAGCGCGTTCGCGCAGGTTACTACCTCCTCGCTCAACGGACGTGTTACCGACGAAAAGGGACAGCCTGCTCTTGGCGCTGCCGTGGTGGCGACCCACGAGCCGTCCGGTACTGTTTATGGAGCCGTTGTCAATGAGAACGGCCAGTACAACATTGTAGGTATGCGCGCAGGCGGACCTTACAAAATTGAGATTTCTTCCGTTGGCTATGCGAGCGTTGTGTACAAGGATGTGACAATCCAACTCGCAGATGCCTACAAACTCGATGCTGTCCTCAAGGAATCTACTGAGTTCCTTCAGGAAGTGGTTGTCGTAGGAACTGCAAAATCCAAGTTCAGCAGCGAGAAGACAGGAGCTGCTACTAACATCTCCAACTCCCAGATGACCGCTCTTCCTACCGTGAGCAGGAGCATCTCGGATGTCACCAGGCTTTCCCCTTACGGCGGAAACGGAATGAGCTTCGCAGGAACTGACGGACGTACCGCCAACTTCACTGTCGATGGAGCGAACTTCAACAACAACTTCGGTCTCAGCGACAATCTCCCTGGTGGCGGAAACCCTATCTCAATCGATGCAATCGAGGAACTCCAGGTCGTTATTTCCCCTTACGATGTGCGCCAGACCAACTTCATCGGAGGTGGCGTGAACGCTATCACCAAGTCCGGTACAAACACATTCAAGGGAACTGCCTACGTTTATCACAAGAACGAATATATGCGCGGTGACTATGTTGACGGGGAAGCCGTTTCAGGTGCCCGCGACAAGGACCGCAACACTATTTACGGTCTCACCCTCGGTGGCCCTATCATCAAGAACAAACTCTTCTTCTTCGTCAGTGCCGAGATGGCCAAGACACCTTCTGTAGCAGTACGCTGGAGAGCTTCCGAGAATGGAATCGGCGACGATATCAAGTATCTCTCATACTGTACTGTAGCTGATATGGAGAGAGTTGCAGAGTACGTTAAGACAAAGTACGGCTACGACCCGGGTTCATACACTGATTTCCCTGCAGACCAGAGCAACAAGAAGCTTCTTGTACGTTTCGACTGGAACATCAATGAGAAGAACCGTCTCGCCTTAAGGTACAACTATACCAACAATCTCCAGTGGAATGCTCCTAACGCATCTTCAATGGACGGCGGTACCCGTTCGGCATTCGGACGTACCTCCCTGTACTCCATGGCCTTCTCCAACTCGATGTACTCGATGAAGAATCTTGTTCATTCTGTATCGCTCGATTTGAACAGCCGTATCAACAACAACCTCTCGAACCAGTTCCTTGCGACATTCTCCAAGCTTGACGATGTCCGCGGAACCAACTCAAGCGAGTTCCCGTTCATTGATATCCAGGACGGTACAGGCACAAACACCCAGTACATGGCTCTCGGACTTGAACTCTTCACCCATAACAATGCCGTTCACAACACTGTGTTCAATGTAAAGGACGACCTCGTATACTACAAGGGTGACCACAAGCTCACAATGGGTCTCAACTATGAGTACCAGATGGCTGACAACGCCTACATGAGAAATGGTACAGGTTACTACAGATATGCGAGCGTTGATGATTTCATCAACGGTGCCGCTCCTGAGGTAGTCTGCCTCACCTACGGTTATGATGGCGAGAAGAATCCTGCCGCACGCGTGCAGTTCCACAAGGCCGGCCTATATGCTCAGGATGAGTGGAATGCAACCGACAGGTTCAAGCTCACCTACGGTCTCCGTCTCGACGGCCTCTTCTTCTCAAATGCCGATCTTACGACCAACAATGCCATCAAGGCCCTCGACTACTACGAGAATGACGGGTCCATCCGTCACATTGACACTGGCAAGTGGCCTTCAGCCCAGGTTTCTGTATCTCCTAGAATCGGTTTCAAATGGGATATTCTCGGTGACAAGAGCCTTGCTCTCCGCGGAGGTACCGGATTCTTCTCCGGACGTCTCCCTCTCGTTTTCTTCACCAATATGCCTACCAACTCGGGTATGGTCCAGTATCAGGCACAGCTCAATGAAAGCAATCTTTCCAAGAAGGGAATTGAGGGTGGTATGAGCAACTTCGCCGGTGGTCTCGTTACCGATGCCAACGGAAAGGCTACCACGCAGGCTCTCCTCGACAAGCTCATCAGCCTCGGATATCCTTCAACCATTTCTCCTGACGAGGGAACTGTTCCTTCTTCGATTTCCGCTGTTGACCGCAAGTTCAAGATGCCTCAGGTCTGGAAGACCTCTCTCGCATTGGATTACAACTTCCCGACCTCATTCCCATTCTCACTCTCTGTTGAGGGAATCTACAACAAGAAGATCAACGACGTGACCATCACCGACTGGAGTATGCTCAATCCTGACGGATTCGCAAGATGGAGCGGAGCCGACAACCGTCCTATTTTCCCTGAGACCTTCAGGACCGGGACCAAGGCATTTGTCCTCTCCAATACTCACAGGGGATATGGCTACTCTGCCAACGTAACTATGAACATGAGCCCTTGCGAGGGCCTCAGCATCATGGCCGCTTACACCCATACTGCTTCAAAGGAAGTTACCGGCATGCCTGGTTCCGCAGCTGAGTCAGCATTCACATACGTACCTTCTGTTGCAGGTCCTAACAGGCTTAAACTCCACAACTCGCAGTATGTGACTCCGGACCGCTTCATTGCTTCCGTTACTCATCACGACAAGTGCGGCAACCACTTCAGCATCATCTATGAGACCTGGAGGGGCGGATACAACTACTCCTACATGCTCGCAAACGATATGAACGGCGACGGTTACAGTTATGACGCCCTCTATATCCCTACTGACAAGGAAGTTGCCGACGGCCAGTTCAGGTTCGTTTCCGACAATGACCGCGACCGTTTCATGGACTATGTTCACAATGACAAGTACCTGAGCAAGAATCAGGGCAAGTATGCCGAGGGCTACAGCGTATATTCTCCTTGGGTTCACAGGGTTGACTTCGGCTACAAGCACGATTTCAAGGTCAGGATCGGCAAGACTGTCAATACTCTCCAGCTCAGCGTTGACATGAAGAACGTTCTCAACCTCTTCAACTCGAAGTGGGGCGTAAGCAAGGGTATGAATTCTTCACTCAACTCCGGCCGTATTCTCAAGTATGAGAGCACCGATTCAGAAGGATATCCTGTATTCTCCACTCCTAAAGCAGTCAGCGGTACTACCGAGACTTGGAAATACATCCACACCATCGGACAGTGCTGGTATGCGTCAGTGGGTATAAAGTATATGTTCAACTAATTTGAATTCAGAAGATTATGAAACTTAAATATTTACTTTCAGCCCTGATTGCATCTGTATTCGTATTTGCCGGATGTGAGGATGAAAGCAAGCTGAACTACGGTTTCGACAATGTCAAGATTTCAGATACTTTCCTCTCCATTCCGGAGGAGGGAGGTTCCGCGACCCTGACTGTCAATGCTAAGGAGGACTGGTATCTCGTCCAGAACGAGAACTGGCCTAACAAGGTCGCCTTCAATAAGGATGCGGCCGGAAAGGCCATCAAGGCAAAGCACGATGTCTTCGGTAATCTTGTCAACGACCCTGCTGATATTGATACGGAGAAAACGGTACCTGCATGGCTTGCTGCGGACAAACTTCAGGGTTCTGCCGGTGAGACTGCCATTACATTCTCAGCCGAGGCTGCAAGCGGCGGACGCGAGTTCGAGATTACGCTCGTATGCGGAACCAACAGGCAGTTCATCAGAGTACGCCAGGGTTCTCTTGAGGCTGTTACCGCAACTTGCAAGGAAGTAAACGAAGGCCCGGACGGAAAGACCTATAAGGTGAAGGGTGTTTGTACGTCTATCGCCAATACTACCTATGGCAACTGGTATCTCAATGACGGAACCGGTGAGGTTTACATTTATGGTACTCTCGATGCGAATGGCGCTGAGAAGAACTTCACCAGCCTTGGTCTTGAAATTGGTGATGTGGTAGAGGTTTCAGGTCCTAAGACCACCTACGGTACTACCGTCGAACTTGTCAATGTTACAGTTCTCAGCATCAAGAAGTCCCTCGCCAAGGTTGTCACCGAGAGCAAGACCTATCCTAAGGAGGCCACTGAGTTCGAGGTAAAGGTAGCCCACAAGGGCGGCAACTTCGATGCTTCCGTACCTGCTGATATGAAGTCCTGGATTTCCATTTCAGAAATCAAGACCGTCAAGGGTGTGCCAAGCAAGCTTGAGCCGGCTCCTGCCGACACTGCTGTCGTTTCTGTATCCATCGCAGCCAATGAGGGTGGTGACCGTGAAGGCAAGATTAACTTCGCTTCAGGTTCTTCCGAGGTTTACTATGAGTTCATGCAGGAAGGTTCCATCATCGACGCTACGATTGCTGACTTCCTCGCAGCTGAGGAGGACCAGACACAGTACCGCGTAAAGGGCGTTATCAAGAAGATTTCCACAAATAGCCAGTACCACAATGCCAATATTACCGTGGTCAGCACCACTGGTGAGGAACTTTATCTCTTCCGTGCGGTTACATCCGAAGGCAATATTGAGGACCTTGGTCTCACTGTCCGCGACATAATCACCGTTGTCGGCAAGAGGAGTTCTTTTAATGGTGTTCCTCAGATGGCTGAGGGAGGAATCTTGGAGTCATATGAGCACTATGAAGGCAAGACAATTCCTGAGTTCCTGGCTCTTACTACCAGCGATACCAATATTTATACTGTATATGGTAAGATTACTGCTGTGACAGAGCTCAGTGAATCATACAATAATGTCTGCCTCACCATCGCAGATGAGGACGGCAATTCACTCTATATCTACAGATGTAAGGCTTACGACGGAATCAATGTGGCTGTTGTCAATCCGGAAGTAGGCGGTTTTGTGGCTGTTTGCGGCAAGTATGGTGAGTTCAAGGGGGCGAAGCAGATGGCTTCAGGCGGTCTTATCCTTAACTATTACAAGCCGGAGCCTTCCACTGACCCGGATCCGGGTGCTAATGACATAACATTGACGGATTCCTTCCTCCCTACAGCATATCCTACAGAGGAGACCGTTGTAAAATCTGGAGAGTATGGCCTTGCCATTTATAATGTTGCTAATTTCGGCAACGGTATCCAGATGAAGAAGGGCGGAAGCTACATCTACAATAGTACAGCTTTTGGAAAGATTGAGTCAATCAAACTCAATGTTAAAGATGGCAAGACCTGGTATCCTGACAATTTGAAATTGTATGCCGGCTCCACTGCTAATCCTTCAACTGAGGTCGCGCTCACTTCATCTGACGGGACAGGGTCTGTATATGACCTTTCTGCAGGAGACTATTCTTACATCAGAATAGAGAATCCTTCCAATTATGCAGTATATATGGAATCTATTGAGATACATCTTGCAAAGTAACATCCTACCGGATCAGGCAGGGCACAGCATTCGCTTGCCCCGTTTCTGGGGCAGGTTTATAAAATACAATAACACAATAACACCCGCTGACCTTTCCGGGTCCGGTTTTGAAACAAGGATGATATCGGAACACTCCGGTATCATCCTTTTTGCATGGAATATTCTGCTCGTTTCAAATGTTACGGAAATGTAAAAATAGTGAATAAAATTTCAATGACTTCTGCAGGAAATCACAAAAAATGTTAACTTTGCAGTGTTATTGTATTCTATAAACCTATAAAGCATTATGAAACAAGCAATTAAGCGATTGCTGTGCCTTCTGTGCGCAGTAATGTCCGTGGGTGTTTCTGCTTTTGCCCAGGTGACAACCTCATCTTTGGGCGGACGTGTCTCCGACAACAACGGTGAGCCTGTTGTCGGGGCCGCAGTAGTGGCGACCCACACTCCATCCGGAACCGTTTACGGTGCAGTTACCAACGCAGAGGGGCGCTATTCCCTCAACGGAATGCGTTCCGGAGGACCTTACAAAGTTGAGGTCTCCTCTCTGGGGTACAACAGCGTTGTCTATCAGGATGTGACCCTCCAGCTCGCAGAGGCACTCAAACTTGACGCTGTTCTCAAAGAGTCCACCGAGTTCCTTGAGGAAGTGGTGGTCATCGGTTCGGCCAAATCAAAATTCAGTACGGAGAAGACCGGAGCCGCCACCAACATCTCAAACGAGCAGATGACTTCAGTCCCTACCGTGAACAGGAGCATTGACGACATCACCCGCCTTTCCCCTTATGGCGGAAACGGAATGACCTTCGCCGGTTCGGACGGACGTACTGCCAATTTTACTGTTGACGGAGCCAATTTCAACAACAACTTCGGTCTCAGCGACGGACTGCCGGGAGGCGGAAACCCTATTTCAATCGATGCCCTCGAAGAAATGCAGGTCGTCATTTCCCCTTATGACGTGCGCCAGACCAACTTCATCGGCGGCGGTGTGAACGCCATCACCAAATCCGGAACCAACACTTTCAAGGGCAGCGCATACATCTATCACAAGAATGAATATATGCGTGGCGACACAGTGGACGGAGATGCCATCGCAGGTGCACGTGACAAGGACCGCAACACCATCTACGGATTCACGCTCGGCGGCCCTGTAATCAAGAACAAACTCTTCTTCTTCGTCAATTACGAATATGAGAAGACCCCTACAGTGGCCAACCGTTGGAGAGCTTCAGAGGACGGAGTGATGGATGCGGACAGTTACATTTCCCGCACGACACTCGCCGATCTCGAGAAGGTCTCCAATTTCGTAAAAGAGAAATACGGCTACGACACGGGTTCATGGACATCCTTCCCGGCAGACGAGAGCAACCGGAAGATTCTCGCCCGTCTTGACTGGAACATCAACAAGGACCACCATCTTGCCCTGCGTTACAACTATACCAAGAACGGAAGCTGGATATCCCCTAATGCCTCCTCGATGGACGGCGGCACCAGGATGGCCTATGCACGTATGTCACAGTATTCGATGTCCTATGCCAATTCGATGTACTCCATGGACAACCTCGTGCATACGATTTCCGTCGATTTGAACAGCCGCATCTCTGACAAGATTTCCAATCAGTTCCTCGCCACATTCTCCAAACTTGACGACGTGCGCGGGAGCAACTCATCTGATTTCCCGTTCATCGACATCAGGAAAGATGACGAGTCGGGAGCTCTCCCTTATCTGTCATTGGGCTACGAACTCTTTACCTGGAACAATGGCGTGCATAACAACGTAGTCAACGCCAAAGATGACGTGACAATGTATTTCGGCAGCCACAAGGTCATGGCCGGTGCAAGCTACGAGTACCAGATGGCTGACAATATGTACATGAGGAACGGTACGGGCTATTACAGGTACAACAGCCTGGACGACTTCTTCAACGGGGCTGCTCCTGAGGTTGTCTGCCTAACATACGGGTACAATGGGGAATCCAGCCCTGCATCACGTGTCCGCTATCACAGGCCTGGCATCTACGCCCAGGACGACTGGACTGTAAGTGACAGGTTCAAGCTCACTTATGGCCTTCGTCTTGACGGTATTTTCTACAGCAACAAGGACCTGATGACAAATCAGGCCATCTATGATCTTGACTATGCCGGAAGGCACATCGACACCGGTACATGGCCGACTGCCAAGATTACTGCATCTCCTCGTGTCGGATTCAACTGGGATATCCTCGGAGACAGGAGCCTCAAGCTCCGTGGAGGTACCGGTCTCTTCTCAGGCCGTCTGCCTCTCGTTTTCTTCACCAACATGCCTAGCCAGGGCGGTATGGTTCAGTATCAGGCCATAATAGGGCCTTCCGGAGACAAAGTTGACATGACCGAGTTCGAGGGCGGTGTCCTGAACCGCACGGAACTGCTCAAGAAACTTGAGTCTCTCGGCTATCCAATGAGCATCTCGCCTGAAGATGGAGCTCTTCCTTCATCCATTGCGGCCGTTGACAAGAAATTCAAGATGCCTCAGGTGTGGAAGACCTCTCTCGCAGTCGACTACAGTTTCCCTACTTCGTTCCCGTTCACCATCACTGCCGAGGGCATATTCAACAAGACCGTCAATGCAGTATGCATGAGCGACTGGAGCGTGATGCCTGCCGACGGGTTCACCAGGCTCAACGGAGCGGACAACCGTCCTGTCTATCAGGAATTCAAATATACTTATCAGGTGCAGCAGTTCAATTCGGACGGCACTCCTAAGATTGACGAGTCAGGCAATCCGGTATATGCGACCAAGAATTTGCCGAGCGCATATATGCTCGAGAATACCAGCAAGGGTTACGGATGGTCAGCCAGCGTGCAGCTCAACATGCGTCCAGTTGACGGGCTCAACATCATGGCGGCATATACCCATACTGCGAGCAAGGAGATTACCAGCATGCCTGGTTCCAGCGCCTCGTCGGTACTGAACTACATGGCCACTGTTTACGGCCCTAACGATCCGGGCCTGCACAATTCGCAGAATGTCACCCCTGATCGCTTCATTGCCTCGGTGACCCACAGCGACAAGTGCGGCAACCACTTCAGCCTCATTTATGAGACCTGGAGAGGAGGCTTCAACTACTCTTACATGACCGTGAACGACATGAACGGTGACGGTTACAACTACGACTCCATCTACATTCCTACCGACAAGCAGGTGGCAAACGGTGATTTCCGCTTCGTTTCCGCAGATGACCGTGACCGCTTCATGGCCTATGTCCACAATGACAAATACCTGAGCAAGCATCAGGGCGGGTATGCAGAGGCATACAGTGTATATTCTCCTTGGGTTCACAGGGTTGACTTCAGCTACAAGCATGATTTCCGCGTGAGGATCGGCAAGACCACCAACACTCTCCAGCTCAGTCTTGATGTCAAGAACCTTATGAATCTCTTCAACTCGAAGTGGGGTGTAAGCAAATATATGAACCCGAGTCTCGGGGAAGGCCGTATCCTCAAGTATGAGGGAGTTGACGCAGACGGATATGCCACATTCTCCACGCCTGCCGCTGTCAATGCCTCTACCCAGACCTGGACATATTATCATGCAATCGGACAGTGCTGGTACGCTTCTGTAGGTCTCAAATACATGTTCAATTAATAAAAGAGAGGACTTTTATGAAACTTAGATATATTTTGACTTCTCTTCTCGCGGTGTCCGCATTCATCACCGCCTGCGAGAATGACGAGACGCCTCAGCTTGACCAGGTGAAAGTCTCCCAGTCCTACATTGCCATTCCGGTTTCCGGCGGCAAGGTCGATGTGACTGTAAATGCCGTTGCAGACTGGTCAATTGATGATGTTCCTTCCTGGCTCACGGTAAATCCGGCGAGCGGTTCCAAAGGAACAACGGTCGTGGAATTCTCTGCTCCTGAGGCCGTTGAAACCAATGAGTCCGTGCTTCACCTCAGTTGCGCGGGTGCTACCCAGCTCCTCACTGTCCTCCAGATGGCCGAGAAAGTGGAACTCCCTGTTTCTTCCTGCGCGGACATTATCGCCGGGGCTGACAGCAAGACTTTCCGCGCAAAGGGAACCTGTACTGCCATCGCAAACACTGAGTACGGCAACTGGTATCTCACTGACGAGACCGGCTCAATCTACATTTACGGTACGCTTGATGCCGGCGGTGGTGCCAAGAACTTCCTCAGTCTCGGGATTGAGGTGGGCGACATTGTCACCGTGGAAGGTCCGAAACTTACTTACGGTGCTGTAGTCGAGCTCGTTGACGTTACCGTGATCAATATTGAGAAATCCCTCATCAAGGTCGAGGAAGTATCTCCGGAAGATGCTACCCTTCCTATCGAGGGCGGTGAGTTTGCAGTATCCCTCACAGTGAAGGGCGAGGGCGTGAGCGTTGAGATTCCTGAGGCAGCAAAAGCTTGGCTTTCAGTTTCTTCAATCAATATCTCCGGTACCGCTGCCACTGTAGTGTTCAACGCTGCATCCAACGAGGGCGGAGACCGCAATACTGATCTCACTTTCCTCACGAGCAAGGGTGGAAAGACATATACAGCCGTTACCAGCCTCTCCCAGAAAGGTGCTATCCTTGAGGTGCCAATAACGGATTTCAATGCTTCAGAAACCGACGGTGCCTTCTATCGTCTTACCGGGGTCGTGACCAGTATTGCAGATGCGGCGAAGGGACGTTTCTATATCAGGGATTATTCCGGTGAGACTTACGTGTATAATATGGGCGGAGTCGCTGATGCGGGTATCAAGGAGGGTGATATCGTCACCTTGGTCGGGAATCATGCCGTATTCAATGGGATCCATGAAGTGATAAATGCAACATTCGATGCAATCGTTCCGGTGACGGAGATCTCCATTGCCGACTTCCTCACCAAGGAAGACTCGAAGGAGGTTTATTATATGGTTACAGGAAAGGTGACATCCATTGCCAATGCAATATACGGCAACTGCTACATTTCCGACGGTACCGAAGAACTTTATGTTTACGGAGTTTATCCTGGAGTTTATCCGTCTCTCAATCCGACAGGAGATTCCCGGAAATATTTCCTCGAGACTGCCGGTATCGAGGTGGGTGACGACCTCACCATTATCGGCTATAAGGATACTTACACATCCACCACTTCTACCACCATCGAGATCTCCGGTGGTATCTACTGGTCTCATGTAGACAATGAGCCTATAACTGAAGAACCTGTAGAAGAAACGGGTATTGAGTTCCTTCTCGATTCTTCTCTTGGGATTGACAACGGAACGGCTGTGACATCTTTTGAGAAAGACGGTATTACGGTTACTTTCGACAAAGGAACCGGCAGCAATGATCCGATGTACTATACTTCAGGTGATGCTGTGAGAGTATATGGCGGTGGAACAGTTACTGTTTCCGGTGCTGAGATGTCGAAAATTGAGTTCACCTTCGGCTCAAGTGACGGCACCAATGAAATTACAGCGGATAACGGCACCTACGTCGATGGCAAGTGGGAGGGAAGTGCGTCTTCTGTTACATTCACAGTCGGCGGAACATCCGGCAACAGAAGATTCGCCAAGATTGCTGTTACCAAGAAATAGGCTATTGTTTAGATTGCCTACCGGCTCAGTCAGGGCGCAGCACTAGCCAGCCCTCTCCGGGTCCGAGTTTGAAAACAGGGATGATATCGGAACACTCCGGTATCATCCCGTTTTCTATTCTGGCTATCTGCAAATCGTACAGCGTTTTCGTCATGCCCGGAAGGTCCTGTATGAATTGCGGATAATCAATCGAAAAGTAGCCATTGCCCCTTGCGGATTAATAAATTTTGTCTATCTTTGCAATCCCTCGGGGAATTAGCTCAGTTGGCTAGAGCGCTTGCATGGCATGCAAGAGGTCACGAGTTCGACTCTCGTATTCTCCACTTATGATCGGCGAAGCGACAGTTGTCAAGAATGCTGGCAGCCATTTTCTGCTGTCTTGTCTGCCGGATTGGACGCCATTTCCGGCTGTCTTGAAAGGAAAAATCAGGCTCAGGAACAATGAATCCACCAATCCGGTGGCTGTGGGCGACCACGTCCGCTTCGAATCCCTTACAGGCAATCTCGCCGACATCAGCCTGAAGAATCCAGCCCAAATATCCGAAGTCCTCGACAGGAAGAACTATCTTATCCGGAAATCCACCAATCTTTCCAGGCAGTCACACGTCATTGCCGCCAATGTGGATATGGCATTCGCAGTGGTGTCATTGTATTTTCCCGAAATTAAATTGCCTTTCCTCGACAGGATGCTCGTCACCTGCGAAGTCTATGGAATACCTGTCACCATTGTCCTGAACAAGGTTGACCTCTACAGGGAAGAGGCTCCGGAGGCGGTGGCGGACTTCATTGACATTTACACCAATGCGGGATACCGTGTGGTCTGCACTTCAGCCCGTACGGGCGAGGGAATCGCTGAACTTCAGGGACTTGCGACAGATAACGTCTGCCTTTTCTCAGGGGAGTCAGGCGTCGGCAAATCCTCCCTCATCAAGGCCCTTGACCCTTCATTGGACCCGAAAATCGGCCGCATATCGGATGTACATCTCCAGGGCAAGCACACGACATCATTGTACGAAATGTACAGGCTTCAGGCGGGAGGCTGGGTCATTGACACTCCCGGACTCAGGGGCTTCGGTCTCGTCAATCTGGAGAAGGAGGAAATCTCCCGTTACTTCCCGGAAATGCTGAAAATCTCCGGGGACTGCCGTTTTACCCCTTGTACACATACCCACGAGCCGGGTTGTGCCGTCAAGGAGGCAGTCGAGGACGGCAGAATCAGCCCTGAACGCTATTCCTCATATCTCGGAATGATAGAGGAGGACAGGAAATTCAGATAGCCGATGAGTCCTTTCAACAAGGAAATACTCCGTCTTGCCGTGCCAAGCATTCTGGCCAGCATTACCGTGCCTATCGTCGGCATGGTGGACCTCGCCGTGGCAGGACATCTGGACGGCAATGCGGCAGTCCTCATTGGCGGAGTCTCCATCGGAACCCTGCTCTTCGACCTGCTCTACTGGAATTTCAGTTTCCTCCGGACCGGTACGGGCGGACTCACGGCCCAGGCCTACGGGCGCAGAGACATGAAGTCCGCAGCTGATGCATTGTTCCGCTCATCCGGGATGGCATTGGCCGTGGCCGCATTCTGTATCCTGGTCCAATGGATCTTCGTCGATTTCGCATTCATGTTCGTGAAATGCTCCCCTGAAGTAAGGGAACTGGCTGAGACATATTTTCATGTCAGAATCTGGGCGGCGCCGGCAACATTGAGCCTGATGGCCCTCAAGGGCTGGTTCATCGGTATGCAGGACAGCGTGAACCCCATGATTGTGGATTTCATTGTCAATCTGGGCAATGTGCTCGTCAGCATTGTCCTCGCAATGGGATTCTCGCTCGGGGACTTCCGGTTCCGGGGCATCGGCTTCAACGGAATCGCCATCGGAACCCTCATCGCACAGTATTCAGGCCTGCTGTATGCTGTCGCTGTCATTCTCCTGCGCTACCGCAATGTCTTCACGGGCTACTCTTTCCGGGGCGTGTCGAGACTCTTTACAGACAATGGGATGAAGTCCTATTTCCGCCTCAATGCAGACCTCTTCGTCCGCTCTCTCTGCATTATGGCAATATATGCCGGTATTACCGTAATATCCGCCCGCTACGGGGATATGATGTTGGCAGTCAGCTCGATACTGGTGCAGATGATGATGCTTTTCTCATATTTCACGGACGGCTTTGCATACGCAGGGGAGGCATTGACAGGGAAATTCATCGGAATGGGAAGCCGGGACGGAGTCGTGAGGACAGTCCGCCATGTCTTCGCCTGGAGCATGGGCGTTGCAGTGCTCTTCGTGTTCATTTATGCGCTGCTAGGAGTCCCGATTCTCAGGCTTCTCACCTCCGATGCCTCAGTCGTGGCAGCCTCGGCAGAGTTCATCCCGTGGCTTGTTCCAATGCCTGTAATTGGCTGTGCTGCATTTACTTGGGACGGGATTTACATCGGGGCTACTTCTTCTGCGCCTATCCGGGATTGCACCATCTGGGCTGTCGTGGCGTTTTTCATTGTCTGGCTTGCCGGAGAGTGGATGCTTGAGCCTTCCGCCGGGGCATCCCCCAATGTTGCCGTGCATATACTGATGGCTGCATATATGGTCCACGTCGTGGTCCGCCTCGCTTACCTGACTGTGCTTTATCGTAAAAGCATTCTCGGCAGGCCTTTCTCTGACTGAATTGTCCGCCGGCCATCGAAATCCCGCCCGGACTATGGCATTGTCCGATATTCTGTTTACCTTTGCATCCGCAAGTGCCCGGGTCAATGTTCCCGTGCAGTAAAGCATTCATAGATGAGCCTATACAAATATTTCAGAATCAGCAAACCTTCCGCAGGCAAAGTGCCGGAGGACAGGGTCGATGCTGAATACAGAAGGCTGAGAAGCAGGACATTCTGGGGAGCCTCCGTCGTGTACAGCCTCTATTATGTCTGCAGGATGACATTGAGCGTGGTGAAGCAGCCCCTCATTGACGGGGGAGTGCTGTCCGCAGGAGACTTGGGACTGATAGGTTCGGCATTGCTGCTTGTCTATGCTTTCGGCAAATTCGTGAACGGCTTCATTGCCGATTATTGCAATATCAGGCGGTTTATGGCAGTCGGCCTCTTCGTCTCTGCAGTGGTGAACCTCCTGATGGGTCTCCTGGGCTTGCTGGGCAGGGGGTTGGCCATCCCCGGTATCGTGGTGCTGGTCGCCTTCTTCATTCTCTGGGGGGCCAACGGCTGGGTCCAGTCAATGGGTGCGCCTCCAGGTATCATCAATCTCTCACGCTGGTTCCCGTTGTCGAAGAGGGGGACTTATTACAGCATTTTCAGTTCCACACCCTATATCGGCAAGTTCCTGACATTCATATTGACCGGTGTCATTGTCGGTGCCCTGGGCTGGGAATGGGGCTTCATCTTCGCTGCGGCGGCCGGCTTCGCAGGCACTGCCATCGCATTGTTCTTCATTTCGGATACCCCAGAAAGCAAGGGACTTCCGTCAATTCAGGAACTGTCCGGAGAAAAGCCCGCCAAGACTGATTCAATGCCGACCAGGGAGCTCCAGAAGATTGTCTTGAGGCATCCCGGCATCTGGATTATTGCCATATCCAGCGCATTTGTCTATATAACCCAATATGCCATCAGCGGCTGGGGAGTGCTCTTCCTGCAGAAGGCCAAGGATTTCTCCCTCCAGGGGGCAACGCAGATAATTGCGTTCTCCGAGGCATTCGGAGTGGCAGGCACCATATTCGCCGGCTGGCTTTCCGACACTGTTTTCCGTGGCGACCGGGTGAAGCCGGTTCTCATTTCGGGAATCGCCTGCTGCGCTGCCCTGCTGCTTTTCCTGTTCACGGGAGGCGGCTATCTGATGAATATTTTCTACGTATCTGTGTTCAGCCTGTTCATAGGGGTACTCTACTGCATTGTAGCCGGGCTGATGGCCGTCGACATTGTCCCGAGGAAGGCCACCGGTGCGGCCCTCGGAATTGTCGGCATCTCCAGCTACGTGGCCGCTGCCATTCAGGATGTCGTTACGGGATATCTGATAGAGGCCGGCGCCGGCAAGGCCTATGACTTCACCGCCGCAGCCATTTTCTGGACCGCCGCCTGCATTCTTTCATTCGTCCTGCCTGTGCTGAACTGGAGGTCAATGAAGAAGAAGGTCGCTGAAGCCTGACGGGTAGTCCTCGTCGTAGTCTTTCTTGTACTGGGTGATGAAATTGTTGTACCGGACCTTGGCTTCCTCGTCTCTTCCCATTGCCGACAATGCCTTCACAGCGAATGAAATTGCATTCTCGCTGAGCGGATCTATCCATTGGAGAATGTCGGAACACAATACGGTATTTGCCCAGTCCGAGTTGCTGAACCTCCATTCCGCCTCGGCCAGCATCGCAGACGAAACCTTGTCCTCAATCTCATTCTTCATCTTGTCGAACAGCAGGTCGCTTTCATCCTTGAGGAATTTGCCTCTCGCGAGAATTGACAGCAATCTGTCATTTCCAGGACTGTAGTCTGCCATCAGCTCAAGGCAATTCGAATAGTCGCAGAATGCCGGGGAACTGGTTTTGACTATATATTTGCCTTCTTCAAACGTCAGGCTGACACCTTCCATCCGGCCCAGTATCTTTCTCAGGTTGTTCAGGGTCACTCCTCTGACGTTCTTGGATTTCTCCTCGTCCTTCTCCGGCCATATCAGGCTGCTGAGCCTCCTTGAACTTATTCCACCCTTAGGGGTGTAGTAGAGGATGAGGAGAAGAACTTCCTTGAGCCGTCCTGTCAGGAGGCTTGTGATATCTTCTCCTGAAGAATCAGTCAATGTAATCCCTCCGAAAAGAAGTATGTTGTCAGGACCATCCTTGGCAGGCCGGATTCTGGTATCGTGCTTGTCCTCCTGCAGCAGGCTGACCCTGCCTTTCTTCAGGAATCTCATTCTCAGCCAGGAACCGGACCAACCTGCGGCAAGTACTGCAACGGCAAGAATAATCCATTGATAATGAATACCTTTCCTCTTTGTATCCTCTTTAAGGGCCGGTTTCGGTGGATAGTCAATCCAATAGCATTTGATGGAGGATCTAATATCGTCTTTCGACTCCTCCACGGTTGCTATCATCTTTCCCAGAGTCTCATCGAGGTACAGATTGGCATTTGTGGTAATCTTGTCGGAGAAAATGGGTATGGTATTGCCGAGTTTCTCGCGGCTACCGTCCGCTATGGAGAATCTGGTGAGCTGGAGTTCGGACTCAGTCTCGCTTTCAGGATAGCACAATGCGTAAAAATACCCGTCCCCGTCCAGAATCATATTCCTTGCGGCCACAGTGTTCATTTCATCCTGATTGGGAACTGACCATTTCTTTTCCACTCTCATGTCATTGAGGTCCACCTTGTACAAATCATAGAAGTATTGTCTTCCGACGATTTGCTCGCCGCTCTCGTTTCCCATTCCTCCATATATGTACAGGGCATTTTCGTCCGGCTCATATCCCATTGCGCAGAAATAACGTGGCCAGATTCTGTCACCGGCCGGCTGGGGACATCTGCTCCATTCCTGTCTTTCGAGATTGAACTTGTAGAAATCCCCGTTGTAACGCCTGTCCCCGAAACCACCGTAGATATAGAAGTCTCCGCTGAGGGTGTCGAGCCATTCGCAGTGATGATGCATCTGCATATCAAGCAGTTGTTCCGATACAGGGTACCAGGTCAGCCGTGCCGTGTCAAGCCTGGCCACGGTGACAGGACCTTTCCAATCTTTGTCATACCGCACCTCGTAAGCATATATGTCACCTGTTCTTGAGTCAAGGAAGTTTGTCCCCAATGTCAATGCCACAGGGCACTGGTTCCGGAACACCAGGCTTCTGCGCTTTCTTGCCTGGGCATTCCAGGTACTGAGAGAGTCTCTGCTGAAAACCTTCAATTCGTGTGCATTGTGGTCGTAGCCGGCGCAAAGGAATTCCTCCGAGCTGTTCTCGTAAATCAACTGCCATTTCCTGCTGTTCTCCGAGACCCAGACGGGATTCTGCACCTTGCCCTTGATTCTTTTTCTCTCATCCCTCGCGACCTGGCCGCGCTCCTCATTGAGGCGGAAGGTGTGATGTGATGTCAAGTCGCTGATTGTCAGGTCTTTGATTGTGAAGGAAGGGATGTCTATGAGATATCTGTTGCGCCCGAATATCAGTTCCGGCTGGATGCTGGATTTCCTTATTCCCGAGGCGGCGTATGCGGTGTCCCTGTCCACGGCGAGCATCATTGTGTCCCTGTCAAGAAACAGCTTGAAGTCCACGTCGAGCCACTCGGAAACATTGCCCTTCTCTTTTCTGGGTATCGTGAGTGAGATGGCTGTCAGCCTGTTCTCGATGTTTACGTAGAACCGGTGGTCACTCTGGGCCCCGTCATAGAAGAGAATTACTGCCGGGTCCATTTCCCATTTCTTGTCGGCTAGCCTGAAAATGATTCCTCTCTCCGCATCCCTGTAGCTTTGGAATCGGAACCGGATGTCGAGTTCTTTCTCGAACGACGGTGTCCTGCTGTCAAACACGGAGTACGAGGTCCTGTTGTCAATGGCCTCTTCGAGCCCCTTGAACCTCAGGCCCTGTCCGAAGACTGGGCCGGAAGTCAATGTCAGCAGCAGTATTGAAAGTGCGGTCCGAAGACTTGTTTTCGCCTGAAAAGGTCGGTTCATAGGCTTAATTAGTTCAAAAATGCGGTTAAATTTAGTAATTTTTTTGGTTTTTAACCCTGTTTTAACCGAATTCTTAATCTGTGCCGCTTTATTTTGCAAACCGTTTTACAAACTAATGACAAAAATGACCACTAATTCACGATCCAGGCTGATTCTTGCTTTGGTTACAGCAGTCAGCATCTTTTTCTCCTGCTCTTGCTCGGACAATGTCAAGTCCGGGGACGATGGCAAGACTGACGACACAGGTGAGATTGACCTTACCCACAATCCGGATGCCCAGTCCTATATAGATATATACGACAAGATTTCGGATGCCGGGCAGTACTATATGCCTGAAACCTCCCGTGTTCCGGCTAAACACTGGACCTGCGTTGACGTGGAGACACGCGGCGACAGGAACGAACTGGGCAAGTCAGAGCACCAGTATGGCTTGCAGTATCATCTTCTCGCACAGTCGCTTGCCGGCCTGGTCAACAGGGCCATGGACGAAGGCAGGACTGATGTGGGTATCTGGCTTGAGGTGAACGGGGAAGGATATGCGGCCTGCAAGCAGGAGCTCGGCCCTGAGCTTGGACGCCAGACCGCCATTGAGCTCTGCACCAAGACATACGACGAGGGGAATGTGAAGGATCTTATTGACGGTTACGTGCTTACCGACGTTGCCAACAATCCGGAGAGCAACGAGGTTGCCACCGTCGCCGCCCACGTTTACAACAGTATTATCGTGGACGTGCGGGATGAGTCCATCTTCAAGGCTGCCGGCTATGAGATGAAATATGACGCCCGTTCCAAGACGACAGAGGATGCCTGGAGGGAATTCAAGGACAAATGCAGCAACAAGGCTCTCGTGGTTATGCCGGTCCAGACCGGGGAACTCCGGGAATTCGCCATCAAGAACAGACTTTTCTGCTTCAACCTGAACAAGAAATACGGCACTCCGGACGGCGGGCAGAACAACAATCTCTTCGATGAGATTCTCGCCTGGCTCGTTCCGAATGCCCCGGTACTGGGCTGGGAAAACGGTGTGGCCGGAGAAGATGTATTTGTAGGCAAGGTGTCACGCTACGGAAAACTTATGCTTGCTGCAGACTGGAGCTATAATCATTCCCTCACATCGGCAGGCTCAAGACAGGGCCAGGAGCAGGTTCTGGCTGGCGTCATCAATCCGAGGGAAATCGATTATGACAAGCACGGTAATTTCACCGCCTTTTTCCTTTCGGACGGAGACAATTACCAGTGGACGATGGGAGACGGCTTCGTAAATGATTTCTATACGCTTCCGACTAACGAGACCACCTGCATGAGTTACGGCCTTTGCAGCCAGGCGATGAGCGAACTCGCCCCTGTGCGTTTCAAGGAACTCTACTCTCTTCAGAACAGCAAGGGAACATTGATGGAATGCTTCGGCGGCGGGTATTTCTATGTGGACACCTATGCGGAGGCTTCCGCGGACAGGAAAGGGGCTCTCAAGCAGCTTGCTGAGCGCACGGCAGCCCACATGAGGCAGCACAGGCTCAAGGTTCTTCACCTTATGGCGATGTCCTGGGATTCTTCGGCGGCAATGGAGGCCTACCAGGCCTTCGTGGATGCCAATGACCAGCTAGAAGGCATAGTTACGATTCAGTATGACCCGTATTCGGCAGGCGGCGGGCGTGTACTCTGGTGCAAGAACAAGAAAGGATATGACATACCTGTAGTATCCACCAAATATGCGGTTTGGAAGGATGCTTCCAGCGTTGAACGCGGAATGGGAAATCCGAAGGAAGTCGCCCAGTATATAAGGGACAATGAGGCCGGCAGTGACTCCTACGATGCAATCATAATACACGCCTGGAGCAATTTCTCCGGCTATCGGAGTGCCGCCGCTGCGGCTGCCTGCATCAGGCAGGCCCCTTCATCAGTAGTGCCGGTGAGCATCCAGGAACTCATCTGGCGCATCAGGATGGCCAAAAGACGCGAACAGACGATAGAGGTACTGAAGACAATAAAATAAACACAAATAACCCACATAAGTTTAACCAATACAAAGGAATCCATGAAAAAAAGGAATCTTTTCCGAGTATTCGTACTCGCAGTTCTCGCTGCGGGTTCAGCCCTTTCGGCTGTTTCCTGCACAACTGATGACAATGGCGCAGCTTCATCTGCGGAAACAGCTGCCATCTGCGGTGTGATAAAGGACACCTATGGCAACACTCTTGAAGATGTTGATGTTATTGTAAGGACCACAGACTCTTCAAAAGAGGTGGTCGCACAGACCAAGTCCGACTATGACGGAACCTTCGCTGTTCCGGTAGTTCCTTCAAATGCCGGTTTTGTTACTTTCGAGAAAGAAGGCTTCTCAAAGGTGTCAATCACCGTTACCCAGGAGCAGTTCAAGTCCGGTGCTGTGTTCCTCTCTCCTATTCTTGAGTTCGCATCCGCTTCGATTACCGGACGTGTGCTCAATGCCCTGGAGAACAACGCTCCATTCGCCGGAGTATCCGTTTCAATCGGCGTACAGAGTCTTACCACAGGTTCTGACGGTGTGTATGAGTTCAATAACCTCACCCTTCAGGATTACACACTCACCATCACCAAGAGCGGTTGCGCAACTATTTCCAAGACTGTCAAGGTTGAGGATTTCAACGAGGACGGCCAGGCTATGATTGAGGATATCGTGCTCGGCGGCAAGGAAATCCTTCCTGGTCTTTCCGCACAGGATCTCAAGGATACCCCTAAGTGGTATATCAATGAGTACCGTGGCGGTTACGGCAACGGCGGCGGTGAGAAAGACTGGTCAACAGTATTCATGTCAGCCCAGTTCCAGAGATGGGTAGGCGGCTGGGAGATGCAGAATGAGGGATGTACCCTCCGCTTCAAGAATGAACCGGCAAAGGCCGAAGACGTGAATATGGACGTATTCGACACCTTCACCTACGGAAGCAAGCTCATCACCGAAGACAACCACATCATGTCAGTCAATGTCCGCTGCCACCAGGCAAGTGAGGAGAATCCTGCATACTGGGGAGTCCAGGTAGTTGACCTCAGCGAGGCAGAGCCTGTAGCCGTAAAGATTGGCGGTGACAATGGAATCAGCAAGCACACCAACGGTGACTATGCTACCTATGACTTCGACCTCAGCGCATACGACGGCAAGGAAGTCATCATTGCCATCGGACGTTATGTACATCACGAGAAAGAGTGGAACCAGCTCTGTATCTCACACGTATCCTTCGCTTCTGCACGCATTGAAAGAGATGGATTCCTCGAGTCCTCAGGTGCCGAGGAGGTCAAGACCGGATGGCACATGACCAAGGAGGAAGTTCGCTCAATGATGCCGAACCCTCTTGCCAAGGTTATAGGATATACTCCTTCGGGCGTAAACATCCAGACCAAGAGCAACCCTGCGTATAAGAATTGGGCCGGAACCGGTCACATCTGCTCAGAATGGGGCTTCCAGTATGTATCCAAGGATACAGAGCCGCTTGCGGGAGAGGGCTTCGTATACAAGACAAGAAGTGATGTGGACCCTAGTTACGATATTCCGGAGGCATACTTCTACTCCAAGCTCGCCATTGCCGCAGGCCACAACACTGTAAAGGTTCACATGCGCAACTTCAGCGGCACGGAGCCTACTACATTCTCAGTCGCTGCGATTACCATGGACGGAGAGATGCATTTCCTTGCTCCTGGCGCATCATCAGTGATCGACCAGCTGAACAAGGTTGACGGCACGGACTGCTACGAATTCATCCACGAGAAGGGTGGCCTCGATGTCCCTGACGAATATGGAGTCTTCGTTTACGACCTCTCCGGATTCAATGGACAGGATGTTGTCTTCACTCTTGCGGTTCATAAGGGTGCTACCCGTGGCGGAGAGCAGAAAATCTGTCTCCACAGCATTGAAATCCAATAATTATCATGAAAAGATTCCTTCCGATATGCGTTATAATGGCAGCGGTGCTTACGTGCCCGCTGTCATGTGACGCTGCCGAAGATGAAGGCGGAAAGAACGATGGCCCTGTCGTCGTGGAGGACAAGGACATTGTGAATCTCAACCGTTCGATGGAACTCTTCGACCAGGCGTATGAAAACTACTTCGACCAGGGCGCCGGAATGGCAATGGCCCGCAAGTACAATCCTTATACTGGAAAGAGATCGGACGAGAAGGGCAGCGTCTGGATGTACACTTCCTCAATAGAGGCGGTGAATGCCATACTGGCTGCATTGGAACAGCAGAAGGCGAAGGGAAACTCCGATATTTACGAAAAGAATTTCAGTAAATATACCGGCATCCTTTCCAAACTCGTGACAGGTATGGATTACTACAGGGGAACATTCCAGTTGATAGGCTTTACGCAGACCAGGGATTGGAATGTCTATGCCGTCAATAGGGCAAGCTCCCCGAATACCGCCAATGTCGCAGGCATAGAGAATGTGTATGATGACCAGATGTGGCTCGTGAGAGAACTCATTGAGTCATACAGGCTTACAGGTAATGTCTCCTATCTTGGGAAGGCGGAGTACCTTGCAGGGTACGTGCTGGACGGATGGGACTGCACGATAAAGGACGGCCAGGAACGTGGTGGAATCACCTGGGGCCCGGGCTATTATTCCAAGCACTCGTGCAGCAACGGTCCGATAGTCAGCCCGCTCGTATGGCTCCACGAAATCTACAAGGGGCGCACGGAAACAGTAACATACCGTCACATTGATGCGGAGAATGGTTTCAAGCGCATTTCCGAGGAGATGAACAAGGCAGACTATTACCTGATGTTCGCCGAAAAAGTCTATAAATGGCAGGTGAAGAACCTGATGTACACCAAGGACAATGTCGGCAGCAACGACCCGAAGGTAATCGGCCTGTTTGCGGACAATCTCAACGGCTCATCCCTCAACGGAATCCAGACGGAGACAATAGGAGGCGTAGTTTACAGGAAGCCTGCCGATTTGCGTGACTTCTGCGACCCGGCTTATTCTTACAATACCGGTTCAATGATTTCCGGAGCGGCGGATCTCCTCCGTGCTACAGGTGACGCTTCCTATCGGGACGACATCGTCTCGATGACGGACAAGAGTTTCGCCTACTTTGCGACCAGGAATACCAAGGGACAGTATGCCTACAGCGTGAGTGGCTTCAACAACTGGTTCAACGGAGTGCTGATGCGCTCCTGGGTGGATGCCTGCAAGGCTTACCCGGGAACAGAGGCCCCTATTGCCAGCTTCCAGGACAATCTCGACTACGCCTACGAAAACTTCCTCTACAAGGGAATGCTTCCTCCGAGCCTTCTCGGCGGGTGGAACAAGGATGAAGGCAAGAATGAGGTCGAAGGTATGTTCGCATTCACTTTCGCTGCGGAATATGCAGTTCTTTCAAGGTATCATTCAGAGAAGTAATCTTCAAATTACGAAACAACCAACTTAAGTATTATGAATTCTGGTATAATCAGAGCGTTTTTGGTCAAGACAGCGGCTTCCATTATGGCAATCGGGCTGTCTGTCGCGACTTTCGCACAAAATACCATTACTGTCAAAGGTACTGTTCTTGACGAGGCGGGCGAGCCCATCATCGGTGCCAGCGTAATGGTCAAGGGCGCGACTACAGGCGTCCCTACCGGTTTGGACGGAGACTATGAAATCAGGGTCCCGGACAATGCGGTGCTTGAATTCTCTTCTCTAGGTCTCATCTCGAAAGAGGAGGCTGTCAAGGGAAGAACTGTAATCAATGTTGTTCTCAAGGAGGACAATACCTTCCTCGAGAGCGTTGTCGTGGTGGGTTACGGAACCCAGAGGAAGGGCTCGGTGACCGGCGCTATCTCCGGCATCGGCTCCGATGATCTCATAAAGACCAAGACCGAGAACCCGCAGAATATGCTTACGGGACGTGTTCCCGGACTGCGTGTATGGCAGAAATCTGCCGAGCCGGGTGCATACGCATCCAATATCGATATCCGAGGCATGGGTTCGGCAATGGTCGTAATTGACGGAGTTCCGCGTTCAATCGATGATTTCAACCGCATCAACCCTTCCGATATTGAGAATGTATCCGTGCTCAAGGATGCGTCCGCAGCCATTTACGGTGTCCGTGGAGGTAACGGTGTAATCCTCGTGACCACGAAGAAGGGCTCCGGGGAGAAGTTGTCCGTGAACTACGACGGAGCATTCGTTTTCCAGACTCCTTCCAGGATGCCGGCTCTTGCCGACGTGCAGGGTACGATTGACCTCTACAATGAGAGGGCTCTCAACACAGTAAGCGGTACAGGTGCCATCATTTATTCACCTGAAGTCGCAGCCGAGTATGCTGACGGCACCAGGGAGTCCGGTGACTGGAACAACGACGTGCTTGCGAAAATGGCTCCCCAGACCCAGCACAACCTCAGCGTTTCAGGCGGGACTGAGAAGATACAGTATTATGTATCAATGGGTTATATCTATCAGGAAGGTTTCTTCAAGTCAGGCGACCTGAACTACAGCAAGTACAACCTCCGTTCAAATGTCACAGCCCAGATTATCAAGGGCCTCAAACTTGACGTGAATATCGCTGCGCTCAGCGATACCCAGAACAACCCTTACACCAGTTCTGTCAACATCATCCGCAACTACTGGTCCAGGGGTGTCCTCTATCCGGCATACGCCGACAAGGAACACACAATGCTCAACTACAACGGTCTCGACCTCGATGAGAACGCAGTTGCAATGATGACCTCCGATGTATCCGGTTACAGGCAGTACAAGAAGAAACAGCTCCAGGTTTCCGGAGCCCTCAATTTCGACTTTGGCGAGCATGTCGATGCCCTCAAGGGACTTTCCGCCAAGGCACTCTACAGTTACGATTTCCGTTATGACAACAATGAGACATTCCGCAAGGAGTACTATCTCTACATGAACAACGGCGACGGTACCTACACCCAGAAACTCTTCGCAAACAGTTCTCCTAACAAACTGGAGAAGGCCGCATACGACCGCAAGCAGAGCCTGATGCAGTTCATGCTCAACTACAACCGCAAATTCGGCAAGCACGAAGTAGGAGCCCTCTTGGGCTGGGAAGCGCAGAGATTCGTAGGTGAGAACTTCAATGCCTCAGGTGAACTGATGTTCTCCAATCCTTACTTCACCGCCCTTACCAAGGACAATCAGCAGGTAGGTATCGATGCCGGTACCGGTTCTTTCTATGACAGGTCATACGAGGCTCTCATATCACGTCTGAACTATTCATACGATGACAGGTATATCGTGGAAGCACAGTTCCGTTATGACGGTTCATCCAAGTTCGCCAAGGGACATCAGTGGGGCTTCTTCCCTTCAGTGTCAGCAGCCTGGCGTATCAGCCAGGAGCCTTGGTTCAAGAACTCCGGAGCCAGCTTCATCAACCAGTTGAAAATCCGTGCAAGCTACGGTGTTCTCGGAGACGACGGCTCTGTAAACTATGAGTGGCAGACCGGTTATACGTACCGTGGCGGTGAGACAAGCGACAATGGTTGGTACAATGGCTACGTGCCTGGCTACCTGTTCGACGGAAACTTTGTCTATACCGCTGACCCTCAGCCGCTTCCTAATACCAATATCACCTGGCTCAGGTCCAAGACCTTCAATATCGGTGTGGACTTCGAGGCCTGGAACGGACTCCTCGGCATCACTGCCGACTACTTCCAGCGCAACCGCAGCGGCCTCTTCGCACAGAACTCGAACAGCCTTCCTACTGTTGTAGGTGCAGAACCTCCTATGGAGAACCTTGAGTCGGACAAGAACCTTGGTCTCGAACTCCAGATCAGCCACAGGAACAAGGTCGGCGACTTCAATTACAACATTACCGGAATCGTGACCGTGACCCGAAAGATTTACGGCACTTCCGTAAGAAACGGCAACTATGGCAACAGCTATGACAGATGGCGCAACGACAACCTCAACAACCGTTATCAGGGTGTACAGTTCGGATATGAGGCAGACGGCCGTTTCCAGAACTGGGATGACATCTGGAGCTACTCCATCGAACACGGAAACTCAACCCTTCCTGGAGACTACAAGTATCTGGACTGGAACGGGGACGGTGAAATCAACGGCCTGGACGAGCATCCTTATGCATTCGACCAGACTCCATGGATGAACTACTCCCTCTCATTCAGCTGCGCCTGGAAGAACATTGACCTCAGTCTCCTCCTCCAGGGATCAGCGATGGGCTCAATGTCATACCAGGAGCCTCTCTACAGCATCTGGGGACAGAATGGCGGCGGTGCCCTCGAGCAGTACCTCGACCGCTGGCATCCGGTCGGAGAGTGGACTGACCCGTATGACCAGTCTCTTGAGTGGACTTCAGGATACTACGGACTCACCGGCCACTATCCGTATTCCAATTCTTCTTTCAACCGGGTAAGTACGGCATTCCTGAGACTCAAGCAGATTGAACTCGGATATACTCTTCCTAAGTTCAAGTCTCCTAACATGAAGGACTTCGGTCTCAGAATCTATGTCAACGCATACAACCCTCTTACTTTCACGAAGGTGAAATTCGTTGACCCTGAGCATCCTGATGACGAGCTCGGACGTCTCTACCCGCTGAACAAGACCTTCACTATCGGTCTTAACCTCTCATTCTAGAAAAGGACAAGAACATGAAAAAATCAATTATATTCACTCTTTTGGCCGCAATTCTTTCAGCAAGTTGCGTCCAGATGGATTTGCCTTCCAAAAACAAGGTGAGTGATGAGGACCTGTTGACATCACCTTCCGGTATGACTGTCTATATGGCCCGTCTTTACAGCCATCTTCCGCTTGAGGACTTCAAGTACATGGCCAAGTGGGGTCTCAACAAGAATGCCTGGCTTGGTGGACTCGGAGGCGAGGGTACAGGAGAGTCCATAAACCGCGACGACATCTGCCGCTCATTCGTAGGTGAGGACAACTCATACTGGGACGAGGCATTCTCCAGCATGCACGATGCCAACCACCTTATCGAGACTCTTCCGAACTACAGGAGCAATTTCAACTCCGAGATGCAGTACAATGAATTCCTCGGTGAAGGATATTTCGTAAGAGCATTCGTCCTCTACCAGATGGCCCGCCGCTACGGTGGTGTCCCTCTTGCAATCAAGCAGATTGACTACGATCCGGAAAATCCTGATAATATGGAGCTTCCTCGTGCTTCCGAGGAGGAGACCTGGGAGCAGATTTGTGCAGATTTCACAATGGCTGCTGAGCTTCTTCCGGAGACTTCCAGCAAGAGAGGCTATGCCAACAAGTACGTTGCCCTCACATACAAGGCCGAGGCAATGCTTTACGCCGGTTCCGTTGCCAAGTACAATGAGACAGTATCCGGACGTCTTACCGGTCTTGGTGAGAAGACTGGCGTGCGCGTCATCGGCTTCGAGGAGAGCAAGTCCGCCGAACTTTCCAAGAAATGGTTCTCCGAGTCTTACAAGGCAGCCCGCGAAGTGATGAACTCCGGCAAGTACTCCCTCTACAAGAAGGCCTGGAAGGCTGGAAACAAGGAGGCCCAGTACCAGAATATGGTGGATATGTGGAAGGACCTCTCCTCTCCGGAGAACATCTTCGTGAGAGAATACAGCTACCCTACAGTCACTCACGGTATTGATGCTTACAGTTCACCATACTACTGGCACGCTCCGCTCGCCGGAGGCTCCTGCCCGACACTCGATTTCGTGGAACTCTTCGACGGCCTCCCGAAATATCCGAACGGACAGCTCAAGACCACGACAGGAAACGGCCCTGCTGAGGGAACCTACGAGATGTATGAGAGTACTTACGACATCTTCAAGGATGCAGAGCCTAGACTCAGGGCTTACGTGATTCTTCCTGACGATACCTTCAGGGGTCGCAAGATAGAGGTTTATGCCGGTATCTATACAGGTTCCGCTCCGGTCTCTCCATTCTTCAGCGACTATTCCTACAGCTCCGCTACTACAACCTATACGAATCTTGACCAGTTCACCAACAAGTCGAACCAGACTCTTTTCATGAGTCCTAATCCTTCAGAGATGACCAGCATCAAGGTCAATGGCCAGGACATGACGACCAATGGCTCTGCAGGTCCTTGGTATTCATACGGCGAGGCTACTGTGAACGGATTCCATCTCCGCAAGTATCTCGACCCTGACAAGACGCTCGCCGACATCGGTGAGGGCAAGTCCGACCAGCCGTTCATTCTTATGAGGTATGCCGATGTCCTCCTCGCCGCCGCAGAGGCCGGAGTTGAACTTGCTATTGCAGGTGCCCCGTCTCCGGTTGAGGGCGATGACATGCTGGCAGTGGCAACCCAGGCCATCAGGGACATTCGCGAGAGGGCAGGTGCAGATGAACTCGCCTCCCCGTTGAAGGCCGACAACGAGAGCCGTGACATTGTACGTCGTGAGCGCCGCAAGGAACTTGCTTTCGAGCACAAGTCAAAATGGGATATCCGCCGCTGGAGAGTATGCCACGAAGAAGGCCGCGCAGGCTTCTGGGGTGAGCAGAGGGATCCTTCCCTCACTGGCTCCGGTTCGAATTTCCGCTTCCGCGGGCTCTTCCCGTTCTATTCTACGGCTACAAGCAAGTATTTCTTCGATGCACGGTTCAAGTTCTCTGTTGACAAGACATTCGGATACAGTCCGGTGGACTACTATTTCGCAATTCCTGGCAACCAGGTGTCAAAGAGCAAGTACATTGACCAGCAGCCAAACAGATAATAAAATTTGAGTTTCGAAAGTGCGAAACCAGAGTAATACAAGATGAATATGAAAAGAACAATCAAGAATATTGTAATGCTTGGAGCATTGCTTCTTGCAACATCTTGCTCCCTCTTCCAGCTCGACAACTATGACGCTCCGGAGGAGACTCTCTATGGTAAGGTGGTTGACAGGGACGGCAATCCCGTGCTCACCGACCAGGGTTCCGAGGGAATCAGGGTGAGGCTGACGGAAACCTCCTGGGAGGGCAATGTCACTCCTCAGGACTTCTACTGCATGCCTGACGGAACATTCCGCAATACCAAGCTCTTCGAGGCGGACTACAATATCCGCATTGACGGTCCGTTCATTCCGATTGTACGCGAGACCGCTGACGGAATTGTGATAGAGGACAATTCCGTGGATACCCACATCAAGGGCAGCAAAGAGGTGAATTTCGTCGTGGACCCGTTCCTCAATGTGGAACTCCTCAGTTCCCAGATCAGCAACGGCAAGATTACCGCAAGGGTGAGAGTTACCCGCGGCGTGTCCAGGGATGCCTTCAGGGAGGCAATCGAGCCGATGGGGGATTTCGACCCGGCATTTGCCAATATTACTGACATCCAGCTTTTTGTGGGATATTCCTCCAGCATGGGATACCGTAACCGCGATGAAAGATGGAGCAACAAGATTGAGTATTCGGGCGCATCGTTCGACACGAAACTTGGCCAGGTTGTGGAAATCACTTCTCTTGGAGCCATTCCTTCTAACCGCAAGGTCTTCATCAGGGCTGCGGCGCGCATAAACTATGATACGCCGCGCGGTTCCGGAACAAAACGTTGGAACTACAGTCCTGTAGTCGAGGTCAATGTCCCATAATCCGGGATGTAATTATCAGGGTAGCGACATTCTCCGCAGTGTCGCTGCCCTTTTTAACATTAATATTTAGTATATTTGCAAAACATAAAGAAAAACTATGAACATTCTTCATCTAATGGCTGTGGCATTGGCTGTGGCGGCCTGTGCAGGCCCGCAGCGGACCACTGATGACACCAAAACCACCTTCCAGACTTCCCGCGGGTGGATGCCGGAGATAGACAATAGGGCAGATGCCGTGATGGTTTACGGCGTCGGGGGTAATCCGTCCGACAAGGGACGCGGGAAATCATCCGTCGAGGAAAGAATCGCATCCTGGAAGGAAAGAGGTTACAAGGTGGATTTCATGACCGGTATAGCTTGGGGAGAGTACCAGGACTACTTCACCGGTGAATGGGACGGAAAATGGCATCTTGACGAGGGACAGGTCAATGCCAAGGGAGACACCATCTGGCACGGACATCTCGTGCCTTACATCGTCCCTACCGAGAACTATCTCAAGTATTTCAAGGAGAAACATATCAAGAGAGTGATCGATGCCGGAGTCACTTCAATATATCTCGAGGAGCCCGAGTTCTGGGCCCGTTCCGGCTACAGCGAAGCGTTCAAGCGCGAATGGAAAGATTATTACGGAACCGAATGGAGACCACAGCACGAGTCTCCTGAGGCAACATATATGTCCAGCAAACTCAAGTACCATCTCTACTACAGGGCTTTGGACGAGGCCTTCACCTACGCCAAGGAGTATGGCCGCAGCAAGGGACTCGACGTCAAGTGCTACGTGCCTACCCACTCCCTGCTCAACTATTCCCAGTGGCAGATTGTCAGCCCTGAGGCCAGCCTTGCCTCGCTCCCTTGCGTGGACGGCTACATTGCCCAGGTATGGACGGGAACATCCCGTGAGCCTGATTATTTCAATGGCGTGAGACGCGAGAGGGTATTCGAGACCGCATTCCTCGAATATGGCTGCATGGCCTCGATGACCGCTCCCACAGGACGCAAGGTATGGTTCCTGACCGACCCTATCGAGGACTGGCCGCGGGACTGGGAGGATTACCGCAGGAACTACCAGGCCACGTTCACGGCCCAGCTCCTCTATCCCCAGATTGACAGTTACGAGATAATGCCTTGGCCGGAGCGTATCTACACCGGTCTCTACAACAAGAGCAAGGACTCCAAAGAGAAAATCCGCATCCCGTCCGACTATGCGACAATGATGCAAATCATGGTCAATGCCCTCCAGCAGATGCCGCTCTCGCAGACTGTCGTGTCCGGCTCCCGGGGAATCAGCGTGATGATGGGCAACTCCCTGATGTTCCAGCGTTTCCCGACTCACGAGGGCTACGACGATCCCCAGCTTTCCAACTTCTACGGAATGGCCATGCCCCTGGTCAAGAGGGGAGTGCCGGTCAGCATTGTCCATATCGAGAATCTCGGTTTCGAGAAGGCTCTCGCCGGAACGAAGGTCCTCATCATGACATATTCAAATATGAAACCGCTTGACCCGAAGGCTCACGAGCATCTCGCCGAATGGGTAAAGAAAGGCGGCATCCTCCTCTATGCCGGAAGGGACAATGATCCTTTCCAGACAGTTTCGGAGTGGTGGAACAAGGACGGCAACTCCTACGCCGCTGCTTCAGACCACCTATTCTCCCTCATGGGCATCAATGCAGGTGTTCCGGCCGGAGAATATTCATACGGAAAGGGCCTCGTACGCATTATCCGCCAGGATCCAAAGGAATTCGTACTCTCCGAGGGCGGGGACAAGGCATTGATTGATGCTGTCGGTGAACTCTACGGCGGCATTGAGATGAAGAACAACTTCATCCTCCAGAGGGGGCAGTACAAGCTTGTTGCGGTAATGGACGAGAGCGTGTCCGGTGAGCCGCTTCACCTTGACGGAATGTACATTGACCTATATGACCCGGAACTTCCTGTTTATCAGGGAATTGAAATCAGGCCTGGAACTCAGCGGCTCCTTCTCGACCTGTCAAAGGCCAGCACGAAGAAAGCCTCAATCCTTGCCGCTGCGAGCCGTGCGGAGAATGCCGTGACCGGACGCAGGTCGCTTTCCTACATCGCCAAGAGCCCGGTTTCCACTGTCAATGTCTCCAGGATAATGCTCCCTGCCGGGCCTGTAAGCCTGAAAGTGGACGGCAAGGATGTCCTTGACCACGGCTGCTGGGATGAGGCCAGCCACACTTATCTTCTCCGGTTTGACAATGACCCGGACGGAGTAAATGTAGAAATCACTTGGTAATATAGTAATATACATAGACATGAAGAAATCAATACTACTCACCTTGTCGCTTGCGGCCGTCGCGGCCTGCGGGACAGACACGTCGGTTGTGAAAAACAGCCTCAGGGCCCCGGCCTATCCCCTGGTCAGCATTGACCCTTACACAAGTGCCTGGTCGGCTTCCGATGAACTTTACGGCTCTTCAGTCCAGCATTGGACAGGGAAGGAATTCCCACTGATCGGAGCCCTGAAGGTGGACGGGGAAGTCTACAGGTTCATGGGCATTGAGGATACCGACTTGCTCACACTTGTCCCGGTGGCACAGGAGGGCGAATGGACCGGAAGATATACCGAGACCGAGCCGAAGGGCGACTGGACAGCCGCCGACTACAATGACAAGAAATGGTCGATCGGCAAGGGTTGTTTCGGAACACCTGACGAGAAGTATGCCCAGACTCTCTGGGAATCCAGGAATATCTGGGTCAGGAGGGAGATTGAACTTCCCCAGGATGTGGCTGGACGTCAGGTATATCTGTATTTCAGCAATGACGACAGGGCCATATTCTACATCAATGGCGAGAAAATCACCGATACCGGCAATACCTGCAACCACGATGCCGTGAAGCCTCTCGGAAAGAAGGCCATGGCAGCTCTCAGGCCGGGTCGCAACGTCCTCTCGGCCACCTGCGAAAATACAGGCGGACTGGCAGTCATAGACTTCGGCCTCAAGACCCAGGCGGAGAAAGTTACCGCTCTTGAGAAAACGGCCGTCCAGACTTCGGCAGATGTCCAGGCCACCCAGACCCATTATACCTTTACCTGCGGACCTGTGGACCTGGAACTCTCGTTCACCGCACCTCTCTTCTTGGATAATCTTGACCTTCTCAGCCGTCCTGTGAACTATATCCGGTATGAGGTGGCTTCCAATGACGGAGCCGACCACGAGGTCTCCGTTTATTTCGAGGCATCCCCGAAATGGGCTGCAGACAAGGGCTGGCAGGAAACCGTTTCCGAGGCATACCGGAGCGGCGATATCAAGTACCTCAAGGCAGGTACCGTTAGCCAGGAGATTCTTGCGAAGAAGGGAGACGACCTCCGTATTGACTGGGGTTATTTCTACCTTGCGGCAGGGGCTGGGAATGCCCGTACAGGTGTCGGCAGGGCCATTGACCTCAGGAATGCCTTCAAGAATGGCGATGATATCGAGTCCGTCGGGACCAGGGGTGAGAACAATGACGGCCGCATGGCTGTAAGCCAGGCATTCGGCCCTTCGAAGAAGTCTGCCGGCTCTGTCATGATTGGATACGATGACATTTACTCGATTCAGTATTTCGGAGAGAACCTCCGTCCTTATTGGAACAGGAAGGGTGACTCAAACATTGAAAAACAGTTCGAGGCCGCAATGAAGGAGGAGGCATCCCTCGTGAAGCGCTGCTATGCATTCGACAGGAAGCTCATGGCCGATGCGGAGAAGGCCGGCGGCAGGAAATACGCCGAACTCTGCGCCCTGGCCTATCGTCAGGCCATCCACGCCCACAAGCTCGTGGAGTCCCCTCAGGGTGACATTCTCTGGCTCTCCAAGGAGAACAACAGCAACGGCTCCATCGGTACCGTCGATGTGACCTATCCTTCAGCGCCTCTCTTCCTCCTCTACAATCCGGTATTGGCAGAGGGCCTCATGAACCACATCTACTACTACAGCGAGAGCGGCAAGTGGACCAAGCCATTCCCTGCCCACGACGTGGGAACCTATCCGCTTGCCAATGGCCAGACCTACGGTGGTGATATGCCTGTAGAGGAGGCCGGGAACATGCTCTCTCTTACTGCCGCAGTTTGTCATTACAAGGGCAATGCGGACTATGCCCTCAAGCATTGGGAAACCCTCACAACCTGGGTACAGTATCTTGAGAAATTCGGTCTCGACCCTGAGAACCAGCTTTGTACGGATGACTTTGCAGGCCATTTCGCCCACAATGCCAACCTTTCCATCAAGGCTATTCTCGGCATTGCCTCATACGGCTACATGGCCGATATGCTGGGGAAAGATGACATTGCGGAGACCTATTTCGCAAAGGCCCGCGAACTTGCAGGGGAGTGGGTCAAGATGGCCGGTGACGGCGACCACTATCGCCTGACCTTCGACAAGCCTGGCACCTGGAGCCAGAAATACAATCTTGTCTGGGACAAGCTCTTGAATCTCAATATCTTCCCTGAGGAGGTAAGACAGAAGGAGATTGCCTACTATCTCACAAAGCAGAATGAATACGGACTGCCTTTGGACAGCCGTGAGACATACACAAAGACTGACTGGATAATCTGGACTGCCACCATGGCCGACAGCAGGGCTGATTTCGAGGCCTTTGTCGCACCGGTACACAAGTTCGAGAACGAGACCGTGGACCGCGTCCCGATGTCAGACTGGGTGTTCACCGACAAGCCGAACTATCGTGGTTTCAAGGCTCGCTCGGTAGTCGGAGGATATTTCATCAAAATGCTTGATAAATAATGATACTCAGAAGATTAGCTTTCATTGCCGCTTGCGCTTCCCTCCTCGTATCCTGTTGCGGGGAGAAGGCGCAGGCCTATGTTGACGACCCTGTATCGTACGTCAGCACTCTCGTGGGTACGGAATCGACCTACGAACTCTCCACGGGAAATACCTATCCTGCAGTGGCGATGCCCTGGGGTATGAATTTCTGGACTCCGCAGACCGGGCGCAACGGTGACGGCTGGACATACCAGTACACCGCTACCAAGATGAGAGGTCTCAAGCAGACCCATCAGCCAAGCCCATGGATCAATGACTACGGCGCATTCTCACTCATGCCTGTGACCACCGGTCCCGTGTTCAATGAGAAAGAGCGTGCCAGCTGGTTCTCCCACAAGGCCGAGATTGCCACGCCGTACTACTACCGGGTTTATCTCGCCGAACACGACGTGGTGGCCGAGATTGCCCCTACCGAGCGGGCTGCCGCATTCAGGCTTACATATCCTGAGTCGGACGCTTCGTACCTGGTCATCGATGCCTACCAGCACGGCTCGTACGTGAAGGTGATTCCGGAGAAGAACATGGTAGTGGGCTACGCCACGAACAACCACGGCGGGGTTCCGGAGAATTTCCGCAACTGGTTCGTCGTCGTTTCCGACACACCTTTCGAGACATTCAGCGTCATTGACGGGGACACTCCGGCCGAAGGTGTTGAGGTAAGCGCCGACCACGCTCTCGCAATGGTGGGTTTCAGGACAAAAAGAGGCCAGGAAGTCAATCTCAAGGTAGCCTCATCCTTCATCAGTGCGGAGCAGGCCGAGCTCAACCTCCGCGAACTTGAAGGCAAGTCCTTCGACGATGTCAAGGCTGCCTGCCGCGACAGGTGGAACGAAGTCCTTGGCCGCATTGCCGTAAAGGATGACAACATTGACCACCTCCGTACATTCTACTCCTGCCTCTACAGGTCCCTGCTCTTCCCACGTGACCTTTCCGAGGTCAATGCGGCAGGGGAGAGGGTCCACTACAGCCCTTATAATGGGGAAGTCCTTCCGGGCTATATGACCACCGATACCGGTTTCTGGGATACCTTCAGGAGCCTCTTCCCGCTTATGAACCTGGTATATCCAGACCAGAGCGTGAAGGTGCAGGAAGGCCTCGTGAACGCCTGGCTTGAGAGCGGCTTCCTTCCGGAGTGGGCCAGCCCTGGTCACCGGGGCTGCATGGTCGGCAACAACTCCGCCTCAGTGGTAGCTGACGCCTATATCAATGGCATCAGGGGCTACGATGCGGAAAAGTTGTGGGATGCTGTCATCTCCGGAGCACATTCAGTGCATCCTCAGGTAAGCTCCACAGGCCGCCGCGGCTGGGATTATTATGACAGTCTGGGTTATGTGCCTTGCAATGTCGGCATCAACGAGAGTGCTGCCCGCACCCTTGAATACGCATACGACGACTGGTGCATATATACATTCGGAAAGGCTCTTGGCAAGTCGGAGGAAGAACTCGCACCATACGCCAAGGCGGCATTGAACTACAGGAATCTCTTCAATCCAGAATATAAGCTGATGGTCGGCAGGAATGAGGACGGAACCTTCTCCGAGCCTTTCAGCCCGCTCAAATGGGGAGGCGACTTCACCGAGGGCAACAGCCTGCATTATACCTGGTCAGTATTCCACGACCCGGCCGGTCTCATTGACCTTATGGGTGGCGACCGGGAGTTCGTCAATATGCTTGACTCCGTATTCAATATCCCTCCGCATTTCGATGACAGCTATTACGGCCATCCTATTCACGAAATCAGGGAGATGCAGGTTATGAATATGGGAAACTACGCCCACGGCAACCAGCCTATCCAGCACATGATTTATCTCTATGACTGGTGCGGCCAGCCTTGGAAGGCCCAGGCCCGTGTACGCGAGGTGATGGACAAGTTCTACACTGCCGCTCCGGACGGGTATTGCGGTGACGAGGACAATGGCCAGACATCCGCCTGGTACGTGTTCTCCGCAATGGGATTCTACCCGGTTTGCCCTGCTTCCGGACAGTTCGCTGTCGGTACGCCTCTCTTCAAGGAGGTCAGGGTGACATTGCCGACAGGCCGCAAGTTCACCATCTCCGCTCCGGACAATTCCGACGATAACTATTATATCAAGTCAATGAAGGTGAACGGCCGCAGCCAGGACAGAACCTGGCTCTCCTACGAGGAACTTGCCGCCGGTGCCGACATCGAATTCGGCATGACCGACACCCCTGTCAAGACCAGGGGTACTGCCAGGGAGGACAGGCCTTATTCATTCTCAGAATAAAACTGTTTTTCTAAGTCTGTACATATCCAGCGTCAATGAGTCCACAGGGACTGACGTGTAAACCAGGTCGTAACCATTACCGGCCTGGTTTAGTTTTTCCTCCAGGAAGATGCCGATGCGTCCGTTGGACTGGACATCCATAGTGGAATATGCCGACGTGGTGTTGGAAATCCGGTAGGTCTCCTGCCAGGAGCCGGCGAATGACTCTGACGTAATCTGCTCTGTATCAGGATTAAGCTTCTTGAAGTAAATGGTTACGTTTGATCTTCTCGGCCCGAGAGGAACAGACTGGAGCGCAATATGGCATTTCTTCCCGGTAGCCTTCTCGATTACGGGCAGTATCAGGATTTCGCCATTGGTACCGATATCCTTGCTGGTGATGCAGCCGTTGTTCGAAGTGCTGGAGTACACCTCATTGTCCCAGGTGCCGGCTCCGCTTTTCCTGTCAGTGTAGGAGAATATGTTGAAATACCTTCCTCCGTTCACACGGCTGCTCAGGACCACTCTTCCGTCAGGCAGTTCCTCGCACTTGGCCTCATTGCCGTTCGGGGAAGGTTGTGCGTCAGGACCTCCGAGAGCGGCCCAGGTCTTTCCGAAATCATCGCTGAAAATCACCTTGTTTCCGCCCGGCCTGGCTAGGATGGCTGCATACAGGCGGTAATGTGAACCCTCCTTGACAATGCGGCTCTGCATTATCTTTCCGGAGGCCACGAAGCAGCTCTTGACTGTCCCCGATGCGCAGTCATCGAAAATGCTGTAGATGTCCTCGGTGATGTCCTTCATTTCTGTCCAGGTTTCACCCCTGTCATTGCTGCGGAACTCTGCCACGCAGCAAGGATTGGCCCTCGTTCCGGCGAAGTAACCTGTTGAACCGCAGACTGTTATAAGCAATGTTCCATCGGTCTCGCAGTCGCTGGCGATAGCAGCGTCACCGTATGCGCAGTTAACTCCGGCCAGGCCGTCTCCCTCGACCAGCACCCTCTCCTCGCCCCAGGTCAGTCCGTTATCCTTTGATATTCTGTAATGCAGGTCAATGCGGCCGCTTCCGATATCTCCCTTTCCGTAGCGGTAGTCTCCAATTGCCACGAGGGTGCCGTCGCTATATGTAGCAAGGGCCGGAATCCTGTAAGGTATATCAGATTCGGGCTTGTTCTCGAACAATGTCTCCCTCAAAATGATACCGTCGTCCTCGAAAGCAGGTTCATCATCAATGTTGTCCGGGGAATTCCCGGAACAACCGCTGAGTACAAAGATTGTGGTGGCCAGGGCCAATGACAGCCACGGGGCCGAAGGTGAAATGGGTATTGTCATAAAAATTCCGATTTTATACCGTACGAGCGCAAATATAGGAATTCATTGTGGTTTTCTTCTGAAAATTTAATTATTTTTGCCGCTCACATTGTCGGTAGAAAATAGTGTTTTATGAAAAAGTTATTCTTGCTTGCGATATTTGTTTGTGTATCAATGCTCTGTGCGGCCCAGGCCCAGATAGTGGACTGGTCCTGGAAGGTGACAAGAACCGGTGAGGGTACGGCCAAGGTGGTCTTCACCGGACATATTCAGGAAGGCTACCACACCTATTCCATCACAGCAGGTACTTCCAGAACTGAAATTATCGAAGTAAAGACAAAGGGATGCAGTATCAATGGTGCCTTGAAGGAAGAGGGAAACTTTGCGGACGACAACGGCAAACTCATCTGCAGTGACGAAATCCGTCTTGTGCAGGACATCAGGCTGACCGACAAGTCAGCCCAATACAGCGGTTGCATTGCCTATTTTGTATGTGAAGGGCAGATGTGCAAGCCTGAAAGCTGGAACTTTACCGTGAAGATAGGGGAGGCTCCCGCTTCCAAGCCTGCAAGAAAGAGTTTCTTTATTCGCTGATTTCCAGTTTCTTCAATGCGGTGAGGATTTCTTCCTCCGCTCCCGGATTGTAGCCTGTCTGCGAGTGGACAATTTTTCCGTCAGGCGACAATACGAATGAATGGGGAGTGAACACTACGTTCATAGCCCGTATGAAATCATTGTTGACATCATAGAGACATACGAAATCTGACCATCCCCTGGTCTTGGCGAAAGCCCTGGCCTGGGCGGTGAATCTTGTGTCGTCTGTGGAAACGAGTACCAGAGTGAAAGGTACTTCTTCCTGCCAGCCGTCATAGGCCTCGTTCAATGCATCGATTTCCTGGATGCAAGGGTCACAGGAGATGGACCAGAATGCTATGACAACAGGGGTCTTCCCATCGACCAGATTCTTGGTGTCGAATTTCTTGTTGGATGCGAGTGAGACCTTCACGGATGGAAGTTGGGCGAGGGCGGCCGACTGGACAGCCAGGGCGAACAGGATGAATAAAAGGGTTCGTTTCATATTAGTAAACCGATAAATTTTAATAATTTGGATAAATTTTCAGGTTTTATAATTGTTTCTATAATTGAATTATTTAAATTTGCAGTGCAAAAGTAAATAATATTCACGGATTTAACAATTTTATATTTGACTTAACTCCAATACTTACATTTTGAAAGTTGATGTGACCGTTCCAGCTACGTGTCGTGTCTTTCGTATTCAAAACGGAACAACCAAATACAAATTCAATATGAAAAAAACAATCAATTTTCTCTTGGCAGCGGCAGCGTGCGTAATGGCATTCCTGCTTTCTGCCTGTACGGAAAGCGCACCTGTTGTCAGTGCCCAGGCTGAGCTGACATCAGCCGCAGTGACATCCGCAACCGTGAGCCTCAATACTAGAGGCCTCATTGAGTATGCCTACGTTGTAAAGGCTGATGCCTCCGAGGCCCCAGACCCTGCGGTCATCTTCCTAGAGGGCGTTACAGGAACTCTCGTGGATGGCGTTAACGAGGTGGTAATCAATGGGCTTGAGGGCAACAGCAGCTATGTTGCGATTTTCGCCTTCCGTCAGTCCGAGACAGCATTCTTCAAGGATCTCGTGACTGTTGACCTTGCCACACCTGATTATGAGGAGTCCCTTACAGTCCTTGGATTGTACAATGACGGTTTCTCCGTACACTACAAGATTCCGGAGGAGGTTAAGGAGCGTGGCAATGCAATCCGATACGGCATCGGTTCCTTGCCGATTCATTTGATGCAGAAACTCGATTTTGGTGCTTGTGATGCTGATTTCCTGCTTCAGAACGGTCAGCGCCACTTCGTCAATGATACTACGATTATCTACAGGGACTACAATGTGTACGAACTCGATGAAAACGGCGACTATGTCCTCGACGAGTGGACCGGCGAGCCGATTTCAGTGCACACTCCGTTTACCCCTGGTGAGCCTCTGGTATTCCTTGCCGGTGAGTTTGCCTGGGATCCGGAATACTATTGGGGACCGGGCTGGTACACAGCAATGTTCGATTACGATGCCTACTACGAGGCAATGTGGGGTGGCGGCGGTTTCGGACCATTGAGCTACGGTACCCGTGCGATAGAAGTAGATGATGAAGGCCTTGACGAGGACCAGTACTGGACAGGATGGTTCTCACGCAGGCACCTGACACTGGAGCAGCCAATGCCATTGGATTGCAATATCGATTTCCAGTACGACATGAGAGCTACCACGGGAAATATCAGGATTACCCCGGATGAGAATGTATGGAAATACTGCGTATTAATCGTTCCTGAGGATTATCTCGAGGGCCTGCTCCCATATCTTGACAACAATACCGACTATCTCCAGTGGTTCACGGCATCATATCCGGCTATGGCTTATTTCAGTGCCATGACATTGGATGAGCCTGTCGACCTTGCTCTTGAGGACATCTACTATGTAGAGCCTGAGACCGAGTATCATATGTTTGTCACCGCTCTCGGAAATGAGAATGGTACTACCCAAAAGTTCTATCATGAAACATTCAGTACTACTGCCAAGACTCTTCCTGCTCCTGATGTCCAGGTTACCGCTATCGCAAACCCTTCAGGACAGGAGTCTCCTTATGAGGTTTGGTTCAATGTCAAGTGTACAAGCAAGAATGCCGTAAGTGGAAAATATGCGGCCAACTATGAGAGCGAGTGGGGTGCCATGATAGGCCGCGGCTATACATACGACCAAATCTTGGCTATGGGCAATTCCTTCAGCGATGCTGACATTGACGCTATCAACAGCGATGCCGGTATGGACCTCATGTTCTCCTCAATGCCTGATATGACCACCCTTTTGGGAGTCATGCTCTATAACGAGGAGGATACAGCCAACGAGATTACAGCCGATGACCTGGCAAGCGCCAAATCCATCCGCGAGCCTGCGAAGGAGCCTGTTCAGTCAAGCCTGTTCACGGACCTTCTCGGAGATTGGACAATGACAGCTCCTACCCAGACCTGGAACTACAATGACGGCGTATATGACGACACCGGTGTCCAGTCTTGCAAGGTGACCATTACTAATGAACTTACAATGCCGGAGACTCTTGACGAATCCGTTTATGCTACGTATGAGGAGCTGACTGACTACACCCGCGAGCAGGTGGATGCTCTCTATGACGACTTGAAGAATGAGGTGGCCATTTTCAATGAAAATCTCAAGTCCCAGAACCGTCTTCTCTGTTTGGGATTCGGTTATGATACACAGGATGCGTGGATTAAATATTATGCTCTCAATGAGCCATTCGATCTCTTCACAAGTTCAGAATACAACGGATACAACAACAGGAGCATAATCCAGGATTTCGGTCCGAAGTGGTATCTTGAGGTACTCGCCGACGGCAGCCTCGTAGTTCCGATTAATGATGCACATCAGTATCCTATGTGCCTTGCCAAGTACTACACGATGTTCCTTGCAGGTGTAAGCGTGGATCCGGACAATGCCGGCTATATCACCAGATGGGCGGACAACAGCGATGTTCTCTTCCCTTGCACAGTGTCGGATGACAAGAATCAGGTTACAGTAGGAGCCGCAACCTATAACAATCATCCTTACTACCTGACAGGTGTTTATACGAACTACTCCGGAGTTGTCACTACTGACATGATGATTAACGGCCCTATTACCCTTACCAAGGGATGGGAAGAAACCGGGACATCGGCAGCCGCTCCTGCAACCAAGAGTGCTTCTGCTGCCAATGCGCACCTCTGGAACCCTGCTGCCGGAGCTGCTCTCAAGTCAAGGGGTGCAGCCCTCCGCAGAACCCCAGTGCTTGGTGATGCCCCTGTATATCAGAAGGTTACCTACAAGTACCGTAGTCTTGAGGACGCCCTCGCAAGGATGAAGAAGGCTTATGTTTACGAGCGCTAAAAACGCATTGCTTATACTTACCGGCCTGATGTTCTGGACAATATCCGGAGCTCAGACCGGTAAGGTCGTAAGTAACTTGCTCGGATCTGAGCCGGGCAAGTTCTCTGCGAGCCTTGAGAGCAACAGCATAGCATATTTCAAGGACAACGGGCTTGGAGTAACCGGACCTGGGGACAAGTTCGGCAGCAACAACTACCTGAAGATGGATTACACCAGGGGCCATTTGTCCGCAGGTATGCAGATTGAAGGCTATATGCCGGCTCTCTACGGCTTCGAGATAGGCCAGCAGGCGGATGCGAAGAAGTTTCTCCTTGCTGCAAAGTATATCCGCTGGACCAGCGATTTCTTCACATTCCACGTCGGGGACATCTATGACCAGATGGGCAACGGCCTGATTTTCAGGACATACGAGGACCGCAACCTGGGATTCAATAACTCTCTCGAGGGATTCCAGGTCTCTGTCAATGTAAAGGACTGGTTCGGGATAAAGGGAATGTACGGAAGACCGAGGCTATATACCTCTTATGCGGGTTCCTGGGTAAGGGGCGCCACCGCCTCCATATCTTTCAATGACATTTTCGGCTGGGACGGAATCCTCTTCAACATTGAGGGCAACTTCCTGAACCGCTATGAGAGTCTTGACAAGGATGAACTCCAGGATTTCCGGGTACGCGGCCTGGATTCTCCGAACCTGAATTCCTGCAGCGCAGCCCTGAATTTTTCCTGGAACGGACTGTCCCTCAAGGCAGAATATGCAGCCAAGGGCAGGGACCTTTATTCCGAAACTGCAGGCGATGCGCATATCGGAGCCGCCATATATGCCGAGGCAATATACGGCATCGGCGGGTTCAGTGCATCGGCCCATTTCAGGATACTCGACCACATGGGAACCATGAGCTCGCTCTACGGAAGGGGGACTGGAAACAGCCTGAGCTATCTTCCGGCCCTGACCAGGCAGTATCACTACATGCTTGCGAACCTCAATCCGTATCAGGTGGACGCCCGCGGAGAGTGTGCGGCACAGCTGGATCTCTTCTATACCCTCCGCAGATGCGGTGACAGGAACAAATACTGGATTTTCCGGGCAAACGCTTCCTCCGCCTGCACCATTGACGGCAAGCAGAGCGACAACGGAAAGAGACGCCTCCTCTGGCTGGATCTCAATGCCGATGCCGAATGTCATTGGAACAGGCAGCTCAGGACGACATTCCTTTATTCCCGTCAGGAGTGGAGCCCGAGCCACGGTTACGAGGAAGGCACGTACGCCTCCAATATCTTCGTGGCCGACGCCCAGTACAAGTTCAATAAAAAATATGCATTGCGCGCCGAGGCCCAGTATCTCTACTCCAAGGATTATGAGCGTGACTGGGTCGCAGGCCTGGCTGAGTTCACTCTGGCTCCACATTGGAGCGTATATGCCACTGAGATGTACAATCTCGGGGAGACGAAGAAGCATTATTACACGGCCGGTGTCAGCTGGTCGAAGGACAAGATCAGGGTACAGCTCAGTTATGGACGCAACCGCGCGGGCTACCTCTGCTCAGGGGGAGTGTGCAGGTACAGCCCGGCCTATACGGGTGTGAACCTGCTCCTGACAGCAGCTTTTTAAACATTGCAAAGCCATGAACAGTAAATATATAACATTATTCCTGGGGATATTCCTCGCCATTCTTGGCTTCTCATCCTGCAGTCTTACGGGAGAGGAGTTCGGTCCGGCGGAGGAGGCCGGCGACGGGGAAAGCGGAAATGCGGAACTTGCCCTGTCCCTGGAGCCTGACATTATCACGGCCGATGGTGTCAGCAGCACCCGTCTTGTGGTGGTGTACGGGGTCCAGGAGGTTACTGACATAAATTCAGTAGGCGTATATCAGGTGGACAAGGACGGGAAGAATGTGCCTGTCACCCTGCCTGATCTCCGGTTCTCCACTTCCACGCCCGGGAGCTATACTTTCTGGGTGACTTACAAGTCAAAGATCAGCAACAAGGTCACCGTGGTGGCCATATCTCCTTCATTGGAGATTCCTGGCCTTCCTGAAGATCCCCAGCCTCTGAACCTGTCATTCCGCAAACGGGTGTTCATCACCCAGTTCACCGGAACCGGCTGCGGTTATTGCCCGGGAATGATAAAGCTGCTGCGCAGTTTCAAGGAACAGGAGAGTTACCAGGGCAAGACCGTAATCGCAGCCTGCCACACATACAACAATACTGACCCTATGTATCTGGCTGACCATTACACCATTGCCAACAATGTTTTCGGATATCCTTCGGTGATGCTGGATTTGAACAATTCGACAATGATGAACACTGTGGATATCTCCGTGTTCAACAAGGCGGTCAACAGCCGGCTTGCGGTGGCTCCGGTTGCGGGTATTTGTGCCACCTCGGTTGCGGAAGGCTCCCAGTTCATCGTCAAGGCTGGCGTCAAAACTGCCGTTGAGGGCAAATACTACATTGCCGCCTGGCTGCTTGAGGACGGAATCGAGGCCAAGCAGTCCAATTATGGATTTTCCGGAGATTTCTCAGTCCACGACAATGCCGTCAGGGATATTCTCGGCTTCAATCAGGAAAAACGGAAGTATATAGGCTTCGAACACGATGCCTATGCCGGTGAAATCCTGACCGAGGAGTTCAAGTTTACTCTTGATGAGGAGTGGAAACTGGTGAATACTCACGTTGTCGTATATGTCTGCGTCCAGGAAGGGACGCTGTACACAGTCAACAACGTCATTGATGTACGTCCGAACGAGACCATCGAATTCGAATATTCGGAATAATCACGTTCTGCATTATCCAGCCGGGACTGGCCTTGCGGTCATTCCCGGCTTTTTCATATTGCTTCATTCTCAAAAATTCACTACTTTTGCCTCCTGTATGACCGGCCATCATCGGAATGACCAAAAAGACGATAAGAAATGCATCTTATACCGACATATTCCATTGCGAAGCAGTACCATCTTTTCGAGAAGGGCAGATATCGGATTTTCAGCAAACCCTGGGCGGGTGGCGGACTTCTCCTCGTCTGCGTTATCATTGCAATGCTGCTGGCCAATCTTCCCTTCACCAGGGAGTATTATGAGGCATTCCTGAGCACCAGCCTTTCGATGTCCATCCAGAGCCCTGCCGACGCTGTCGGATTCAGGACCATTGACTGGGTGTTCCCGAAAGACCTCACGGTGGAGAGGTTCATCAATGACATATTGATGGTGATTTTCTTCTTCACTGTAGGCCTGGAAATCAAGCGGGAAGTGCTCGTGGGCCAGCTTTCCTCATTCAAGAAGGCAGTGCTTCCGGTCATAGCCGCCTTAGGCGGAATGATTATGCCGGCCATTATCTTCACGGCGTTCAACGGAGGGACCGCAGCTGCTACAGGCTGGGGAATACCGACCGCCACTGATATCGCATTCGCCGTAGGCATCCTGTCGATAATGGGCGACAAGGTGCCAGTGTCATTGAAGGTATTCCTGACCGCCCTTGCCGTGGCTGATGACCTTGGAGCCATACTCGTGGTGGCATTGTTCTATGGCGGGGACGTGAATTTCAATCTTCTCGTCATCGCCGCCCTCGTGATCCTGATAACATTTCTCCTGAACAGGATGGGGGAGAAGCGTGTGATATTCTATGTCATTCCGACCATCGTGGTCTGGTTCCTGTTCTACTATGCCGGAATCCACGCCACAATGTCAGGAGTAGTGATGGCCATGATGATTCCGATGGAGCCGCGGTTCTCGCACTCATACTTCAACAAGAAATGCGACACTTACCAGAAACTGATGATCAAGTATGAGAACAGCCATCCGTTCCCTAATCTTAACCAGCGGACCTGTCTCCGGAATATCGGACATATCGCAGAGGGGTCCGTGGGAATGAGTTACCGGATGGAGCATGCCCTGAATCCCTGGGTCAATTTCGTGATAATGCCGATTTTCGCCCTGGCCAATGCCGGAGTGGAGATTGACAACCTGGCCTATTTCAATATCTTCCAGTATTCTTCCGCCCTCGGCTCCGTGGGAATGGGTGTGTTCTTCGGCCTGCTGATAGGCAAACCGCTGGGCATCACCCTCGCCAGCTGGCTGGCCATCAAACTCAAGATTGGCGTCATGCCTGACAAAGCATCCTGGAAAATGCTTTTCGCAGTGGCCTGCCTTGGAGGTATAGGTTTCACAATGTCCATATTTGTGGACACCCTGTCATTCTCCAACCTCACTCCGGATGTCACCCATCATCTCCAGTCGTTGGGAAAGATTGCAGTGCTTCTCGGCTCCCTTTCCTCCGCAATCTTCGGAAGTATTCTGATAAACGCCTTCAGCAGGAAAAAATGATAATTTCGAACCTATTCGACAACATGCTAAACTTCAACAATATATGAACAACTTTCTACACAAGGCCGTAGCGGCATTCATTGCCCTGGCGGCAGCGGGTTTTGCCCATGCGCAGGAAAACCCCGCAAAGCAGGTCTATATGGCTGCAAACGCCCATTTTGACACTCAGTGGAGATGGAATGTGAGACAGTCCATAGGTGAGTTCCTTCCCAACACCCTCTATCAGAATTTCGCATTGATGGAGCAGTACCCGGATTACAAATTCAGTTTTGAGGGAGCCGTAAAGCATTACTGGACCAAGGAATACTATCCCCATCTCTACAGCACTCTCGTGAAGTACGTCAAGGAGGGTCGCTGGTATCCGGCAGGCGCATCCTGGGATGCCAATGATTTCAATGTCCCTTCTTCCGAGTCCAACTTCAAGAATATTCTCCTCGCCGAGGAATTCTACAAGGAGGAGTTCGGGGTCAAGTCGTACGACATCATGCTTCCTGACTGCTTCGGTTTCGGTTACGCCCTGCCTTCCATCGCCTCGCATTGCGGCGTGTTTGCATTCCATACCCAGAAACTTCAGTGGAGGAACAATCCTTTCCATGAAGGCGGCAGGAAATGGCCATTCGAGTTCGGTATCTGGGAAGGTGTGGACGGAAGCCGCATCCTGATGGCTCCTGATGGCTCAAGTTATGGCTGGAATCCGAAAGGTGACATAAGTGATAACCCTGGGCTTGAGGCCAAGGTCAATGCATCCGCTGTCGGAGCCGCTCTCCGCTACTACGGTACCAAGTCATCCAGGCTTCACGGCGACCAGGGCGGTTCTCCGCTTCCTTCAGCCGTGGAGGCGATTGCGTCCAGCATTCCGAATGCGAAGAAATACGGACTCCGCTTTGCGACCACCATTGACATTTTCAATGATTACAAGTCCGAATTGACCGGCGACAAGCTTCCTGTCTTCAACGGGGAACTCCTCATGGACGTTCACGGAACAGGCTGCTATACCTCCAATACCGACTGCAAGATGCTGAACCGCAGGAGCGAACAGCTCGGTCTCGCAGCCGAGGGAGGTGCCGTGATAGCCGACTGGCTCGGGGTCATTGATTATCCTAAATACACTATCAATGACGCATACCGCCGCTTCATCTGGCACCAGTTCCACGATGACCTTCCCGGGACCTGCATCACCGAGGCCTACACCTATACCTGGAATGACCAGATGCTGTCCCAGAATATGTTCGCCGGCGTTGTCGAGTCTTCAATGACAGCCGTGACCTCGCTTATGGATACCCGTGTCAATGGTGACGCCGTGGCTGTTTTCAATCCTGTCACCGCCGCCAACGGGGATATTGCTCTTGTCAGCTACACACTTCCTGCAGGCTGCAAAGATGTCAGGGTATATGGCCCGGACGGAAGGCAGGTGAGGTCCCAGATTGTCTCAAGGGACGGCAGCATTGTCACGTTGGCCCTTGCCTCAACCGTTCCTTCAATGGGTGTCGCAGTATATGACTTCCGCCCTGTAAAGTCTTCTGTTTCAATGAAATCCTCAATCCGCACCTCTGCCAATACCATAGAGAATGCGGTTTACAAGGTGACTGTCGGGGCTGACGGTGACATCTGCTCCATCATTGACAAGCGCTGCGGCCGGGAGCTCGTGGCGGAAGGCAGGTCATTCGGCTACCAGATATTCGAGGAGAACACCTCCGACAACTGGCCGGCCTGGGAGATTCTCAAGTCTGTCATTGACAAGGAGCCTGTGAAGGTGGACTCCGACGTCCGGATTACCATTGAGGAGAACGGTCCGGTAAGGGGAGTGCTCCGCGTGGACCGCAGCTATGGCGAATCTACTTTCACCCAGAGGATTACGCTCTATGACGGCGCAGAGGACGACAGGATAGACATCAGGAACAATGTTGACTGGAAGTCTCCCCGTACACTTCTCAAGGCAGCCTTCCCGGTATCGTTCAATGCTCCAGTAGCCACCTACGACCTCGGCCTCGGCCAGATACAGAGGGGCAACAACACCCTCACCGCCTACGAGGTTCCTGCCCAGCAGTGGGCCGACATTACCGCAGAGGACGGCTCCTACGGCATTACCATAATGAATGACGGACGCTATGGCTGGGACAAGCCGGATGACAATACATTGAGGCTCACCCTCCTCCATACTCCTACCGCCGACAGGGGCTATGGCAATGAGAAGACAATGGATCTTTCCGCACACGAGTTCACCTACTCTATCAGGGGCCACAAGGGTCCTCTCGATGCGGGCAAGGCCACCCTTTCCGCCGACAGGCTCAACCAGCGCAAGGCCGCATTCTCCGTGCCTTCGCATTCCGGCAGCCTCGGGAAGACATTCTCAATGATTTCCACAAATTCGGACAATGTCAGGGTACGCGCATTCAAGAAAGCGGAGGACGGTGACGGCTACATCCTTAGGGTTTACGAGCTCTCCGGCACGGAGTCCTCAGCCAATGTAAAGTTCGCATCTTCAATTGTTTCCGCAGAGGAAACCAACGGTATCGAGGAACATAAGGGAGCCGCTTCGTTCAATGGCTCTCTCCTCAATGTCAAGCTCGGGCGTTTCGCTCCGGCTACATTCCGAGTACGCCTTGCCGCTTCTTCCGCAAAGGCATCGCGCAATGAGTACACCAGCATTGACCTGCCTTTCAACAAGGTGGCCATATCTTCAGATGCCTTCAGCGCATTCGGCCACATGGACAGTGACTGGCATTCGTACTCAGCCGAGCAGCTTCCTGTGGACTTCGTCTCCGGCGGTGTACCGTTCGCATTCGGAAAGGCTGACTATGACAATGCCGTAGCCTGTGACGGACAGACAATAGCATTGCCGCAGGGCTGCACGGGAGTATATCTCCTCGTATCTTCAGCCGAGGGTGACCGCAATGCCACATTCAATGCCGGCTCGGATGTAAATGTCCCAGTGCCATATTATTCCGGTTTCTTCGGAGGCGGCAACTGGGATGACTACAAGGCCTTCCTGAAGGATGGTGACGTAGCCTGTGTAGGCGGACACCGCCACGATTCCAGGACACGCAACGAGGTCTATGAGCATACCTATATGTTCAAGGTCTTCATCCCGGTAAGTGCCGGGGCCACCGGGCTCAGGCTTCCTTCCGACAAGGCTGTGACCGTCTTCTCTGCCACCGCAGTCAAGGCTCCATTCCGTGACGCCGAGTCCGTCTCCGATATGGTCCTCCATCTTGAGAGGCTGTAAACAGTCGGTCATATATAAAGAGCGGGGATTTTGATAGTCCCCGCTCTTTTTCATGCATTTTTTAGCCAGACCTATTGTTTTTAAGAAAATTGTCAATATATTTGCAGTGTATTAATAAACTAATACACAATGACGCAACGTGCGCCGCTATGTAAAGAACTTATTAAATCATTGATAATGAGCCTGATAGAACTCAAGGATGTCAACAAGACATACAACAACGGCCAGCCCCTCCACGTGTTGAAAGGCATTGACCTCAGCATTGAGGAGGGAGAATATGTTTCCATCATGGGAGCCTCGGGCTCCGGCAAGTCCACATTGCTCAACATCCTGGGCATCCTCGACAATTACGACACCGGGGAGTACCACCTCGACGGGAAGCTCATCAAGAACCTCTCGGAGACAGAGGCGGCGCATTACCGCAACAGGACCATCGGATTCATCTTCCAGTCATTCAACCTCATCCCTTTCAAGACCGCAGTCGAGAACGTGGAACTGCCGCTGTTCTATCAGGGCGTCTCCAGGAAGGAGAGGCACAGGATGGCATTGGAATATCTTGACAGGCTTGGACTTGCGGCCTGGGCGGAGCATTATCCGAACGAGCTTTCCGGTGGACAGAAACAGCGTGTCGCCATCGCCAGGGCATTGATAACATCGCCCCGCATAATCCTTGCCGACGAGCCTACCGGAGCCCTCGATTCGAAAACCAGCCTTGAGGTCATGGAACTTCTGGGCCGGCTCAACAGGGAAAATGGCGTCACTATCATTGTCGTGACACACGAGAGCGGAGTCGCCAACTCCACTGACAAAATCATACATATAAAGGACGGAATCATCGGTTCGGTAAACATCAATACCGGCCACAACGCATCCCCGTTCGGAGAAGGAACAATAATGAAGTAGCCTATGGAAATCTTTGACGAGATATGGGGTTCCCTCCGGCGCAACAAAATGCGTACTGTCCTGACCGGTTTCGCCGTCAGTTGGGGACTGTTCATGATAATTGCCCTGCTCGGGGCCGGGACCGGACTTCTCAATGCGATGAGTTCCAATGCCGGCGACATCCTTACCAACGTGATAACCGTCTATCCGGGCTTCAGGAGCATCCCTTACGACGGAATGGAGCAGAATTCCTTTGTGCGCCTGGATATGGGGGACGTAGCCTACACCTCCGGTCCCAGGTTCGATGACGTGGTCGATGAAGTAACCGGTTCGATATATTATCCAGATACACTTTCGTACGGCAGGGAGTCCATAAATGCGAATGTGGCCGGCGTCGCCCCGCTTTACATCCGGATTAATGACAAGAAACTCCTTGCAGGCCGCTTCATCAATGACAAGGACATAGAAGAATGCCGCAAGACAATCATCCTCGATGCCAAGACAGCCTCGTCCCTGCTTAGCGACGATCCCCACTACGGGAAGATTCTCGGGCGTCACGTCAAGATTGCCGGCCTGATGTACCAGGTAGTCGGCATCATTGAGGCGAACGAGATGATGGGAGGCAATGCCGAAGTCTATATTCCCATCACCACAATGAGCCGTATACGCACTTCCGGAACCTGGTTCAACGACATCTCCTTCTCATTCCACGGACTTGAGACCGAAGAGGACAACGAGGCCTTCGAAGCCAGGTACAAGAGGGCGATGAACTCCCGGCACAGGGCCGCCCCGGAAGACGGCAGCACATTCTACCTCTACAACAGCATGACCGGCAATATGGAGATGAACAAGGCCATATCCATAATGAAAACGGCCCTCTGGATACTCGGCATCTTCACTCTGCTCAGCGGAATAGTCGGTGTCTCCAACATCATGCTCATCACCGTCAAGGAGAGGATTCAGGAGTTCGGAGTCAGGAAGGCCCTCGGGGCCACGCCTTGGGACATCCTCAAGCTGATTGTCTTCGAGAGCGTGATTATAACCCTGGCGTTCGGAGTGCTGGGAATGATTATGGGAATGGGGGCCAACTGGCTGATGGACATTACGATAGGCAATAATCCGGTGGACCTCGGCATTACCAAGGTTTATATGTTCAAGCACCCTTCCACGGGACTGGACGTGGCTTTCCAGGCATTGGCACTGATAGTGTTCGCAGGCACATTGGCCGGCATTGTCCCGGCGGTGAAGGCTGCCCGCATCAGGCCAGTCGAGGCATTGCGCAAACAATAGGAGGACAGGAAGATGAAGAATTTTTTCGATCTTGACAGGCTCAAGGAAATCCTGGACACATTGACCAGGAATAGGAGCAGGACAATACTGACTGGCTTCGGCATCTTCTGGGGCGTCTTCATGCTGCTGGCCATGAGCGGAGGAGGCAAAGGGCTGAAACAGGTACTCACCGACACATTCGATGGATTCGCCCAGAATTCCGTGATAATTGGCCCGAACACCACCACGAGAGCGTGGAAAGGCTTCAAGCGAGGTCGTGACTGGGCGTTTCACAATGATGATGTGAAGTATTTGAAGAACAATGTTCCCGAACTTGACATCGTGACTCCGGTGTCGTCCAGATGGGGTAGCAAGGCCGTCTTCGGGGACAACAGCAGCGATGCGATACTGAAGGGCCTGGACGCTGACTATAACCTCATTGAGACCCCGAAAATGAAATACGGACGCTTCATTTCCAGAATGGATGTGATTCAGGGCCGCAAGGTCTGCGTCCTGGGCAAGAGGGTATATGACAATCTCTTCCCCCAGGGAGGTGACCCTTGCGGAAAGTACGTCAAGGTAGGCGGAATCTACTACGAGGTGATAGGACTGAATGTCAGTGCGACAAATATGAGCATCAACGGAAGTGCGGACAGGAGCGTCATTATTCCCATCAATGTTTACCAGTCGGCATTCAACCGCGGGGACGAAGTTGAACTCCTGGCAATGACTGTCCGTCCGGGCAACAGCTCCACGGCGGTTCAGGAGAAGGTCCGTCAGGCATTGTACCGCAAATACTATATTCACCCGCAGGACAAGTCCGCAATGATTGCGGTCAATGCCGAGAGAATGTACTCTATGGTGGACAACCTCTTCAAGGGACTCAACCTCCTGGTATGGCTGGTAGGTCTTGGCACCCTTCTCGCCGGGGCGGTAGGAGTATCCAACATCATGATGGTGACCGTGCGGGAACGTACCACGGAAATAGGTATCCGGCGTGCCATAGGGGCTACTCCAAGGATGATTCTCGGCCAGATAATGTCGGAGAGCGTTATCCTGACCGTGTCGGCCGGAGCCCTCGGGATAATGTTCTCAGTGCTGCTGCTCTCCGCCGTGGATGTCATGGCCGGCTCGATGGGTGTTGGGGCCAGTTTCCAGGTCAGTTTCGGCACGGCTGTACTGGCGGTATCCGTCCTGGCCATCCTTGGTCTTGCCTCCGGGCTGGCTCCGGCTCTCAGGGCGATGTCAGTCAAGCCGGTGGATGCGATGAGAGATGAATAACTTAAGTTTCGCAAGTGCGAAAGTTGAATTAATAAACTATTGATTTCCATAAGAATATAAAACATTGTCAAAATGAAGAAATACGGTAAAGTCATTATGGTGGCCTTGTTCACCATCGTTCTTGCAGGAATATTCGTGTTCCTCTACCTGAAGTCCCGTCCTGAGGAAATCCGTTATGAGAAGGTTCACCCGGTAATCAGGACCATTGAGAAGACAACTGTCGTTACCGGCAAGATTGTCCCGAGGGATGAAATCAACATCAAGCCGCAGATCAGCGGCATCATCACCGAACTCTACAAGGAGGCCGGCGAAATGGTCAAGGCCGGGGAGGTCATTGCCAAGGTCAAGGTCATCCCCGAGATGAGCTCCCTCAGCGCAGCCCAGAGCCGGGTACGCCTTGCTGAAATCAATCTGAAGCAGGCCGGGACCAATCTTGGGAGGGAGCAGGCCCTCTACGACAAGCAGCTTGTGAGCCGTGAGGACTATGACAAGGTGAAACAGGCCCGTGACCAGGCCAAGGAGGAATACGATGCGGCCGTGGATGCCCTCGAGGTAGTCCGGGACGGGGTTTCCAAGAGCAACGCAAGCTCCAGTTCGACATTGATAAGGTCCACTATTTCAGGCCTTGTCCTCGATGTCCCGGTAAAGGTCGGAAACTCAGTTATCCAGAGCAATACCTTCAATGACGGTACCACAATCGCAGTTGTGGCCGATATGAATGACCTCATCTTCGACGGCAAGATTGACGAGACCGAGGTTGGACGCATAGAGGAAGGAATGGGGATGGAGATTACCGTTGGCGCGCTCCAGGACCTGACATTCGACGCGGTTCTCGAATACATCGCCCCCAAGGCCACCGAGAACAACGGTACCAATGAGTTCCAGATCAAGGCTGCCGTGAAGGTTCCGGGGGATACGAGGATGCGCTCCGGCTACAGTGCCAATGCCAGGATTGTCCTCCAGCATTCCGATTCAGTGCTGACTGTTCCTGAGAGTACACTGGAATTCTCCGGGGACTCCGTATTCGTCTATGTGGCGGGGAGCGACAGCACATACGTGCGCAAACCTGTGGTGACCGGACTCAGCGACGGCATCAGCATTGAAATCAAGGAAGGTGTCACCGGGAGCGATGTCCTCAGGGGCAACAGGATTTATGATTCCAAATAAGCATTGATATGAAATTAAACAAGTTATATACTCTGGCCATTCTTGCGGCATTGCCGCAGGCCCTCAGTGCGCAGGAGGCCTGGGACCTCAGGAAATGCATTGATTATGCATTGGAGAACAATCTCACGGTCAAGAGCAGCGAGGTGGCAATGCAGCAGGGCGAGGTGGACCTGAACACGGCCAGGAACAGCCGTTTCCCTGACCTTGCCGCAAGTGCTGGACAGAATTTCTCGTTCGGCCGGGGTCTCAGTGAATCAAATACTTACGTCAATACCAACACGGCTAGCACCTCATTTTCGCTCGGCTCTTCCGTCAATGTCTTCAATGGTTTCAGGACCAACAGGACGATTAAGATGGATGCCCTCAATCTTGAGGCTGCGACCGCTGACCTGGAGAAGGCCAAGGATGATATCCGTGTCCAGGTCACACAGGCATACGTGCAGATTCTCTATGACATTGAAATCCTGCAAGTGGCTGAACGTCAGGTTTCTATTGACTCTATCCAGGTGGAGCGGCTCAGGGCAATGCTGGAGAACGGCAAGGCCAGCCCTTCCGAACTTGCGCAGCAGGAGGCGGCTCTCGGCCAGAGCAGGCTCACTGAGACCCAGGCCCGCAATTCCATGAACCTTGCAGTCCTGGACCTGGCCCAGCTTCTGGAACTCCCTTCTCCTTCCGGATTTTCAGTAGTCGTGCCGGAAGTTCCTGGCTGCCAGGCATTGCCGGGCTCCGGTCCGGAGGATATTTATGCATCCGCAGTGGCTGTCAGGCCTGCCGTGAAGGCGGAGAAACTCAGGCTTGACGCTGCCGACATGAATATCCGCATTGCCAAGAGTTCATTGTATCCGTCATTGACCCTGAACGGAGGCATCGGCTCGAATTTCTACAAGTCGTCAGGCTATGACTCGGCGGATTTCTGGGGCCAGATGAAGAATAATTTCAGCCAGTATGTGGGCCTGTCGCTCAATATTCCGATTTTCACCAGGTTCTCGACGAGGAATTCGATACGCACTGCGACATTGTCCAGGACAAGGCAGATGATTCAGCTGGAGTCCGTCAAGAAGTCCCTCTACAAGGAGATTCAGCAGGCCTGGTACAATGCCGTGGCCTCCGAGGCCAAGCTTTCGAGCTGTTCCGACGCACTTGACAGCGCAGAGAAGTCCTTTGAACTGATGGCGGCCCGTTATGAAAACGGCAAAGCCTCCATCACGGAGTTCAACGAGTCGAAGAACAGTGTAATGAAGGCTCAGTCAGACCTGGTCCAGGCCAAGTACGAGCATCTTTTCCAGATTAAGCTCCTGGATTTCTACGGCGGAAACCAGCTTGCCCTGTAGCTTCCGCAAGCTCGTCAGGTTCCTGCCGGAGTCCTGCTATTCTGGATCACGGTCGTCCCGGATTATGGCGTTCTTGTCATATTTGTGGACGACCACTTTCTTTGCAAGCACGTTGTAGCCGTTTTCGGCAAGGCTCTTGAGCTCGTGCTCGCCGGCATAGACTTCCACCGGGGCAATGAAACTTACCCTTTCCCTGATGGCGTCGGTAATGGTCTTGCTGTATGCGATGCCGCCTGTCAGGAGGATGACATCCACCTTGCCGCATACAGTGGCTGCTGCTGAGGCAATGTATTTGGCAATGTTGAGGCAGAATGCGTTCAGGAATGTGCTGCAGTTCTTGTCTCCGGCTTCGGCCCTTCTCTCGATTTCTCCGAGGTCATTGGTCCCGAAATAGGCCACTGCGCCACCCTGGCCGAGGATTTTGCGCTTTACTTCTCCTTCAGTGTATTTCCCGCTGAAGCACATTTCAATCAGTGGGAATGCCGGGCAGGTGCCTGCTCTTTCAGGGGTGAAAGGTCCGTCTCCGCCGAGACCGTTGTTGGTGTCGATTACCTTTCCGTTCCGGTGCAATGTGACTGTAATTCCGCCTCCGAGATGTGCTACGATGGCTGTTATGTCATTTACCTCCTTGTCGTGGCTGCGGAGATATTGCTTCACGGTGGCCCTGGAGTTGAGGGCGTGGAAGAATGCCCTGTGAGGGAACTCAGGAATGCCTCCCAGCCTGCATTCAGGCAGCATCTCGTCCGCCATCGGAGGGTCAGCTATGTATGCCTGGCAGAGTCCGAACGGGGCTTCGGCTCCGGTTTCGTTCCTGGCTTCATTGACTTCTTCCGCAATGTCGTCGGCAATCACAGCACTCAGGTTGCAGGCGTGGATTCCGTCCCTGCAGGTCAGGAGTACATCCCTCATGTCGCGGTTGACCTTGTAAACGCCGGTGATGACCGGCGCGCAAAGTCCGCCTCTCGCCATTACAATGTCAATGTCGGTGATTGCGATTCCCTTGTCCCTGAGGAAGCCGATGATGGCATCTCTTCTCATCCTGTCCTGGTCCATTACATTTTCGTACCTGGACAGTTCCTCCATATTGTGGACGATTTTCTCGTCGAAGATTTGTTTTCCGTCAATGAAATATCCCAGTTTCGTGCTGGTGCTTCCCGTGTCGATGGCCAGGATTCGGCCTTTGGTGATTTCTTGTGTCATCGGTAAAGGTTTTTACTTGTCTTCACAAAATTAACATCTTGCAAGCTAATCAGGAAATGAACGTGGCGAACTGCCCCGAAAATGCGGCATTGGTCTGATTTTGGGGTGATATTGTCTTATTTTGGGTGAAAATGGAGGCGGCTTTTTGCTCACAATGTGGAAAAATGCTATTTTTGTGAAATGTGTGGAATAATAAGTAATCTTCAAAAAATAACCTGCGTCATCTTATGCATATAGCCATAGCCGGAAACATCGGCAGCGGAAAGACCACCCTTACGAGGATGCTCGCTGCAAGGTACGGATGGACTCCTAAGTACGAGTCCGTCGATTTCAATCCATATCTCTCTGATTTCTATGAGGATATGAGCAGATGGTCATTCAATCTCCAGATTTATTTCCTGAACAAGCGTTTCAAGGATGTGGTGGAGATTTCCAAGACAGATGATGTCATCATCCAGGACAGGACCATCTACGAGGATGCGAGAATCTTCGCTCCGAACCTTCACGACATGGGCCTGATGAGTTCAAGGGACTTCGAGACCTATTCCGACCTCTTCGACCTGATGATGTCCCTCGTGAAGATGCCGGATCTCCTCATCTATCTCAAGTCTTCAATCCCGAATCTCGTGTCGCAGATTCAGAAGAGGGGCCGCGAGTACGAGAAGACCATCCGCATTGACTATCTCACCGGACTGAACAACAAATACGAGAACTGGATCAAGGATTACAAGGGCCATCTCCTTGTTATTGATGCGGACCGCTACAAGTTCGGCAACAAGGAGGAGGACTTCGAGGCTGTCACCAATATGATAGACTCCGAATTGTTCGGACTGTTCCCGGGAGAGGCAAAGTGAATTGACGTATGACATTGGGGCGCTTGCCCCTGAAATTTTTAGTTGAATATGGCAGAAAGACTGACTATCATTGATTTCGTGGAGAAATATACCAGAGAGTATGCCTCCCACGTATTCCTCCGCGAGAAGCCGGCGGACCATTGGACAGAGACTACATTCGAGCAGACCAGGCTCCAGGCCTACCGTGTTGCAGCCGGACTCATGTCTCTCGGTATCAACAAGGGTGACAAGATTTCCCTGCTCTCGGAGGGACGCAATCTCTGGGTTATCGGAGAATTGGGTATCCTCTATGCCGGAGCGGTAAACGTTCCTCTTTCCATCAAGTTGGGGGAGGGGAGTGACCTTGTATTCCGCATCCGCCATTCGGATTCCCGTTTCGTGATGGTTTCCGGCTCCCAGCTTCCGAAAATCAGAAGAATCATTGACGAACTTCCGACAGTGGAGAAGGTCATTGTCTTCGATGACATTGAGGACCGCAGGGACAATGAAATGACTATGTCCGAGGTGCTTGAGCTGGGAGATGCCTTCCTGGAGGAGCATCCCGGTGAGCTTGAGGCTCGCTACAAATCCATCGGTCCGGATGACTATGCCAATATCAGCTATACCTCCGGTACCACCGCCGACCCGAAGGGTATCCTCCTGACTCACAGGAACTATACTGCCAATGTGGAACAGGCGCATTCCGTGGTTTCCATTGAGCCTGACTCAGTTATGCTCATCATCCTGCCTCTCGACCACTGCTTCGCCCACGTAGCGGGATTCTACACGATGATGTCCTATTGCGGCAGTATTGCGACTGTGCCGATTGGCAAGACCCCGATGGCTGCACTCCGCAATATCCCAATGGCTATCAAGGAAGTACGTCCTCACGTGATGCTCTCTGTTCCGGCTCTGGCCAGGAATTTCAAGAAGAATATCGAGACTGCCGTCAAGGCCAAGGGCCCGAATGTGGAGAAACTGTACAATTTTGCATTGAAACTCGCCATTTCCTACAATAAGGAATATTACAACCGCGGCGGTATTCTCCAATGCTGGAAGAAGCCTCTCATTGCGCTTTTTGACAAGCTGATTTTCAAGACAGTGCGCCAGAATCTGGGTGGCCGCATGCGGTTCTTCATCGGCGGAGGTGCCCTGCTCGATATTGAACTCCAGCGTTATTACTGCGCAATGGGCATTCCGATGTTCCAGGGCTACGGCCTTTCCGAGGCTACTCCTATCATTTCTTGCAATTCGGCCGGACATTGCATTTTCGGTTCTTCGGGCCGCGTGGTGAAGCCTATGGACATCAAGATTTGCGACGGTGACGGGAAATCTTTGCCTTATGGCGAGAGGGGAGAGATTGTGATTCGCGGAGAGAATGTCATGGCAGGCTACTGGAAGAATCCTGTTTCCACTGCTGAGACAGTGGTGGACGGCTGGCTCCATACCGGAGATATGGGTTATATGAGGGATGAGGAGTTCCTCTATGTGGTAGGCCGCTTCAAGTCCCTGCTGATTTCCGCAGATGGCGAAAAATACAGCCCGGAAGGCTTCGAGGATTCCCTTACCGACAGCTCGAAATATATCGACCAGGTGATTCTCCACAACAATCAGGACCCTTACACGACCGTAATCGTGGTTCCGGACAAGGAGGCTCTCAAGGAGTATGTGAAGGCTTCGAATCCTGGCACCGATATTGAGTCCCGTGAGGCTAAGGAATTGATGCTCAAGAAGATTCAGGAAGAGGTGAATTCGTACCGCAAGGGTGGTTCCCGTGCCGGCATGTTCCCGGAGAGATGGCTTCCTGCCGCAATCATTGTGGCCGACGAGCCTTTCACCGAGCAGAATCACATGGTGAACAGTTCAATGAAGATTGTCCGCGGCAAGGTGGAGAAGCACTATGCCGACCGCATTGAGTATGCTCTCACTCCGGAAGGAAAGAATCTGCTCAACGAAAAGAATATCGCTTCGCTGTGATGAGAGGCTGATTTGCGACTGGCTGTCAATCGCACCAAGTTTTCGTTTGCACCCGGTTGTCATTTCGAGCGTAGTCGAGAAATCTAATTTATATGGAACAGGTATGGATAAGTGCGGCCGGGCTTAGCCTGGCCACTCTTCTTGGGGCCGTCATCGGCTTCATTGTCAAGGAGCTTCCGCACAAGTGGAATGACATTTCGCTCGGCTTCTGTGCCGGAGTGATGCTTGCTGCGGCGACCGTCGGCCTCATTCTTCCGGCCGCAGAAAGCCTTGGCGCAGGTCAATGGTATCTGCTCCTTGCCGGGGTCGTGGCCGGTATGTTTTTCCTGAACCTCCTGGATATCTTTACCCCGCATCTTCACAAAATCACGGGACTGGACCAGGAGGCACACAGGAACAATGCATCATTGAACCGGGTGCTCCTGTTCGTAATGGCCATAGCCCTGCACAAACTCCCTGAGGGTATGGCAGCCGGTGTGGGCTTCAATTCCCCTGAGACTTCGGATGCCTGGGCCGTGACTGTCGGTATTGCCATTCAGAATATTCCTGAGGGGATGGTAGTCATAGCACCGCTGATGCTGGCCGGCATTTCCAAGGTCCGTGCGCTGGTCATTTCCCTGGCTGTCGCCATGCTGGAGGTAGTCGGTGTCTGGCTCGGTTATGCCCTGGGTGCCATCTCTCCGCTTTTCCTGCCTGTTATGCTGGCTTTTGCCGGCGGTGCGATGTTGTACGTGGTCAGTGATGAGATGATTCCGGAGACCCACGCCCACGGCTACGAGAAATATGCCACCTATTCGCATGTCCTCGGCTTCGTTACCCTGCTGATATTCGACTTGCTTTTCTGATATGCGCATCCGTAAGGCCAACCAAGCCAATGCATGGTGGTTTCCTTATGTGTGTCCGAAAAGTCCGCACGTCAGGGGACAATCGCTTTTTTGTCCCAAAATATGAGAAACGAGCAAAAAATCCGGGAAAAATTGCTCTCTTGAGCAGCGTTTCTCAAACTTTTGTTTATTTACATGGTGGCCTGGATGGCACCTCGTTTCTCCGGACCAGGCCCTCCCAAACTGCGTTTGGGCCCCTCTCTCTAGTGCCGAGGGCGGCAAGTCCTCCGAAACGAGATGCCATCCATCCCCGAAGCTTGGCAAGTCTCGATAGCAACGAACATCCCAAGAAGCACACAAGCAAGCACCTCCCAATCTAGCGACTAACCGAGCCACGAATCACCCCAGGCTGTCCGAAAAGTGCCACTTCGGCTGCATTAACCCCTGCCAGAGTAGCGCAGAAGGTAGATTGAACTCAGAATTGTAGACTTTTCGGACAGGCTCCCCCTGAGGAATCAGTGATGAAGCCAGTGCTCCTCCCGACAGATAGATGAGAGGAGACGCATGCCGTAAATCAAAAATGAAAAACAACAGCCAACAGGTTACATTTCTCAAGAATAACGTATTACTCTATTTTCGTGACATTCATCTGGAACCGGAGTTGCCATTCTGTGATATCGTGAGGCATGTTGGGTGTCCCAACGGGAGCATTTCCTTTCCATCGGGATTCCCAAATTGGCTCTCGGATACTCAGATTGGGTGGTGGGGGGGGAGCAGATGAATCTCACGAGATGGACAATCCACACCGCAACAATCTTTCAAACTACGTAGCATCGGACCTTCCGCGATTCGGGGCTTAAGCGTGAAAGGACGACATCTGAAAACGTCCGGGAAATGCCGTGATTTACGGACATTTTGCTATCTGACAGACCAAATGGCCGGGAAATGCGGGAAATCACGGACATTTTGCAAACATTGCAAGGGGTCTTCTGTACGATTTGCGTATAGACATTGATAAATATTAAATTTGAAAATATTTCCGAAAAAATATTGTAATTCCAGAAAAGAATTGTAAATTTGCAATCCCAATCGAATATGAGCGGGTAAATTGAGATATGGTGTAATGGTAGCACTACAGATTCTGGCTCTGTCAGTGAGGGTTCGAGTCCTTCTATCTCAACAACAAGAATCTGGTCTCCGACCAGTCACGGCGGGATAGCTCAGCTGGTTAGAGCGCATGATTCATAATCATGAGGTCCGCAGTTCAATCCTGCGTCCCGCTACTTTTAACGAGCACTCACGGAAATCGCGTGAGCGTTCGTTTTTTTTGGTATGATTGACATCGCATACAACGAGTGCTTTTGTCATCCTGGCTTGGCGAAGCGCATGGATAATTCTTTCCAGCCTTCGTGCAATTTACCTGCAAGTCAATGTGGCTCTACAGATATGCGTAGTGGCATCTCGACTGGCCGGTGGCGCCAGATTGGCGGCACCTGGAGGTGATACCCTGCCTACAACCATCTGTAGTGGCATCCCCCCCCTGCCAGGTGTTTTGCAGGAAGCATCGAACCCCCAATCCCACGCCCCAGGCTGTCCGAAAAGTCTGCTTTTCAAAGTACAATCGACCTTCTGCGCGACTGAGGCAGGGGTAGAAGCAACCGAATGGCACTTTTCGGACAGGCTCCATCGGCTACAGGCCCCAGTACTTCAGATCATAAGCGGCCTCAATACGGTTCTCTACCTTGTCTTTCAGCTCGGAGAAAAAATCAATGCCGGACATCTCCTCCAGACGGTCAACGCTCATGGCGCATTTCTGGAGGTTTTCGTTCCGGGATTTGTTGTACATCACGAAGGCTATGCACTGCTCCCCGGCCAGGATGGCCTTGAAGAACGCATCCGGAACCACGACATTGTTCCTGCCTATGGTCCCGTATGCATTGTCCATTATTAGCGGCCCGGTTACTACGGTTACGCTGCCGAACTTCTTTGCCCAGCCCCTTACCTTCTCCTCAAGCGTTTTCCATTGCCCGTTGTTCAGCGAAATGTCCTGCGGGCAGCAATTGGTGAAGTAGAATGATTCCTGCATTGCCCTTTCGCTCCACTTGAAGTCGCCGGCAGGAGCCATATGGCCTCTCGACCAGCCGGAGTTGCGGTAATCGCTGTCTTCAGACTGCGGCAATGATACCGAAGGGTCAGGGCAGAAGTTGAGGCCGCTCCTTGAATATGGCCCGTCGGTTTCCTCGGCAGTCAGGGTGTATCTCACCCATTCCGGAATCCGACAATCCGGGTTATACATCACTTCGTAGGCATAGTACCGGATATGGTTTCCGGCATTCGCACAAATTATGAAGCCTGTCAGTAATGCTGCTGACAGGCAGAATCGGAGAATGTATTTTGCTCGCTCAGTCATCATGATATAGTCGTGGGTTTGCAAATATACTCAATTCTCCTGTCATCTTGGTCCAAGAATATGTGCTTCGCGTTATCGGGATTCTGCTCCGGCACCCGCCGGCAGTCCAAGGGCCTATCTCCCGCCCAGTGCACTGTAAAGCGAGATGATGCTGTAAATCTGGTCGTACTGGTCCTCCACCAGGCTGGTCTGGGCAGAGAGCAGGGACTGCTGGGCGGTCAGGACCTCCAGGTACGTCGTGGAGGAGTAGCGCATCAGGTATTCCGTCTTCTCGACTGCCTCCTCGAGGGCCTTCACCTGGTTTTGCCTGGCCTCGATTCTCCGGGATGCACTCTGGTACAATGTCAGGGCATTGTTCACCTCAGCCCCGGCATCCAGCACTGTCTGCCTGTAGGACAGCATTGCCTCCTCCTGCTGTGACTTGGCAATCTTCACCTTCGTCGCATTGGCCCTGGCATTGAAAATCGGCTGGAGCAGGGAACCAGCTGCGGAGAGTATCAGGCCACCCGGGTTGACCACCGTGCCGGCATTGTTCGTCCAACCCGCTGCCCCGCTCAGGGTAAGGGAAGGCAGCATTGAGGCTCTGGCTATGTTTACGGCATAGTAGGCATTGGCCAGATTGTGCATCGAGGCCCTGATGTCAGGACGACGCCCAAGTACAGCCACAGGTACTCCTGTCTTCAGCTCTGAAGGGAAGCTCACATCGTCCACATTGCCCCTCACAATGCTGTGCGGAGTCTCGCCGAGAGTGGAACAGAGAGAGTTTTCCACTTCCTTCAATGCCTGGGAAATGGACTCCTTGCCTGCCACGACCTGCCAGTATGCACCCTTCATCTGGGCAATGGCAGTCTCATTGGCCATGCCAGCCTCCTTCATTGCCTCCAGGACCTCCACGCTCTTTTGGAACTTCATGGCAGTCCGGCCAGCCAGTTCCAGCTGCCTGTCCAGCATCAGGAGAGTGTAGTACTGGCAGGCTATGGCGGCTATGAGACCGGTTTCGGCTGCCTGCTCGTAAGCCTGCATCATCATCCAGGTCTCCTTGCCCGAACGCTTCCGGTTCGTGATGCTTCCGAACACATCAATGGTCCAGCTTGCGGCCACCGGGGCGGTGTAAGTCTTTACTGCCCCGGACTTTACGCCGTTGAAATTGTCAAAGCTGCTGATGGACCCTTCGGGTGCGAAATTGAAACTTGGAATGTAGGCCAGCCTTGCACTCTTGAGCGACAGCCAGGCCTGCTCTGTATGGAGGCGCGCTGTCTGCACATCAGTGTTGCTCTCCAGGCCCTTTTCAATCAGGGCTGCAAGCATCGGGTCGGTGAACAGTTCTCTCCATCCCAAATCCGCCACCGAGGTAGAATCCTCAGTCATATATTCTTCTCCGAACAGAAGAGAAATGTCCCCGTCCGGTCCAGGCTCCTGGAATTTGCGCCAGATGCCGCAGCTTCCGGCCATCCAGGCAGCCATCATTATGATAATCAATCTTTTCATCGCTAAACTAGAGTTTTACCGTATTGTCATTCTCTCCCTTGGCCTTCTTCATTTCCCTGATTTCGGAGATTTCGTTCTGAATCTGCCAGTCGCCTCTCTCATTGTCCTCGGGCTTGAACTTCTCCTCAATGAACTTGAACACGCAGAAGAGGGAAGGCACCAGGAAAATGAGGACAAGCGTTCCGACGAGCATTCCTCCGACGGCACCGGTTCCGAGCGAAGAGTTTCCGTTGGCACCTACGCCGGTCGAGAACATCAGCGGGAGCATTCCGAAAATCATTGTAAGGGCAGTCATCAGGATTGGCCTCAGCCTGATCTTGGCAGCTCCGATTGCGGCCTGGGTGAGGCTCATTCCCGCCTTGCGCCGCTTGGTGGCGTATTCCGTGATGAGAATGGCAGTCTTGGAAAGCAGGCCGATAAGCATAATGATACCTGTCTGCAGGTAAATGTTGTTCTCCAGCCCGAAGAACCTGGCGAAGAGGAAACTGCCCATAAGTCCGCACGGCACCGAGATGATGACGGCGAGCGGGATGAGGGCGCTCTCGTAGAATGCGCAGAGAATCAGGTAAATCAGGAGAATGCAGATGCAGTAGATTATCAATGAGTTGTTTCCCGTACGGCTTTCCTCCCTTGCCAGACCGGCAAACTCGAAACCATATCCTCTCGGCAATGTCTGGGCCGCAACCTCGTTAACGGCATTGATGGCCTCACCGGAGGAGTAGCCCTCGGCGGCAGCACCGTTGACCGAGATGGAATTGTACATATTGAACCTTGAAAGTGACTGGGTTCCATATACTTTCGTTAATGTGACAAACTCCGACAGAGGGGCCATTGAGCCGTTGTTCATTCTCACGTAGCTCCTGTCAAGGTCGGCAGGGGACATCCTGTAGGCAGGGTCTGCCTGGATGGTCACACGGTAAACGTGGGAGAACCTGTTGATGTTGGACACATACTGGCCTCCGAAGTATCCGCCAAGTGTCGAAAGTACCGTGGCAGGGGAGACTCCCGCTCTCTTGCATTTGACAGCATCGACATCTACCAGATACTGAGGGAAGGACGGGCTGAAGGACGTGTAGGCCATTGCGATTTCCGGACGGGCGTTCAGGGCGCCTATGAACTGCATCGCCACTTTGTAGAAGTCATTGACATCCACCCCGTTCTTGTCCTGGAGATGGAGCTCGAAACCGTTGGTGGTTCCGTATCCGGTAATCACAGGAGGGGCCATCGGGATAATCTGTGCATCAGGTATGTCCGCAGTGAGGGCCTTGATACGGCCTATTACGGCGCCTACGGCATTCTCCTTGTCCTTCCTGTATTTCCAGTTCTTCAGCCTGATGACAATCTGGGCGTTGGACGCTCCCTGGCCGGAAAGCATGCCGTATCCCGCCACGCTGGAGCGCAGTTCAATCTCCGGAATATCCGCAATCCGCTGATTGACAATGTCCAGGATTTCATTGCTCCTCTGCAGCGAAGTTCCCGGAGGCATGGTGATGTCCATCATTATGGTACCGAGGTCCTCGTCAGGAACGAAGCCGGTCCTGGTGGTCGTCAGGAGGAATACGAAGAGTCCGGCGCATATTATTACGCACAGCCACATCGCCCATTTCTTGCGGATGAAGAACAGCACGATGTATTTGTACCTCTCGACTATTGCCCCGAATCCGGCATTGAATGAGTTCCTGAACCTCTGGGAAAAGGTTTCTTTCTCATTGCCCTGGCCGTAGGAATAAGGCTTCATTATCAGGGCGCAGAGGGCTGGGGCCAATGTCAGGGCGTTGATTGCGGACAGGCCCACGGCAACAGCCATTGTAATACCGAACTGGGTGTAGAAAATACCAGATGTACCTCCCATCATTGAAACGGGGATGAACACCGCCATGAACACGAGGGTGGATGTCACGATTGCTCCGGTAATGCCTCCCATTGCGTCATTCGTGGCATGGAAAGATGATTTGTAGCCGCTGTCAAATCGGGATTGTACAGCCTCGACCACGACAATGGAGTTGTCCACCACGGTTCCGATGGCGAGGACGAGGGCGAAGAGTGTCAGGAGGTTAACGGTGAATCCGGCTATTGCCATAAATGCGAATGTGCCCACGAGGGATACCACGATGGCTATAGACGGAATGAGGGTGGCCCTGAAATCCTGCAGGAAGAAATACACCACGAGGATGACCAGAAGGAAGGCAATGATGAGGGATTTGACGACCTCTTTCATTGAGGCGAAGAGGAAGTCATTGACACTCATCATGGTATCCAGCTCCACGTCCTCCGGGAGGTCTTTCCTGGCATCGTCCAGGAGAGCGTCAATTTCCCCGACGACCTCGGTGGCATTCGAGCCGGCCACCTGGAAGACCATTGTCTGGATGCCCGGATGTCCGTCCGTCTTGGAGCGGTAGCCGTAGGATTCAATGCCCAGTTCAATGCGGGCTACGTCCTTCAGTCTCAGCACCTCGCCTGTCGGGGATGCCGAGATGACCATCTCCCCGAATTCCTCCGGGGTCATTTTCCTTCCGGTGTACTTCATCGTGTATTCGAATGAGGAGCCGGAACTTTCGCCGAATGAGCCGGTCGCCGCCTCGATGTTTTGCTCTGCGAGGATGCCGGTAATGTCGTCAGGTATGAGATTGTGCATCGCCATTGCCGATGGGTCGAACCAGATTCGCATGCTGTACTGGTCCGAAAGGAGAACCACGTCGCCTACGCCCTTGATTCTTTTCAATGCAGGCTCAATGTTGAGCTTCATGTAATTGGCGAGGAATTTGGTGTCGTAAGTCCCTCCGGGGCTATGCAATGTGATGATTTTCAGCATGCTGGTCTGCCTCTTGAGGACAGTGACCCCGATTTTGTTCACCTCGGCAGGAAGCGAGCCGGTGGCCATTGACACCCTGTTCATCACATTGACGGTGGCCATATCCGGGTCGGTACCCTGACGGAAATACACATATATCTGGGCAGTACCCGTATTGGTGGAGGTGGACTTCATGTAGTCCATATTCTCCACGCCGTTGATGCTCTCCTCCAGTGGGGCGATAACTGATTTCTGGACGGTCTCGGCACTTGCTCCGGGGTAGGAGGTCATGACCATCACAGTAGGAGGTGCGATGTCCGGATACTGCTCCACAGGAAGTGTGGCAAGGCCAATCAATCCGGCAAACAGTATGACGATGGATATGACGGAGGAAAGTATCGGCCTGTCAATAAATACTTTAAGTGTCATAGTGCTGCCTCCCCGACCTTGATTTCCTGACCGTCCTTGAGAAGGCCTGCGCCCTCTGATACGATGATGTCACCAGGGTTCAATCCGGATGTCACAATGTAACTTTGCCCGTCATCACTCAGTTTGGTCTCCACTTTTGCCGATACGGCTTTCCCGTCAACTACCCGATATACGAACCTGATGTCCTGTATCTCGAATGTTGCGGAGCAGGGGATGACAATGACGTCATTGTACTTCTCCGTCAATATGATATTGCCGGAGCCGCCGCTGTGGAGAATGCCTCCCCGGTTCCGGAATGTCGCCCTGAGCTGGACGCTTCCGGTGCCCTGGTCGATTACTCCGCTGATAGTCTCGATACGGCCTTTCTCCGGATAAATCGAGCCGTCATTCAGCCTGAGGGTTGCCTCAGGCATGCTCTTCAGGACTTCCTGCATTGTGCTATGGCTTCTCGTAAGTTCCAGCAGGCTGTTCTCCGGCAATGAGAAATAAACGTACATCAATGAGTTGTCCGACACCGTGGTCAATGCCGCCTGGCTCGAAGGGGATACCAATGTTCCCTCTCGGAAAGGAATCGTTCCTACTACTCCGTCAGCGGGGCTCAGGACCATAGTGTAGGTCATATCGTTCTTTGCGGTGACCAGTTGCGCCTCAGCCTGGGCCAATTGGGCCTTCGCTGTCAGGAGTTGGTTGTAGGATGTCTGGAGGTCGTAGTCGGAGATAACTTCTTTTTCCTGGAGTTTCCGCCGGCTTTCGTAAAGAAGTTCCGCTGTCGCAACTCCTGCCTGCGCCGCCTGTACATTTGCCTCGGCCATCTGGAGTGCAGCCTTGTAAGGGACCTGGTCAATGATGAACAATGATTGTCCCTTTCTTACAGTTTCGCCCTCATTGACACAGACTTGCGATATGGTGCCTGCGACCTGGGCGTGGATGGCGATATCCTGTCTTCCGCAGATGGAAGCCGGATATGTTTTTGAAAGTTCAATTTCGGAAGTCTCGATGACTATCGTCCTGTAGGCTGGCAATGCCTGTCCTGCCGGCTGGCCGCTACCGCAGGAGATTGCTGTCCAGACTGCGAAAATTGCGGCAGGGATTGCCATAATTCTTTTTCTGTCCATTTCTTTTTACATTTTTTTCAGCCTGCAAAATTAACCATTGACCCAGACTCGGGACGGCTCAAAACTTATTCAATTCTGTTCATTTTGGGAAAAGTTTTTAGGATAAGTAATGTTTTTGCTATATTTACGCATTGAACGAATTATCTCATAAAGCGGAAATGAAAACTATATCAGACTCGATATTCAATGGGGATGACTGTTTCTTCCTGAAGACTTCGGGAAGCGAACTGAGTATGGAAAACGCATTCCTGGTCAAGGGTTGGAGCATTTTCCTCTGTGCCAGCGGCAGCTGCCGGATAAATATCAATACTGAAGGCTTCTATATTTCTTCTGCGTGTGAGATTATTCTCTTCCCCGATGCCAATGTCAAATTTTCCGACTGTAGCGAGGATTTGTCAATGCTGATTTTCAGCTGTACGGACGAGATGATGTCCCAGGCATTGCGGAAAGTCTCTTCGGAGTTCTTCACGCATATCAGGCGTTATCCCGTATACAGGCACGCCTGCGGCTCGGAATCCATAACTTTGGCATATTTTGAAGTGCTGCGGAATATCTATTGTGACAGGGTCAACAGATTTCGCAGGATCATGGCCACCAATATTGTTCGCTGCCTGATGCTCACTATCTATGACAAGATTCTCAGGCTGCCGTCGAGAGAAGGCGGTGCCAGGGTGGAAATCTGCAGGGCGCAGGAGATTTATGGCAAATTCCGCCATCTTCTCCAGGACAATGCAACGGTGCATCACGATGTCGCCTTCTATGCTGAAAAGCTCTGTATAACAGCGCGTTACCTTGCCTTCGTGACTAGTTCCATTTCTTCCCGCTCCCCAAAGGAGGAGATTGACGAATGTCTTCTCCGCGAGTCCCGCATTATGCTGACCTTTTCCGAACTTTCAATCCAGCAGATTTCCGACAAGCTACATTTTCCGGACCCTTCTCATTTCGGCCGCTTTTTCAAGCGGATGACGGGCATCACGCCCCTGGCCTACAGGAAGACCGGGATGGTGTTGTAATCTATCCCCTGGGAGGGTTTGAACTGTCCCCGATTTTGATTATCTTTGAGAATGTACAATAGATCTCTCCGCTCGCTTCGTCCGGTCGAGATGACAGATATTATTTAACTTACATTATGAAAATCAAGATTTTAGCCGTAGTTGCGGCATTGTTCTTCGGTTCGTTGTCAATGGCCAGGGCCCAGGACTGGGCGAATTTTAAAAGGTATTCCAATGATAATGAGAATATTGCCGTGAAGCCGAAGGCCGTGCTGATGGGAGATTCCATTACGGATTTATGGTATTCCACCCGTCCGGATTTCTTTACCGGCCACAATTTTGCCGGCAGGGGAATCTCCGGCCAGACCACGTCCCAGATGCTGGTCCGCTTCAGGCGGGATGTCATTGACCTTCATCCGAAGTATGTGGTCATCCTGGCCGGCACGAACGACATTGCCCGCAACAACGGTATTATCAGCCTTGAAAATATTCTGGGCAATATAATTTCGATGTGTGAACTGGCCCAGAAGAACGGAATCAAGCCGGTTCTCTGCTCCGTCCTCCCAGCTTCCTCATACGGCTGGCGGCCCGAGGTCACTGACAGCGCAGCCCAGATTGCCGAGCTGAACAGAATGATATCCGGCTATGCCGCCTCCAGGAGGATCAAGTATGTGGATTATCATTCCGCAATGAAGAATGACGAGGGCGGCCTTCCGAAGTCCCTCGCCGCCGACGGCGTTCATCCTACCGCTGACGGCTATGTCATAATGGAGGAGATGCTGCTTGAGGCGCTCCGCTGAACTTAATTATTGTAATCAATATGAAAAAATTATTTCTGGCTGTCCTGGTCCTGACAGGACTATGCCTTGCATCCTGCGGGAATCAGGAGAAGACTCCGGGATTTGTGGAGACGGCGCTTGCGCCTTACTTGGAAAACGGACAGCTTTCCGGGGCAATCAGCGTGCTTTACAATGACGGGGTGGAGGAGGTGGCCTGCATTGGCTATGCCGATGTTGCCACCGGAAGGAAAATCACTATGGATGATGTCTTTATGCAATGTTCGCAGACCAAGGGATTCTGCGGCGTGACAATGGCTAAGCTCATCGAGGAGGGCAAGGTCAGCCTGGATGACCCTGTGTCCAAATACCTTCCGGAGTTCACGGACCTATGGGTGTTGGAAGGGAAGTCCGACAGCCTCAGGACATTGCGTCTTGCCAGGACTCCGCTGACAATCAGGATGACTCTCAACCATACCGGCGGTTTCCCGTTCGAAGCCAGCGTGAAGAGGAATGATGTACGCGGTGGAGGCTGGTCCGGAGGTGCGCCAATACGCCAGGTGGCGGCTGTCGCAGCTGGTTCCCCGATACGGTTTGAGCCGGGCACCAGGGCATTGTACTCCAATACAGGCATTGACATTGCTGCAGCGGTAATCGAGGAAGTTACGGGAATGAAATGGGAGCAGTACCTGAAGCAGGCAGTGCTTGACCCGCTCGGGATGAAGTCCACCTGGTTCTGGCCAACTGACAGGCAACTCAAGACCCAAATCGAGATGTACAGGGTCAAGGATGGCGGCAAGGCTGAATATATCAGGGAGCATCCCTGGGAGCAGAGACCTTACAATGATTCTCACGTCTTCGCATCGGCCGGAGCCGGTCTATGGACCACCGCCAATGACCAGTTGAAATTCTACAAGATGCTCATGAACCTCGGAATGGGGGAGAACGGGGTCAGGATTCTGGAGGAGGAGACTGTGAAGTCAATTCTGGCACGTTCCACCAGGCCTGAGGGTATGGATGGATATTCGCTCGGCCTTTTCGCTCCTGTTGAGGATACTGAAGACTCCTGGTTCGGCCACGGCGGGGCCTGGGGAACCAACTGTATGGTCAACTGGCACAAGAAGCAGCTCAAACTCTTCGTTGTCCAGTACTCCGACAGCGAGATTCCTTGGTACGATGACCTCGTAAAGGCCCAGAATGAATTCTTCGCCGAGGAAATAGACAATTCAGGTGCCGAGGCATACACCGGAAGGACAAGATAAAAGCAGAGGAGGGTGACGTTCGGAAAACCATGGCCGCCCGTGGCCTTGTGAACGGGAGGGTGCCCACGAAGTGGGAGGGATTTAGTTTTCCGAATGTTACCCTCCTGACCCCATCAGTCTACAATAAGGAAGCTGACCTTTTGGATCAGCTTCCTCTTTTCATATAGCCCTAGCGGAACTCTACCTCTCGATAGTAGCCTCCCTGTCAGGTCCGAGTGAAATAATCTTGATAGGAACCCCGAGATAGTCCTCCATGAACTTCACATAGTCCTTGAAGGCCTGGGGAAGGTCTTCCTCCCTGCGGATACCTGTAAGATCCTGGTTCCAGCCCTTGAACTCCGTATAGACAGGGGTAATCTCCGCTGCGGTATCGAACGGGAACCTGTCGGTCTCCTTGCCGTCCACAATGTAGGATGTGCAGACCTTGATGGTCTCGAAGGTGTCGAGGCAGTCCGACTTCATCATTATCAGGTCGGTTACACCGTCAATCATTACAGTGTATTTCAATGCCACGAGGTCCAGCCATCCTGTTCTGCGCGGTCTTCCGGTCACAGCACCGAACTCGTGTCCGATCTGGCGGATTCTCTCTCCGGTTTCGTCGAAGAGCTCAGTAGGGAACGGGCCGCTGCCCACCCTGGTGCAGTATGCCTTGAAGATACCATAGACGTGGCCAACCCTTGAAGGAGCCACGCCGAGTCCTGTGCAGACTCCGCCAATGGTAGTGGATGATGAGGTCACGAACGGATATGAGCCGTAGTCAATGTCGAGGAGAGAGCCCTGGGCGCCCTCAGCAAGCATCGGTTTCTCATCCAGCCACTCGTTTACAAAATATTCACAGTCAATGAGATCGAACTCCTTGAGGAACTCTGCTGCCGACAGCCACTCTGCCTCATTGGCATCAGGGTCGCACTCGAAGTCAAGATCCTTGAGAAGCTGGAGATGCCTTGCCTTGAGCTTGGCGAACCTCTCCTTGAAGTCCGGGGCGAGAATGTCTCCCACCCTGAGGCCGTGACGGCTTATCTTGTCGGTATAGGTAGGACCGATACCCTTGAGGGTCGAGCCGATTTTTCCCTTGCCGGCGGCTGCTTCGTATGCCGCATCGAGAAGCTTGTGGGTAGGAAGGATGAGATGAGCCTTCTTGGAGATGTGAATCTTCTCCTTGGCATCAATGCCCATCTTGGCAATATTGCCGCATTCCTCGCGGAAGGTGACAGGGTCAAGCACCACGCCGCTTCCAATAATATTGGTGGAGCCTTCGCGGAAAATGCCTGAAGGAATGCTTCTCACCACGAAATTATGTCCATCGAAATGCAGGGAGTGGCCTGCGTTAGGACCACCCTGGAATCTCGCCACTGCCGGATATCTTCCGGCGAGCACATCCACGATTTTTCCTTTGCCTTCATCTCCCCATTGAAGGCCGAGAACAACGTCAAGTGTCATATTGTCAAGTAGTTATTAAGGTTCTAGAATGGAAGGTCATCGCCCGGGTCTGAAGGATATTCCGGAGCGGCCGGCTGGGCTGCAGGCTGCTGGTATGCAGGCTGTCCGTATCCCGGACCAGGCTGTGCATAGCCCTGCTGCGGAGGCATGTAGCCCTGGCCCTGCTGCTGATATCCTCCGGCAGGCTGCTGATAGCCACCCTGTTGGTTTCCGCCCTGCTGTCCCGGTGCCGCATAACCTGAGGCGGCCGGGTTGTCAGAACGCTTTCCGAGAAGCTGAATCACATCGGCGACCACCTCTGTGGTGTACTTCTTGGCCCCGGTCTGGTCGGTCCAAGACCTTGTCTTCAATTTGCCCTCGACATAGAGCTGAGTGCCTTTCTTTACGAATTTCTCCACCGTGTCGGCCAGTCCCCGCCATACGACTACATTGTGCCATTCGGTGTTTTCCTGCAGATTCCCGTTGCGGTCCTTGTACCTCTCGGATGTAGCAAGCGGGAAAGAGGCGACTTTCGGTGCAGGGCCCTGCTGGGCAGGATTACTCTCAAGATAACGTACTTCCGGGTCTTTGCCCACGTTACCGATCAACATTACTTTGTTCAGTGACATAATTTTTAGTTTTAACCCTGCAATTTATGAATAAGTTTTGAGATAACCTATTTTTTCTTGCAGCGTTCCATCCATCCCTTTGTCGGGTCGTAGTCAGCCTCGTGAAGTTCAAAGGCTGTCGCATATTTCAGCAATTCCATCTTTTCCTGCATCTCCTCATAGCCGGAAGTCGTGGTCTTGACCTTCTTCAGAATCTTCATAACGTCCTGGGTGGATGGCTGGCCCGGTCTTGCGGCAATGCCCCGACATTCTCCTACTGCCTTGTCATTGAACACTTTGCCCTTGACGAATTTCTTGAAGTACTTGTGTGTGTATATGTTGTTGGCGGCGTTCAGAGTATACAATTTCAGATGGATATTGATATCATAAAGGGCCTTAAAGTCTTCATCAGAATAGTTGAAATACTCCGCTTTATAATGTACCTTGTCAAAATCAGTCTGTATAGCACCGATGAAATGCCGGCTCTCCTCTTCTGAATCTTTGCTATAGTAGATGCTTCCAGCGGTCTTAAATGGAAAGAAGAGACTGGCCTGCAGGCTTCCAAACGCCTTGTTGACGGAATTGGTCGCACTATAGCGGAGCAGTTTTGAGCTCAGGACGTTTCCAAGCATTGCGTTTATAAGAGCAAGATGCTCCCAGTTGCCGATATTCTTTTTCAGCGCAATATCCGCTGCCCGGAACATAACTCCTTCGTCATCCGTGATCTTCAGGATATCTGCGTATTTCAGGCCGGTAAACGTCTCCAGGCAGGCTCTTGCCGGAGCCGGGTCGTATTTTCGTATAGCCTGCTTTATCTCATCTTCCATATTCAGCACATAAAGGGCGGCGAAAATGTCCTCATCGCATTTCTGCAGGGCCTCCGCTCCGTTACTACGCAATAATCTGTCAATAATACTGCGGACGGTGTAGAGTTTCTCTCCCATGATTGTCTCCAAAGCCTCCTCGTCACCGACCGCAGCTGCCATCTCATAAAACTCATTGGCAACAGCATTTGCACCCAGCTCCTTGTAGAATCCAGCATACTCCTTGTACAGTCCGATATTCTCTCTCTTTGGATGTTTGCCCTCATTCCCGGTCAGGCAGGTCTCTGCCTTGAGAATGATTTCCGACCTAGGATCGTCCGGATATGAATTTGCGAATCGGAGGATATCTGTCCTGTCATTGCCGGCCAATCCCGCCTTGGCTTTTTCCAGGGCAGAGTCCCTCTCCGCCTTGGCCTTCTTTGCGGCAGCGACATTGGCAAGCCTTGAATTGCACTGGCTCAGCCTTGAAGAAGCCGTCCTGTCATTGGGATTGGCGGCCACGAGTTGCTTGTAGGCATTGGCAGCGGCTGAATAGTTCCCGGCCTGATAATACTTGTCAGCCTGTGCGGAGAGCGAACTGCAAGTGCGGCATTTCTTGGCAAGGTTGAACAACTTGCTCTTCTCGGCCGCATCCTGGGACATCGAAGCGGCTGCATCGTAAAGCTGGGCGGCCTCGCTGTAATTGCATTGTGAGAATGCCTGTGCGGCAATGCTGGCTGCACTCTGTCCGTAGGCGGATAAGCAAATCCCCGCCATCAGGACCAGTGAGAGTATGATATTCCTCATATCTGTCAGAGTGAAATGTTGTATTTCTTCAAAAGATTTTCAAAGGTGGACTTGTAGCCAAGATACTCCGCATCCACAGGGGTAATCTCCCCGAGCTTGTCAATGTTTTCCTTCAGTTTCTTCAGGTTGTCCAGAGCCTTGTACTTGGCGCTGATTTCCGCATTGGAGAGCCTTCCCTTCGGGGCCACAAGGTTCGAGTAGAGAATGCTCATCATTCCGTCAATATCCCTCTGGCGGCTGATGTTCAGCTCGTTACGCTTCCGGATGAGAGCCTTCATGTCCTCCTCCCTGAGCCTTGTGCCGGAGATTACTTCATTGAGCGTCTTCATGGCGGTTTCGTAGGAACCGCTATTCAGTGCATTGGCCACGACTGTTTCTGCCTTCTTGTAATTACCCTTGAGAATTCCCGAGTTGATTTCCATGCCCAGTGGAACCAGAATGAGGGCAGCTGCGAAGATGCTGACTACCAATATCATATTCGCACTATCCCAGAAGTCCTTGTGGCATTTCTCGTAATATCCGGTGACACTCATATTGCGGAAGCGCTTATTTTCAGCATTGATTTTCGCCTCCCTTTCCCTGGCCTTGAGCCTTGCCTCAGTCCGGCCCTCGGCCGTTACGTTCTTGAGAGACATTCCGAGATTGTCGAACATCCTGGTCATGAAGTTTCCTATTCCGGAGACAGCCACATTCTCTGTCGCACTTACGGCGTTGTATGAAATGTCTGTGAACACTGTCTCGAGATCGTGGATTACCCCGTCGAGGCCGAGGTCCACCTTCATGAACTCCTTGAGGGCCTCATTGTCATTGACATCCACACCTTCGAGATATCCGCTGTCGGTCTTTACGAGTGTCAACATCAGGTCAATCTTCCTTGCCGATTTGGAATCCCTGTATTCCTTGACAAGGTTAGTCAGGACCTCTGTGGCTTCCTTCAGGCTATTGCCGCCCTTCATGCTCTTGCGGTTGTCGCGGCACCATTCCGTCATCCTGTCTGACAAGTTCAAATCGCTGATGTTCATTGTGAACGGGTCCACGACGAATACCAGCACATCAGTATTGCGGAGGAATGCCGCATCTTCCTTCTTTACATCCTCGGCGGTGAACATCTCGCCTGCCACATCCGAGAGGAAGAGTCTGTACGGAACCGGGCTTGAAGGATGTACTACGCTGAGTTGTAATGACTTGTGCCTTTCCTGATTCGACTTGTCAGGGAAGATGGTCATCTTGCCTCCAGTACTGATGGAACCAAGAATCGCCTTCAATTCAGTATCTTTCGCACCGAGGTCATCGGTGAAGTTTCCGTAGCCCTTTCTGATAATCTCCGATGCGATGCGGTAGAGCAGGGTTGTCTTTCCGGAGGCTGTTACACCGGCCACTGCCACGTGCTTCTCCGAGCCTGCCTCCGCACTGATTATACTGTCGCAATGCGCACATCTCCTCTCAAGTCGGTCCTTGCCGTTGAGGAAGAGGGTTGGCATCTTCTCCCCGGTAAGAGGATGGGTTATGCTGAACAGGCCCCAAGGACCCGGACGGAGGGCAACCGGAAGGTCATAGCCGTGCGAGAGATAGGTGGCCGGCTCCGACGGATGCTGGCAGTTCGGGCAAGGATGCTTCACGTTGTAACTCTTCATCACAATCGACTCGTACAGTCTCAATGCACCAGCGAAAATCATGAACACCAATGCCAGTATGAGGAATACCACAATCGGGGTCAATGCTATTCCGAGAGCCGTAATCCAGTATGTCTTCACCAGATACCAGGACATTCCGAAAAGATTGAAGGTGGAGAGTACGGATGAACCGAAATCCCCTACCTTCTGGCATAATGCCTCCATGCCTTCCTTTCCGCTCCATACCCAGCGGCTCAGTCCGAAGATGGCAAGTCCGGCTATGGATATGAGGCAGCCCTCACCCTTGTCCTCATCGAACAAGGCGAGAACGCCTGCAAGTCCAATCCATCCGATGACAATGAAAATCCAGAACAACACCATCACAACGATGTTGAGCACCCAGGAGAGCAGCCAGGTCAGGCCTCCGAGGACGAAGAATACCAGGATGGTGGCCACGAATGCGGCGAGGACTCCAGCTGCTATGAGCAGCATATTGACGTAAGGTGCGGAGTTGAAGAAGAGAATCTTGCGCATGCCGGCACCGTATCTTGGGATGAGGTTGTCCTTGTCATTATAGTAGGAACTAATTTTACTATCCTTGCCAAAATATTTGTAGTCGAAATTACTGCGGAAACTCCGTCCATCCTTCCCTGGATATTGCCTGAGCCCGATGAATGACCAATCCACCAAACTGACAAACAGGCAACTTCCGACAACCGACAATATGAACCATACTGCCAGCAATGTCCATCCCAGCCATTTGGGCAGGTCATAGAATCCCAGGGAGAATATCTTGCTTACGGCACCGCCAGCATTCTTCTGGACCTTGACCACGTAGTTCGGGTTCTTTTCCACTGTCACCTCACGGCCGAAAACATATTTTTCCTCACCGGAAATCTTTATCCATGGCCTTCCGCTCTCGTCGGTGATGCGTTTGTCCTTGTCCACGTAGATTATGTCGCCGCCGGACATTTTCCCCATCTTCCTGGAATTTATGTCCGGAGAATCATAGATGTTGATTTCTCCTGCTGTAACGGTGTAGCGTACCGGAGCGACAGTCCTGTATGCCCCGTATTCAGTGGCGTATGCCCCTGCGACCGCAAGCAGCGATGCGAGGGCCAGGGTTATAATTTTTCTCATAGCGTATCGTCTGTTTTCTTTTTCAAACTGAACTTGGATGCAATCTTCCCTGCAAAATCCTTCACCGCTCCAATCATCTCGGCACTCTTCATTTTCCGGTACTCCTCAGGGAAATTCTCCTTGAGGAAGAGGCGGTAATCCTCATCGTAGCCGAGACCGAATTTCTCCCTGAGGGTGTCAAGCCTGGCCTTGTCAAATTTGCAGGCATTGCCGATTACGGCCAGCCAGGTACGGGAGTCCAGTCCGAGTCCCGCCGCACGGTCCAGCATTGCACTGTCAGACATAAGGCATCTTTCAATGATGAGGGCTACAGTCTGCCCGGCCTCGCCCGTAAATTCGGTGGAAATGAGAAGTGGAGCAACGGCCCCCAGGGCATCGTTCTTATCAAGTTTCAATGCTAGAGCATAATAGGCCTTCACTTCATCATTCTCCGGTACGGAGGCCGACAGCACCTCTGCGAGGATGCTCCAGTCCTTTCTTCCTTCCATATCCTCAGGCACTATGTCGAGGACATACTCCTTCACGGCCTTGAGGGCGGAGGTCCAGGACTCCGGTTTCAATCCCTCTGTAAGCATTGAATACAGCTGCCTGTAAATCTCAGGCATTCCGAACAGGGTCCTGGCAAACTCAGGGCAGGTGTCCACCAGGCCTGCCGTCCTGCAGAGCATATCCACGGCTGTATTCCCCCCTTTCTTCCATTCGAGCAGCCATTCAGCCACCTTCCTTATCGCTTCATAGTTTCCTGCTGCGGCAAGTTCTTCAAACAGAGGCCTCCAGACATTGTTCCCGGCAGCTGCTGTCAAGTCGCAATGCAGCATTGTCGGATATATTTCGTATCTGTAATACTCATTCACGAATGACAGGGCACAGTCTCCGGCGAATCCCTGCTGCTGGTGATTGAGCTGGAACGTTGCCTTCTCCAGCAATGTCTCCGGCACCATTCTCATGAAGCCGGCGCAGATAGCCGCGGCATCTTCGCTGCAGGTGGTGACAATCATCTGGCGGTTCTCCTTCAATGCGTCAATCCAGGCCAGCAGCAATGTTATACTTTCAGGCCTGATTTCCCTGACGATGGAACCCAGAGGCCTTTCCTCTGCAGGAAGCATCTCAGGCGCACCTGTCTCCAGGCGTACAAGCTCCGGATTGTCCTTTACCGGGGTCCAGTCCACAGGAAGGAAGCGGAAGCCTCCCTCTACCGGGGACTCATAAAGCAGGTCGTATATTTCCCTTGGCAGATTGTCCCCGGAAATGAAGATATGGGCTGCAAAATTTCCTGACCTGGTGACTTCACCGGTAGCATAGAAATCGTGGTCGAAAACTGTATTGACAGATCTTCCGACGGCGTAGTATTTCTTGCCGTCCGCCGTGGTCAACACCCTGTAGTAATATGTTCTCGGGTATTCGAACACTCTTTCAGGTGTTGCGGACATAACCTCAGCATAGTTTCCGAGCGAAAACTTTCCGCTATTGTAGTCACGCAATGAACTGGTCTTCTCCACGAGGGAGATTATTTCCTTGGGCGTTCCTTCAGTCACTGTTCTTACTCCGAATCCGGGCGAGCCGGAGAGAGGTTGTGCCGATGAGGTGTAAATCAGTTGATGTAGTGCCATGTGATTGAGTTTTGGTTATTCTACAGGAATATCGAAGCCTCCCATCTGGGTAAGGATCCATACCAGCGGGTCCAGTACTCTGTAAGGCCTGAGCGGCTCGTCCGCAGGGTAGGAGGAGATTTCACCACCCAGGGATGAGACTGCGAACATCTTGACATTCTCGTATTTGCTCCTCACCTTGTCTTTGAGACCCTTCTCATCCCATTGTGATTCGCAGGCCTTGCCCAGACCCTCGTCAATCTGGTCGGTCTCGCTCTGTGAGAATACCCCGGTCTTGATGATTGAGCTGTTGGTCTCGAGGTCTATTCCTGCTATCTGATAATCGGCCCCGATTTCCTCCAGGCCGCCCACCACCACGTCTATTTTGCTGAATGCCATTGCCACCGGCTTCCCGCTCATCTCCTTCTTGTAGGAACTGGTAAACTCAATGAGATTGTCAATGATATTGTTGACATCCACATTGCCGCCCTCATATCCCTTCGGGACTTTGACAACTGAACTGAGGTCCTTTCTCAATTTCGGGATGGAGAATGGGTCCATCAGCAGGATTATGCCCGAAGATTCGTTGAGATACTTCATATTGTTGATTCTCTCAGTATTGTCGAAAGCCTCTCCCGCACTGTCATAGAACACGAGGTAGATGGTGCGTCCTTTCTTGCTGCCGGCCTTCTTCGTAGTCAGGGAGAACATCATCGGGATGGATCTCTCGTCCTCATTGTACACGGTCTTGGCGAGCAGGGTATGGTTGTCGAAAAGCTGGATTTTGTTCTCCCGGTACTTGACAGATGTCCTTTCCTCCGGCTTGTGAGTCACGTTTGTAGGTGTCACGGTCAGGCCGAATTTCGAGCCGTATTTCTGGAGCTCGTGAATCAGGGCCGTGAAGAACACAGTCTTTCCGCTGTTAGGGGTTCCGATGATGGAAATGATTTCGGAGCCTTCCTCTATCATTTCCGTAGGAAGCCAGTTATGGCAATGCGGGCAGACGAATTTCCGGCTTTCGGTTCCGCAAACATCACATTTTCCCGGTTTAACGGCACCTCCGAACAGTTTCGAGAGTCCGCCCCTGCGGAAGAAATGTCCGGATTCCACCTCTTTGGGATAATGCCAGTATGTATTGTATTTGGTATCAGGTGAGGTCGGGCAGAACCTTTTCCCGTTAATATTCCTCTCCTTGTTCTCGCATTGGTATTCAGCCTCCGAACTTGAGAACTTGTTGAAACAGTAAGGACAGAGAATTGTCGCCATATTATTTCTGTTTAACGATTACGTAGTTAGCCTTGATGCACTGAGGGTCCAGGACTTCCGGTGCAGCGAACATATAAATCTTGATGTTGTCTTTGTCATTGAGCCTGCTGTCAGGAAGCTGTACCGTGCCGCTCCATTCCCTGAGGCCCTTGTCGAGAGTGAAGGCAATGCACTTGGTATCGCCCTCATTCGCACAAATCTGGGACTCGCAGGACACGTCCACGATGACCCTGCAAGGCAGCTCGGCCTCTTTCAGCACCTTCATTCCGAAAACGAGACTCCTGGATTTCTTCAGGCCGAACAGCCCGCTTTTCTCCACTTCAATGCGGCCGTACAATTCGACATTGACCGGGTCCAGTTTCAGTGCAGGAAGTTCCTCCATGGTGAGTCCGCTCATCTTCTCGACCAGTTCCCGGCGGAGCTTCATTCCCGTAGCCCTGCGGAATTGCTTCATCAGGCCGAGATATTCGTCGTAATGCGACTCGAAGAACGTTATCTGCTCCAGTTTCTCCTTGAGGACTGCCGGATAGCCTGCAATATGATTTATCAAGGATGTCGCCTGTTCTCCAAGCTCGTGAATCCTTATGATGACTTTGTGCGCCCCTTCAATGTTGACGATGCTCTGGAATGTAACCTGAAGTTCGTCCAGAGTTTTTGTGAGCTCCGATATTGAGGACGTGGCGGATGCAACCTCGTCACCTGGAAGAGAATAAGTATAGAGTTTCTCCTTTGCCTTGTCGAACTGGCTGTGGCTCAGGTCAATGTCGCAAAGCCGCATCATCTCGCCGAGCCTTGCGTCATCCTTCTCCACGGCCTCTGCAAGCATAGGGCCGGCCTCCTCAAGCCCCTTCCACAATGCCCTCGTCCTGTTTGCCGCGGCTATCCATGCAGTGACTGACGGCCTCCTGGCATCCAACTCGTGCATCAGGTTGTCGAAGTCCTTGAAATCCTCCCTTATGTCACTGCGGGCCATTTTCTTCAGGACTTCCGGCATGGCATAGCTCTGCACACAGAGGAATGGAGGGTTGCCGAGCGACGCCCTGACCATCGATGCGAATTTCTCATCGTCGAATGCCGGGCCGGACATTATGGCAAGTTTTACGGAATTGCGTCCCACGCTGTCCTTTACGAATACGCTCATTTCCGTCATCGCACGGTTGACGGTATCTTCGAATATCGCATCAAGCAATGACCTGGACAGGGTGCAGGAATATCTTACGGACGGGTCCATGGTGTATGCGAAGTTGCCGATGCTGAAATCCCCGTCTCCTTTCTTGTACAGTTCGTACCAGTCCTCGGAGTGATGCATCTGGTTCAGGACTTCGGCCCTGAACTTGGTATCATTGACGAGATAGCCGTTGTGCTTGTCCACCTCAGTGACAACGCTCTTTACCAGGGCGGCCTTCAAAGGTGCGTCGCCTATGCCATCAATCATCTTGCATCTTCCGTCGGACATCCAAGTTTCGCCGTCATATACAGCGGTGGTAACCCTGAGGCTGTCCCCGGCGGAGGTGACAAGTACCATATAGTCTCCGAAACTGTATTCGGCGGCCTTGGTTTCTCCCGCATAGATGACCAGAGGCTCAGTGAGCTGGCAGGTATAAGAAACCGGCTCGAACCTGAACTTCATCAGGTAGGAGATGAATGCCTTCCTCACATCGTTCCCGATGGACTCTGCGAAGACGTAGTAAACCGGGATGCGTGGAGACTTGTCCCCAGTTCCCTCCTTGTACATCCCTTCGATTTTCCTCAATAAGCCGGAAATCCTTAGCAGGTCGAAAATTGGAAGCTCCTGCCCGAGTATGGCCGCAGTCTTTCCGGCAGCCCCGTCCCTAAGGACATTTCCGTAATAGCCCTGTGTGCCGATAAGGCATTTCGACTTGTATTTCAGCGCATTGTCAATAGATGTTTCGTCGGAGTAGAAGTAAAGCCAGATGCGGTTGTCACCTTCTTCCTCATATTCGAGGACTCTCCCGTCCGGGCACACGGCCACGGGCAGGAGATGGTCTTCTTCTACGTTAAGAATAAGCAGTGGAGTCATATCAGTTCATTTCTTTCGCCACGGCAGGGAGCAATGTGTCATTGAGATAGCTCAGGGCTTCGGCAATGATTACCGGCATACGGTAGGTGGCATTCTTCTCATCCTTGTGGCTGAGATATTTGAGATACTCAGGGTCATTCTGCATATAGAGAATGGCCTTGATGTTCTTCCTGCCCTCCTCAAGAATTGACATATTCTTCATAAGTCCGCCTCTCTCTACAAAGTTGAGGAATACGTCGAGGAATTTGTTGAAGTTGACCCTTTCCTTAGGGAACTCGAGACTCATGTCATTCTTGAACAGGTCGTCCGGAATGATGTCGCTGGCCTTTAGGTCGCAGGCAACGTTGCCAGCATTGTAGTAGCGGATGCCTTCTTCTCCGATGATATCGAAATTCTCAATCACGCGGTAGCCCATATCGTCCTTCTTGATATTGAAGTTTCGGATATGTTCTGATGAGAGGCCGATGGCAACCTCGGATTTGTTCTTTTCCTTGTCCGACAAATTGAAGTGGAATTCGATGTCATCCCTGCCGGTGCCAAGATTGAAGCATTTCGCATAATAGGTCTCAGCACTCTTTCCGAACATCGCTGTCACCCATTCGAAGAGTCTTCCTCCCTTGCCATAGTACTTCATGTCCACCTCATTGACAATATCCTGATAATTGTTCTTCTCGATGGCATTCTTCACGAGCATACCTGAGTAGAAGAGCAGGATGCCGGTGACGTATGCAGGGAGGGTGAACACGTTGGGAACATTGAGCTGCATCCTTGAGTAGAACGACTTGAAGTCATTCTCGGAGTTGAGCTGGTCGAATACGTTGTTCAGATAATGTGGTGCACGGGTGTTGACATCCGGGCTGTTGCTGATGATGTCCTCGATGTTCAGCACCTTGACTCCTGTGGTGTGCATCTCGTGGAAGTCATAGACCGCCTTCCTGAATTTCGGGGAGGAGTTGATGGCCTTGAAGAAGAAGCCGCTGGCAAGCCTGATGGAACTCTGCGTGAGTAGTTCCTTGCGGTTGTTCATAATAAAGATATCGCTGGTCGAGCCACCCACGTCAATTCCGAGAAGAAGCTTGGACGGTCCCTCGAACTGGATTGAGCTGAATGCGAATGCCGCATCAGCCTCGGCCTCTGTGTAACTCGTGTCAGCAAGGTTCCCTGAAAGGTATTCTTCGTGGGTCAGGTTCCAGAATGGCGAATCGGATGTCGAACTCTCGTAGATGTTCTTGAGTGCTCTAATGTCACCTGGTGACATTGCGGTAGGGAATGACCATCTGAGTTCCTTGGGGTAGAGGTTGGCATCCATAAGGTCGGCGCAAATCTGGTACCAGAGCATCTGTGAGAAGGATGTCTTGATGTCGATGAACTTCTCGTCGGAGAGCCATTTCATATTGTAGTACATCTTTCCCGCATTCGTGGTGATGGCGTGGTCGTCCATAGCCACGATAGGGATATTGCTCTCGTTCACTGGTACGGCGGCTGAGAGCGCCTTGGTAGGTACTGCAGCAAGATACTGGCTGTCGTGTTCGTGGAGCCAGGACTTGATCTGTCCGTTTGGATGAAGAGTACCCTCGTTGGAAATGAAGAGGAGCTCGTCCTTCTGGGCCATTGAGAGCTTGGGGTTGTCGAAACCGACTATGGCAAGCCTGCGGTTCTTGAATGGAACAGGCTCTGCTGTCGTATTCATCTCCCTGACATAGTAGGCACAGGAGTTGGTGCTTCCGAAATCGAAGCCTACAGTGGCTGCGGAGAGTACTTCGGCCTTGTTCTTGAGGTATGCACCGTCTCCGAAACTGTCCTTCGTGGACGAGCCATCATCTTTGAAACTTTCCTTCTTCAGCAGCAATGTGCCGGCATTCACGTCTTTTCCGGAATTGTTCACATTGACGCAAACGTAGGAGAGAGGCTTGTTGGACTCGATGATTTCATATTTGTGCATTGAGGTCGAAACCTTGTTGACAGGGTATTTGATGATATCCGTGATTTGGCCACCCTCCTCAAACTGAGGAATCATCCTGATGCCCGATACGTTGGTAGGGAACTCACTGTAATAGAAGTATTTGCACCATTTGTCGGACTTGAAGTCAGGCCATACGAACACCTTGCCGGCTGCTTCAGGTATGAGGCTTATGTTGTAGGTCTTCTTGCAAATCGGGAGAAGTTCTCCGGCTCCGTCAATCCTGGCCTTGAGTTCTACATCTACTTTGTTCTCATTTACCTTCGCCGTCAGTTTTATCATTTCGTCCTGATTGCTTGAAATCATCTTGTGGATATTGTTCCCGAAGATTCTGACGCTCGTGTCGGAGAGAGGGAGGGCAAAGAACCATTCCCCGCATCTCAGATAATATACCGGAGCCTTGGCGTAGTCGCGGTTAGGGTCTCCGGATGACTTCCAGCCGGCAAGAACCTCTCCCTGCATCAATATTTCGGAACTTTTTATTTCCACGGCAGAGTCTGAACCCATATTCTTGATGGTCTCACCGTTGAACACATAGAATGTCCTCTCGCTGTTCAAAAGCATGGCCAGAGGGCCTTCTGGCCTTGGGACTGAAATAGGAATGTTGCTGTTCACTTCCTTGTTGGCAGCCTTGATCCTATCCTCAACCTCACCTGACCAGTTCATAAGGAATTTATTCCAGACCTCGATAGCATTCTTCGGATTTTCATCCGATTGTTTGTTCGTGATGCAAAGTTCGCAAATGTAGTCCTTGTAATATTTGCCAGGATCATGGTCATTTCCGCCGTCCAGGGTTATTCTGACATTGTTGATGAATGAGTACAGCCTCTGGAGGTCCTCAACCTTTATCTTGTCCTCGCTCATACTGGTCGGGTCGATGAACTTGCCGTTGTCAATCCAAGGAATCACGCTTTTCTCCGATTCCGGGAGATTGTAGCTTACGGAGGCGAAAAGGAGATTGTAAGGGGAGGTGGCGGCCACGGCAACTCTCTTGCCGTCCGATTTCTTGTAGTAGAGAATCTGGATGCAAGGTGGGTTGTCACCGGCAAGGGCATCCTTTTTCAATGTCCAGAGGAAATCCTCCTCGAAGAGCATCTCCCCGTAGATATTGAGGACGTTCATATCTCCGTAACTCTTCTCTATCGGAAGGCCTGTCAATGGGATTGGTGCGGAGAATTCGAAACTGTCAGGGTGTATGGAGTATGCTGCGACAAGACCCTTCCATTCCGAGATAAAAAGCTTGTAACATTCGTCAAGGATGCTGTTTCCAAGATTTCTTTCATCGTGTGCAAGGGCGTTTCTGGTGATGAGAACCCTGGCCCAAGGGGAAGGGACGCCGGAAATCATAGCCCTGAACAGTTCAGCCTGGTCAGTGCTCTCTCCCTCTGAAGTCACGATGCCCATTATAAGGTTCTCGAAGGTCTTTGGACTGAAGTTCGTCCACGTGTTTTCTTTCGCTGTGGGGTAGGAACTTGAGTTGATGAGAAATACTTTATCGTTGTTGGCCATGGCGGTTAGTCTAAATATTGAAATACAGGTTCATAAGTGTCTTGTAGGATTTCTTCAGCATATCCTCGAAACTGATGCTGCTTCCTTCGGCCTTGTTGAATGCCTTCTTCACGACATCGAAGCGGCTTTCAAATACGCCTACGCTGAACTGGGGAGGATTGCCTCCGTCGTAGAGATCCTTGTTGAACTTGAAATTCTGGAGGTCCTTCATGGTCCGGCAGTTGAACATGGTATCCTTGAACAGTATGCCCTGTCCTCCGCAGCCGTGGTACATCTGGGGAAGCCAGCCGTCTTCGAGGGTCTTGTCTTCCTTTATGGCGAGGTTGAACATCTTCCAGTAACGGCAGAGGTTCTTGAAACGCTCGCTGTCAACATTGACCTGGTCGAACATATTGGAAGTCTTGGCCACATTGTCATAGAATTTGTCGGACTCCTGAAGGATGGATGCGGCGACTGCAACGCCCAACTTGCGCTTGAACATATCGGAGTTCTCCTGCCAGAACAGGGGGAAGTCAATCTTTCCGTTACCTGCAGGCCTTCCGATACAGAATGCCTTGTTGCCGTTGTCGTTCTTGAAAGCCTCCTCTCCCTTGTCGGCCTCCTTGAAGAAATGCCAGGCTGCCGAGGCGGCGAGAAGTTCAATGTAGTCGGCCGGGTTCTTCTGGCTCCTTCCTCCTATGGAACTTGACTTCTTGGAATTCTGGTCAGCACCGCTGTTGTATGAACGCTGGTCCTCGCGCCCGAGAATATACATCCTGGAGTATGTGGCGTTGACGTTGTCGTCATTGTTGTAGAACATCAGGGCCGCCTGCGAATTTACGGCGAAATTGCTGCTCTTCGCCACCACCTCGTTGTTGTTCTGAGGGGAGTCGAACTGGAAATAACTTGTAAGGACTATGGTTCCAAACGGATGGTCGGATACGTTGGCGGAGCTCTCCTCCATAACCTTGGCTGCCCTGAGGAGAGCCCTGGGAATAATCGGAATGGAAGATGCTCCCGTGCCTCCGAATACGGAGCCGAAGATGAAAACCGGAGCCTTCTGGCTGTGGGTCAACGCATTGATGAATTCGGAAATGCCATTGGCCTTGTTCTTGTACTTTGCTTCGTATCCTGCCTTGACAATGGCGTGGTACATCAGGAGTGAGCCCATCTGGGTTTGGGCCCTGTAGCCTTCCTTGAGAGGCATTTCCCGGACATCGCTGTCCATGAAGAGGTCCACGAGGTCCGCAGTCGGGTCATCAACCCTGTGACTGCTCAATGTCGAATAGTTCGATATCTTGTCGAATGTCGTGGACGAAGTGTAGCCCGGGCTGAATTTATGGTAGTTTATCTTCGCACTGAAGAATGTGTCCGAGCCGGAATTGCCCCCGTTCACTGACCTGTAGCAGTTTACAAGTGTCCCGAGCCGATCGAAGTTGCCGTTCTCCTCGTCGGTGTCGAGTGCAAGCATCTCGATTTCAGTGTTGTCGTACATTCCGATTGCGCAGGTATGCACAAAACTTTCAAGGCAGCGCATTCCTGTGCCGCCTATTCCGATAACAAATACTTTGTCTGCCATAAGCTATCTGTCCTTTTTAGGGAAGATGGACTCCATCTTTGAACCGATTCTGCTGACTTTTATAACAATGAAACTGATTGCTGCGTATGCTACGCCCGAGAGGACGGCGGCAATGCCCATGTGCATGGCATATTTTCCTACGAAGGCTGGAACCCTGACGGCTGTCAGGAAGAAGAAGTAGTCAAGCCCTAGTGACGTGAGAACAGTCACGACGGCGAGGATGAAATACCAGGTCCTGCGGACGCTTCCGGAGTTGTCATTGCTGCCCGGTCTCCATTTGATGAGATTTACAATGATGAAGAGGACAAGCACGAATGCCAAGGCTACGATGATGTCGTAGATGTAGGTTGAGGTAATTGCCTGCTGTAGAGCCGGCGCAGTCTTGATTGGTGCCATAATGATGTCTTTATTTTAGATTCTTGCTGATGAGATGTAGATGGTGTAAATCACTTTGCCCTTGCCGGACGGGTTCATCTGCGGGTCACGGATGACCTGGGCGATGCTCTCATATACCGAGGTGTTCATCGAGTGTCCCTGGGCCGCGGAGATGGAGTTCCACTTGTAGGCCGCATTGAGTTCTTCATTGCCCGAGAAATTGTCCTCCGCCTCGTTGATTACGAAATCTACCTTCAGGAGATTCGGGGTTTCTGATGAAAGAGCATCCCCGATGCCGTCGAAGTCGTCATCAAGTTTCAGTACAATCTCGCCTGTCTCCTCGAAGATGTCTTCGTCGATTTCGAAGACATCTTCCACTTTGCGGAGCTTTCTCAATGAAGGAATCCTGCCCTCAGTGTATGTGCTGTCACAATATTCCTGATATGCGTCATATACCTGGTATACAACAGGTTTCAACTCCGTAATGCGGTAGCAGTCGGACTCTGATTTATCCACGAACAATCCTCTGGTGACATATCCTAGGCTGATGTCGTCGGTGTCGAGGAAATCCTTGATATCACTCCAGCCCATTCCGTATTCCTGCAGCTCGAATCCTGCGGCCACCTTGCAGTTGTCTTTGACAGGGGAGACTGCCTCATTGATGTCCGGGTAGTCCTTGATGGTTTTCAGGGCAGGTACCCCGTCGCTGAGATGGAGCATCTTGACATTGTTCGAGGCCGGAATGCTGCGGGTATAGCGGTCATTGATATTGTTGTCGAGCTCGGCGTCTGTGAAGAGCATATAGTAGCGATGCTTGTCATATCTTCCGCTCTCCCTGTAAGGCTCGCTGTAGATGTAGATGTCATATCCCTTGCCGAGCCAGGTGCGGAACTCCTCTGCGAGATAGGGGTTGTTGAGGTTGTCCCTGACGGCACCCTTGCGGTAATACTCTCCGTCGGTGATGAGGACAGCCTGGTGGTTTCCGTCCACAATCTGTCTCACAGCCTGCTTGATGTCCGCATGGTTGACTTCCGTTATGTTGCTCAGGAGCTGGTAGACCATCTGCCTGTCAGTGGTTTCCTTCTTGATTCTGTCGCCCTTGATGGACCAGAATATTGGTGAACAGTCCACGATTGACGGATGGGTAGCCTTGTAGTAGTCTGAGTTTTTGGCCTCTGCGACGCAGGTGGAATAGTCAACGAACAAGTCCACGGTGTCGCTCAATGTTGAAACTGCCTTAGGGAAATAGGTCCTGTCGAAATTTTCGAGCAGGGACAGGTCCGGTGTGTAGGATACACCGCCGCAACCTGCCAGGCACAGCGAAGCTGCGAGCAGGAAAGCTCTTGATGTCAATTTCATATACGGGAATTTTGGTTTCATTTCCGGTCAACTGTGGAGAACAAAAAAGGTGAGGCCTTCTCACCGTAGCTCCCAGGTATCTCCACACACCCGCATCTACAAATAAGACAAGCCACACCTGACCGGTGCGGTGTTCTCATTCGCGTGCAGATGCTCTTGTTATTTTGGAGATTTCGGGAGCCTACCGCAAAAAAGAAAACACTAATCGTTCTCTTGTATGTTATTATCTACATTACCCATCCGGAATACCTTCGAAGATACCCCGGACAGAAAATAAATTTCAGTCCTTTTGTTATGCAAATATAATGTTTTAAATTGACAATAACAAGGTAGGGGCCTATTTTCTCATTACCGTTTCCATTGCCCCGCAGTCAGGCTGCCTGCCTGTGAGCCTGAGATATCCGGTAACGGCCTGATATAGCAGCCAGTCCCGGCCGCTGACGTAGCGGCATCCGGCTGCATTGAGCCTGTCGAGGACAGTTCCGGAGAATGAAGGGGTCTTGTAATTGGCCTCAAGGATGACCTTGGCCGGTCCGGCGGAAGGATTTTCCCCTGCGAAGTCCTCAATGCACAGACTTTCAATGGCATCGAGTTTCATGGGAAGAGTGTAGATTACGAGTTCGCATTCTTTCAATGCCGGCCTGAAGTCGGTGACCGGGTCCACGATGAAATTGTATTCCGGAAGTTCGTCGGCTATTCCCTGTGCCTTCTCGGCTGTCCGGTTCATCAATGCCGTGTCGAATCCAAGTTCGGCTGCGGCCACGGCAGCAGCCCTGCCAGCACCTCCGCAGCCTACAATGAGGGCCTGGGGTTTCTGTGGGAAAATTCTTCCGGCCATCTGCCTGAAGAACTGGTGGACCTTGATATGGGCCCTTTCACCGTAAGTTTTACAGAATTCTGCCACTATGCCCGGGAAATACGCCTCGGCAATGCTGCAGATTATGCCGGTGAAATCGGAATTGTCGGCCAGAAGGCCGTCAGGGGTCTTTACAATGAGGTTTGATGCCCCGATTTTGCTGCAATACGGGGTGAACAGGTCTGCCTTCCGGAATGCTTTTTCCTTGAACGGGGCGGTGACATTGATGCCGTCATATTCATCCAGGAATCTCTTCCAGGATGTTTCGAAATCACTGCCCTCAATCAGGTCGTATTTCAATTCTCCGGAGTAGCCGGCATTGAATAGTGCCGGGCTCAGGGAGGTGGCGATCGGGTCGCCTATCAGGCCGTATTTGCTCATTGTTCTGGTTTTATTGGATTTCTCGACTTCATACTGCGTGCTGCTCTCGAAATGACAGGACTTCGTGCTCCGTGCTTCTCTCGAAATGACAGGACTATTTCCCTGACCCGCCCTGCCTCTGGCGCACCGCCTCGAAAGCGAGGATGGCTGCGGAGACAGAAACATTGAGGGAGTCCAGTCTGCCCAGCATCGGAATCTTGACGTGCGCATCGGCCGCCATTCTCCAGACATCGCTCAGGCCCGTGGACTCCGTGCCCATGACGATTGCCGTGCCGCAGGTCATATCCGTATCATAGTACCAGGATGAGTCCTGAAGCTGGGCGGTGTAAATCTTTATATTGTTGTCTTTCAGCCATTTGATGGCTTCTCCCGAGGTGGCGGCCGCTACCTGGCGGGTGAAAATCGCCCCGAGGCTGGCCCTGATAAGATTTGGGTTGTAGAGGTCTGTAAGAGGGTCGCAGACAATCACGGCATCGGCATCCGCAGCATCTGCTGTCCTGAGGACTGCCCCGAGATTGCCCGGCTTCTCGACGGATTCCAGCACGAGGATGAGCGGATTCTTACGGAGCTTCAGCGCAGAAAGCGGGCGCTCTTTCATGACCACCTCGGCTACAATGCCTTCAGTACTGTCCCTTAGGGCAATCTTGTCATAGACTGCCGCCGGAACCCGGAAGATGGACACATTGTCCCCACATTGAGCAGCAATGTTCATTTCCTCCCTTTCGGAAATGATTTCCGGGCAGGTGAACAAGGCCTTTACCTCGAATCCCGATGCAGCACAATGCAGAATCTCCCTTCTTCCCTCCACTACAAAAAGCGCATTCCCGCGCCTGGTCCTGGATTTCTCCCCAAGCGCGAGAAGCATCTTGATTTTCGGATTCTGGACCGATGTGATGGTCTCGACCCTCATAGTGTTATTCCTGTTCGCCTTCCTGGCGTGCTGCAGCCTTCTCCGGCCTCATCTGGGGGAAGAAGAGGACGTCCTGGATGGTGCTCTGGCCGGTCATGAACATTGTGAGACGGTCGATTCCCATTCCGAGTCCGGATGTAGGAGGCATACCGTATTCGAGGGCGCGCACGAAGTCGTAGTCAATGAACATCGCCTCGTCATCGCCCTTGCTCTTGAGGGCGGCCTGCTCCTCGAACCTTTCGAGCTGGTCGATAGGGTCATTGAGCTCAGAATAGGCGTTGGCAAGTTCCTTTCCGCATACGAAGAGTTCGAAGCGCTCCGTAAGGGTAGGGTCCTCGCGATGCCTTTTGGTGAGCGGAGACATCTCGACAGGGTAGTCTGTGATGAAGGTTGGCTGTATCAGGTTCTTCTCGCAATATTCCCCGAAGATGGCGTCGATGAGCTTGCCCTTGCCCATTGTCGGGTCGGTCTCCACATTGAGTTTCTTGCAGGTCTCGCGGAGCTGGTCCTCGTCCATTCCCTTCACGTCCACTCCGGCGTATTCCTTTATGGCCTCGAGAATCGGAAGCCTGCGGTATCCGGCCTTGAAGTCCACCGTATGCTCCCCGATGGTGACCTGTGTGGTTCCGTTGACCACTGTGGAAATCTTCTCGAGCATCTTCTCCACGAACTCCATCATCCAGATGTAGTCCTTGTAGGCCACGTAGATTTCCATGCAGGTGAACTCAGGGTTGTGGGTCTTGTCCATTCCCTCATTTCGGAAGTCCTTCGCGAACTCATATACCCCGTTGTATCCGCCTACAATCAATCTCTTGAGATAGAGTTCATTGGCAATACGGAGGTAGAGCGGAATGTCGAGCGCATTGTGATGCGTGATGAACGGCCTGGCTGTTGCGCCTCCCGGTATGGACTGGAGAATCGGTGTCTCGACCTCAAGGCAGCCGGCATTGTTGAAATACTCGCGCATCGTGGCCACAATCTTGGCCCTCTTGATGAACACGTCCTTGATCTGCGGGTTAACAATGAGGTCCACATATCTCTGCCTGTAACGGAGTTCCGGGTCGCTGAACGCATCGAAAACCTTTCCGTCGGCCTCCTTCACGATAGGGAGGACCTTGAGGGACTTGCTGAGGAGGGTAAGTTCCTTGGCATGAATGGAGAGCTGTCCGGTCTTGGTGATGAAGGCGAAACCCTTGATTCCCACGATGTCACCTATGTCGAGAAGTTTCTTGAAGACGGTGTTGTACATCGTCTTGTCCTCGCCCGGGCAGATTTCATCCCTGTTTACATATATCTGGATTCTGCCTGATGCGTCCTGGAGACCCATGAATGAGGCTGCTCCCATTATTCGCCTTGACATTATTCTTCCGGCGATGCAGACGTCATTGAAGTTGCCTTTTTCCGGGTCATAGCCCTCGAGGATTTCCTTTGCCGAGGTGTTGACAGGATAGAGTGGTGCCGGATAAGGTTCGATTCCGAGCTCCCTGAGCTTTGCGAGGGATTCCCTTCTGATGATTTCCTGCTCGCTCAATTCGATGTTTGCCATATAGTTAACTGTTTTTATTATAATCTAAATCAGACATCTTGCAAAATTAGCATAAATATTCCGTTTTTACTATTCAGCCCGGCCCCGGAAAATATAATTTTTTATTTCGACATAAAAATGTAACTTTGTATGCTATGCCGATTGAAAAAGAATGGAGACTCAGGGAGGCGGCTGACCCCGCCATTGTAGCGCAGCTCGCAGCAGAGCTGGGCATTGACCCCGTGCTTTCTTCATTGCTTGTCCACCGGGGGATCAGGACATTCGAGGAAGCCCGTCTGTTCTTCAGGCCGAGCCTGGACTTCCTGCACGACCCCTTCCTGATGAAGGACATGGACAAGGCCGTCGAGCGTGTCTCCAAGGCCATTTCTTCCGGAGAAAAGATTCTCATATACGGAGACTATGACGTGGACGGAACCACTGCCGTCTCCCTGGTTTATTCTTTCCTCCGCAAGATTACCCGCAGCATAGATTTCTACATTCCGGACAGATACGATGAGGGATACGGAGTCTCGGCCAAGGGCATTGACTGGGCCGCCGCCAACGGATTCAGTCTCATCATTACCCTGGATTGCGGCATAAAGGCTATTGACAAGGTGGAATATGCCCGGTCCAAGGGCATTGATGTCATAGTCTGCGACCACCATCTGCCGGAAGACAGGATACCCGATGCCGTCGCCGTGCTGGACCCGAAAAGGGAAGACTGCAACTATCCTTTCGATGACCTTTCCGGCTGCGGAGTCGGATTCAAACTGGTGCAGGCATACTCCCAGAGGCACGGTATCCCTTTCGACAACCTCCTTCCGCTGCTTGATCTCCTGGTGGTCAGCATCGCCTCCGATCTCGTGACGGTCACGGGAGAAAACAGGGTACTGGCGCATTTCGGATTGAAGATGCTCAATGAAAGACCCCGTACCGGACTCAAGACAATGATTGAGTTCTCCAATCTCGAACCCGGGCATATTACCATAGACGACATTGTATTCAAGATTGGACCGAGAATCAATGCCGCAGGACGTATGGAATCCGGCCGCCTGGCGGTCGAACTGCTGACCTCGGAGAATCCCGCTGAAGCCCTTGAGGTAGGGAAAAAGATCAATGACAATAACAATGAGCGCAAAAGCATTGACCGGGAAATAACCGCCCAGGCCTTTGAGATGGTCCAGAACGGCACTTGCTGCTGCTCAGGGAACGCCGTGGTAGTCTATGCCCCGGATTGGAACAAAGGGGTAGTAGGCATCGTCGCCTCCCGCATTGTCGAGAAATATTACAAGCCGACATTTGTCCTTACACGTTCCAATGGATTCGTGACCGGTTCTGCCAGGAGCGTGAGGGGCTTTGATCTCTACGAAGCCATAAGCAGCTGCTCCGACCTTCTGGAAAATTATGGCGGACACATCTACGCTGCAGGCCTTACCCTGAGGGAGGAAAATCTCGATGAGTTCGTCAGGAGGATTGACAAATATGTCGGGGAACACATAAATGAGGAAATGTCCACTCCGGTCGTGGACGTGGACTCCGAAATCAACTTCTCCCAGATTACCCCGAAGTTCTGCCGCATTCTCAAGCAGTTCCAGCCTTTCGGACCCGGAAACAGTTCTCCTGTTTTCCTTACCAAGAACGTATATGACAATGGAACCGGGCGCAAAGTAGGTCCCGGGGGCCAGCACCTCAAGCTTGAACTGATTCAGGAATCCCAGCCGTACCACCAGATATCATCCATCGCATTCAATATGGCCGACCTCTTCGCCCATATCCACAACGGCAATCCGGTCGATATCTGCTACAGCATAGTGGAAAACTACTTCAGGGGCAATTCCACCATCCAGCTCCGCATAAAGGACATGAGGGAGAAAGAGGACATCAACCTCTGATGCCCTTGCCTTTCCCGGATAGCCATATCACCGTATCAATCTCCTGTGCGACAGAGGGATATGATTTTCCGTCAATGTCTATAGTCCAGTCAGCCGCCCCCTCGTAGATGGCGGAGCGCCGGGACATGAGTTCCTCGATTTTCAGCCTCAGCGAATCCCTGTCCGACTGGCTGTCACCCAGCATCGGCCTCTCTCCCGGGTATTTGTACAGATTGTCCACGAGGGTATCTGTGGTAGCCCGGAGATAGATGCACACGGTCTTTTCCCGAATAAGTCCGGCCGCCTCGGGAGTGGTCAATGTGCCTCCTCCCAGGGAGAGCACGGTCTTCCCGTTACCCTCATCCGCCAGCACTGACTTTAATGTTTCCAATTCGATTTTCCGGAAAAGCGGTTCCCCGCCCTCGGCGAATATCTCCTTGACTGACATGCCTTCATGGCTCTCTATCGCCTCGTCGAGATCTAGGAAATCCCAATGCGAAATGCGGCAGAACAGCTTTCCTATGCTGCTCTTGCCGCATCCCATAAAACCAGTGAGAGAAACAATCATACAAAACTATTCAAGTTCCGCACTTGCTAAAAAACTACATATCGAAGAGATTAGGCTCGTCCTCTTCCTCTTCATCTCCGGTTTCCGGAGCCTCTTCCTCTCCACCGTTATTCCCGGCCGGCCTGTACATGGCCTCCGGATTGAAATTGTCATCGTCCTGGATGACCTCCTCGTTCAAGTTCACAATCTCCTGCGCTTCCTCCTGCTCATCCTCATCTCCAGGTTTTACAAGCGGTTCAATGAACTCCACCTTCAGGACATCGTACCTGTGGCATCTGTTGCCCTTGGCAGAGACGCCCTTTACTGCAATGAACTCCTCGGCGTCGAACTTCTCCGGCTCCCTGTGCTCTTGCCTTCCGGTGAATGTCACCATAAACTGGGGATGCCTGTCCTCGCTGAAGTCAACGAGATGGTTCCCCTTGCCCTCAGGCACGTAGAATGCCGGGCTGTTGTTGCTCTCCGGGAAGGTGAAGCGCTTGATATAGAACTGTTTGCTCGCCCCGTCGAAATACAGGGTGGCGAAGGTCTTGGCCGGGTTGTACTTCTCTATGAGGACAAGTTCTCCCTGGTATCTGTTGCTCAGGTCGTACGACGTGGTGTAATAGGTTCCGTTCTTGAAGACAGCGAGAATCTTGTCATCCCCGCTGAACTTGCCGAGATGTATCCCGCGTCCGTCCTCATTGAGCCTCTGGACATCGGTGTCGAACCAGACATCCTTGCCTTCGATGGTAGATATTCCCTTGGATTTCAGGACGATACGCTGGATGGAATTCTTCGTCACCAGATTTCCCCTGGATGTCTTGCCCTTGATTGCAAGGGTGGAGAAATCGTACTCGGCATTGAGCTTTTTCAGCTTTGGCCTGGCCCTGAAATACATCTTGACGGTTTCTGCTTCGCCATTGTGATTGACGGAGAACCAAACGATTGACGAACCCGGCTTGCCCTGTGTGATGTCGTATTCCTTGTCCCTGGTGACACTGGTGATGGCGAATCTCTTGGCGTAGTAGATGCTGGCCTTTCCGTCCCGGTAGATTACATTGTAGATGGTACGGGCGTCACCCCTGTCGAAAATGCCGACATAGAGCAGGTTCTTGCCGAAGAATGCCTTGTCGGCAACCTTGGAAATAATATATTTGCCCTCCTTGTTTATCACAATGATTTCGGCAATGTCGGAGCAGTCGCAGATGAACTGTCCCTCATCGTCCTTCTTCAGGCCAATGCCCACGAAGCCCTCGGCCATGTTGGCATAGAGCTTGGCATTGTTGCTCACCACCTTTGTGGCTGCAATGGTCTCGAAACCGGTAATTTCGGTGCGGCGCGGGAAATCCTTGCCGTATTTGTCCTTGATTCCCTTGAAGAACTTGATGGTGTATTCCGTGAGATGGTCGAGATTGTTCCTGACCTTGTCCATCTCCTTCTCGAGGTCCCTGATTTTCTCATCAATGACCTTGGTGTCGAATTTGGATATTTTCCTGACAGGTTTCTCCACGAGCTTCAGGATGTCGTCCATGGTGATTTTACGCTTGAGAAGTCCCTGGTACTCAAGCATTTTGGCGAACACGTCCTTGATCTGGGCATCCCAGGTCTTCTGGTCCTCTTCCAATATCTTGTAAACCCTGTTCTCGAAGAAAATCTTTTCGAGCGAAGAATAATGCCAGCTGTCCTCAAGTTCGTCCAGCCTGATTTGCAGTTGTCTCCCGAGGAGTTCCTTGGTATGCTCAGCATCGTAAACCAGGATGTCGTCCACGCTCAGGAACTGTGGCTTGTTGTCCTTGATGACGCATGCGTTCGGGGCAATGGTGGCCTCGCAGTCAGTGAATGCGTAGAGCGCATCGATAGTCTTGTCCGGGGACACGTCATTCGGAAGGTGGATTACGAGGTCCGCCTTGTCCGTTGTCATATCCTCGATTTTCTTGATTTTTATCTTTCCCTTGGCCTTGGCCTTGAGAATGGACTCGACGAGGGCGTGGGTTGTCTTGCCGTAAGGTACTTCCTTGATAGCCAATGTGTTCTTGTCGATTTTCTCAATCTTGGCCCGGACCTTCACGACACCGCCCCGCTGGCCTTTCATATACTTCGAGCAATCCGCCATGCCCCCGGTAGGGAAGTCCGGCAGAAGTTCAAACGGCTCGCCTTTGAGATAGGCAATGGATGCGTCAATGAGCTCGTTGAAGTTGTGCGGGAGAATCTTGGAAGCCATACCTACGGCAATTCCCTCGGTTCCCTGGGCCAGCAGGAGAGGGAATCTGACAGGAAGCTCAACAGGCTCCTGGTTCCTGCCGTCGTAAGATGTCATCCAGTTGGTCACCTTCGGGTCGAAGATGACTTCCTTGGCGAACTTGCTCAGCCTTGCCTCGATATAACGGGCGGCAGCATTGGGGTCACCTGTGAGAATGTTTCCCCAGTTTCCCTGGCAGTCCACCGCAAAACCCTTCTGTCCGAGCTGGACGAGGGCTCCGAGGATGGACTGGTCGCCGTGCGGATGGTACTGCATGGCCTGGCCGACAATGTTCGCCACCTTGGTGAAACTGCCGTCATCCATCCTGAACATTGCGTGCAGGACCCTTCTCTGTACAGGTTTCAGGCCATCCACTATATTCGGGACGGCACGCTGGAGGATTACGTAAGAAGAATAATCCAGGAACCAGTCCTTGAACATTCCTGACAGTTTGTATTTCCTGCTGTCATCCCCCAACAGTTTCTCGTACTTGTCTGAAGGCACGGCCGTGCTTTCATCGACAGGCTCCTCATTGATGTTTTCATCGTTCTCCAGTTCGTCCGGAGACATATCCTCCCACTCGTCTTTGCTCATATTATCGGTATTGGTTTTTCAAATGGACCCAAACGGGCTTATTCCTCGTATCCGAACTTGCGGAGTTCCCTCCTGCTCTCCCTCCAGCCTTCATCCACCTTCACGAAGATGCTGAGGAATACCTTTTTCTGGAAGAAGTCCTCCATGTCAATCCTCGCCGCAGTGCTTGTCTTCTTCAATGCCAGACCTCCCTTGCCGATGATGATGCCTTTCTGGGAATTTCTCATCACGTAGATGACAGCACTGATTTCATACCTCTCCTCTTCCTCCTTGAAAGCCTCGATGACCACTTCGCAGCTGTACGGAATCTCCTGGGAATAGTTTTCCAGAATCTTCTCCCTGATTATCTCCGAGGCGAAGAACCTGAGGTTCTTGTCCGTGAACGCATCCTTGTCGAACCAGGCCGGAGATACCGGCAACCTTGAAATTACGGCATTGAGTACACTCTCAATGTTGAATTTCTCCTTCGCCGATACCGGGATTATCAATGATGAAGGCAGTTTCTCCTGCCACCATCCCATCAGTTCCACGACCTTGGACTGGTCGCTGACATCAATCTTGTTGATGACGACGATGACCGGGCAGTCCACTTTCTGGAGTTTGTCAATATAATCGGCATTCTTGTCGGCCTTCTCCACCACATCAGTGACGTAGAGGATGATGTCGGCGTCACCGATGGCGGTGTCCACGAAATCCATCATATTCTCCTGGAGCCTGTAGTTCGGCTTCAGGATGCCCGGAGTGTCGGAATACACAATCTGGTAGTTCTCGCCGTTGACAATGCCCCTGATTCTGTGCCTGGTAGTCTGGGCCTTGGCCGTGACAATGGAGAGTTTCTCTCCCACAAGAGCATTCATCAGAGTGGATTTGCCGACATTAGGGTTTCCGATAATGTTGACAAATCCGGCCCTTTGCTCACTGGATGTCTGTAAACTGTCCATATTACAGGTATGCACCCATTTTGAGAATGTTGGACTCGCTCTCCGTGAGATATCTCCATTCTCCCTTTTTCAGGCCCTTCTTTGTAAGTCCGGCGAAATATACCCTGTCAAGAGCCTTGACCTCGTATCCGAGAGACTCGAAGATTCTCCTGACAATGCGGTTCTTGCCTGAATGTATTTCAATGCCGAGCTTCCTGTGGTCCTCAGCATCGATGTATTCGAGTTCGTCAGCCTTGATTTCCCCGTCATTGAGGGAGATGCCGCTGAGAACATTGTCGAAATCCTCCTGGCTGATAGGTTTGTCGAGGATTACCTGGTAAATTTTCTTCTTGTCGTACGAAGGGTGTGTGAGCCTTTCGGCGATTTCACCGTCATTGGTGAACATCAGTACGCCTGTGGTGTTCTTGTCAAGTCTTCCCACAGGGAATACCCTTGCGCTGCATTTCTTGAGCAAATCCATCACGGTCTTTTCCGCATGCGGGTCGCTGGCTGTGGTGACAAATCCTTTCGGCTTGTTCATCACGATGTAAACCTTCTCCTCCCCGCGGATTCTCTCGCCGTTGAACTTGATGTCGTCTGTGAATACGTTGACCTTTGTTCCGAGTTCGGTGACAACTTCATCGTTCACTGTAACCACACCGGCCTGGATGTACTGGTCAGCCTCGCGGCGGGAGCAGATTCCCGAGTTGGCAATGAATTTGTTGAGGCGGATGACATCCTTGATAGGGGTCTCCACTATATCATTGTCAGAAAGCTGGATCTGGTCGATTTGCGGCTTGCGGCTGAGCATCAGGTTGATACTCTGCTCGTCATTCTCATTGAATTTGTACGGATTCTGCTTGGCCGGACGTCCGGTTCCCCTGCCATTGCCCTGGAATTTTCCGGATGAAGGTTTTCCGGCTCCGTAAGGTTTGCGAGACGGGCCGTAACTCCTGCCTGGCTGAGGCCTGCCCCCATTGGACGGGGCCCTTCTCCCTGAAGGTCCGAAGCTCCTGCCCTCAGTGTGCCCGTAACCTCTGCCTTCTGCACTCCTTCTCTCCGGGTTTCCGTAGCTTCTCCTTCCTTCGCCGCGGTTGTCGGGCTGGCCGCCGTTTCTGTAATCGGACTGGCCGTAGCCCCTGTTGCCAGAATTGCCGTAAGACCTTCTGTCCTGGCTGCCATAACTTCTCCTGTCACGGCTCCCGTAGCCTCTGTCCTCTCCGGCTCCGTACTGCGCTCTTCTGCCTGGGCCGTAGGACGATCTGCCATCGGAGTGTCCGTAACCTCTGTTTTCTCCACTCTTTCTCTCTGGGCTTCCGTAACTTCTCCTTTCCGATGAACCGTAGCCTCCACGGCCTCCGTTATCAGAATGTCCATAGTTTCCGCGTCTTTCCGACGCATCTGATGATGAGTAAATCTTGTTGGAAATCCTCGGCCTTCTCGGTCTGAGTTTCCTTCCCTCTGCGGTGTAACCGCTCTTGTTGTTTTCTTCCATTTTCGGATTGCCCTCCCGGGCTGGTTAAAAATTACTTTATCTGGCTCACGCCATGTTTCCTATCTTGTTCCGGGACTCCTCCCGGATATTGTGTCAGTTTCCTTTCAATGAGAATATGTATGTTATGCTGCCCTGCTGCAGTGGCGGGGCGGAGCCGTCCATATTGAAATGCGTCTCCATGGCGGCCTTCCTTGCGGCAGCCCAGAGGGCGGAATTGTTCACCGTAGTACCCGGTGCTCCCGGGGTGGCCTTGGTGACATTGCCGTACTGGTCCACGTATATGGTGACCACCACCGTGCCTGCCTCCTGGACATTGTATGCAGGCTTGGCTATCACTCCGACTACATTCCTGCCTTTAAGCACGGCGTTCGGCTCGCCATTGGTCTTGCCGCTAGCCGTGTTTCCCACGGCGTGGCCTGCCTTCAGGGCATCGCTTACTTCCCTTGCTGTCTGGGCTGCCAATGTGTCCTTGTCCGTCTTGTTGTCGGCGGCGTGGAACAATGCTCTCCTGTCAATTTCTTTCTCTCTCGGGGGCTCGTACTTCTCCACGTCACCGAAATCGTCCCCGGTTGCCTCTGGGGCCTGGTTGGCCTTTGTTCCCTGTTCCTGGGCCTCGGATTTCTGTACAAGTTCCAGGGGCTTCGTCCGGTCAGGCTCTTCGCTCTGCGGTGCAGACCCCTTTTCCTGCTTCACAATGACCTTCTCCCCGTCTTCGGAAAAGTCCATCAGGATGCTCTGCTCCTCGGGCGGCGGATAGATGTATGTGATTCCGGAGAAAACGCCGAAGACGGCCACTGCCACGTGACCTGCCACGGTGCAGACCGCCGCCCCTACTATGGAGGCTTTCTCTGTTTTCTTGCGTATCTCCTTGTAAATCTTCATTGCGGTCTATGCTAGCGTCATTCAGGCCTGGTCGCCAAGATGACCTTGTAATGGTTTCTCTTCGCTATGTTCATGACGGCCACGACTTCCTTCACCGGAACACTCTCGTCAGCATAGATGGAGAAAGTCGGATCTTCCTCTGACTGGAGGAGTTCTACCAGCTCGTCCTCCACCTGGTCGAACTGGATGGCATTCTCGTCCCCATTGATGTGGTACGAGTAGTTTCCGTCCTGCCAGTCCTTGATGGATACGCTGACCGTGGCCTTGGCCGACACCTGTCCCGTGCTCTTCGGCAGCAGGAGTTTCAGCGCATTGGGATTGACCAATGTGGAAGTTATGAGGAAGAAGATGAGGAGCAGGAAGACGAGGTCCGTCATGGAGGACATCCCGTTTTCCGACAACACCTTCGTTGATCTCTTGTATCCCATATTCTTTATTCTTCAGTTCTGGCCGGTTCGTAGAGGAGATCCATGAAGTCAATCGTGGCACTCTCCATCTTGAATACGAGGTCGGAAATATTGGAAGTCAGGTAGTTGTATCCGAAGTATGCGATGATGCCGACAACCAGACCGCCCACGGTGGTAATCATTGCGGTATAAATTCCGCTTGACAGCAGGGTGATGTCAATGTTGTTGCCTGCCTGGGCCATGTTGAAGAAGGCCTGCACCATACCGAGCACGGTTCCGAGGAATCCTATCATAGGTGCTCCCCCGGCGATGGTCGCAAGAATCGGGAGCCCTTTCTCAAGACGGGCCACCTCCGTATTTCCGGTATTCTCGATAGCTGTCTGGATATCTGAAAGAGGTCTTCCAATCCTGGAAATACCCTTCTCTACAAGCCTTGCGACAGGTGAATCATATTTCTCGCAGAGTGAAAGTGCTGACTTGAGCTTGCCCTCGTGGATATAATCCCTGATGTCCCTCATGAAGTTCGCATCAATGTCTCCGGCCTTGTGAATCATCCACCATTTCTTCCCGAAGATGTAGAATGCCAGGATGGAAAGAATAAGGAGGACGAGCATTAGCCAACCTCCCTTTACGGCCATGCTGAGAAGGCTGATTTCCTCCACGTGTGGAGTGACGGCGGCAGCGGCCGCTGCCTCGGCTGTGGCGTCAGCTGCGTCAAGCCCTGCCTGCAATAATTGGAAAAGCAATACGTTCATTATCTTTTTTGTCTTTTTGTTTTACGCAACAATCTGCAAATGTAGTCAATTTTTCGGTAATTTTCAATATTTGATGCTGTCGAGGAAGAGTGGGGAACCCGGGACGGACTGTCCCGCATCCGACCTTGTTCCGGTCTTTACCAGCTCCTCCATCCAGGCTGCGGGTTTCCGCCCGCGTCCTATTTCAATTAACGTGCCTGTCACGGCCCTGACCATATTCCTCAGGAACCTGTCGGCCCGAATGGTGAACATCAGGTAGTCCTCCTCCTCTGCCGGGAAGCCCATGAGCCTGACGTGGTCCGGGAGGTATGTTTCCCAGCGGGCGAAGGTTACATTGCAGACAGAGGTCTTGTTCCCGCCTCCGACTTTCTCAAAGCAACTGAAATCATGTTCCCCCAGGAGAAAGGCGCAGGCCCGGTTCATTTCTTCCAAATCCAGGGGATAAGTACAGAAGTATGAATGATTTCCTATGAAGGGGTCTTTTTTTCTATGAATAAAATACTTATATTCACGCTCCGAAGCGTCGAACCTAGAATGGAAATCATTCCCGGCAGGGGATACTTCGTGTACCACTATTCCGGACGGCAGGATGGCATTCAATTTGCAGCGGAGTCTTTCCGCTTCGGCTGCCGTGAGCGGGAAAGAGTCGAAATGCGCAACGTAATTGACAGCATTTACCCCAGTGTCGGTTCTTCCAGCTCCAGTAATGGATATTTCCGTTTTAAGGAGCATTGAAAGAGCCTTTTCAATGTGTTCTTGGACGGACGGGTCGCGGGGTTGAATCTGCCAGCCGTGGAAGCCGGCGCCATTGTATGAAAGTCGTATGATGAATCGCATAGTGTGCATTTGTCAGGCGAAAGCAAGAAACTGGTCCGGCTCGGAGTTGGAGCCGCATTGCAAAGATAGAAGAAATTAAAAAAATATTCAGTAATGGACAGTGTGAATATAAAAGAACTCAATGACAGGATCCAGAAGGAGAGTTCCTTCGTGGACCTGCTATCCCTTGAGATGGGCAAGGTCATCGTGGGCCAGAAGCAGTTGGTTGAAAATTTGCTCATAGGCCTTCTGGCCAATGGACACATTCTCCTCGAAGGCGTGCCTGGATTGGCCAAGACATTGGCAATCAATACCTTGTCACAGGCAGTCAATGCCAAGTTCAGCAGAATTCAGTTTACCCCTGACCTCCTGCCGGCCGATGTCCTGGGAACATTGATATACTCCCAGAAGAACGAGCAGTTCGAGGTGCACAAGGGCCCGGTTTTCGCCAATTTCGTGCTTGCTGATGAGATTAACAGGTCCCCGGCCAAGGTGCAGTCAGCCCTGCTTGAGGCGATGCAGGAGCGCCAGGTGACCATTGGTGAAGAGACATTCAAGCTTCCGGAGCCTTTCCTTGTGATGGCGACCCAGAACCCGATTGAGCAGGAGGGAACATATCCGCTTCCTGAGGCCCAGGTGGACCGTTTCATGCTCAAGGTCGTGGTTTCATATCCGAAAAAGGAGGAGGAGAGGCAGATTATCCGCATGAACAATTCCGGGGAGTTCCCGAAGGCACAGCCTGTAGTGTCTCCTGAGGATATCGTCAGGGCCCGCCAGGTCGTGAGGGATGTCTATATGGATGAAAAAATTGAGAGATACATTGTAGATATAGTATATGCCACCAGGACTCCCGGGGACTACAATCTCAAGTCTCTTTCCGGCCTGATTTCCTACGGTGCATCTCCGCGTGCCAGCATATCCCTTTCAATGGCGGCCAAGGCTTACGCATTCATCAAGAGGAGGGGATACGTGATTCCTGAGGATGTGCGCGCTGTCTGCAACGAGGTGCTCCGTCACCGTATTGGCCTGACTTATGAGGCTGAAGCAGAGAACATTACGACGGAGAACATCATCTCCCAGGTTCTCAATGCAGTCATTGTTCCGTAAGTAATCATACATACATAAGTTTCGCATGCGAAACAACCTTATCTAGAGGCCGATAGGCCGTTGGGTTGGTCGTGAGCGGTAAGTCAAACGTCCGGTGGACGTTTGCAGCGAGCAGATTCCCGGGGAAAGGGATTTAGGGATAGGGTAGCGTGGACAATATTCGTGGCGGTGGCACGTGCTCGCATCGCACGGAAAAGCCACTAAATGTTAAGCACTTGCAGTTTGCGAAACTTGAATAAGTAATCATTTGCGATGGATTCCAATACCAGTGCATCGGATCTTCTCAAGAAGGTCCGCAAAATCGAAATCAGAACCAAGGCTCTTTCCCACCAGATTTTCGCCGGTGAGTACCATTCCGCGTTCAAGGGACGTGGAATGGCTTTCAGCGAAGTCAGGGAGTACCAGTACGGGGATGATGTGCGCAATATGGACTGGAATGTAACGGCCCGGCTCAGAAGCCCGTATGTAAAGGTTTTCGAAGAGGAAAGGGAGATGACTGTCGTGCTTCTCATCGACATCAGCCGTTCCGGATTTTTCGGAACCCAGGGAGGAACCAAGAGGGATATGATAGCCGAGATAGCCGCAGTGCTCTCTTTTTCAGCCATCATGAACAATGACAAGGTCGGCGCCCTCTTCTTCAGTGACAGGGTGGAGAAATTCATCCCGCCGCGCAAGGGAAGGAGCCATCTTCTCCGCATCATTCGGGAAATCCTTGAACTGCGTCCGGAATCATCCGGCACGGATATAGGCGGGGCATTGAGATATCTGGCCAATGCCATCAAGCAGAAATGCACGGCCTTCCTCCTGTCCGACATGATGGACTTCGACAATGAGGGCAATCCCCGTTATGAGGATGCCATCAAGGTGGCAGTGAACAGGCACGACCTCTCCGTGATAAAGGTCTACGACCAGAGGGAGAGGACAATCCCTGATGTGGGTCTTGTCAATGTGAAGGACAGTGAGACAGGCCAGACCGCCTGGGTCAATACCTCCAGCCGCAAGGTCAGGGAGAATTATGCCGCGGCCGTGACCGCCTCCGACACGGCAGCATTGAAGCTGATGCGCAGATATCATATTGACAATGTGGAAATTGCGACAGGCTCGGATTATGTCAGGGGCCTGATGTCATTCTTTGGAAAAAGATGAAGAACAGATTTATCATAATGATTGCGCTGCTTTTCCTCTCTATCGGGGCAGCAGCCGTGCAGGGGCCTGTGGATGCAGGGGAAGCCTTTCTCCGGCAGCTTCAGAAGAGGGATTCGGTGCTGATTGCCGACCAGGTACAATATGGATTCCGGCTTGAGTCCCTGCCGGATGGAAGCGGTCTTATGTTGCCGGAATGGAAGGAGGACAATGCGGACAGCCTGATGGTGGTCCGGTCCTGGCAGCTGGATACGACCGGGGTCAAGAAGAAGGCCGGCCTGATGGATATAGAGGCCAGCGTAATCCTTGCTGCATTCGAGGAAGGAAAGTATCAGCTTCCGGATATCCCTGTCATAAGGAAACTGCCTGATGGACAGACAGATACCCTGGTGTTCAAAGGCTTAGGACTGGATGTCAGGACAATGCCGGTGGATACTGCTACATTCAAGCCTCACGACATCAAGGGGCAAATCCGTTATCCCGTGACATTCAAGGAAATAGCCTTGTATTCCGGAATCGTGCTCATTGCTGCGGGCATCATTGCCTTGATTGTGTGGCTCATTGTCCGTAGGCGCCGCAGGCTCAGCGGGGAGGCCGAGGTCAAGGATCCTCCTTACATTGTCGCATTGCGCAAGCTTGACAGGTACAAGGGCAACAAACTGTGGGTGCCGGAGAAGCAGAAGCAGTTCTACAGCGGTGTCACGGATGTGCTTCGTGAGTACATTGCGGGAAGATTCGGAATCGGGGCCATGGAAATGACTACTGCGGAGATTTTCGACGGACTGAAGGACAGCGGGATTGCGCCTGAACTTATGGAGGAGACCAAGACTCTCTTCCTGACTTCGGACCTCGTGAAGTTCGCCAAGATGACTGTCTCCGACGAAGAGAATGTGAAGGCTGTTCCGACGGCCGTGCGTTTCGTGACCGCCACCTGGAAGGAGGAGGAAAAGGTAGAAGAAAAGGAGGGTGAAAATGTTCTTTGAAAATCCTAAACTGCTCTGGCTGCTGGTTGTTCCGGCATTGCTGGCGGCATTGTACATATACAGGGAAATTGCCGGAAGGAGACCTCACCTGAGAGTTTCCGGTATCGGCCCATGGCTTGCCGGCGGTCCCTCAGTCCTGGGGATGATGAGACATATTCCCCTAATTCTCAGGATAGTGGCCTTGTCAATGATAATTGTCGCCATAGCCCGTCCGAGGTCTTCTACCCAGATGGACAAGATTGACACGGAGGGAATCGACATTGTGCTGGCAATGGACGTATCCACCAGTATGCTGGCCAGGGACTTCACTCCGGACCGTATCAGTGCGGCCAAGGACATTGCCATAGAGTTCATATCCCAGAGGCCTTCGGACAGGATGGGCATCGTCGTCTTTGCGGGAGAGAGTTATACCCAATGTCCCCTTACCACCGACAGGGCCACCCTGATCAACCTTATGAAGGAGATTGAGACCGGAGTCATTGATGACGGTACGGCCATCGGAAACGGTCTTGCCGTGGCTGTGGCCAGGATGCAGGGTTCCGATGCCAAGAGCCGGGTGGTGATTCTTCTTACTGACGGTGTCAACAACTGCGGCGAAATCACTCCGCAGAATGCCGCCGACATTGCAAAGACTTATGGCGTAAGGGTTTACACGATTGGAGTGGGAGCCAACGGCACTGCGCCATATCCTGTAATCACTCCTTGGGGAGTCGAGATGCAGAATGTGGAGGTGGAGATTGACGAGGACCTGCTCAGGAACATTGCCGAAACTACTGGCGGAAGATATTTCAGGGCGACCGACAATACCAAGCTTTCCGAAATCTACAGCGAAATCAACAAGATGGAGAAGGCTCGCACCACCATTGACAGTTTCCCGGTGTACAAGGAACTTTACGGCCGTTTCGGTCTTGTCGCATTGATTTGCCTCCTGCTTGAGGCATTGCTGAGTCTCACATTGTTCAGAAAACTTCCTTAGTTATGATATATTTTGCTCAGTCACAATATCTTTTGCTGCTCGTCCTGGTTCCGGTGTTCCTGGTCCTGTACGGGCTGACCAGATATTTGCGCAAGAAAAAGATTCGCCGTTTCGGTGACGAGGAACTGGTCGGAAAACTCATGCCTTCCTATTCGGGAGTCAAGGGCTGGGTGAGGGCCATACTCTTTTCTGCCGCCTTCTTTTTCTTCATCATCGGAATGGCAAGGCCCCAGATAGGTGCCAAGCTGAAGGAACACAAGAGCCGCGGAGCGGAAGTGATGATTGCCCTTGACGTGTCCAATTCAATGCTGGCCAAGGATTATACCCCTTGCCGCCTCGACAGGGCGAAACTGGCGATTTCCCGCCTGGTGGATAAACTTGACGGCGACAGGATTGGTCTTGTGCTCTTCGCCGGGACTTCATTTGTCCAGCTTCCGATTACTACGGACTATGTCTCGGCCAAGATGTTCCTCGGCAGCATTTCCACTGAGTCGGTTCCGGTCCAGGGTACTGCAATAGGTGATGCTATAAATACGTGTATCAGGAGTTTCAGTGCGCAGAGCGAGAGAAGCCGTGCCATCATTGTCATAACTGACGGTGAGAACCACGAGGATGACCCGGTCGAGGCTGCGAAACAGGCTGCAGGGATGGGAATCAGGGTGTTCACCATCGGCGTAGGTTCGCCTGAGGGCCAGCCTATACCAGTGGCAGGCGGGCTGCTTAAGGATTCGAACGGCGAGATTGTCGTTACGAGGCTGGATGAGAATGTCCTGAAGGATGTTGCACGGGCCGGAAACGGTGCATACGTCCGTGCGGGCAATGAGGAATTCGGACTGAACCCGATTATCTCCGAAATCAAGCGGATGGACCAGGAGGAGTTCGACTCCATCGTTTTCGAGGAATACGACGAGCAGTACATGTATTTCTTTGCCATCGCGCTTGTGCTCTTCGTGATTCAGATGCTGGTGGGTGAAAGAAAGGTTCTTAGAACCCTGTTTGATAGGTAATTTGCTGGATATGAGAAAGTTGATATATATATTCGCATTTCTTTTCATACCTGTGGTGGTGTCGGCGCAGATTGACAGGAAGGAGGTCCGTTCCGGGAACAGGCAGTTCCGCAGGGAGGACTACAAGGCAGCCGATATTTCTTACAGGAAGGCGTTGGTGAAGGATTCGCTGTCATTGGCTGCGAATTACAACCTTGCCAGTGTCTTGTACCGTGAAGAACATTATGACGAGGCGGGCAATGCCTTGGAAACTGTCAAGGATGTGGCTGGGACTTCCGAGTACGGGGCGGACTACAATTTCAATGCGGGGGATGTAGCCCTGGCCAAGAAGGATTATGCCGCAGCGGTGGAGGCCTTCAAGAAGTCCCTTGTCCTGAATCCGGGAGATTTGCAGGCCAAGGAGAACTATATCTACGCCAAGAAAATGCTGGAGAACCAGCAGAAGAACGGAGGTGGCGGAGGTCAGGACAATCAGGATAATCAGGATAATCAGGATAACCAGCAGAACCAGGACCAGCAGCAGAATGACCAGAACCGGGACCAGCAGGATAATGGCCAGGACCAGCAGGACAATCAGGGCGGTCAGGACAAGCCACAGGATGGCCAGTCCCAGTCCCAGCCCCAGCCTGTGAATATTTCCCCGCAGCAGGCCCAGCAGATGCTGAAGGCGGTGCAGGCCAAGGAAAAAGAGACCCAGGACAAGGTCAACAAGGAGAAGGCCGAGGCTCTCAAGTCAAGGCAGAAAGAAAAGAACTGGTAACGCAAATCAGCAATGGAGAGGATTAAGAGAATGACAGGATTGATGAGAAAGGGCCTTTTGGCATTGGCTTTGGCGGTGTTCGCAATCACTGCGATGCCGGCCTATGCCCAGTCTTCCATAAAGGTCGAGGCACCCAATATTGTCGGTGCTGAAGAGCAGTTCAATGTGACATTCATCATTGAAGGCGAGGACAGGCCTACGGATTTCATTTGGGACAAGGGTGAGGATTTTGACTTGGTCTGGGGGCCTCAGCAGGGCTCTTCCACCAGTGTTTCGATTGTGAACGGAAAGCGTACCAAGTCATCGCAGTTCACTTACATATACATTCTCCGGCCGAAGAGGACTGGGCAATGCGTGATTCCTTCCGCTGTGGCCAAGTTCAAGAACCGGGAGGCTTCCTCAAGCCCGAAATCCGTGAAGGTTCTGGAGCAGGGTTCATCTTCCGGAGGGCAGCAGGCCAAGCCTTCAACCGGAGGGAACAGCAGGGCTACTGGCAACATCTCCTCCGAAGACCTGTACCTCAGTCTCAATCTGAGCCGCACCAATGTGGTAATCGGCGAACCGGTGACTGCGGAGCTCAAACTTTATCAGCGTGTCAGCATTGCCGGTTTCGAGGGTGCCAAGTTCCCTTCTTTCAACGGGTTCTGGAGCCAGGAGACTGCGGCGCCTTCCAATATTGAATTCGAGAGGGAGGATGTTGACGGGCAGTTGTACAATTCCGCCCTGCTCAGACGCTATGTCCTTATTCCGCAGCAGTCCGGCAAACTTACCATTGATCCTGCCGAACTTATATGTCTTGTCAATGTCAGGACGTCTTCGAGGGCTGGAAACAGCATTTTCGACAGTTTCTTCGATGACGGATATACGACTGTCCGGAAGAGAATCAGCACCAAGCCTGTGACTGTCAATGTCAAGGAGCTTCCTGCCGGCGCTCCTGCCGGTTTTGGAGGAGGTGTAGGCCAGTTCAAGATATCAGCGAGCCTTTCCAAGAGTGAGCTCAATGCCCACGAGGCCGGGTCGCTTGTCGTTACCGTGTCCGGAAAGGGAAATCTCTCCCTCCTGGAGGCCCCGGATGTGAAGTTCCCGCCGGATTTCGAAGTCTATGATGTCAAGTCCACCACCAATGCGGACAAGAGTACGGGCGGTACTACAGGCAGCCGGGTTTTCGAATACCCGTTCATACCGAGAAGTCACGGGGAATTTACCATTGGCCCAGTTTCATACTCATATTATGATGTCAATGCCGACAAATATGTCACAGTCAGCACTGATGCCCTGAATCTCCCTGTCGGGAAGGGAAATGTCCAGGACCAGGGAGGACAGGTCATTCAGGCCCCATCTTCAACGCATAAGGACGTGAAGAATCTTGGGGAGGATATCAGGTTCATAGCCAGGGATTTGCCGGAGTATTCATTCGGCAGGTCATTCTTCGTCAACAGTATAGGATTCTGGATTGCTGCATTGTTGCTGGCCATATCGGCAGTCGTTTCCTGGCTAGTATTCAGGGGGATGGCTGCAAGGAAGGCAGATGTGGCAGGTACCAGGACAAGGCGCGCCACCAAGATGGCCCTGGCAAGGCTCAAGACGGCTTCAGGCTATCTCAAGCAGAATCTCGAGGCCGCATTCTACGAGGAACTGCACAAAGCCCTGCTTGGCTTCATTGCCGACAAGTTGAACATCGGAGTCGAAGACTTGAGCAAGGACAATATTTCCGCCCGTCTTCTCGAAGGAGGTGTGGCCCAGGAACTTGTGGACTCGTTCATAAATCTTGTCGATGCCTGCGAATATGCCCGTTATTCCCCGGATTCGGGAAATGAGGCGATGACCACACATTACAATGAAGCCGTAAGAATCATTTCATCCATAGATTCTACAATGAAGTCACATAAGAAAACCCAGACTGCATACGGGGCAATGGCCCTAATAGCCCTGATGCTTGCCCTCCCGTCCGTCATGAGGGCGGAGAATCAGGATGCACTCCTCGATTCGCTCTGGCAGAACGGCGTTGCAGCATATTCTGACGGACGTTGGGAGGAAAGTGCAAATGCCTGGGAATCCCTTCGGGGAGCCGGGGTGGAGTCTGCCGAACTGTACTACAATCTGGGCAATGCCTATTTCAAGTCCGGGGAGGTGGCCAAGGCCGTCCTGAACTATGAAAGGGCCCTGAGGATTGACCCCTCTTTCAGCGATGCCCGCTTCAACCTGGAATTTGCCCGTTCAATGGTGCAGGACAGGATTGACGAGGTCCCTGAATTCATTCTGAAGACCTGGGCCAGGAAAATCAGCTATCTGATGAATTCCAATGCGTGGGCTATTCTGTCACTTGTCCTGTTCGCTTCCTTCCTGGTAATGCTTCTTCTCTTCCTGCTGGGTCCGCGCAAAGGGCTCAGGAGGACAGGCTTTTATTCCGCCATTGTACTGATACTTCTTTCGGCGGGGAGCTACGGATTTTCCGTATGGCAGAGGAATGTTTACCGCCGTGCCGACTCGGCCGTGGTAATGAAGCCGGTATCTTCCGTAAAGAGTTCACCTTCAGAGGAATCCTCCAAGGATCTCTTCCTTCTGCACGAGGGTACGGAGGTAGGCGTGCTGGACTCTGTGGGCAAGTGGGTGAACATCTCGCTTTCGGACGGAAGACAGGGTTGGATACAGGCCGGTGACATTGAAATAATCTAACTCCATGTCATTCCGAAACATAGTGATGTCCCTCGCCGTGATGTCAGCTCCGGCGGGGGCATTTGCGTCCGCACAGCAGCAGGACCATCTCAGGTTCGCATTTCTCGCCGATACCCACATTGCCGCAGGAAGCAGTTCAGTGGCCGACCTATCTGCTTGCATCAGGGATATAAATGCTTATGACTCATTGGATTTCGTGATTTTTGGAGGCGATGTCACAAACTTCGGCTCCGATGACGAAATCCGTCTTGCCAAGTCCATGACTGACTCTGTCCGCAAGCCTGTGTACGTGGTCCAGGGCAATCACGATGCCAACTGGTCAGAGAGCGGCTGCGGTACATTCAAGGAGGTTTTCGGCTACGAGCGCTTCCTTTTCAGGGCCGGGGGCTGGCGATTCATAGGCTGCAACAGCGGACCGGACATGAGAATGGCTCCCGGCCTGGTACCTCGCGAGACGATGGAATGGCTTTCCGGGCTGGAGCCGGGCGAGAAAACCATTTTCATCAATCATTACCCGATGGATTCGTCGGTCCTGAACTATTTTGACGTGACGAGGGAGCTCAAGAGGCTGGATACCAGGATGGTAATCGGAGGTCATCTTCATGCCAACAGGATTAAGAACTATCAGGGCATCCCTGCCGTGGTATGCCGTTCGGCATTGTCGGCCGGCAAGACCCCGGGCTATACTGTCGTCAGGATTGACGGTGACCGTATCTCATTCTCCGAGAGGAGGTTGTATGGCCAGACAGCTGTGGAGCTGGAACCTTGGGCCTCATTTGACCTTGCCCCTGTGAAGGATACGGTGAGATATGACGGTCACGGGCTTCCGTCGGACTATCCCTGGATGAGGTATGATGTCAATGATGAATTCCCACAGGTCAGGGAGGTGTGGAAGAAGAATTACGGGGCCAATATCGCCGCAGGGTTTGCCTGCTCCAAGGACAAGGCATTTTTCCCTCTTGCCTCCGGCTCAATGCTGGCTGTCTCGCTGAAGGACGGCTCGGTCAAGTGGAAGGTGGAGTTCCCGGGAAAGATATACTCCACTCCGGCATTGTCCGGGAAGTATCTGGTATTCGGCTGCTCGGACGGCAATATCTATGCCCTGAATGCCTCTGACGGCTCATTGAAATGGTCTTTCAAGACAGGGAAGGCGGTCCTCGCCTCGCCTGTGGTAATGGACGGAAAGGTCTATGCCGGTGGCTCCGGCGGAGCATTTAGATGCATTGACCTGAGGACCGGAAAGGCGATATGGACGTATGACAATGTGGAAGGCCACGCTGTCTCCACGCCATACGCCAGCGGGGAACGTGTGGTGTTCGGTACCTGGGGCGGCAAGTTGTATTCGCTTGACCCTGTGACGGGCAGGGAGCAGTGGGTATGGTCGGTGGGCAAGGCCTCGAAAATGTATTCCCCGGCTTCTACATTGCCGTTGTACTCTTCGGGACGAATTTTCGTGGCAGTGCCCGACAGGCAGGTCTATGCCATTGACGCTGTTGCGGGACGTCAGCTTTTCAGGGTGAAGGGCGGCCGTGATGCAATATGCCTCGGAAGTGACGGGCGCACTGTATATTCCAAGGAAATGTTCGGGAGGGCCTATGCTTTCCCGGCGGATGTGGCAGTACCTTCAGGGGGTGTTCTCCCTGACAGTTGCAAGACCTGGACAGCAGGAAACCACGCCGGCTATGACATTGCACCGACAGCATTGTCAGAGAAGGACGGAGTCCTGTATATTCCGACTGACAAGGGCAACATCATTGCCCTGAGGGCCTCCGACGGCACTTTCATCTGGGCCCACAAGCTCTCCACAGCCCTGGTCAACCCGCTCCGTCACTTGACTTTCGCCGGAAAAAATGCTATCTTGGCCTCTACTATGGACGGAACCGTCGCATTGATGATGCTTTAGGCCGGCTGAAAAATTGATGATGCTTCAGGACGGCTGGAAATCTGTTTCTTGTCATCCCGACTGGGCGAAGCGAGTGGAGAGATCTTATAAATCTTTCTGTATTTCCTAATACTTTTCCGGAAATGAAGTGTTATATACAGACGGACCACAATAATTATCAGGGACAATGGCAATTGAATCCGGAAACGAGTTCATTATCATTATTCTACTTGACTTTTGCCGGAAAAACGCTAGATTAGCATTCCGATGGACATAACCGTATCATTGATGACAGAGTAACACTAAAATATAAGAATGGTAATGAACATTGTTAAGACAACATTGCTGGCAGCCGGGCTGCTGATGGCCTCTTTCCAGGTCCGTGCCGCCTCAAATGCAATCGAAGAGGACTGGCAGAATCCGGAAGTGTTCGAAATCAATCGGCTGCCGATGCGGGCCAGTTTCACTACCGAGCAGCAGAAGACATTGAGCCTCAATGGAGAATGGAAATTCAACTTCTGCGAGACTCCATCCTCCAGGACTGCCGGATTCCAGGCTGTGGATTTCAATGATTCCGGGTGGGACAATATTCCGGTTCCGGGGCTCTGGGATTTCTACGGATATTGCGACCCGATGTATCTCAATATCGGCTATCCTTGGAGGGGCCATTATGAGAACAATCCTCCTTTCGTTCCGGAGGAGCACAATTATGTCGGGCAGTACCGCCGTACATTCTCGGTCGAAGCAGGGTGGATTGGCAGGCAGATATGCCTCTGCATTGGCTCAGCCACATCCAATGTCCGTGTCTGGGTGAACGGGAAGGAAGTCGGATACAGCGAGGACAGCAAGCTCGAGGCCCGCTTCGACATTACCAGATATGTCAAGGCAGGAGTCAATACCATCGCTCTCGAGATTTTCCGCTGGTGTGACGGCACCTATCTCGAGGACCAGGACTTCTGGCGCTTCGCAGGCATTGCAAGGGGAGTGTATGTATATACCAGGGAGCAGAAGAGAATCGAGGACATCAATGTCAGGGCTGACATGAACGGAAATCTTTCAATCCTTGCAAAGGCTACTCCGGGCATTTCCAAGATTAAATATGAAGTTTACGACCCTTCAGGCAGCAAGGTGGCAGAGATTACCGAGCCTGCCGTCAAGTCCCAGGAGAAGGACGCCGGGGGTAACCTCGTATTCCGTACAGAGACAAAGGTGGAGTCGCCTGCACTCTGGAGTGCCGAGTCCCCGTCCCTCTACACCCTCAGGGCTGAGGCTGCGGACCGGAAGGGCGTGGTGGAGAGTACCTTGATTGACTTCGGTTTCCGCTCTGTGGAAATCCGTGATGCCCAGCTTCTTGTCAATGGCCAGCCTGTCCTCATCAAGGGCGCTGACCGCCACGAACTAAGTCCTTACGGAGGCTACGTCATTTCCGATGCCGAGATGATCAGGGATATTGAAGTGATGAAACAATTGAATGTCAATGCTGTACGCACCTGCCACTATCCGGATGACCCGCGTTGGTATTCCCTCTGCGACAAGTACGGCATCTATGTCCTCGATGAAGCCAACATCGAATCCCACGGAATGGGCTACGGGAAGGAGTCCCTGGCCCACAGGGAGGATTACAGGGCCGCCCATCTGGTCCGCAACCAGCGTATGGTCTATAGGGACATCAACCACCCGAGCATCATTATCTGGAGCCTTGGAAACGAGGCCGGCAACGGGGACAATTTCCGCGCCGCTTACGACTGGATGAAAGAATATGACCCGACAAGGGTTGTCCAGTACGAGAGGGCTGGACTCGAATACAATACAGATATCTACTGCCCGATGTATCTTTCTCCGGACGGTTGCGAGAAATATCTGGCATCCAATCCTTCCAAACCTCTCATCCAGTGCGAGTACGCCCACGCCATGGGCAACTCCGTGGGCAACTTCAAGGAGTACTGGGACCTTGTCCGCAAATATCCTTCCTATCAGGGCGGCTTTATCTGGGATTTCGAGGACCAGACTATTCGCAAGTCAGTTGACCCTGCCAGGTACGGTACCGACCACATCTTCATTTTCGGAGGCGATTCCAATGACTATGATCCTTCAGACGGTTCATTCAACTGCAACGGCTTCATTACCGCTGACAGGCAGTTCCACCCGTCGGCGTACGAAATCAGGTACCAGTACAGGTCGATTCTCACATCATTGGAAATTCAGGAGCCGAAGGAAAGGCTCAGGGACGACAATACTGAAATCAGGCTCAATGTCCACAATGAGAATTTCTTCATTGACTTGTCCCGCTACAGGCTTGTGTGGACGGTTGAGGTGGCCGGCAACAAGGTCAGGACAGGGGTTGTGGAGAATGTCAATGCGGCTCCTGGGGAGACCGTTTCTGTCGGCCTCGGCATTACCGGAAAGGACTTGCTCGAGGATGCCGTGACGTCTATGAACGGAGACCCGTACCACGCCTCCATTGTGCCGGGTGGAATTGACGGTGACATTTACATTACCGCAAGCTGGCAGCTCAAGAAGCGTGACAGCCTGCTTCCTGCCGGATTCGAGGTGGCATACGACCAGATGGCTGTGTATGAGGCTCCAGCTTCTGCATACGTGGCCGGCTCCGCTGCCGGGGAATCGATGGCTGTCACATCTGCTGGTGACAGGCTTGAGTTCAAGGGAACTTACAAGGCTCCCGGGACCACAGCCGGGCGCAATGTCGCCTGGAAGGCTGTGTTCGACAGGACAACAGGACTGCTGACCTCATACGAGAATGCCGGAGTGCAGATGATGAAGGAACCGCTTGTGCCTTCATTCTGGCGTGCTCCTGTGGAGAATGACATGGGTGCGGATATGCACAATAAGTTCAGGATGTGGAGGAATCCGGAGTTCAAACCGGTATCCACGGATGTTTCCGATGCTGGAGAATATACTTGTATCACAGTGGTTTACAGGCCTTTCGGGGATGTGTGCGACATTGAGATGACATACAGGGTCTATGCTGACGGAGCGATTTCCTGCACCGAGAAGATGAAGGATGCCGGCTCACTCTCCAAGGCTCCTGATATGTTCAGGTACGGAATGAAGTTCACCATGCCGGGTGAGTTCTCGACTCTGGACTACTACGGCTACGGCCCTTGGGAGAATTATTCTGACAGATGTTCGGCGGCATTGATGGGCAGATATGTCCAGAGTGTCAATGACCAGTATCACTATGGTTATCCTCGTACCCAGGAGTCCGGCACCAAGACCGGCCTGAGATGGATGAGGGTCCTGGATGCTTCAGGAAAGGGACTTGAGATTACATCGGATGTGAGGTTCAGCGGTTCTGCCATACCATTCAGCATTGACGATTTGGACTGCACCATCATTGACCCTAATCCTCGCCCTAACCCGACAAATACACAGAAGGGCATTGCCAGGCATTCTCTCGAACTCATACCTCTTGCGCATAAGGATGCGAGGGCGCTCGGCTCGACCTATGTCAACTTCGAACTGAGGCAGATGGGCGTCGGCGGCATTGATTCCTGGCACGCCTGGCCTCTGGAGGCCTACAGGCTGCATGCTGAAGAAAGGGAGTTCAACTTCGTGATCAGGCCGCTCTGATCCGCCTTTGGACAGGCTGTGCTTTCCGCCCTCAGATGGAGTTTTCCTGACGGGGGCGGAAATGCCATAGAATAATGCCCGCACTTACCGAGATGTTCAGGGAATGCTTGGTGCCGTATTGAGGTATTTCAATGACTCCGTCCGCAGCCTCAATGACTTCCTGGGCCACTCCGTCCACCTCGTTGCCAAAAACCAGGGCGTAACGCTTTCCCGGAACCGGGGTGAAACGGTCCAGCATGATTGAATCGACAGTTTGCTCCACGCAGAGGATTTCATAGCCTTCTGCGTGGAGTTTTGCCATGGCTTCCATCGTATTGTCATAATGCTCCCATTCCACGCTGAACTCTGCCCCGAGGGCTGATTTGTGGATTTCAGCCGACGGAGGGGTGGCGCAGATGCCGCAGAGTATAATCCTGTCAGCCTTGAACGAGTCGGCGCTCCTGAACACGGAGCCTACATTGTGCGCGCTCCTCACATTGTCAAGCACGACGACAATGCCGCTTTCCGGCAGGGTTTTGTATTCCTCGGCGGAGACCCTGCCCATCTCTATACCGAGTTTCTTCCTGTGTTTCATAATGTTATTAATGTCGCAGCCCCGGCTTGCCATAGTCAGGTCATCTCTAAATAATTACAAATTTAAGGGAAAATAATTCAGAAATTACTATATTTGTAATCAATTACCGCAGAGCCGGGGATAGATTGAAACACATTATCTAATATACTTATGAAACAGGATGTACAGCTTTTTGATCTGATCAGAAAGGAAAAGGAGAGACAGTCTCAGGGACTGGAACTTATTGCGTCTGAAAACTATGTGACGGACCAGGTGCTTGAGGCGATGGGCTCAATCTGCACGAACAAATATGCGGAGGGCTATCCGGGAAAGCGCTATTACGGTGGCTGTGAGGTGGTTGACCAGATAGAGCAGCTTGCGATTGACAGACTCTGCAAACTCTATGGCGCTGAGTATGCCAATGTCCAGCCTCATTCAGGTGCGCAGGCCAATCTTGCGGTAGAAATGGCTGTACTGAAGCCGGGTGATGTGTTCATGGGCCTGGACCTTTCCCAGGGCGGACATCTTACCCACGGTTCTCCAGTCAATGCGTCCGGTATTCTTTACAAGGCTGTGGCCTATGGCCTTGACCCGGAGACAGGAAGGATAGACTATGACAAAATGGAAAGGCTGGCCAGGGAGTGTCATCCGAAGCTCATTATCGGCGGTGCATCGGCCTATTCAAGGGAATGGGACTATGCCAGAATGAGGAGAATCGCCGACGAGGTAGGTGCAATCCTCTGGATTGACATGGCTCACACTGCCGGTCTCATTGCGGCAGGCCTTCTCGACAATCCTGTAAAATATGCCCACATCGTGACATCTACTACCCATAAGACACTCCGTGGACCACGTGGCGGTATCATATTGATGGGCAAGGACTTCGATGATCCGCAGGGCCGCCTGGCACCTAAGGGCGAGGTCAAGAAGATGTCCCAGATTCTCAATTCAAGCGTGTTCCCGGGCGTTCAGGGCGGACCTCTCGAGCATGTCATCGCTGCCAAGGCCGTGGCATTCTATGAGGCTATGCAGCCTGAGTACGTGGAGTATCAGAAGCAGGTTGCCGCCAATGCCAAGGCTATGTGCGCAAGGTTTATGGCAAAGGGCTACAAGGTAGTTTCCGGCGGTACTGACAATCATCTCATGCTCATTGACTTGCGTGCAAGATTCCCGGAGGTTACCGGCCGTATTGCCGAGTCAGAGCTTGTGAAGGCTGATATTACTGTCAACAAGAATATGGTTCCTTTCGATTCCCGTACAGCATTCCAGACATCCGGAATCCGTGTAGGAACTCCGGCCGTGACTTCGCGTGGCTTCCTGGAGAAGGATATGGAAGATATCGTGGAACTTATCGATACTGTTCTCGCATCCGCTTCCAGTCATATCAATGTGCTGACTGCCAAAGGGGAACTTGATGCTGCCGGCAAGGCTTCACTCTGGGAACACAATGCACTGCTTGAGGAGGTCAAGAGGAAGGTACACATGATGACTGGCGGAAGGCCGTTGAACAGATACTGATGAAAGGTTATTACACTGGAGAAAATAAATATTTGCTGAAATCCGTTGTCCCGTGTTACTTCGTGGATGCGGATTTCCGTTTGAAACCGACTTCCTTTATGGATATGGCGCAGGAGATGGCTTATCTCGCTGCCACTGAGAAAGGTTTCGGTTACGATGCCCTTATCGAGAACGGTACTGTATGGGTGCTTTCCAGGATGAATATCAAGTTCCTGAAGTATCCGGAGTGGCGTGATGAGGTGACAATGGCCACCTGGCACAAGGGTCCTTCCGGGCCGTTCTTCCTGAGGGATTTCATATTGACCTCGGCGGACGGTGATGTCCTGGTCCGTGCCACCAGTTCCTGGGTGGTGATGGATGTGAATTCCAGGAGACTCTGCCGTACTGAGGACTTTGTGGGCATGGACACTTCCTGCCCGGAGAATGCGATAGAGGCACCTGCCGGCAAGGTTATAATGCCAAGAGGTGTTGAGCCGGAGAATGTGGGAAGCCACGTGGTGAGATATTCGGATGTGGACCTTCTTGGACATACTAACAATGTCAGATATCTGGTGTGGGCCCTTGACCGTATTGACATGGATGAGCTCAGGGTACATCCGGTAAAGGAAGTATCGATTAACTTCAACCACGAGACCCGTCCCGGGGAGACGGTGGAACTCGGCAAGGTCAGGGTTGAGATCCCGGAGGGGGTATCTTACTACATTGAAGGTAAGACTGGGGGCCGGCAGGCTTTCAGTTTAAGAATTGATATATGAACGAACTTTTTTTCGGAACAGGAATCGCACATACGATCCTCCTGTTCTCATTGGTGATTGCGACCGGAATCTATCTCGGCCGCTTCAAGGTGAAGGGTGTATCAATAGGTTCTACCTGGATACTCTTCGTTGGTATTCTGCTCAGTCATTTCGGATTCAGGGCAGACCCGCACATCCTGGCTTTCATGAAGGATTTCGGACTGATTCTTTTCGTGTTCTCCATCGGACTCCAGGTCGGACCGGGATTCTTCCACACCTTCAAGACCGGGGGCCTGAAGATGAATCTTCTCGCCCTGCTGATGGTGGTCCTGGCTGTCGGGGTGACGTTTGTGATTCACCTGGTTACAGGCGAGGACCTCAGGATAATGACAGGAGTCATGTCCGGTGCCGTCACGAATACTCCGGGACTCGGTGCCGCACAGCAGACATTGTCTGATGCCATGTCCGCCTCCGGGGTATCCCAGGCATTGGTGGCAGACAGCACTTCCTCCATCGCATCGGCATACGCCGTGGCCTATCCTCTCGGTGTACTCGGAGTCATTTTCCTGCTCATTTTCTTCAAGGCTGTGTTCAAGGTGGATCTCGACAAGGAGAAAGCCGCCCTTGACAATGAGGGCAATGAGGGTTCCAATGCTGTCAGGGCAAGTTTCGAGGTATGCAACCCGGCATTGTTCGGAATGACAGTGGCTGCGCTGATAAAGGATGACGGGGACAGATTCGTCATTTCCAGGATTTCCCACGGAGGCATTGTCGAAACCCCGGGACCTGATACCGTGCTATGCGAAGGTGACAAGGTGCTGGTAATCACTTCACAGGCTCACGAGGAGGCTGTAAAGATACTTTTCGGCAAGGAGCAGGATATTCCGTTCAGCTATTGGACATCCACTAAGTCCAGCCCTGTGGCAAGAAAGATTACCATAACGAGGTCATCAATCACAGGCAAGAAACTCAGGAATCTCAATGTCAGGTCATTGTACGGAGTCACGGTGACCAGGGTCATCAGGGCCGGTGTCGAGCTTGTCGCTAATCCGAATCTCTATTTGCAGATGGGTGATACCCTTCTGGTCGTAGGAGACGAGGACGGAATTGACAAGGTGGCAAAACTCTTCGGAAACAAGGCCTCCAGGCTGAGCCAGCCTAACCTTGTCCCGATATTCTTTGGCATTGTCATAGGCATTATTTTCGGCTCGATTCCGATTCGTTTCCCGGGTGTTCCCCAGCCTGTCAAACTAGGACTTGCAGGCGGACCTCTCATTGTATCCATCCTGCTCGGCTATTTCGGCCCGAAGCTCAAGATTACGACCTACACTACGGTGAGCGCCAATATGATGCTCCGTGAAATCGGAATTTCGTTCTTCCTTGCTGCCGTGGGACTTGGTGCAGGAGCCAATTTCATAAGAGCCATTACAGGAGGCGGTTACTGGTGGATACTCTACGGATTCCTCATAACGGTCATCCCTATCCTGGTGGTAGGCCTGGTCGGAAGGCTGGCATTGAAACTGAATTTTTACCAGATATGCGGTCTAATTGCCGGTTCCACCACCAACCCTCCGGTCCTGGCATTTGCGCAGGGTGCATACGGAACTGATTATACATCAGTCAATTATGCAACTGTATATCCGCTTTCAATGTTTTTGAGAGTTCTCGCCGCCCAATTGTTGATACTGTTTACATTGTAGTTCTGTGACTGATCTTGTCTATCCTCCGGAGCCTGCTCCGATACTTCCCGTTCCGACGGCTGACGTGCCATCCACAATGATGGCCCAGACCGGCGAGATGCTTCCTGTTATCCGGGAGAACGGCATAGTATATGCGCAGGCGACGAGGAAGTATTGTCATGGAGGCTCCTTCCTTCTTCATCCGGTCGTGCATCTGCATATAATCAACCGCAATGCCGAGTTGTATCTTCAGAAGCGCTCGATGAAGAAGGACCTTCTTCCGGGCCGTTGGGATACTGCGGTCGGAGGTCATGTGGATTACGGGGAATATGTTTCTGAGGCACTCCACAGGGAGGCAGGCGAGGAACTTGGCTTTTATGATTTCAACCCTCTGTATCTTGGAAGTTATGTGTTCCAGAGCAATATCGAGAGGGAAATGATAAATATTTTTGCCGCTGTAGGCAATTTTACTCTTCATCCGGATGAGGATGAGGTGGAGGAGGGACGTTATTGGCCGCTTGACGAGATTGAGGTCAATATTGGGAAAGATGTGTTTACTCCTAATTTCGAGGGTGAGTTCAGGCGGATAAGGAAGTCGCTTGAGGCCTTGCTCTGATGCAGGATATTTTTTACTTAAGTTTCGCATGCGAAACTTGAATTATTGGTTAACATACTCGAACTATGAAATTTTTCGTTGCTTTGACCATCGCATTGGCGATGATGTCTCCGGCTTATGCCGTTGGGGAAGCGGGTGCGGACACCCCTGCGAAACTGACTGACAATGTGAACCCTTTCCTCGGGACGGCCACATTGTGGAACAAATCGGACCTTCATTATGTCAGGAAAAGGCAGTCCAGGACCTGGGGTGCGGAGACCTTCCCCGGTGCCGCACTCCCTAATGCCATGATTCAATGCAGTCCTGTGACAATGTTCAGGAGCGGTTCCGGTTATCAGTATGAGGACAGTCTCATCTACGGATTCTCCCATACCAACAAGGGACATTGGAATCTCCTTCATCTTCCTGTTCTTCCGGCGGTGGGCGACATTGATCCGGATGATTATGCTTCTCCTTTCAGCCACGGGCGCGAGAGTGCGAGGCCGGGCTATTACAGTGTTTTCCTTGACAGATACGGAGTCGGGGCGGAGCTTACCACTACTCTGCGCTGCGCATTCCACAGATATTCCTACCCGGCGGATGCTGACAAGGAGGTGATTGTGGATATTACGAGGAATAACAACAGGGTCACCGACTGGGATATCAGGACCTGTGGCGAGAATGCGTTCTGCGGCCATCAGGACGGAAGCGGAACCATATATTTCTATGCTTTGGCGAATTATCCTGTCGAAAGCCTTGAACTGAAAACCGGAGGCGGGAAAGGACATCATACCGTGGCTGTAGTATCATTCCGTGACAGCAGGGGTGGGAAGCCTCTGGAACTCAGGTTCGGTTTCTCATTCACCAGCGTGGAGAATGCCAAGGCCAACCTTGAGGCTGAGATGAAGGTGAAGAGTTTCGAGCAGGTCAGGGATGATGCGGACAATGTCTGGGAGAATCTGCTTTCCGCCATCAAGGTGGACGGCGGAACCGAAAGGCAGAGAGGGCTCTTCTATTCCTGCCTCTACAGGGCATTCATGTGGCCTTGCCTGAGGAGCGATGTCAATGGCGACCATACCGACGTGAAGGGAAACATTGTCAATACCGACTATGATTATTATACGCTTCCTTCATTCTGGGACGATTACCGCAACAAGCTCATTCTCCTCGGGATGGTCAGGCCGGACGTGGCCTCGGACGTTGCCGCATCCATCATTGAGATGGGCGAGAAGGGGACAGGATATATGCCTACATTCTTCCACGGTGACCACGCCGCCGCATTCATTGCCGGAACCTGGTCGCGCGGAATTACCGGGGGATACGATATCAAGAGGGCATACAACCTGCTGTACCGCAATGCTACTGTGCCTGGTGAAGGCGGCAGGAGATATCTTGACGAGTATCTGGAGAATGGCTGGATTGCCGAGAAGGATACGGTCAATGTGCCTTACTATGATGAGTACAAGGGCGCTGTGACCAAGACGCTGGAGTATGCGTACGATGACTATGCTGTGGCCCAGGTGGCAAAGGCTGTGGGTGACAAGGAGGGTTACAAACTGATGATGAAGCATTCCCGGAACTGGAAGAATGTATTCGACCGTTCTACCGGATTCTTCAGGGGCAGGATTGCTGACGGCTCCTGGATCAAGGATTTCGACCCTTTCTATCCGTATTTCCAGTATATGTACCGGGAGTCCAATGCCTGGAACAATCTTTTCTATCCGCCTCACGACCTCAAGGGAATGATAGGCCTGTATCCTTCGAAGAAGGCGATAGAGTCCAAGCTTGACTCTCTGTTCACCGAGCCTTGGCGCGGTTACGAGGTGGAGAATCTGACCGGTTTCCTGGGCAACTACTGCCACGGGAACCAGCCTGGTCACAGCATTCCATATATGTATGCCCTGATAGGCAGGCAGGACAAGACCCAGGCTGTCCTGAACTACATTATGGACAATTTCTACGATATGGGCGCCGAGGGCCTGGCCCTTGCGGGAATGGATGATGCCGGCGAGATGACCTCCTGGTATGTCCTCAATGCCATAGGCCTCTATACTTATTCTCCCGCCGACCCCGAATATTTCGTGTCGGTTCCTCTGTTTGACAAGACTGAGTTCACCCTCGGCGACGGCCGGACTTTCACCATTCGCAGGAACGGTACCGGCAGACATATTGAGTCGGTTCTATGCGGTGGAAAGAAGCTCAATGGCTGGTTCGTCGGGCATGAGCAGCTTGCTGCCGGCGGGCTGGTGGTCAATGTGAGGTAAGTCGCTGTCTTCCAGATATTGAATCATATTACTCGGCTAAATCTTGAAATTTTATTGAGATTTAGCCGAGTAATAAGTTTATAATTTGGCTAAATCTGCTTCGCCGGATTCCAGATAGCAACACCGACGAATGAGTCAGCACATCCGTAATACAGGTACCATTTCTCCTTGTAAAAGGTGAGACCTTCGATGAATACAGTTCCGTCAGCATACTGACCGCTCTTCTCGAATGACTCCGATGGTACGAAAAACGGGGTGTCGAGCCGGTCTAGGACAGTGGCTGGTTCTGACGCATCAAACAATATCTGTCCGGCAGAATAAGTGCCGGACGGATATTGTTTGTCACCTTTGTCGTCAGTCCGGTTCTTGCCGTTGTACATCAGCACAATGCCGTTTTCCGTGAGCACTGCCGGAGGGCCGCATTCAGTCAGTTGGCTGTCGAAATATCCTTCACGGGGATATACAATTCCTTTCAGTTCCCCATTGCTGTCAATCTGCGGGATCCAATGAATCAAGTCCTCGGATTCTGCCAGATTGATCATTTCCTCTCCCCAGTACATCAAATATTTGCCGTTTATTTTAGCGATTACCTGTTTGCCGGTGCTGTCAATTCGTGTCACTACAGAACCGGACTTGCTCGCCATGTCGGCAAACCGTCCGTTATAGGCATCTGCGAATGCAGGCCCGTGTTTGTGCCAATGTATCAAGTCATCAGAGGATGCAACGCACAGTCTCGGTACTTTCCTGTTCCAGGTTGTATACATCATATAATACGTGCCGTCGGGGGTTACGGTGACACGTGGGTCCTCGCATCCGCCCGGCCATTCAAATTCTTTGACTTTGTCCTCGTCGGGATACATCACGGGTGTGTCCATGAACTCCATTGTCGTTCCGTCGGAGGTGAAGGCCAGCCCTATTCTGGACGTTCTCTGGCCGATTCCCGTTGCTGAGTTGTCCTCTGCCCTATAAAGAACGGCAATCTTTCCGTCATATACGGTGGCAGCGGGATTGAATGTGTCGCTTTCCTTCCAACCCACAGGCTTTCCGCTCATCGGACAGATGAATGTCACCGATGAATCAGGCCTGATTACCGGGTTTACTCCCTCAGGGCGGACAAATTCGCCCAAGGCCCAGTCGGGCAAGGTGTTGTTTCTAGAGTTGCATGAAGTGGATAATAGCGATACGGCGGTTCCACCGGCAAGAATAGTGATGGCGAAAAGTAATCTTCTCATTAGATGGAGGGTTTGTTGGGCGCAAATGTATTATTTTTATTCTAGTTTAGCAAGTGCGGACGCAATCCGCAAGTTTTTCATTATATTTGTCCGCTTCGAACCGAAGATATGAAGCGCAATACAGAACCAAAATCTGTAGTTCAATCCTCTATCTGGAAGTCCGACTTACACTAAAACATTGGAATAATGAAACATACCGCATTGACTCTGATGACCTTCATCATAAGTTCCGTCATCGGCCACGCAGCGGAAGCCGGCTATTCGAGCTATACAGTCACCGTGAAGGATGGGCTTTCCAACAGCTCAGTCAACAGTATTCTTCAGGATACCAAAGGGCTTGTATGGCTCTCCACCTGGGACGGAATCAATGTGTACAACGGCTCATATGTGAAAATATACAAGAACAATCCCAATGACGAGAACAGTCTGCTGGACAATATAGTACGTTCAATGGTGCAGGAGGATGAACGTTATTTCTGGGCAGTCACTGACTGGGGACTAAGCCGTCTCGACACATATACTGACAAATTCACCCGATACCGTCTGGGATTCGAGAAGTCCAATCCTTTTTCGGGCTCAAGTGTTTCAATGACAATAGATTCCGAAGGCCGTATATTCTGCTCGTCCAGAGGCTGGGGAGTGGCCTCGTACGACAGGCAGACCGACAGGATGGTTCCTTTCAACATTTCGGATTTCAACACTTCGGCTGTCTCCAGCATCGTGAGTGCCGGGGGAAGGTCACTGATTCTCCAGACGGTAGGAGGACAGTCTGTAAGAGTAAATTATGACGTGGACTCAGGCGGAAATATTCTGGCTGCATTCTCCGAGGAATTGCTTCCGGAGTCAACAGGACAGTATGCCGTGTCATCCGATTCACTTGACATCTACCTTATCGGCAGGGAGTACATTTACCGCTACAACAAGGCTTCCGGTTCTTTGACGGACTCCGTAGCATTCTCAGGTACAGTATCTTACGCATCAATGTCACCCGAAGGGAAACTGTACGTCGTATCTGACAGGTCCGACCTCTTCTGTGTCAATTTCGATGATCATTCAGCTACGGCTGTGCCGCAGATGCATAGAGACAACCTGCTCTCGTTCTGTTTCGGTACCCAGGGAATAATCTGGCTCGCTGTTGACGGTGTGGGGCTTGAAGCCTGCTCTTCTGTCACCTCGGCTCTCAAGAAGATAGATAGCCGGGAACTGGCGGGAAAGTCCGGGGGTGCAGTCACGGCAATGGAGCAGGTGACGGGAGGAAACATCTACGTGAGCATTCTCGGAGGAGGACTCTATGTTCTTGATTCTGGGGGCAATGTTAAAGGCCAAGCCCGTGGCTGCATACCGAACGACTATATTTTCTCAATGATTGAGGCTCCCGGGGACAATCTTTTCATAGGTGTGCGCAATGCGGTCGTCCTGTACAGGCCTTCCGACGGCAGTACATTGACACTCAAGCGTTTCGAGTCAACGCCCCCGATAGTGGTCTATTGTATGTATTATGACAGCTGCCGGGACAATCTCTGGATTGGAACCCTTGACAGCGGAGTGTTCTGCCTGGAACTCGAAGAGTCCCGCGGGCAGTTTTCCGTTACGTCTGTCCGCAGATTCTGCCACGACAGGAACGATGATGCATCCCTCAGCAGCGACAATGTGATGCACATAGCTCCCTGCGGCGCCGACTGCCTATGGGTAGGAACTTTGGGCGGAGGTCTTAACCTTCTGGATGTCAATACCGGAAAATGTACGCATTTCCTTGCCTGCGGCGCTCCGGGTGACCTGCCGAACGACAATGCCAGATTCGCTATGGAAGATGCTCCAGGCTCCGTATGGGTCGGCACAAGTTACGGACTAGCCCACGGTATCGAACAGTCTCCGGGATGTTGGACATTCTCATCCTTCAACGAGAAAGACGGGCTTGCGGACAATACGGTCCATTCCATTCTCAAAGACCGCAGCGGACGGATCTGGCTTGGCACTAACCGTGGCCTTTCTGTCTTTGACCCTTCTGACGGGTCATTTACCAACCAGGACAATGCAGGCAACCTCCAGGGATGGGAGTTCTACGTCCATTCCTGCATGATGACAACTGACGGAGAGATGTATTTCGGCGGAGTGAACGGCCTGAATCATTTCTTCCCGGACGAAGTCCGTTCGAGAGATTTCCAGCCGGATATGATGATTGACTATCTGTCCGTGAGACTGGACAATCCGAGAATTGTCAATGACGGAGCCCCTGTCATTCTCAAGCACAATGAAAATTTCTTCAATATCGGATTCACTGCGATAGAATACATCAATAACGCCAATTGCGAATACGCCTACCGGCTGGAGGGTTTCGGCAACGACTGGGTGACCGTGCCGGCCGGAATACCAGCTACATTCACCAATGTCCCTCCCGGAAGATATGTTTTCAAAGTCCGCAGTACCAACGGCGACAAAGCTTGGTGCGACAACGAGAAATCGCTTGACATAGTCATAAAACGGCCGTGGTATCACACTGGATGGGCTTATCTCCTTTATCTCTTGACTGCAATCTTTGCATCCGCACTTTTGCGAAGATATCAGGAAGAGCGCCGCTTGCAGAAGGCCATGCTTGCAAAAGAGGCTCTCGAAAAGGAAAAGCAGAAGGAAACCTACGAAGCAAAACTGACTTTCTTTACCAACATCGCCCACGAATTCGGAACGCCGCTTACGCTCATTTCCTGTTCCGGAGAGCGTCTGGCAGAGAATATCCAGCCGCAGCAGAAGAGCAACCGCTATGTCCGCATAATAAATGACAATGCTTCCCGAATGCAGAAACTGATTCAGGAGCTGCTGGAGTTCCGCAAGGTAGATACAGGCCATTATGAGCCTGTGTACAAGAGGATAGACGTCTCCGCAATGCTCTTGGAGATGCTTGAGGATTTCACAGGAATAGGCGAGGAACATAATATCAGCCTGAATCTCTCCACACCGCAGGAGCCTTTCATTCTTGTCAGTGACGAAGGCGCATTGGAGAAAATACTTATCAATCTCATTTCCAATGCATACAAATACACTCCGGACGGAGGGACAGTGGATATTGTCCTGGAAAAATCTTCGGACGGCTGGATGCATTTCACAGTCACCAACACCAGCAAGGGCCTTTCCAGGGAGAAACTCAGCAGAGTATTCGACAGGTTTGTGATTCTCGACAATCTTGAGCAGCAGATGGCGAAGGGCAAGAAAGTCCGCAACGGAGTAGGGATGGCGCTGGTCAACAGTTACGTGAATACTCTAGGCGGCGAGATTTCGGTGGACAGTGTGATGGACAAATCAGTAACCTTCGAACTCCGTCTTCCTTCTGCTGAAGTGACTGTAGCGGCCGAGGGGGGGGGAAGTCTTGCTGCCTGATAATAAGATGGAAAGTCCTGATTATGAAAAACTTAAAAATACTGACGAACTGGACGTGGAGACAAGTGCAAATGCAGGTTCACCATCAATGATTCCTGGTTTAACGGGTCGTGACGGAAGGCCATCGATCCTTATCGTCGATGACGACGCCTCCATCTGCGACATGGTGGCAGATATACTTGAGGAGAACTACAATGTCGTCAAAGCCTCGGACGGAGCAGCTGCCATGGACATTCTGCGAGATATGTGCGTGGACCTCGTCATAACTGACATGAATATGCCCAACATAAATGGTATTGAACTTATCAAACGCTTGAAAAACAATGAATTGACGAAGTTTATTCCAGTTGTTTTCCTGGCATTCAAGAACGATGTATCGGACGAGATTAATTCTTACAATCTCGGCAGTGAGGCCTTCATTCCGAAACCATTCATTCCTGCGCAGCTTATTGCCATTGTCGGCAACATCTTGAAAAACAGGACCTCCCTGAAGAATTACTACACCTCTTCCCTCTCCGATATGAAGATTTTCGAGGGCGTATCGATGACCTCAAGGGATAGTGACTTCATCACATCCATAGTCGAAATAGTGGAGAGCAGGATTACCGATGACCTGTCACCGGCAGATGTTGCGGCATCCTTGTGTGTAAGTGAAATGACTTTGTACCGGCGTGTCAAGGATCTTCTCGGAAAGTCCCCCGGCGAGTTCATCCGCACCATCAAGTTGAACCGTGCGGCCACTCTCCTGCGCACCACATCCCTCACGGTCCAGGAGATTATGTTCGATTGCGGCTTCAACAACAAATCCTGGTTCTATCGCAAGTTTGCCGAGACCTACAATATGTCCCCAAAGGAATACCGTAAATCTACCCCTTGAAACCATAGTGTACCTTTTTGTGACTTCAGTATAGCTTTTATAAGCCCCTGACGGGTACATTTGCATAAAACATTGCTTTTATGCGACACATATTGATTTCACTAGCACTATTACTCAATGCTCTGTGCCCGGCAGTGGCCCAGCAGTTCATTCCCCAGTTCAAATCAGGCGAAAAAGTGGCCCTTATCGGTGATAGCATCACACACGGTGGCCATTACCATTCCTACATCTGGCTCTACTATATGACCAGGTTTCCGAATATGCCTGTTACAATTCTAAATTGCGGTGTGGGAGGAGACACGGCTTCGGATATTCTGACAAGGCTCGACTATGATGTCATTTCCAAGAATCCCACCTACATCACCCTCACCTTCGGAATGAATGACACCGGCTATTTCGATGTGTTCAACAAAGACAATACAGACGAGCTTTCCGCAGAGAGAGTCAGTGCCTCACTTGACAATTTCGGAAAGATAATCGGGAAACTGGAGGCTACCGGAGCCCAGATTGTGATGGTCGGCGGTTCTCCTTACGATGAGACTTCACGCTTCAATGACGGAGTTCTCGCGGGAAAGAATGATGCAATATGCAAAATCATTGATGCACAGCGTTCTGCAGCCTCATTCCACGGCTGGGGATTCGTTGATTTCAATGCTCCTATGGTCGAACTTGGACAGAAACTTCAGGCTGATGACCCCAAGTATTCATTCTGCCCGCAGGACAGGATTCATCCGGACAAAGACGGCCAGATGGTGATGGCCTATCTTTTCCTCAAGGCGCAGGGCCTGGCTGGACGCAAGGTGGCCGGAATTGATGTGGATGCAAAACGCAGAAGAATAACCGGAACAGAATATTGCGAAGTGACAAATGTCCGTAAAGAGAACGGCGGCGTTTCTTTTGACTATCTCGCTGAGTCTCTCCCTTATCCTTGCGACTCGATTTCCGAGCACGGCTGGGGCAATATACATTCCCAGCGTGATGCCCTGAAAATCATACCTTTCACTGAGGAATTCAACCAGGAAACACTTCGCGTCACGGGCCTTGAGGATGGCAGATACGTTTTCTGCATTGACGGCCAGCCTATTGATACTCTTTCTGCATCCTCATTGGCGGCCGGAGTCAATATGGCGTCATACACCGATACTCCACAGTACCGTCAGGCCTCTGCGGTGATGTATCTCAATGAAGAACGTCTTGAGGTGGAGAAACGTTTCCGTGAATATGTATGGATTGAGTTCAATATGTTCAAGGACACGGACCAGATTTTCGCGGACGACTGGAAGTCCGTGGAAATGGTGACAGAAAAGGCAAAGGAAGACTGGTTCGTCGCCAACAGCAATTACTGGTACCGCAAGAGTGCTTTCCCGGAAATCAGGGAGGTATGGAAGGATTACATTGACGCGATAGTGTCGAAAATATACACTATCAACAAGCCGGTGACGAGGCATATCTCCCTCCACAGGCTGTAGGCACCGGAATTTCGCATCCTGAAACTATAATATACTTTTTTAAAACCATACAATACCACTTCAGGCGTGCGAATCCATACTTTTGCAACGACACTGAAACGTTATATATTTATGTTCTCTATTCTATGAGGTTTGATTTGATAAGTATTGCTGCGGCATTTTTGCCGGCGGCTGGCTTTACTATGAAACACTTCATATCGTTGGCTTTTCTGGGGATGGCTTGCGCCTGTGCCGGTAATGAAGGGTTCGACTATAATCCGGTGGATTACGTGAATCCTCTTATCGGGGCCTGCACGAGTACGGAGGCGGCAGGGGTCTATCACGGACTGGGCAAGACCTTCCCCGGAGCCACCACTCCGTTTGGAATGGTGCAGGTGAGTCCTCAGACCGTGACCGGTGGAGATAACAGTTGCGGTTATAGTTATGAGATGAAGACTATCGAGGGCTTTGACTTCACGCAGATGAGCGGAGTGGGATGGTTCGGTGATCTGGGAAATTTCCTGGTGATGCCGACTTCTGGTCCGATGAAGACCGTGGCCGGAAAAGAAGACGGAAGCATTGACGGGTGGAGGTCTTCGTATGACAAGGAATCGGAAATTGCAAAACCGGGATACTATCGGGTACGCCTGAATGACTATAATGTCATCGTGGAGTGTTCTGCCACGCCTCATTGCGGGGCCATCAGGTTTACCTACGGCTACAGTGGTGAGGCGAGAACCCAGATTGACCTTGCGAGAAGAGTCGGAGGAACGTCTAAGAGACAGTTTCTCAAGATTGTCGATGACCATACTGTCGAAGGCTGGATGAGTTGCCCATCTGAGACTGGCGGATGGGGCAACGGCGAAGGCAACTCCAATTACACCCTGTATTTCCACGCTGAGTTCAGCAGACCTCTTGAAACTACAGGTTTCTGGTCTGCCGATATCCCTGCCGGATGGCAACGCAAGATGAACGAGGTCAACAGTCACGCATATTTGGAAAGGGTGGCGGCCTCCAGCATTATCAGGGACATACCGGAACTCGAGGGCGACCATATAGGCTTTTTTACTGAATATCCGGTGTTATCCGGTGACAATGTCACACTCAAGGTGGGAATCTCTTTCGTGGACCTTGATGGAGCGAGGAAGAATTTCGCAAGCGAGATAGCCGGATTTGAATTCGACGAGGTCGTGTCTTCAGCTGAGGAGACCTGGCGTCGCGAACTTTCCAAGATAAAAGTTGCCGGAGGTTCGGACGAAGAAATGACAGTGTTCTATACGGCATTGTACCATTCCTTGATCGATCCTCGAATCTATGCCGATGTGGACGGACGTTATGTCGGCGGTGATTTAAAAGTGCACAATCCCGAGGATGGGTTCACAAAAAGAACAATATTCAGCGGCTGGGATGTATTCCGCAGCCAGATGCCGCTTCAGACAATTATCAATCCTCAGGTGGTCAATGACATAGTTGCCTCGCTTACTACCCTTGCGGAACAGAGCGGACGGGAGTACTATGAGCGTTGGGAGATTTTCAATTCCTATTCGGGATGTATGATAGGCAATCCAGCCCTTTCCGTCATAGCCGATGCCTACGCGAAGGGAATCAGGAATTTCGATGCTGAGAAAGCATTCGGGTACGGCAAGAATACTGTGGAGAAATTCGGGAACTGGCCGCTTGGATGGACTCCGGGCCCCCTCTGCATTTCACAGACGCTGGAATATGCTTATTTCGACTGGTGTCTTGGCCGTTTTGCGGAGATGCTCGGACACAATGCCGAAGCTGATGAGTACAAGGAAAAGGCAGAGGCATACAAGAATATTTTCGACAAGGAGAAAATGTGGTTCAGGCCGAGGGAGGCAGACGGTACATGGGCTGAGTGGCCGGACAGTGCACGCACTACCGAATGGTACGGCTGCATCGAGTGCAATCCTTATCAGCAGGGGTGGTTCGTTCCTCACAATGTGGAAGCCATGACAGAACTGATGGGCGGCAGGGAGGCTGTGCTGGCTGACCTGGACGCATTCTTCAGCAATACCCCTGAGGATATGCTCTGGAACCAGTACTACAACCACGCGAATGAACCTGTTCACTTCGTTCCTTTCCTTTTCAATGCTCTGGGAGAGCCGTGGAAAACCCAGAAATGGACGAGATTCATTTGTCGCCACGGTTATTCGGACAATGTGATGACCGGACTTGTGGGCAACGATGATGCCGGCCAGATGTCGGCCTGGTATGTGCTCGCTGCCTCCGGAATCCATCCTTCCTGTCCTGGAAACACTTCCATGGATATAACAAGCCCAGTTTTCGATGAAATACGGTTCACGACTGATCCAGTCTATGCCTCAGGCAAGGAGTTCATCGTGAAGGCGTACGACAACAGCCCCGGGAATATCTATATCCAGAGGGCGATGCTGAATGGAAAACCACTTCCAGGCCCTTATGTGGACTTCAGTGACATAGCGGCCGGTGGCAAACTCGAACTTTATATGGGTTCGGAACCAACTGAATGGAAATAACCAACTTTATCACTTTTCTATATGAGTAAAAGAATCATTTCAACATTTATCGGGCTGGTGGCGATGCTTCTGGCGGGGACGATGTCACTCTTTGCCCAGCAGACACCCGGGACTGTATCGGGTAAAGTCTTGGATTCTGACGGAATGCCTCTTGCAGGCGTTGTGGTGATGGCCAAAGGCAATAATGCCAATGCCGCCACTACTGACATTGACGGTAATTTCACCTTCAAAGTTCCGTCCGGAACTAAAACCATCGTTTTCTCCTGTCTCGGTATGGAGACACAGGAAATCAACCTCGGCAACAGGACTTTCTTCGAAGTGAAGATGGCAGTCAGTGCATTCGGCCTCAACGAGGCGGTGGCTGTCGGCTATGGTACAATGATCAAGAGGGAACTTTCCTCTTCAGTGGCCTCTGTCAAGAGCGACGAGCTGGGAGAAAGGGCTACGGCATTGAACATTATGCAGAGCCTCGCCGGTAAGGTGGCTGGTGTGCGGAGCGTTTCTTTCTCGGGACGTCCGGGAGGTACTTCTGCCCTTCGTATCAGGGGTATGGGCTCCATCAACGCAGGCAGTGACCCTATCTATGTGATGGACGGTGTAGTTGACGTTGATCCGTCTCTCGTGAATCCGGCCGACATTGAGAGCATTGATGTCCTCAAGGATGCAGCTGCAACATCAATGTATGGTGCGAAAGGTTCCAACGGTGTCGTTCTCATTACCACAAAGTCAGGTAAGGCAGGCAAAGGATCGGTCACCTATGACGCCAAAGTCGGTGTAAGTATGCTGACCCGCAAACTTGACCTGCTCAATGCTGAAGAGTTTATGGAGGTCCAGAAACGTGCTTACGAATATAGCGGAGCCACAATGCCTCATCTGCTCAATCCTATGGAGAACCTGTTCTACTACAAGAAAGATTCATCCGGGAACTACGTATATGATGAGAACGGACTGCTCATAGCTTCTCCGAAATATGATACTGACTGGCAGGATGTCATGACCAGAAATGCGATAGTCAATGACCACTCCCTGTCATTTACCGCAGGTACAGAGAAGACATCCGTATATGCGGGCGTGGCTTATCAAAATGTCGAGGGCCTTCTCTATGGAACGGATTCCAACCGTATGACCGGTACAATCAATGTTAAATCCCAGATTACAGACTGGCTTGACATCCAGGCCGTCGTTACCGGAGGTGCCACTGAGTCAAACAACGCCGACAGCGAGAACGGATTCGGCCAGGGTTCCCTCAGGAATATGATGGAAATGCCTCCGATTGTGCCAGTAAAATATGAAGACGGCACTTGGGGCAGAAAGCACGACTACCCTCTCGGCGAGGAGGCGGAGAACCCTCTGCGCCTGATGGAGTCCGTGCACAAGAAACAGAAGAACAACTTCATGGTGATGAGCCTCACAGCCAATCTCAAGCTTTGCAAAGACCTCACTCTCACCGTGAAGGGAGATTACCAGATGAACAACGGCAAGAGCATCAGCTACGCTACTGAGAAAGGTCTCATCCAGCAGACTGAGAACAACGGCGGATATGCGACTGTAGGATATTCTGATTCAAGGAGATGGGCCAATGAGGACTATCTGACCTACAGCCCTGAATTCTTCTCCGGCAAACTCAAATCCAACTTCGTGCTCGGAGCCAGCTGGTATTACTACAGGGCTGAAAGTGCCACGGCCGGTGCTGAGAACTTCTTCGACGGTTCTTTCGACTATCACAACCTCGGTGCAGGTTCCGTAATCCAGAACCCTTCTTCCGGAATGGACCAGAACACAATGAACTCATACTATTTCAGAATGAACCACAACATCCTGAACAAGTATATGATAGGCTTCACATTCCGTGCTGACGGCGCTTCCAACTTCGGTGCCAACAACAAATACGGTTTCTTCCCTTCAGCATCAGCTGCCTGGTTGATTTCTGAGGAGCCTTTCTTCGCAGGAGCAAAGGATTTCATGAGGAATCTCAAACTCCGTGTCAGCTACGGTGCCGTGGGTAACGCCTCGATTCCAAACTACAGGACAATCTCCCAGTATTCCACCGGAACAGGTTATTTCAACGGCAATCCTTCCACATTCGTGACATTGTCCAACCTCGGTAACTCCGACCTCAAGTGGGAGACATCCAAGCAGCTCAACGTAGGTCTCGACTTCAGCCTCTTCAGGGACCGTCTCGAGATTATCGCTGACTACTACAACAAGAACACGACCGATCTTCTCTTCCAGAAGCAGGTTCCATATACCACCGGATATTCCACATCCTGGACGAACCTCGGAAAAATACGCAACAGGGGATTTGAGATTACCCTCACTTCCCACAATATTGATCATCCTGAGTTCCAGTGGGATACAGACTTCATTTTCTCCACCAACAAGATTGTCGTTGTGGACATCAACGGCGAGACTATCGACCTCGGAAACAACGCCAGGGCTGTCGAGGGAATGCCTTGGGGTTCATTCTTCGTGCTGAACCGTATCGGTACCTGGGGACTTGACGAGGTTGAGGAAGCTTCCAAGTACGGCAAGAAGCCGGGCGACCTCAAGTACGAGGACGTGAACAAGGACTATGTCATTGACGACAAGGACCGTCAGTATATGGGTTCAGGTACCCCTAAGGGCGAGTTCTCAATGGTCAATACATTCAACTGGAAGGGCTTCTCCCTCATGGTGGACATAGGAGCGCAGTACGGTGCCAAGGTGATGAACATCACCACTACAATGATGGAGAACCGCCAGCTCTACAGCAACTCGATGAAATCAGTTCTCGATGCCTGGACGCCTGAGCACCAGAATACACTCATCGCCGCAATCCGCCGTCCTTCCGATGCATATTTCGGAGAGAACGAGAAAGACTCCAGGATGATTTACAGCGGAGACTTCATCAGAATCCGCAACATAATGTTATCATACGACTTCAAGCACTCTGTCCTCAAGAACGTGAAATTCGTCAAAGGCCTGATGCTTGGTGTGATTGTGGAGAATCCATACGTGTTCACAAAATATCCTGGCTATGATCCGGAAGTCGGTGCTTTCGGCAATGTCAACACTGGTTCCGGAATTGATTTCTACTCATATCCTAAGCCGATGACTGTGTCAGGCAATCTCAAAATCACATTCTAATTTGGAGGAAACAGATATGAATAAAATTAAGACAATAATATTCGGCGCTTTCGCATTGACCTGCCTTGCCGGATGCAATAAGTTTCTTGAAGAAAATCCAAAGACATTCCTGACACCGGACAACTACTTCACCACAAGTGAGCAGATGCAGGCAGCCGTTGACGGATTGTACTCTTATCTTGATGATATTTTCGACGGGGACATCGAGGTCGGCACCCAGAGATTCATTTTCCTCGAATACATGAGTGGCTACGGTGAGCGTCCAAGAACTGCTACCAGCCTCTATCTCTCCCAGGCCAATCTTCTGACCGTCACCGAGGAGAACAACAATCTAGAAGCTCTCTGGCGTTCTGCTTACACGGCTATTGAGAATGCCAATAGCACCATAGCCGGCATTGAGGCAAGCAAGGCTGAGGTTTCCGACGAACAGAAAAGCCAGCTTCTCGGCGAGGCTTACTTCATGAGGGCATACCATTATTTCAATCTGGTGCGCCTCTGGGGACAGGTTCCTCTCAAGACTACTCCGACAACGGATCTTTCCGACGTGCAGATTCAGCTTACGGAGACAGCCGAGATATATGCCTGCATTGAGAGCGACCTTGTCAAGGCCGAGGAACTTATGGGCAGCCTTTCCTGGTCAAGGACTGACGGCCACGTAGGTCTTGGTGCTGTAAAGGCTCTTCTCTCAAAGGTTTACATCACTATGGCCGGATATCCTCTCTCACTTGGAAAGGATTATTATACAAAGGCTTTCGATAAGGCATCCGAGATTGTGGCGAAGAAGGCTTTTTCTCTCTATCCTGACTATCAGTCAATGAGGAACAATGCAAATTCCAACTCTGGCGAGTGGCTTCTCTGCATCCAGAGGGAGCAGGACAAGGCCGGCTCTCCAGTACACAACGATATGCTTCCTTATCCGGAGCCGGCAGTCGAGATTTCCGCTAACTCCGCTTACGGTGGAGCCCTTGCACCTACCAATGAGTTCTATCGCTCCTATGCGGAGGGTGACCTCAGGGCTGCTGACTATGGATATTACACTACAAAGGCCAAGGCTATTGACGGTTCCGGCGATGTTGAACTCGGCAGGCCCTACATCTACAAATACTGGGATGACAACTGTGCCAAGACCGGCAAGTCAGGTGTGAACTACGCACTTATCAGATATGCTGACGTTCTCCTTACTCTTGCCGAGGCAAAGGTTATGGCTGACGGCGGCAACACAAGCGACAAGGCGGCGATTGATGCATATTACGAAGTCCGTCACAGGGCTATGCCGGATGAGGCGAGACCTTCTAGCCTCGATTTCGCGACTGTTTACAAGGAGAGACTCTGGGAACTTTGCTTTGAGATCCAGACCTGGTACGATATGCTCAGGACACACAAGGCGCTCAACCCTGTGACAGGCAAGGTGGTTGACCTCATCGGCTACCAGACACCTGGCCACGAGGCCGCTTTCGCGGAGAAAGACCTTCTCTTCCCTTACCCGCTCAGAGAGTCCAGGCTCAATCCTAATCTTAAGAGGTAGAATATGAGAATGCTGTCAACAATTATGTCTGCCTGCCTGATGCTGGCTGTGCTTCCCTCCTGCTCCGGCAGCGGGGAGCACAAGCTCCCGAACGAATTCGAGGATGGAGGAATCCCGGCAGTAAAGGCGGAGTGGACATCGAATGCGGACACAGTGTTCCTTTCCTGGTCCCTGATCAGGAACGATATCAAGTTCGATACTTACAGGATTTATGACAAAGAAGGTATCAACGATATCACTTTGCCTGCCTCGGAGACATCCTGTGAACTGACGCATATCCCTTATAACCAGAGATTTCCTGTCAAGATAGCGCTGTTTGCCGGAAACGAGGAGAAGGCTTATCTGGAAGTCAACCTGAATATTGACGGATTCGACACCTGGATTGCCTCCAAAATCATTCCGGATAGCGGAAGTGTCACAGAGGGAGACGGAATGTATTCCATTGCCCTACCTGACGGAAGAAGCATTTTCCTGATGGGAGACTCCTATACCGGAAGAGTGTCCGGTGGCCGCAGGGTGGAAGGAAACCATATGTACAGAAATACGTACATCGTTTACGACAACGGCAGGGCTTCAGCGATATGCTGCGCCAACGGGGAGAACACCTCGGCTGCGGTTCCTGCCGGAGTCACCAACGAGAGCCAGGACTGGTACTGGCCGGGCCATGGATTCGTGGTTGACAACAGGCTGTTCATTTTCCAGGAACTTATGTACAAGGCTGGTGAAGGCTCATTCGGCTTTGCATACAGGAAGACCAACCTCCTGGAATACAGTCTTCCGGACATCAAGTTGGTGAAAGACTCTCCGATACCGTTCTCGTCATCAGACGACACGATTCATTACGGAGCTGCTGCCATGAACGACGGCGAATGGCTATACATCTATGCTCAGGTTGATATTGAGAACGATGCTGATCCGGTAACTGAAGTGCTTGTGGCAAGAACCACTGTTGACAAGCTGCTTACTTCCTGGGAGTATTGGAACGGAAGCAGCTGGTCTGCGGACAAGAATGCAGCCGTGAAACTCAAGGGCCTGGATTCCGTTCCGGTGTCCTCGCAGTTCAATGTCTTCAAGCTTGACGGGAAATATGTTCTCCTGACCCAGGACAAGACGTTCAACAGCGGAAAGATATACACTTTCACTTCATCGAATCCGTGGGGCCCTTGGGGCAACAGGACACTGATTTACGACATTCCTGATCTTGGAAACAGCAACTGGTTCACTTACAATGCCATGGGCCATCCCCAGTTCGAGAAGGACGGGATGATACTGGTATCGTTCAATGTGAATACTTGGGAATTCTCAGAACAGTTCTCCGACGTGGCAAGCTATCGTCCGAGATTCTTCTGGGTGGAAAAGAATACGATTTTAAACTAATACAGATAACTATGTTCAAATATAAATCACTTTTCGCAGTGGCTCTCTCGGTGCTTTTCATGGCATCCTGCGGAGACGAGCCAACAGAAATGGACAAGAATTACAATCCGAATTATGACATCACCTATACTCTCCGCTCTGTCATTGAGAAGGATCCGGTGAATATCAACGGAATTGATGTCTTCCCATATTTCGATTTCTTCAAATCTCTCCGCTTTGTCATTCACGTTACAGACGGAAAGATGACCTCATTTTCGTACGACAGCGGCGATATCCCGTTCTCTTCCTATACATTCCAGGTTCCATCCGGCGAAGTCGCTTGCGAGTTCGACACTACTGTTAGCCCGAACGTATTGAGAATCAAGGAGACAGGTGATGTTATCGCAGTCTTCAAGAATGGCGAGCTCATAGTTCCTTTCGTACTTGACTGCGAGGAACTCAGCTATGAGTACAAGTTCAAGGAAATCACTGATTAATACTTTAAAACCATGATTATCAATTTTGTCAAAAAACATAAGATGGCGTGTCTTGCCATGGCGTCCATGATGCTGATGGCAGCCAACTGCGTGATGTCAGTCGAGAAGATTATTCTTCCGGAAAATGCACAAGTGAACTCCGAGGAGGAGATTACCGTGGAAATCAAGCTCGTCCCTGGCAGTGATGAAAGCAATTCCAAGCTGGCTTTTGCAATCCTCACCCCGAAGTCCTGGAAGACGGCCGAGAACGCTGTAGTCACATACTCTACCAGCGGATATGCCACACAGGGATTCGAAGAGATTGTTAACGAGTCAATGACGGTCATCCCTTCTACCGAAAATGAGCCTTTCACCCAGCAAAGCTGGCCGCTGGCTTACCAGAGCAAAGTGGGCCTTATGGGCAATACAGGTCCGGTGGAGTGGACTGTGTTCAGGTCTTCAACTGCATTCACAATCAATGACAATGTGAGCAAGGAACCTATCACGGCCACAATTAAAATCCGTCTCAGGACCGGTGCAGACAATATCAAATTCTTCTTCGGTGCAGGCTACTGCGGAGCGAAGAGAGGACTTATGACTGAGCAGGACAATGATGGAGATTTCCGTTATGTTCCAAATGAGGTGGCTGTTCCGTTCACTGTGAGCGGCGGATCCGGCCCGATGCTTGACTATACCGTGACAGCCGCTGTCACCACCACTCCTTCCGTGTTCAGGTACGGTGATATTTTCGCTGTCAATTTCGGCGCTGAAGGCTCAGCTCTTGCAGGCTCCGGGAAAGTATATCTCTGCGGAAAAGCAGTCCTTGCAGACGGTTCCGTGAAAGAGGTTACTGCCGTTTCAGATGACAACCTCATGCTCGGCATCGGAGAGGACACATTCCAGAAATACATCTATCCACGCCATTTCTTCTCCCTGCCGTCTGACGCTGAAATTGAGACCGTCTATGTATGGTTTGTCAATGCCGACAAGTCTGTTGTCGTGACTGACGGCGAGGATGGCTATCTTCTCCAGCAGAGCGAGAAATAGTCCCATTGTGGGGAGAGGCATTCTCCAAACTCTATGATTATGGTGGCCAAAAGGTTGATGTTCAGGCCTTTTGTGCCACCGTTAATTTTGATGTCCGATATCCTGATGATGAAAAGAATAGTTCTACTGACAACACTTATTCCGCTGCTGATGTCCTGCGGCACGGACAGGCTAGAGGTTTATGACCTGAGGTGCGAGAACCTGGTCAATCCGCTCGGGCTTGCCACTTCTTGCCCACGATTTAGCTGGAAATTCAATGCTCCTGCCGGAGTCGGCCAGACTGCATTGGAGATACAGGTGGCTTCAAGTGAGGCGGCTTTGGAGAGAGGCGAGGCTGACCTTTGGCTGTCAGGCCGTGTAGAGTCTGATGCCCAAATACTTGTCCCTTATGAAGGAGTTTCGCTTGAATCCCTTCAGCTATGCTTCTGGAGGGTCCGCATCTGGGATTCGGAGGGCAAGGCCAGCCGTTGGAGCGGGACTTGCACGTTCAGTATCGGAGCCCTGGCAGGTTTGAGGGGAGACTATATCGGAATGCCGTCCGACAACGGAGAGTCCCCGATTTTCAGGACTACATTCAATGTCTCGCCCGGAGCCGAAAGAGTATTTGCGCACGTGAATTCTCTCGGGTATCACGAACTTTACGTGAATGGGGAGAAAGTGGGGGAGAACGTTCTTTCTCCTGCCGTTTCGCAACTTGACAAACATTCCCTGATACTCACATACGATATAACTTCTTATGTGGGAGATGGTGCCAACGACATTGCCGTATGGCTTGGACAGGGTTGGTATAAACCACGTACATTCAATGCTTTATATGGCGGCCCCCTCCTCAAGGCACAGATTGACGAACTGGTCTCGGGCACTTGGGATACCATATCCGCAACCGGTCCTGGCTGGACTGCCGTTCCCGGAGGATATCAGGATACAGGTACCTGGGAGGCTCTCAGGTTCGGCGGAGAAAGGGTGGACGGCAATATTGTTCCCCAGGATTTGTCCGCTGATGTATTGGACGGATTGCGCCCAGTTCCTGTCGAGGTAGTGGAAGTACCCGGAATGCAGGCGACTCCGCAGACTTGTGAACGCAATGCCATTATCTGCCGCTCCGCTCCGGTTTCCCTTGCCCGGGACAGTGCAGGAAGGTGGATTCTCGATATGGGCAGGGTGCTTACCGGCTGGCTGAAGCTGGATATGCACGGCCTTGCGAAAGGACAGGAGATAAAGATGGAATATTCTGACTATCAATCTCCTGAAGGGGTGGTGGATTACCAGGGTGAGAGCGATATCTATATCGCGGCGGGACGTTCGGAAGAGACATTCTGCAACAAGTTCAATCACCACGCCTACCGCTATGTCCGTATATCGGGGCTGACGGAACGCCCTGAGGCTGAGGCTCTTCAGGTTTCAGGAGACTATACTCCGGCTTCTTCTTTCAAATGCTCTGACGATGATCTGAACGCCGTCCACGATATGATTTCCTACACGATGCGCTGTCTCGCTTTCAGCGGCTATATGGTGGACTGCCCTCATCTTGAGCGTACAGGATACGGCGGAGACGGCAATTCGTCCACGATGACGCTCCAGACAATGTACAATGTCGCTCCTCTCTATTCGAACTGGCTTTCTGCCTGGAGAGACGTGGTGGAGGAGGACGGCGGACTGCCTCACGTTGCTCCTGCCGGTGGTGGTGGAGGAGGCCCGTACTGGTGCGGCTTCATTGTGCTCGCCCCATTCCGTACCTGGCTCAATTATGCTGATGACGGGATTGCCCGCAATACTTGCAATGAAATGGCGGGGTGGCTGGAATATGTCAGGAAATACTCTCCGGACGGATTGCTCCACAGGTGGCCTGACACCCGCAACAGGATGTGGTATTTGGGAGACTGGCTTGCTCCTTCCGGGGTGGATGCCGGAAACCAGAAGTCTGTTGACCTGGTCAGCAACTGTCTCGTGAGCGAGTGCCTCCAGGCCATGGGGAAGATGTCTTTCCGTCTTGGAAATGTTTCTGAGGTAGAAGGTTACCGTATCTGGAACGAGAACCTGTCAAAAAGAATCCACGATACCTTCTACAATCCTGCGGATTCTACATACGGTTCCGGCAGCCCGCTTGACATGGCCTATCCTATGAACGTGGGTATTGTGCCGGAAGAACTCCGCCCGGCTGTCAGGGAGAAGATGCGCAGGATATCTTATGAAAAATATAACGGGCATATTGCCGTCGGCCTTGTTGGCGTGCCGATATTCACTGAGTATGCCGTACGCTTCAGGGAGACCCGGCTGATGTATGACATACTCAAGCAGAGGGATTATCCCGGCTATCTATATATGATTGACAATGGAGCATCAGCCACGTGGGAATCCTGGGATGCCGAGCGCAGCCGTGTGCACAATTGTTACAACGGAATTGGCACGTGGTTTTATCAGGCACTGGCTGGGATTATCCCGGATGAGCCGGGATACAGGCATTTCATCATTGACCCTCAATATCTCGAGGAACTTTCCTGGGTGAAAGCCGGGAAAGAGACTCCGTACGGTACTGTTTCCGTTGAATGGAAACGCCAGGGTACCGGGACGGTGGTCAATGTCCGCATTCCGTCCGGCTCATCAGCCGCCTTCAAGTTCCCGCAGAATTCGGTTTCCCGCAAGGTGAATGGTAAGAATCTTGATGGGATACAAACGGAACTTTCCTCCGGATATTATACCATAGCATTCCAAAATAATACAGAAAATCAATAGATTCAGCAAAGTCAAATTCAAACAGAATTATGCGACCGATTATCTCGACATTATTCAGAACAGCGTTTTTCATAGCGGCAATAGCCGGGACTGGAATCACGGCGGCTTCCCAGCAGAAAGGAGGAAAAGCCAGGTTTGTTGACGGATTCCATGGGGGCGTATATGGACATTATCCGCTCAAAACCTACACCGGTTATATGGTGGACCAGTTGGAAAAGCATCCTGACTGGTCAATCTGCCTCGAAATCGAACCTGAGACCTGGGATTCCGTAATGGTTGCGGCACCGGCTGACTATCTGAGATTAAGAGAGCATGTGAAAACCGGCCGGGCAGAATTTACAAATCCTACCTATGCCCAACCATACATGTACAATATTTCCGGAGAGAGCATCATCCGGCAGTTCGAGTATGGTATCAGAAAGACTCGGGAATATTTTCCGGAGGCAGAATTCCTCACTTATGCGGTGGAAGAGCCATGCTTTACAAGTTGCCTGCCCCAGATTCTGAAGGGCTTCGGATTCAAATATGCGTCTTTGAAGTGCCCTAATACCTGCTGGGGAGGGTATTACGCTCCGGTAGAAGGAGAACTCGTGAACTGGACCGGCCCGGACGGGAGCATAATCCTTTGTTCCCCCCGTTACAGTTTTGAGGAATTGAGCCGTCAGAATGTTTTCAGCACCAATGCGAACAACAATTGCTCTGAATATCTTGATGCAGCTGAAGCGGCAGGATTCCATCATCCTGTAGGAATGACCTATCAGGATGCCGGGTGGACATTCGGCCCATGGCTGGAGAGCCAGTGGAAAGATTTCGGTACCAAAGAGCCGGTGACAAGCGAATACACTACCTGGAGAAATTATTTCGAGAGCGTTGAGGGGGAAGTGACCCCTGTGGAATATCTTTCAACCCAGGAGGATGTACGTCCGGCCCTAATGTGGGGAAGTCAGGTGATGCAACATATCGGGAGAGATGTAAGACGTGCTGAAAACCGCATTGTGCAGGCCGAGAAAATGGGGGTGATGGCCAATCTGGACAAGGGCTATGTTTACAGTGCGGCGGATATTGACGAGGGCTGGCGAACCCTTTTGCTATCCCAACATCACGATTCCTGGATTGTGCCTTACAATGGGTTGAAAAAGAAAGGGACTTGGGCTGACTGGATTTGCGGGGACTGGACAAAGACCACATTGAAGATGGCAGACAAGACCATCGCTGAGGCGGAGTTTACCCTTGGAGGCGGTCGCACGGATACGGATGATTATCGTATAATGGTTTATAATACAGCCGGAACTGCTGGCAGCAGGGTAGTGTCTGTCAATCTCCCTTCCGACTGGGGCACTTCCGGAGCTGTTCTCAGGAATGCAGACGGAAGTGTTGTGGAATCCTGTGTGGATTTCGTCAATGGCGTCAGGAAAATACTCTTCCGGGCGGACGCACCTTCATTCGGATATGCTGCCTATACACTTGAACGCACTGAAGCCGCTTCGCAGTTTACCCGCACCAGCAGGGCGAATGTCATTGAGAACGACATATACCGCATAACGGTTGACCCTAAAAAAGGAGGTATTGTCAAAAGTATAACATGCAAAAGGGACGGGAACCGGGAATTGGTGAGAAATGGAGAGTACTCGTTCGGCGAACTCAAGGGATATTTCTATGACGAAGAGCGTTTCCTTTCATCCGCTGCCTCCAGGGCGGTTGTCACGGTTGTAGAGGACAATAAGTTTGAGAAGTCCTTGAGAATCTGCGGAATGATCGGAGTGCATCCTTTCATTGAGACAATTACCATAAGACAGGGGGATCCGAAGATTGATTTCTCCCTTCGCATTGAATGGCAGGACAATCCCGGAATCGGGGCATACAGGCAGACCGATGCGTTTGCCTCTCCAGAAAGGTCGATGTATGATGACCGCTATCACCTGAATATGTATTTCCCTACAACAATCTCGTCAGCGGAACTGTACAAAGGCGCTCCGTTCGATGTGTGCAGGAGCGGGCTTGATGACACGAATTTCCATAACTGGCACGATATCAAGCACAATATTCTTCTCGACTGGGTCAGCACAGAAGGAAGTGACTGCGGTATGGCATTGTTCTCGGATCATACCACTTCTTATGTCTATGGGGGTGGCAGGCCTCTTGCCCTGACTGTGCAGGCCTCCGGAAACGGATTATGGGGACGTGATTACAGGATTGACGGAAGCACGGACATTGACTTTGCAATAGTGCCGCACACAGGCGGCTGGAGAACGGCGTCAGAGGAATATGGCAGGTGGAACGAACCGATGACTGCGTCTATAGCAAGAACTCCAGAGGTGGGAAACCGCTCGTTCATCGATGCTGCCGGCTATGATATCACTGCCGCCAGAATTGACGGTACGGATATTCTTGTCCGCCTTTTCAATGGCCGCCAGGACAATGGCAAGCGCCGTATCAAAGTCGACAGGAGATTCAGCGAGGCAGTGGAGGTGGATCTCTCCGGAAGAGAAGTTGCAAGACACAACCTTGCAGACGGCAGTTTCGAGGTCTCCATCCCTCAATTCGGCCTGAAGACCTTCATCCTCAAAAAACGATAGAAACTCAATTCCCATGAAAAGAATCATTATATTGGCTATGCTGCTGGAGGGAATGACCGCCTTTGCCCAGACTCCGGCGGAATATGTGAACACTACCATAGGTACCAAACTTGACGGATTCAGGTCCGGCTACTGTGTTCCGGGAGCGACTGTCCCGTTCGGAATGGTGCAGTTCTCCACCCCTATTGCCCATAAGGAAGTCGGGTTCGGCGTCAACCAGGTGAATGCAGGATGCCCGCACCAGGCCAATTTTCCTACATTGCCGATGAAAGGAAAGGTCAATGAATCACCCGGGAAAATGACGGAAGGACGCATCCGGGTTACAAACGAGAGGGGACACGCAGGATATTATCAGGCCAATGTCCACAATGATATCAAGGCCGAGTTTACCGCCACAACCCGCACTGGATATGCGAGATATGATTTTCCTGAAGGAGAGGAGTTCTCGACCGTGCTCATCGGCGGCGGCATCGCAGCCTCAAGGATTGAGAAAGCGGCAGTGGTGATTACAAGCCCTCATAGTTGCGAGGGATATTCTGACGGAGGCGACTTCTGCGGCATCAAGACACCGTACACAATTTATTTCGCTGCAGAGTTCGACACTGATGCGGAAATATCAGGAACTTGGAAAAAAGACCGGCTCAGGCAAGGCTCCACATTTGCCGAAGGAGAAGATTCCGGAGTGTATTTTACTTTCAGGAATACCGGCAGGAAAATTGGCTATAAATTTGCAATCTCCTATGTGTCAGTTGATAATGCCAAGGAGAATCTCAAGGCGGAGAATCCCGGATGGGATTTCGACAAGGTGAGGGCAGAAGCGGAGGCGGCGTGGAACAAGTGCCTCTCGAAGATTGAGGTCAAGGGGACTGACAAATCAAGGATAATCCAGTTCTATACTCATCTGTACCACGTTTACATGCATCCGAATATCTTCAATGATGTCAACGGGGAATATGCCGGGGCTGACGGGGAGATTCACCGTTCAGGGAGGACAACCTATACTAATTTCAGTAACTGGGATACTTATCGCACTCAGATCCAGCTGCTTGCAATGCTGGAGCCGGAAGTGGCTTCGGATATTGTCGTCTCTCATCAGCGATTTGCCGAGCAGGCAGGCGGGGCCTTCCCAAGATGGGTGATGTCCGGGATCGAGACCGGCATCATGCAGGGTGAGCCGACTTCTGCCCTGATAGCCAATGCATGGGCTTTCGGCGCAAGGAATTACCTGCCTGATCCGGTGTTCAGCCTTATGCGGAAGTCCGGTGAGACATACGGCTTGAAATGCCAGGGAGTAGAGGTCCGGCCTTACCTCAAGGATTATCTGGAGAAGGGCTATACCTATGCTTCTCTTCAACTTGAATACACGACCACGGATTTCGCCATCAGCAGGTTTGCATTGGATGCCTGCAACGATGCTTTTGCATCTGCAGCCTATGCAGGCAGGGCGGCCTCGTGGAAGAATCTCTACAATCCGGAGACAGGCTGGCTGCAATGCCGTGATGATGAGGGTAACTGGAGACCCTTTACGAATGACTGGAAGGATTATGACGAGGCTACATACAAGACTTATTTCTGGATGGTCCCGTTCAATATCGGAGGCCTGATAGACATTATGGGTGGCAAGGAGATGGCTGAGGAAAGGCTTGACGAACTGTTCCGCCGGGTTGACGCCTCACCGTTTGACGACTGGTTCCCAGGTGGAAATGAACCGGGCTTCCAGATTCCCTGGATTTACAACTGGGTAGGCCGCCCGGACAAGACTTCCGCTGTCATCAACCGGATTCTGAATGAATTGTACTATGTCGGGGAAGGAGGTCTTCCGGGAAATGATGATCTTGGAACTATGGGTGCCTGGTATGTTTTCGCCTGCACTGGACTTTATCCGATGATTCCGGGTGTGGGCGGTTTCACATTGAATACTCCTTTATTTGAGAATGTGTTGATGCATCTGCCGGGTGGAGATCTGGTGATAAAAGGAGGCTCCGAGACCAGAATTTTTACGAAATCATTGAAGGTCAATGGTCAGTATCGTGACAGGGCGTGGGTGGATTTCTCCGAAATCGAGAAAGGAGGCATGCTTGAGTACAATACGTCTGAAAAGCCGGACCGCAAATGGGCGACTGCTTCCATGCCTCCTTCCTTCTCGAAATGAGCGCTATTTCCCGACCTCGGTGCATTTAATCACGCAGCTTGAATATACTCCTTTCAGCTTGAGTTCAAGCCCGGTGTTCATAAGGAATTTTCCGGTAAAGGTTTTCCCTTCCCAGGCTTCAGGAGATTCGATTCTGTTGAGCTCCGTGAGAGTGTATTTTGCATCAGGGTCAAGTCCGTCGAAACGGAATGCCGGCCAATCCTGCTGGTTTGCGTATTGGCGGAACTTGTAGGCGAAGAATACTGCCTCCGACTTGTCCCCGGCAACGATTATTTCGCTTGCGAAGCCGTGGTCCTCATACGGGGAGAGTATCCTGTACAGGTCTCCCTGCTGTACTATCGGGCGGATTTCCTTGTATGTGCTGAAAGCATTCCTTGCGAATTCGAATTCCTCTTCATTGAGGTCTGAAGGCTTCATCTCCATTCCGAGCCGGCCTGTCATTGCCACGTCGAAACGGAATTTGAGGGGCAGGCTCCGGCCTGTCTGATGGTTCGGTGAGGCACTGACGTGCTGTGCCATAGCACAAGTAGGGAAGAACATTGAAGTTCCCCACTGGATGAAGAGACGCTGCTCCGCATCCGTATTGTCGCTTGTCCAGAACTCATCGAAATAAGGCATCAGCCCGTAATTGATGCGGCCACCGCCGCTTGCGCAGTTCTGGATTACAAGGTCAGGATATTTGGCCCGGATTCTTTCAAGGGTTTTGATGAGGCCGAGATGATAGTCTACATACAGATGGCTCTGCCTGTCGGCGCTCAGGTATGACGAACCGACGGAGTATACCTCCATATTGCAGTCCCACTTGATGTAATAGGTCCCAGGTGTTTCCGTCATGATGTCGTCCACCACCTTGAACACGAAATCCTGTACTGCCGGGTTGCTGAGGTCAAGTATGAGCTGTGTGCCACCACGTCCGCAGACCAAATCGCGTCCCGGATTGCATATTACCCAGTCCGGGTGTTTCTCATAGAGTTCGCTGAGGGTATTTGTCATTTCCGGTTCAATCCAGATGCCCCATTTGAGACCTCTTTCTTCAGCGGCTTTCTGCAGGGAAGGCACACCGTCAGGCAGTTTTTCCCTGTCGGTCACCCAGTCTCCCAAGGCGCAGTTGTCGACGCTGCGCTTGTATTTGCCGCCGAACCAGCCGTCATCCATTACGAAAAGTTCTCCGCCGAGAGCCTGGACTCCATCCATCATTTTCTCCATTCCGTCCTGGCTTACATTGAGATATACGCCTTCCCAGGAGTTGAGGAGGGTTTTGCGCAGGGCCTGCCCGTTATGGATTTTGCCGTCCAGCCTGGCCCATCTGTGGTAGTTCCTGCTGACGCCGCCTTTGCCTTCATTGGAATAAACCATTGCAAGGACAGGTGTGGTGAAACTTTCTCCTTTCCCGAGAGTGTAACGGCTTCCGGTCTCGTTGATTCCGCACACGAGGTAATGGTAGGACTCGAAATTGGTGTTGACTGTCATTTTGAAATTGCCGCTCCAGCAAAGCACGGCTCCCACTGTCCGGCCGCTGCTCTCTTTCGGCTTGCCATCGAGAGAGAGCATTATGTTCGGACGGTTCAGGAATGCATTCTTCGGGCATGCGATGTCGCTGACTTCGAATACGCCTTTGTTGAGCGGTTCTTCTGTCAGATATCCCTCGGATGCCCATTTCCCGTGAACATGGCTCACCCAGACATCTCCCTGGCGGAAAGGCAGGGCTGCGCTGGCGAACTTCTCTAGGGTAACCGGCTTCTTCTCCCCGTTACGAATCACGGTCCACATTTCCAGCACGTCGCAGTTGTCGTATGTCCTGTAGCAGAGGTCTACTTCGAAATTGTGCTTGCTGTCTTTCGTGGTGATTACCCAGTCGTGTATCCCGTCTTTCTCATTGTAACTGTCGCTGACATAACGGAGGTCAGTTCCCAGGTCGCCGTCCGAATGCACCACGCTCAGCGCAATTGAATTGAAAAACTCTTTGCCGTATCCGAAGCAAGGATAGGCCGGAGTCTTGCGAATCTGCGCATTCACTACCTGGGAGGTGTCTTCGAGGCGGTCTCCATAATACTGGACGTACACGGCCTTGTCCTGCTCTGCCGTCAGTAGCAGTGTGGTATTAGGGGTGTTGACAGTGATGTTTTTGGCGCCGGCATTCAGAACTGCGGCGGCGAAGATGATGGATACGAGTATGCGTTTCATATTTTGTGCTATTAGGCTTCGTAAGTGTGTGCCAGATATCGGCTTCGTGTACCGGCAAATATACTATTTTGGTTTTACAAATCATCGCACTAATCGTGGAAACAAAAGAAATTGCTTGTGGAATCTGTATACAATATTGAAGTTCAACATAAATGTCGTAACTTCGCAAAGTTGTCATAACGAAGGTATAATGAAAAAGTTACTGTATTCTTTGCTGTTCCTTCTCTTGATTGGAGCAGGTATTTTTGTCTATGGCGGATGGAAACTCTTCGGAGATGAAATCAATGCTATCCGGAGCCTCAGAATGATTGATGAGGGCATTTACACATTCACTTTCAAGGGTGATTACGGATTCAAGGGGTTTCTTGAGCAAGGCGGCGCCAAGACTGATGCTGAAGCGGCACGTTACATCGCGGAGTTTCTTTCCAAGGGATATATGAAGATGCCAGTGTCGGAGGACATTGCCGTCGAAGCAGGCTGTACTTCTTTTCAGGGGGATGGAGTTTTCGCCCGCAATTTTGATTTCGAGGATGCCGGGCAGAATCTGGTGATAGTCAAGACCGAACCGGATGATGGCTATAAGTCAATATCTACCAGTACGTTTGCCTTCCTTGGCAACGGCCCCGACTGGCACCCTGTTGCGGGAATGGACGGTTTTATGGCATTGGCCACAGCCTATATACCGCTTGACGGAATGAACGAAAAGGGAGTCTGTGTCGCTGACCTGATTGAAATGGATGGCGATGCGGCTTGCATTGATACGGAAAAACCTGACCTTACCATTGTCGGGGCGATCAGGCTCGTTCTTGATTATGCCGCTTCGGTGGATGAGGCCGTTGCATTGCTGTCAAAGTATGATGTCCATCCATCTATCGGCCAGGCGCACCATCTTGCGATATCCGATACTGACAATTCTGTCGCTGTTGAGTGGAAAGACGGGATGATGCACATCACACCTGCCCCGGTTGTTACAAATCATTGTCTCTGGGAGTCTCGTGAACACCCGATGACAGCCGAGTCCCATAACAGGATGAGCCGCATTGGCAGTCTCCATCCTGTTGATACCCGCAGTGCTGAGGATGCTGCCAGGCAGGCATCGTATGACAAATTCACCTTGTGGTCAGTAATTTACGACAGGTTTTCCGGGTGCGGTACCTGGTATCTCCGCTGCCGCTGGGACAATCCGATTGAATTGTCGTTATGAAATAGATGAAGGAACTTATCGGACATTACGGCCATCGCAATGGTAATTCTGGAACGCACATGGCTTACACACCGGATATCAAGAATATGGTTTGCCCGCCATTTCTTTCGGACTGATTGTGCGCATTTAAATTCTTTTTGTACTTTTGTGCGTAATTCCATTGCAGAATTAATTTGAGCGCCCACATAATGAAATTTGACGAGTACTACCGGCAATACTATGGAAGAATCGTTGCTTTCGCGAGGTCGTATGTAAATGATGAAATGGTAGCGCAGGATATTGCAGCAGATTCCATGGTGAAACTGTGGATTCATCTGAAGGAAAATCCTGGGGCGGAGCTTCACAATTGGCTGTTCGTTATTGTGAGGAATCTCTGTCTGGACTATCTGAAGCATCAGAGAATCAAGCAGAAGACCCTTGCCGAGGTGTCATTGTGGAAACTCCAGGACCTTGATTTCAAGATTTCATCATTGGACAGGTATGAGCATGATTCTGTGGTATCCGGAGAAATCCGGGGGATTGTCAACAATGTCCTGAACGGGCAGACGGCAAGGACTAAAAGTATTTTCATCAGGAGCCGGGTCTATGGGAAGAAGAATTGTGAGATAGCGGAGGAGATGGGTCTCTCGGAGAAGAATATTGAATACCATATTACCAAGGTGCTGAAGGCACTGAAAGTCGCATTGAAGGACTACCTCAAGTTGTTTATTCTGTTCGTGTTATTGGATTTTTAATACAGATACAAGATAGAAGAGATGAAGAAGTTGCTGTTGCTGGCCGGCATATTGCTTATGCCTCTTTCACTTTTTGCACAAAATCCGGTTTGGAATCTCGAAGTAGAGGCTTCGGATCTCAATCTCGTGGGCAAGGCATTCTACGACACCCCCAATCCTTACCACAGGATTGATACCTGCCGGTTCAAGGGTTTCAGCCGAAGTGAGAATATGCAATGCCGTTGTGCAGCTGGTCTTGCAGTCCTGTTTACAACAGATGCGGATGCCATAGGCGTGAAGATGGACTTCGATGAGGCGAGCGGGGATTCATATCGCTCGTACAGAGGTTTTGACCTGTATATCAGGAAGGACGGGAAATGGATTTGGGCCGGGATGAGTGACTTTTCACGTGATCACAGGAACAAGGAGACAGTCCGGACTATTGTCAAAAGCATGGCCCCCGGTGAAAAGGAGTGCCTGCTTTATCTGCCACTATATACAGATATCAAATCCTGCAAGGTCTGCGTGTCCGGAGCCACCCACATTGACCCTATGGAATCTCCTTTCCGGCACAAAATTGTATTCCACGGCAGCAGTTTCACGCACGGCATAAGCACGGCCCGCTCGGGCATGCCGTATCCGGTGCAGTTTATGCGCCGTACAGGTCTGCAGCCGATTACACTCGGATTCAGCGGCAATTGCAAGATGCAGCCTTATTTCGCAGATGTCCTCGAGAAAGTCGATGCGGATGCATACGTGTTCGACCCGTTCTCCAATCCGAATATCCCGATGATAAAGGAGCGTCTCCGTCCTTTCATTGACAGGATGGTGAAGGCCCATCCGGGCAAGCCTATCATAGTGCAGCGCACGATTTATTGGGAAATGGAGAACTTCGATACTTCTGCGCAGAAGGAGTTCGGTGGACGCCGCGCCCTGTCGGACAGCCTTATGGCGGAAATATGCAGGGAGTACAAGGATGTTTATTACATCAAGCCTGATGCAGCCCTGCACAATGGAGAGTCTTCTACCGCTGACGGCGTGCATCCCAATGACAATGGCTACTCGCTCTGGGAGAGGTCCATTGAGAAGCCAATTCTCAAGATTCTCAGGAAATACCACATTAAGTAGTTTGATTACCATCCACACTGATATTTATGGATAAAGAGTTGTTGTACAGATACATCAATGGACAGGCCACTGATGAACAGATAAAGGAGATCATGCGGTGGGCCCACGAGGACCCTGAAAATATGAAGGAACTGGAGATATTGCGCCGTCTCAATGATGAGGCCATATGGGGAGCCGGTTTCGACCCTGAAGAGAGCCGTAAACAGAGAAGAAGGACTGTGGCAATGCGGACATTGTCAATAGCTGCCTCTTTCCTGCTCCTGGTCGGCTTTTCCGCTTCATTCCTGTTTTTCGGCCGTGGAAAGCAGGACCGGTCAATGTCTGTTTTTGCCCCTTTGGGCCAGCGGACCGAGCTTGCATTGTCGGACGGAACGCTTGTGTGGCTCAATTCCGGGAGCCGGCTTGATGTCAATGAAGGTTTCAACGGCAGGACCCGTGAGGTCAAACTTGACGGGGAGGCGTATTTTTCGGTAGCGAAGAATACTGACAGGCCTTTCGTTGTACATACCAAGAGTTATGACGTGAAGGTCCTTGGTACGGAATTCAATGTCTCCTCTTATGCCGGTGTCCCTGAGTGGTCTGTCTCCCTTGTGGAAGGTAAGGTCGAGGTCTGTGACGGCAATGAAGTCAATGTCATCCTGACTCCGAACATGAAAGCGGAGGAGATTGGCGGCCGACTTGTGACCTCGGAGTTGTCAGATTATGACGCATTGCTCTGGCGGAAGGGGATTCTGTCATTTGAAGATGCTCCGTTCTCGGAAATATTCTCAAAACTGGAAACATACTACCAGGTTTCTTTCCAAGTAGAGGACAAAAAAATCCTGGATAGGCATTCAACCTGCAAGTTCATGACCTCCGATGGAATTGACTGCATTATGGATGTTCTTCTAATGGGAGAGAATCTCAGCTATGAGTTTGATATCGATGAAAGGGTAATCCGGGTCAGGTAATCCCGGAATTATACATTTGCAGGGGGCTGACCCAAAAGCCTGTCATGTCGAGTGCCGCACGCAGTGCGTAGTCGGGAGGACAATTAAGAGGCTTTTGGGTCAGCCTCATTTTTTTTTGATTTTCATTTTAGGGTAGCAGCCGGGTAAATCGTTATACAATAACGTTAACCCTAAAATTGATACCAAAAATATATTTTATGAGTTTTCTTACCAACCAATTCCTACCAGCGATGCGGAAACTTGCCGGAATCGGCATTATTGCCGCATTCATACTGTGCTCTACAGATATGGGAGCCCAGTCGAAGAAGGTGACAATAGTTTCTCCTTCAACAACTGTCGGTCAGGTTCTGAAAGACATTGAATCCCAGACAGGTTACCTTTTCGTTTACAACACATCAGATGTCGATGTGGCAAAGCCGGTATCCCTGGATTATCAGGATACGGCTGTGTCACAGGTTCTTGAGAATATTCTTTCCGGGCAGGGCCTCAAGTGGAGCCTTGAAGGAAGATACATCAAGATTCTCCGTACGGGTTCGGAACAGAATGCTGTGGCGCAGGGGTCAATGAATGGTCCTATGCAGATCAAGGGAAAGGTGTACGGCGCAGACGGGGAGCCCCTGATCGGTGCCAGCCTTATGATCAAGGGCACGACCACCGGCGTCATTACTGATATGGACGGCTCTTTCAATCTGGAAATACCTTCCAGGGAGGCTGTCCTGGTCGCTTCCTATCTCGGTTATGTGGATAAGGAAATCGAAACTCGCGGAAGACAGTATTTGGATATTGTCCTTCAGGAAGATACCAATACATTGGAAGAACTTGTGGTCATCGGATACGGTACCGCAAGGAAGGTGGACCTTACCGGTTCTGTCGGTTCTGTCGATGGGAAAACCATTGCCGGCAGGAAATCCAATTCAGTCGCCGCCTCGCTCCAGGGTGCAATAGCCGGTGTCACTGTCACAAGAAGCAGCAATGAGCCAAGCAAGGAGAGCGGTGACATAAAGGTCAGGGGAATCACCACAATCGGAGACTCGACCCCGCTTGTCATCATTGACGGTGTACCTGGCGACATGTCATCTGTAAGTCCCGAGGACATTGAGAACATATCTGTCCTGAAAGATGCTGCTTCGGCCTCCATATATGGTTCAAGGGCAGCCGCAGGTGTGATTCTCATAACTACCAGGAGGGGCGCCCAGGACCGTATCAACATTACATACAATGTTGAATACGGCTATGAGATTCCTACATCGAATGTTGACTTCGTGGACCTGACGAGGTATCTTGAGATGACGAATGAGCTGCGCTATAACGACAACCCTTCCGGAGGATTGTACCAGGCTTATTCCCAGGACCAGGTGGAGAACTGGCTGGAGTACAACAAGACCGATCCGGACAACTATCCGAACACGGACTGGCGCAATCTCGTATTGTCGGATGCCGCATTGAGATGTATGCACAGGGTCAATATTTCCGGCGGTTCAAAGGCTATCCGCACCAATGCCTCCTTTACATACAACAAGACCGACGGCCTGTATAACGGCTTGGATTTCAGCCGTTTCATGACGAAAGTCAATAATGATATCAACATCACCAAGTGGCTGCACGCCAGCATTGATTTCTCATTCAACAAGAAAGAGGCAAACAGTCCTGTAACTGACCCATATACCTTGGTGAGATATCTCCCGCCAATTTATGCTGCCACCTGGCAGGACGGCAGGATTGCGGACGGCAAGGGTGCCAATATCTACGCATTGGTAAATCAAGGCGGTTTCAACAAAAAGGATGTCTTCCAGTTCTCGGGCAAGGCCCAGGTGGACATCAGCCCTATTCCTTCACTCCGCTTCTCGGCAGTGTTTGCTCCGAATTTTGTGATAACCAAGCAGAAGAGTTTCCAGAAAGAACTTCCATGGACCACGGCTGAAGACCCGGATGTCATTGGAGGATATCTGATTGCCTCGACAAGGCTGTCCGAATACAGGAATGACAGCAAGAGTACCAATGTGCAGTTCCTCGCAAACTATAACGAGACTTTCAATGGCCATACATTGGGCGTGATGGCGGGTTACGAGACAAACTACTATTTCTATGAGGGGCTGACTGCCACGAAAGACAAGTTCGAACTGAGCGATTTCCCTTATATGGACGTGGCTCCTAACAATGAAGTCTTCGACTCCGGAAATGCTTACGAAACCGCATTGCGCTCCTACTTCGGACGCCTGACATACAACTACAAGAACAGATACCTGCTCCAGGCCAACTGCCGCTGGGACGGTTCCTCAAGATTCGCAAAGAAATACAGATGGGGAATGTTCCCGTCAGTATCAGGAGCCTGGGTATTGAGCGAGGAGCCTTTCTTCAAGCTTGGGAAAGAGTCCATTTCATTCTTGAAGCTGCGTGTATCCTACGGTACCTTGGGAAATGAGCGTATCGGAAATTACCCTTACCAGTCCCTTATCAATACGGGCCGTGGCCTGTTTGTGAACAGCAAGGGTGAAGCTGTCGAGGAGATGACTGCTGCCCAGCGCAACTATGTCATCGAGAATATTACCTGGGAAACGACACATTCAATAGATGTCGGCCTTGATATGTATTTCCTCAACAACCGTCTGTCTCTCACTGCGGACTACTACAACAAGAAGACCAAGGACATGCTCCTGGCCGTGGAAATTCCCGACTACGTCGGATATGGCAATCCGGAGAAGAATACCGGTGACATGAAGACCAAGGGCTTTGAGCTGACGCTCGGGTGGAAGGACAATGTCGGTGATTTCTTCTACGGCATCAATTTCAACCTTTCCGACTTCAAGTCAGTGATGGGAGACCTCGGCGGAACTGAATTCCTGGGCGACCAGGTCAAGCTCCAGGGAAGTGAATTCAATGAGTGGTACGGATATGTGTCTGACGGATTGTTCCTCACCCAGGAAGACCTGGATTATGCTCCGAAGCTCAATAACCAGACCTCGCTCGGAGATATAAAGTACAAGGATATCTCGGGTCCGAACGGTGTGCCTGACGGAAAGATTACTCCTGAATACGACCGCGTGCTCCTGGGAGGCTCATTGCCGCGTTACACATACGGCGGAAACATCAATCTGGGATACAAGGGAATTGACTTCTCAATGTCGTTCCAGGGTGTCGGCCTCCAGAAATCAAGGATGACCAACATGATGATAAAGCCGCTGATTGCCAATTACGGAAATATTCCGGCTGTGCTTGACGGCAAATACTGGAGCAGTTTCAGGACCGATGAGGAAAATGCCCGTGCAAAGTATCCTCGTCTTACCAATGCCAATGAGAACGGCGTTTATTGCATGTCCGACTACTGGCTCTTCAACGGTGCATACTTCAGGTTGAAGAACGTGATGCTCGGCTACACATTGCCGGAGCGTATTACGAAGAAGGCATTTATCCAGAAGCTCAGGTTCTATGCCACCGCCACGGACTTGTTCTCAATAAGCAAATATCCGAAGGGATGGGATCCGGAGGTCGGCCCGACTTCTTATCCTATTACTACCACGGTACTTCTGGGTGCTGAAATAACATTCTAATAATCAGTTAATTATGAAATTGAATAAAATAATTACTCCGATATTGGCCGCGATGCTCGGGCTTGCCGCATCATCGTGCTACGATTTGGACAGGAATCCCTTGTCAGAGGGTTCTTCCGAGAACTGGTTTACCACCGAAGATGAGTTTGAAGCATCTTTGAAGAATATGTATCAGTCCGGAATGTGGACTGCCGATGATGAAAGCTGGACTGATGATTTTGTCAAGAGACAGGTGTTGACCAGTTTTTCCAATGCTACAGTCAATGGACAGACGCAGGAGGTCGTGGATTATTGGGACAATAAATACAAGGGAATCGGCAGGGCTAATGTAGTGCTGATGAACCTGCAGCGCGGACTGGATTCCGGTATTCCACAGAGGCTTGTCGACCGTTTCGGGGCTGAGGCCTATTTCCTCAGGGCTGCCTTCTACAGTATGCTGATTGAAAAATTCGGCGATGTCGTCTATGTTGACAACATGGTCAGCATCGAGGATGCACTTACTATGGAGCGCACTCCTAAAAGTACCCTTATTCCGCTTGTGTATGAGGACTTTGACAAGGCAATCGCAGGCCTTCCGGAGAAAACTGAATACTATGCGTCAAGGGCGACAAAAGGGACTGCGATGGCAATGAAGGCCCGTTTCGCACTGCGGATGGGAGATTGGGAGACTGCGGCTGAAGCAGCAAAGGCTTGTATGGACCTCAATGTTTATGCGCTGGAGCCTTCATTCGAGAAACTCTTCCTGCAGACTACCAAGGTATCGACGGAGTATATCCTCGGAATCCCGCGTTCCATTGAACTCGGATATTATTATCCTGCCTGGGAACTCCTGTCCCGACTCGCATCGGGAAACGCCTGGTGGTGTCCAAGCTGGGACCTGCTGGCTTCATTCACCTGTACCGACGGCAAGCCTATCGACGAGTCTCCTCTTTATGACAAGAATGATCCGTTCAAGAACAGGGACCCGCGTTGCTCGATGACCATAGTTCCTTTCGGCTCAATGCATTGCGGCTATGAGTACAATCCTCATCCGGCTGTCAAGGAGGTAAAGGACAAGATGGGCAAAGTGGTTAGCAACAAGGACTCCAGGGGAGTTTTCCAGTATGCCTCATTCAACGGACTGCTCTGGAAGAAGGGTGTCGATGAAAGCTGGCTTGAGAATGGAAGGAAGTCCGAGCCGACCCAAATCATCATCCGGTATGCTGACGTACTCCTGATGTACGCCGAGGCCAAGATTGAGATGGATGATATAGATGAAAGCGTACTGAATGCGATAAACCAGGTGCGTGCACGTGCTTATTCAACCACCTTCGACAATACTTCAGCCTATCCTGCTGTCACAACCACTGACAGGCTTGAACTGAGAAAGATAGTTAGAACCGAAAGGAGGATGGAGTTTGCGAACGAAGGGCTCCGGTACAGCGATATTATCCGCTGGAGGATAGCTTCCAAGGTAATGTCCAAGAAGAACTATGGCATGCTTTACCCGGCCCAGAGCGTGATTGACAAGCTCATCAACAACGGTCTTCCGTGGTTCTGGCCTATGACTCCTGAAATTGACGAGGAAGGTATTCCGGATTTCTCCGCCATGGAGAAGAAGGGTTACATACAGGCCCTTTCCGCCAAGAAATGGCACGACAGGCAGTATCTCTGGCCTATCCCGTCGAAGGAGATTCTTATAAATAACAAGTTGACTCAAAATGTCGGATACTAAGCGATGAGGATTAGTTCATATATAAGAAATGCCGGCCTTTGCCTGGTCCTTGCATGCCTTGCTTCATTCAAGTCTCCTGCTGCTAGCCTTCTCGTGGAGGCCGAGAGTTTCAAGAATCACGGCGGCTGGAGCGTTGACCAGCAGTTCATGGACTTGATGGGCTCTCCATATCTGCTTGCCCACGGCATGGGTGTAAAGGTGGAGGATGCGATGACTGAGGTGGAATTCCCTGCCACAGGCGAATACAATGTCTATGTCAGGACATATAACTGGACAGGACCCTGGTTTGACGGAAAAGGTCCCGGACAATTCAGGCTCAAGGTAGGAAATATCACTCTTGACACGGTTCTTGGCGACACTGGCGATGAATGGATGTGGCAGCATGCCGGCAAGGTAAGCATCACAGACAAGAGGCAGACTCTTGCCCTCCAGGACCTTACGGGATTTGAAGGAAGATGTGACGCCATCTGGTTCACCACGAAGAACAATGATGTGCCCCCTTCCGATGCCGGGAAGCTGGAGAGATTCCGTACCAGGGCATTGAAGATGCCTAAGCCGGAGACCCTCAAATATGATTTTGTCGTTGTCGGCGGAGGCGTGGCCGGTATGTGCGCAGCAATGTCGGCTGCCAGGCTCGGTCTCAAGGTCGCCCTGATCCAGGACCGTCCCGTTCTCGGGGGAAACAACAGTTCCGAAAGCAGAGTCCATCTTGGAGGCCGAATAAACAAGGCCCCTTATCCTAACCTTGGAAACATGCTCAAGGAATTCGGGCCGAAGGAAGGTGGCAATTCCCGCCCCGCATACGTGTATGAGGATGAGAAAAAGCTGGAGTGGATAAGGTCAAACGAGAACATTGACCTGCATTTATGCGAGCATGCCAATTCCGTCATCAAATCCGGCAACAGGATAAAAAGCGTTGTCACACAGAATATCATGACAGGAGCGAGGCATATTTTCACCGCCCCTCTGTTTGCGGACTGCACTGGTGACGGCACCATAGGTTATCTTGCCGGAGCCGACTATCTCATCGGAAGGGAAAGCAAGGCTCAGTTCAATGAGAAAAGCGCTCCTGAAACTCCCGATATGATGACAATGGGAAGTTCCGTCCAGTGGTACTCAATTGATGACAAGAAGCCTTCGGCATTTCCGGAGTTCCACTATGGGCTCGAATTCAATGATGAAAGCTGCGAGAAGGTATTCAAAGGCGACTGGGAATGGGAGACCGGAATCGGCAAAGACCCGATAAAGGATGCGGAGCGGATCAGGGATTATGCCACTCTTGTGATTTACTCCAACTGGAGCTATCTGAAGAATCATCTGAAAGACAATCAGAAATGGCAGAACAGGAGTCTCGGATGGGTGGCCTATATTTACGGGAAGCGTGAATCGAGACGCCTGATAGGGGACCACGTGCTGACAGAACAGGATGTAAAGGAGCGAATCCCATACGAGGACGGGACCGTTACTACGACCTGGGATATTGACCTTCACTATCCTGACCCTGAAAACGGGAAATGGTTCCCGGGCAATGAGTTCAAGGCTATCAGCCTCGGTGACAGAATCTATCACTATGCCGTGCCTTACAGATGTTTCTACTCCCGCAACGTGGACAACTTGTTCATGGCAGGAAGGGATATCAGCGTGACTCACATCGCTTTGGGGACAGTCAGGGTCATGAGGACGACCGGAATGATAGGAGAAGTCGTGGGAATGGCAGCCTCGGTATGTCACAGGAATGATTGCCTCCCACGGGACGTATATACGACTCATTTCCCTGAACTGAAAGAACTTATGAAAGCCGGAGCCGGAGATTCCACAGCGCCGGACAACCAGAAATATAATTGGGGTTTTACTCTTGAAAAGGAATAATACTGATATGAAATCAAATATTAGAATACAGACAATCGGTCTGATGACTGCATCAATGGCATTGTTCTGCGGATGCTACTCGGAAGACTACACGGTTATTCACACGGAAGTGAATGACTCTGAATCCCTTTACAACATCAGTTGTGCGGAGATGGAGTACAGGGATCCGTTCATCTATGTCGACAAGGACAAACAGGCCTATTATTGCCCGGTGGTCGTGGCCGGCGGCATCAAGGTTTTCAAGAGCCGCGACCTGGAAATGTGGAGGGATCTCGGCGCTGTCTATAATGTCAGCGGGATTTATTCCGACTATTCTTACTGGGCTGCCGACATGTACAAATGGAAGGACAATATTTATTGCATTGCGACGGCTGTTTCCCCGAATGGAGGTGCAGATGATTTCACTTCCCAGAAATGTAACACTGTTTTCAAGGGCGAGTATGGCCCGGAAGGGTGTGTCTGGCCATTGAACAGGGAGCAGGTGAATCTGATTCCTGAGACAGTTACGCAGAATATTGACGGGTCGCTTTATGTGGACGAGACGGGTACTCCTTGGCTTGTGTATTGCAAGGAGGCGGCGACTGAGATTACCGGTAAAGGTTATGATGCAGGTGTTTATGCCTACAAGTTGGATGATGAACTTTCATCTACAGTAGGAGAACCGGTGCTCTTGTTCAATGGCTCATCCTCCCAATACGCTTGCGCCGTGGATGTGCGTGACGGCAAGGATGTCTATCTTGCAGATGCACCGATGCTCTGGCGAGATTCCGCTTCAGGCAGCCTGATTTGCATCTGGTCACATTATGCCAAGCAGCCGGGGAATGACCAGGACATTTGGTATTCTGTAGGACAGGCTGTATCCAAGTCCGGCAACATTGAGGGACCTTGGGAGCATCTTGGCGTAATCAACAACTATGACGGCGGTCACGGATGCATTTTCGAAGACCTGGACGGCAATCTGAAACTGGCTTACCACCTCAATCCGAAACTTTCCAAAAACGGCATGCCCCACCTTGTCATCAAGGACATTTCCATCACGAACGGAGTTCTCGGGAAGACTGTACCGGAGCCGGCCGTCCTGGTGACCGGAAAGGAAGAAGAATTGACACTGAAGCAGGATCTTACGGAATATCATATCCCTGTAAATCTCGTATTCTGTGACAGCTATTCGGGCAATGTCAGGGTAAGCGTGGAACTGGACAATCTCCAGGACCGCTGCGATGAATACAACATTGACAGAAAGACCTCTTATCCATTGCTCCCTGCCGATTCCTACTCAGTCGCAGATGCGGAACTCGGTTCCGGGAAATTGTCAGGTGATATTGTACTCACCATTGACAAGACTGTTCTTGAGGAGGATGCCCAGTACCTGCTTCCGATAAAGGTCAATGTCACTTCTGATGACAATCTCGAACTCATTGACAATCCTATTTACCTGATTGTATCCGCTCCTGGCCGGTTCGAATTCAACAAACTGGACCAGACCAAGTTCAAGATACTCTTCTGTAACAGTTCAAGGGCCTATGAACACAGCAACAACGGTCAGGGTGACCTGTATCTCGGTGATACATACAATGTAAAATACCTAATTGACGGTGTCGAGGACAAGGGTTGGTACTCCAACTTCCAGTGGTGGGAGCCGTTTGTCCAGGACAGGTCAGGCGTAGAAGCAGGCAAGGACGACTATGATTATGATTTCACGGAGTTCCATGCCTTCAAGGGCCGCCGTTGTGCGATTTCCATTGTCATTGACATGCAGAAGTCGTGCGATGTTGCAGCAATAGGTTTGCTGAACAGACGTCCTAACAATGCCGGAATCACGGATACCAAGAGCGTTGAGTTCTATGTTTCTGATGACGCCGAGTTCAAGTTCACCCCGGCTGCAGGTATCGATGGATACGATTTCACGGAGTACGGGAATCCGTCGCAGAACACCTGGACAAAGATCGCCGCTGATGAAAACCTCGTCAAAGGCTCGTCGGTTCAGTGGCTGGCAATGACTGAAGACCAGCTGGTGAACCACAGCGCAAGGGGAAGATTCCTCAAGATTAGGCTGATCGGAACCTATGACGGTTCGGTTACGCTCCTGTCATTGAGCGAAATCTATGTGAAGGAACTCACGAAGATTAATTATTGATACATATAGATGAAGAAAATAATACAGACATTTATTATCCTCTGTATATTTTCTATTGGTTGCCAGGCCCGGAATTTCACGATTCTGGGCTTGGGCGACTCAATAACAGAGGGTATTGACGGACAGGGTTCATACCTGTCCCCGCTGAAGAGGATGTTGTTCGAGGAGGGCTATGATGTGGAATTCATCGGGCCGCGGATGAGCCGTTGTGGCGATGAGTCGATTCCTTGCTACGGCTGGTGTGGAAAGGATGTGGAGTTTATCGATAGCACGATTGAGGATGTGTACCGCAGATATCCTGCGGACATTGTCCTGTTCCACGCCGGACACAATCACGATGCTGCGACCAGGCCAGTTAAGGGAATCATAAAAGCCTACAAGTCAGTTATAAGGAAAATCCGGAACGTCAATCCTGACGCAGTCATTCTAGTTGCGGAGGTGATTCCATCCGGAAAGCTCCCAAAATATTCCTATATCCCCGGACTGAACCGTGAAATCGCGAGTCTGGTCGGCGGATATCGCGACGACAGGATAAGATTGGTCAATATAGCCCGGAATTACAACTGGCAGAGAATGAATGTCCCGGACAAGGTGCATCCCAATGCGGAAGGTCGTGAATGGATTGCCGGATGCTGGAACGAGGCCCTGGAAGAAGTGCTTGGCGGGCCGGTTTTCATGCCATTGAAGATGACCTGTTTCAACCTTGTTCCTTCCGGGGCATCGAAGGCTCCGAATTATTATTGCACCTGGAACACCCAGTACGCATATTGCGGCAATGATGATATCCGTGCCGAGATGACAGAAGACAATGTTTTCGGCAGTGGTCCGGGCCAGGGATGGATTAACTTCTTTCCGAAAATCCGCAAGGACTTGTATTTCCTTCTGGATGACTCCTGGGACATTCCGGTCAATGCCAACAAGGGTTATGGACGCGACGAGGTGGATACTACGAGATTCCCTTCCATTACCGGCAATGCGGAGGAAAGGATGACCGGATTGTCGGACAAGGTCAAGGCGAAGGGGTGGAAAGGCCTGGGCCTGTGGGTCTCGGCAAATGAGGACCCGGAGAGTTCTTTGTCCGCAGATGAGTTCTGGGCTGACAGGCTCTCGACTTTCGGGAAGGCCGGGGTCGGATATCTTAAAGTTGACTGGGGAAAACAGGAACACAATGCGGAATACCGCAGGAATATGACGATGCTTGGAAAGAAATATGCCCCGGGACTCTGGATTGAGCATGCACCTTGTATCGGCCCCACGCCTACGGAGAATCTTCGCCCATACGTTACCTTCAGTGACGTGTACAGGACATACGATGTGGATGATGTGATATCGGTCCCTTTGACTATTGACCGGGTGACCAGAATGCTGTCACTCAAGGCAGAAGACGGGGTGAAGGGACTTGTCAACTGTGAGGATGAGGTCTATATTGCAGCCGGACTGGGCTGTACTATGGGCATTATGCGCCATCCATTCCTGAATGTCAGCGGCAATGACCTGAATACTGTCTCAAAGATCAGGTACAGGGATGTCTTTATCAGGCTGGATGAGGTCGTGAGAGCGGTGAGATGGAGCAGGATCGCCGAGCCGTTCGGAGTTCAGTCCGATGCCAGGATTGACAGCCGGCGTTTTACGGACAGGTGGATTTATGGCAGGGGAGAGTCCTGGGTCAAGCACGAGGTCGGGGATACCGTCAAGGCAAGCGCTCCGGCCAGGGTGAGCCGCAATATGCCTTTGGCTGAGACGGATGACACCTCTGATGAGTGTCCATATCTGCTTTGCAGCAGGTATCCGGGCGGAGAGACTGCCGTATCAGCACTCCCTCGCAGGATAGGCCGCGACAGGATTGCCAAAGCGGTAAACGTCAGCATTGACATTGATGATATTTACAAGCCGGTCGGCGTCTTTGGCGTGTTCGGCTCATTGACCCTCAAGGTGGCAGGCATCAAAGGAAAGACATTCCGGGTCCTTGCCCAGGACCTGGCCGGAGACAAGGCGGTGGATATCTCCAAGTCCGTGAAAATCAGTGACCGGGGCCTGGTTATTCCTGGAGAAGTATTGAACCGCATAGGCACCATGTCCGCTACTCCGGGGGATATTTCCGCACCGGGTACGGTTATCCGGATTTATGATGCGGCTGGACGCTGGACCGAGGAGCAGGCAAATGCCTGGGGCGCAGCCAATCCTTGGTTCTCAGGCGTCAATTATATCCCGTCAAACGCTGTCAACCAGATAGAGATGTGGAGTGCCGATACGTTTGACATAAATCGCATTGACAAGGAACTCGGATGGGCGGAAGACTTGGGCTTCAATACCCTCAGGGTATTCCTCAGCAGTGTGGTATGGCAGAATGACCCGGACGGGCTGAAAGAGCGGATGTCGTCTTTTCTCGATATTTGTAAAAACCATGGCATAAGGCCCCTGTTCGTTTTCTTCGATGATTGCTGGGAGGCTGAATCCCGTTATGGAAAACAGCCCGGGCCAAAGACAGGCGTTCATAATTCAGGTTGGGTCAGGGACCCGTCAATGTCATTGAGGAAGGACGAAGAGAAACTAAATGCAATGATTGAGGCATATATTCCAGATATTTTGGCTACCTTTGGGCAAGATGACCGTATCCTGATGTGGGATCTGTTCAACGAGCCGGGAGGAAACCAGTTGGGCATACAAAGCCTCCCGCTGGTCAGGAAAGTGTTTGAGGTTGCGAGGAAATGTCTTCCAAGCCAGCCTTTGACCTGTGGAATCTGGATGCTGAACAGGGCTTATGCTCCTCTCAACGCTTTCCAGCTCCAGAATTCGGATGTCATAAGTTATCATTGCTATGCGCCTGAAGATGTCCACGCTGCGGAAATCAAGTATCTCGAGGTGTTCAACCGCCCTATGTTCTGTACGGAATATATGGCCCGCACCAAGGGCAGTACATTCGCCACCATTATGCCTCTTCTCAGGAAGAACAATGTAGGGGCAATCAACTGGGGATTGGTAACCGGCAAGACGAATACCAGATATTCCTGGGAAGACCCACATCCTGACGGAAGCGAACCGGAGTTATGGTTCCACGACATTCTCCATGCGGACGGCACTCCGTACAAAGCGGAAGAAATTGAAATAATCAAAAAACTGAATAAAGAAAAATGACATTGAAAAGACATTCTCATTTTTGGGCAGGAGCTTTGGCCCTGGCAGCCCTGCTCGTATCTTCCTGCTCCGGCAAAGATGCTGCTGACCGGGAAATGGATTCCTTCATCAGTGACCTGATGTCCCGCATGACACTTGAGGAGAAACTGGGGCAGATGAATCTTCCGTCTGTCCCGAACACTTCCGTTGTCACGGGAAACCAGAAGTGTGAAAATGTCCTTGAGGATATCAGGGCCGGGAAGGTAGGTGCCATACTGAATACGTATGGATATGAGAATGTCCTTTTATACCAGAAAACGGCAGTGGAGGAGTCCCGCTTGGGGATTCCGCTTCTTGTCGGCCTGGACGTGATACACGGACACGAGACCGTATTCCCTATCCCATTGGGCCTTGCCTGCTCGTGGAGCCCGGAGGATGCACGTCTTGCCGCAAGGATTGCCGCAATTGAAGCTACGGCCGACGGCATCAACTGGACTTTCAATCCTATGGTTGACATTGCCCGTGACCCGAGATGGGGACGTTGCGCCGAAGGCTTCGGTGAGGACCCGTATCTGGGAAGCCTTTATGCGCGCGCCATGGTCCGGGGCTATCAGGGCGATGGTGGCTATACTGAAGACAGCAATATGCTGGCCTGCCTGAAGCATTTCGCCCTGTACGGGGCATCCGAGTCCGGCAGGGATTATCGTGAGGTGGATATGAGTCCTGCCCGTATGTACAATGAGTATTTCCCTCCTTACAAGGCTGCCGTCGAGGAAGGTGTCGCCTCTGTGATGACGTCCTTCAATGATTTGAACGGCTGCCCGTCCACGGCGAACAAGTGGCTTCTTGCCGAGGTACTCCGGAATCAATGGGGCTTTGACGGTTTTGTCGTTTCCGACTACAATGCCGTCGGTGAACTGGTCAATCACAGGGCTGCGGAATCCAAGGAGGAGGCTGCCGTGATGTCCCTGAATGCCGGCCTGGACATGGACATGGTGACAGCAGGCTGTATTACCCTCGGCAAGGCGCTTGAAAGGGGTGAGGTCAGCATCAAGCAGATCAATACCGCCTGCCGCCGCATTCTGGAGGCTAAATGGAAGCTTGGCCTGTTCCAGGATCCGTACAAATATCTTGACCCGTCCAGAAAACAGAGGATATACACGGATGAGAACCGTGCCGAGGCCCGAAGGATTGCCGCCTCCACTTTTGTCCTTCTCAAGAACGGGCAGGCGGGCGGCAAACAATTGCTCCCGCTCGGCAGGAATCAGAGGCTGGCCCTGGTCGGACCCCTTGCGGATGCGGGTGTCCAGTATCAGGGATGCTGGGCCGTCGCTGCCAGGGAAGACTATCCGTCCCTTCTTGACCAAATGCGCGGGATGGATGGGGTAAATCTCAGATATGCAAAGGGTTGCAACATTCTTGAAGATGAGAGGCTGGAAACAATTGTCTCTCCCGGGAATATTGGTCATTGGGATGGCCGGCCTTTGGATGCCATGATTGCCGAGGCTGTGGCAGTAGCCCGGAATTCGGACGTGGTGATTGCGGCAATGGGGGAGGCTGCGAACATGAGCGGTGAGTCCGGTTCCCGTACCGATATCGGGCTTCCTGAATGTCAGGAAAAACTGCTCAAGGCATTGCACGCCACCGGAAAGCCGATAGTGCTGGTGCTTTTCTCAGGCCGTCCGATGACACTTTCCTGGGAGGACGAGAATATGACCTCCATCCTGGAAACCTGGTTTGGAGGCTCCGAGGCGGCCGCTGCGATAACAGATGTCCTTTTCGGCGAGGTTAACCCTTCAGGAAAACTGACAATGTCCTTCCCGTACAGCGTGGGCCAGATTCCGTTGTATTACAATATGAAGAATACCGGACGCGATGCGTACAGCAAGGATTACCGCAGATATGCAAGCAACTGGATGGATTGCCCTAACGAGCCTCTCTATCCTTTCGGCTACGGATTGAGCTATACAAGTTTCGAATATTCGTCCGTTTCGCTCACGGATTCCGTCATGACCCGGCAAAGTCCTGTGAAGGCAAAGGTAACTGTCAGCAATACAGGTAATTATGATGGATATGAAGTTGTGCAGCTCTATATTCGGGATGTGGTGTCATCAGAAACCCGTCCGGCATTGGAACTCAAAGGTTTCCGGAAGGTGTTCCTCAAGGCGGGTGAGAGTACTGAAGTCGAGTTTGACATTACCCCGGAAATGCTTGGCTGGTATTCGGTAGACCAATACAATCTTGCCGGCTCATCCAGGCCTTTGGAGGCCAGATTCGTTGTCGAACCGGGGGATTTCGACATTATGATTGGGCCTGACAGCCGCAACGTGCAGAAGACCAGGCTGACATTGCTGTTCCCAGGCGGGAGGGGCTAGCTGAAATCCACTTAACAGAAGAGGAGGCCGAAACTGACGACCTCCTCTCGTTTTTTAGATGGCCAGATATTACTCGGCAGGCTGCCACTTGCAGCGGACTGGCGAAACGATTGCACCATCCTTCTTGAGCTGTGCAAATGCCTTGTCCACCTCCTTGCGGTCGAGTCCGGAAAGGGTGGCTACTTCACCGGCAGACACAGGCTTGCCTGCGCTGCGCATGGTCTCGAGAACCTTTGATGTTGTTTCTTCCATGATTTCTATTCTTTAATTGTTGTTACTGTATTTGGATCTTGCCATTCCGGTTTGAACAGTACTGTTCATTTGTCGTGGGCAATCTTCCTGTGCTCTGCCGTGATGTCCCGGAATGACCGGCGGCCTTCGATGTAGTCGGCATAGAGGTCCTCTGCCTCGCATCCCCTGAGGAAACTGCACTTCCCGCAGATGGGACAGTTGCCAAGACACTTGAACTCTTTCCTTACGAATTCAAGTCTCTCCTCCCGGGTCGAAGTCTCTATGTCAGGTGTTTCCATACCATCCAAGTCAGTTTGTCCAGACAAAGATAATATTTTGATTCCGTAAGTTGTGTAGTGATCCGGAAAAGATATCTATATTTACCGTCGGAATTCCTTGAAGATGCGCAGTGGGAAGAGGGAATTTGAGTCATTTTGATAATCAATGAAGGATGAATGGTAAGTTCAATGATTTTTCGGCTTTGAGAGAGCTGAAGAAGAAAATGGAGAAGAAAGACTCCGGGGCTGAAGATGCGGTGCCGCAGCAAAAGAAGCGCAGCCGCACGGTAGTCAATAAGCCGAAGGAACAATTGGAAGGTGAGAGGACAGCGAAGGAACGCGGCCTCTGTCCCGGGTGTACGGTCACATTGATGGATTCCAATGACAGGGGAATACTCCGCCACGTGCACAAGGACTGCGTCGAGATAGAGATTGACGGCCTGCTTTTCAAAGCCGGGTTCAATGACTTTATTGTCAATGATGCGGCGGAAGACTCCAGGCTGATTGAAAGCATTGGCGGTGGACAAAAGCGCAAAGAGGAGCGGGACAGGCCGGCTGCCATTCCCAATGAAATTTCAATTGACCTGCACATAGAAAAGATTCCGTCAGGATATGATGCCCCGAAGGGCTTTGAACTGCCATATCAGCTGGAGTATTTCAAGTGCATCCTGCACAAGTACATGAAGCACAGGGGGATGAGAATATCCTTTATCCACGGTGTCGGCGACGGAATCCTCCGCGATGCAATCAGGAAGGAGATAGATGAAGTCTATGCCCTGAGCTGCTCCTGGACTCCCGGGCCTGCGGGCGTAACGACAGTCACAATAAGATAAGTGGTGCGACGGAATAGTTGTGCGGATCAATAATTTTAATTTCTAAAAACAACAAACCCGGAAAATTCATATATTTGTACGTTTACGGATCAGGTATGAAGAGGAGTGCGCTGATAGCATTGACGGTATGTCTTTCGGGCTTGCTTATACAGGCATTCGCCGGGTTCTTCCCGGCGAATGCTTTCGCATTCCCTGTCAATGCCGCCCTGCTCTTCGCCTCCCTTGCCGGCCTGTGGGTCCTGTGGAGGGAGAAACCGGAGTCGGCATTGTCCAGATGGCTTGCATCCGGCAGCACCAGCATCGTCCTCATTGCAGCTTTTCTCATTTGCTGCCTCATTCTCGGACTGACAAGGCAAGATGCGGATGCAGCGACGTTTCCAGGCTTCCGGAACATTTGCCGGACCTGGTGGTTCATCTTCATTTCAATGCTGCTGATGGCCAACCTCGTTGTGGTGGTACTGACCCGCCGGAAGAAAGGTATCAGGTTCATTTTCAATCATATAGGATTGCTCGTCGCCCTTATTGGATGCTTCTTTGGCGCCCCGGACCATATCGTATCCAGGGCAATGCTTTCCGAAACGCCGGTGCGGGAGGCGGTTTCCAAGAACGGCTGGCCCGTTGCCCTGCCTGCGGCAATGTCTTTGGACAGTTTCAATGTCGAATTGGACCGGAACGGGAATGTGCGGAATTACAATGCCGTAATTGACGTGGACGGGAAGAAGGTGGACCTGGGCGTGAATCATCCCTGCAGGCTGTCATTCTCCGAGGATATGTACCTTACGGGCTATGACCGGGACAATGCCGAACCGCAATACTGTATTGTGGAAATCGTCAGCCAACCTTGGAAGTATCTGATTTGGTGCGGGATAGTGATGATGATGGCCGGGAGCGTGCTGATGTTCGTCCAGGGCACCGGGAAAAAGGAGGAAAGCGTATGACGTGGGAGTTGTTCATATTCTTCGCTTCCGTCTCCGTCGCTCTATGGGCAGTCGGTTCAGCTGCAGCAATGTTTTCACGGAGAAAGCCGGCGCTAGCCCTCATTGGCGCAGGTTTGCTGGTATATTCGGCATTCATTGCCGGATTCTGGATCACTCTCGGGCGGCCTCCGCTCAGGACAACGGGGGAGACAAGGCTCTGGTATTCGTTCTTCATGATGCTCTCGGCAATGCTGACCTATATGAGATGGGGATATAAATGGATACCGGCATTTTCATTGGTGGTGGCTTCCGTCTTCATCCTGCTCAACCTCCTGAAACCCGAAATTCACGACGAGTCCCTGATGCCGGCCCTCCAGAGCTGGTGGTTCATACCGCACGTGACGGTGTATATGTTCTCCTATTCCGTGCTGGGATGCGCATTCATACTCGCCTGTGTGTCAATGTTCCGGAAAACGGAGGAATATCTCCCTGCGGCCGACACCCTCGTTTACATTGGCCTGGCCTTCCTGAGCCTCGGAATGCTGAGCGGTTCTCTCTGGGCAAAACAGGCCTGGGGAACGTATTGGAACTGGGACCCGAAGGAGACCTGGGCGGCCATTACCTGGTGCATTTACCTGATATATATACATTTGCGGCTTGCTCACCGGAAATTCGGACTAAAGACCCTTGCAGCATTGCTGATTGCCGGCTTCATCGGTCTCCAGATGTGCTGGTGGGGAGTGAATTTCCTTCCTTCGGCCCGGGAAAGCCAGCACGTTTACACAAGAAGCAACTAACTCAAACACTATACATTATGAAACTAACATCCAAACTTCTGATTGGCGCAGGTGTGCTCGTGGTGGGTCTTGCCGTGGTTTACCGTGCCGTCAATTGCGCTCCTGACAAGAGTCTGTCATCGGATGCGCAGATGCTTCAGGTCATCAATGACGGAGGCTGTATGGATTGCCATTCATCGGAGCCGAACCTTCCGTTCTATGCCAATCTCCCTGTAGCCAAGAATCTCATCCGCAAGGACATTGACGAGGGCTATGCAGTATTCGACATTGTTCCCCTGAAGACCGCTCTCGAGAACGGGACCGTACCGAACGAGGTGGATCTCGCCAAGGTTGAGGACGTGACCCTGGACGGCTCAATGCCGCTGGCCAAGTACTATCTCATCCACTGGGGCTCATCCGTGACCTCAGCCAAGAAGACGGCTGTGCTCAATGGCGTTCGCAACCTCCGCGCAGCCTGGTATCCTAACCCTCTCGCTTGCCCTGAGTTCGCCAATGAGACTATCCGTCCTATCCCTTACAAGGTGGATTACGACCCTGCCAAGGCTGCTCTCGGAAAGGTTCTCTACAATGACACAAGGCTTTCCGGCGACGGTACAATTTCCTGCGCTTCATGCCACTCGATTGAGACCGCAGGCGTTGACAATGAAAGATACTCAGATGGTATAAATGGGCAGCTGGGTGGTGTAAATGCACCTACCTCGTTCAATGCCGTATTTAATTTCGTGCAGTTCTGGGATGGCCGTGCAGCCACTCTCGCTGAGCAGGCCGGCGGTCCGCCACTCAACCCTGTCGAGATGGGCAGCAAGGATTTCGATGAGATTGCAGCACGCATCGCAGAGGACAAGGAATTCACAAAATCCTTCACTGAAGTATATCCGGAGGGGCTTTGCCAGGCTACCATCACCGATGCCATCGCAGAGTACGAGAAGACTCTCCTCACTCCGGACAGCCCGTTTGACCTTTATCTCAAGGGCGACAAGGAGGCTATGACAGCCGAGCAGATAGAGGGCTATGCAATCTTCAAGGATTACAGCTGCGCCACCTGCCACGCCGGAGTCAATATGGGAGGTCTCTCATACGAGCTTATGGGCCAGAGGGACAATTATTTCGAGGATCGTGAGCTGACTCTCAAGTCCGGCCTTACCGACGGCGACAACGGCCGCTGGGCCCAGACCGGAGTGGAGCGTGACAGATACCGTTTCAAGACTCCGTCCCTGAGGAATGTAGCCCTGACCTGGCCATACTACCACGACGGCAGCGTGGAGACTCTCGAGGAGGCTGTCTCCAAGATGGCAAGATTCCAGGTAGGCCGCAGGATGCCTGAGGACAAGGTCCAGAAAGTCAAGGCCTTCCTCGAGGCCCAGACCGGTGTGCTCACTGAGTTCTAATCTGGTATTTCTGGCGGTATTCCCGCCAATGTGGAATGAGGGGGCTTGCGGATTCCGCAGGCCCCCTGTTTGCATAATGTGGGGTTGTGGTTATTCAATATTGAATTATTTAACTTTGAATAATTGAGATTTGAATAATTTAACTATATTTGCAAAAAATAGTGACGATGAATCCTTTTATAATAACGGGTGAATATATCTCCGCGGAATATTTTTGTGATCGTGAAATTGAAACGAGTACAATTGAAGCCAATGTAATCAACGGCCGGAACACGGTACTTATCTCATCGAGAAGAATGGGAAAGACAGGACTGATATCCCATTTCCTTAGTCAGCCTGGCATCAATGCGGAATACAGGTCGTTCGTTATTGATTTATATTCTACTAATTCCCTCCAGGAGATGGTGATGATGCTGAGCCGTGAAATTATCAGGAAGGGCAAGACTAAGGGAGAGAAAGTTTTGGAGTCTTTCGTGGATGTGGTCAAGTCACTCAGGCCAGGTGTGAAGATGGATTCAGTGACGGGTCAGTTGGTATTTGATTTGTCCTTGGGGGAAATCAGTCATCCGGTAGAGTCTATTGAGGAAATATTCGAGTATCTTGAGGCTGCCCCGCAACCGTGCATTGTGGCTATAGATGAATTTCAACAGATTGCTGACTATCCTGAGAAGAATACACTTGCTTTGCTTAGGACTTACGTGCAAAGATGCAGGAATACATCGTTCATATTTGCCGTCAGTAAAAGGCGAATGATGGAGAAATTGTTCAATTCTCCATCAGAACCGTTCTACCAAAGTTGTGTCCCTCTGTACCTTGAGGCTATTGACAAGAATACCTACTTCAAATTTGCAGAAACTCTCTTTCACGACGTTGGCCGCATATTGACGGAAGAATGTTTCGACGTATTGTACAGGACCTTTGACGGTCACACGTGGTATGTTCAAAGAATACTGAATGAAATGTATGCCTCCAATGAGTCTGTTTTGACACCGAAGCATTTCCGTGATACGCTGGAATATGTTATAAAGCTTGGCGAGAAGGCTTTTGAAGAGCAGTTCAGGACGTATTCCAATTCTCAGAAACAGTTGTTGATTGCCGTAGCAAAAGAAGGGAAGGTTGGTGCTATTACATCCATGGCTTTTGTCAGGAAACATGCCCTGAAGAGTCCAAGTACTGTCCAAAGTGCGGCCAGACAACTTTATGAGTCTGAAGTCATAACCCGTGAAAAAGATTGTTACTACATCAGTAATCGCCTGTTCTCGATGTGGATTCGTGATAATTACTGTGCGATTCCTTGACTGCCGTGATGACTTGATGCATAATCCCGTGGGATATCGATAAGGACGCATATCTGTAGAGCTACATTGACTTGCCGGGGATTCTCACGAGTCTGGACAATCAGGTCATGGTGAAGACAATATCCGGTAAGGCTACACGTTCCATCGATGGTTCTCTTTGCTATTTGCGGATAATCAGTCAAATTATCATAAATCCCGGCACCCCTGCCGATAATTTTGCATATATTTGTAAAACCATGGCATTCCGGAAATACGATACCTGCTTTTTCGAGCGATATGCTATGCTTCAGTTGCGACAGCTGCTGGGGCATAAGTTCGACGGGCTGGTCAACAGGGACAGGCCGGACCTGCAGACGGAGGACGGGGCTACGCTCGGCATCGAGGTTACCAGGGCAATGGAGGGAGGACGGCAGGCGGCACTGAAAATGCTCAAGGACATTTCGGGCATCTCGGCTGTGCCCGGGGAGTCCCAGGACGACATTGACGCAATGCAGGCCAGCGGATACGGGTACGGACTTCGGGAAGGAGGATATATCGGCGGACTTGAACTGGACTACTGGATGGGAGCCCGCCCGATGAAGGAAATCATTGCCAGCAAGGTGGGCAAGGTGTCGTCCGGCTTCTACGGCGAGTTCGGTGAATTCGGCCTCTTCGTATTCTCCAATGACCCTGTGACCCTGCCCAATGCGTTCGCTGCTGTCCAGTACACATTGTCCATCCAGCGTACCCTCGACGTGAAATATGCCAGGCTCTACATTTCCTCCGTGTCGGATTTCTATGCCTGCAACCTTGAGGATGACATTTCGCCGGAGTTCAGGATAACACCTTATAGCGTCGACGAGCAGCAGCGTAGGGCATTCTTCCTTTCCGCATTGGATTACAGGTCAGGGGCGGAATCTCCCGACTCCGCGCAAGCACTGTGCTTGAAATGACAATATTAAATTCGGGTAAAACCATCATGACATTAAGACAATACATTGAAACAGAGATAATTCCGCGATATGACAATTTCGATGCGGCCCACAGGCGGGATCACGTGCAATACGTAATTGACCAGAGCCTGAAGCTGGCGGAACACTATGACCTGGACAAGGATATGGTCTATGTCATTGCCGCATACCACGATACCGGACTCGCCGTGGACAGGAAGACCCATCATCTGGAGTCCGGCAGGATAATGCGTGCCGACCAGAGCCTGAGGCAATGGTTCAATGAGGACCAGATTGAGACAATGGCGCAGGCCGTCGAGGACCACAGGGCATCGAGCGACCACGAACCCCGCAGCATCTACGGCAAGATAGTGGCCGAGGCGGACAGGCAGATTGACCCCGGGACCATCATCCGCAGGACAGTCCAATACGGACTTTCGCATTACCCCGAACTTGACAAGGAAGGACATTGGCGGAGGATGCTCGACCACCTCAATGAGAAATATGCTGAGGGCGGATATCTCAAACTCTGGATACCCGAGTCGGAAAATGCCGTTAAACTCAAGGAGTTGCACAGGATAATCAAAGACCGGGAGTATCTGAAATCCCTGTTTGACAAGTTCTATGACGCATAGCATTTTCCCGGATAATTTGTAAATTTGTGAATCATCCCCGGGGAATGACTATGACAGACAAGAAAACAGGATATATCGAAATACGCGGAGCCGGAGCCCATAACCTCAGGAATGTCAATCTCGACATCCCGAGAGGCAAGTTCGTGGTGGTGACCGGCCTTAGCGGGAGCGGCAAATCATCATTGGCCTTCGATACCATATACGCCGAGGGCCAGAGGAGATATATGGATACGCTCTCCACATACGCCAAGCATTTCATGGGCGTGCTGGAGAAGCCGGACGTGGAAGAAATCAACGGACTCAGCCCAATCATCGCCATTGAGCAGAAAACCACCGGGAACAATCCCCGTTCCACAGTCGGGACAATCACGGAAATATTTGATTTCCTGCGACTTCTGTACGCCAGGGCATCCAGGGCCTATTCCCCTGTCACCGGGAAGGAAATGGTCAGGTACACGGACGAACAGATAGTAAACCTGATTATAGAGAACTATGCCGGGCGGAAATGCATACTCCTGGCACCTCTCGTCAGGGGCCGCAAGGGACATTACAAGGAACTCTTCGACCAGCTCCGCAAACGGGGATTCACCGAGGTACGCATTGACGGGGAGATAAAAGACCTCTCCACGGTCACGGCATTGGACAGGTACAAGGCCCATTTCATCGAACTCGTGGTGGACAAGCTCAAGCCGTCGGCGGGAGACGAGAAGCGTGTGAGGGATTCGGTCAACATTGCCCTGGGTCGTGGAAAAGGCTCCGTGGCCGTGATGGATATGGAGACCGGAGTCCTCAGCCATTATTCGAAACATCTCGTTGACCCGGATTCCGGAGTATCGCTCCAGGAACCTGCCCCGCATTCCTTCTCATTCAACTCTCCGGAAGGCTACTGCCCTCATTGCAAGGGGCTTGGGATGATAGTTGATGTCAATATGGACACCATCATCCCGGACCGCTCAGTCTCCATTGCGGATGGCGGCATTGTCCCTCTCGGCAAAATCCGCGAGACTCGCAAATATGCCATAATCCATTCAATAGCAAGGAAATACGGGATATCGTTATATGCCCCTATCGAGGAGTTGCCGGATGAGGTGATTTCCCTCATTGTATTTGGCTCCGACGAACTCTTCAGGGTCGGGGACGGCACAATGTCGGAGATGGTATCATTTCCCGGCATTGTCAGTGACATAGACGAGAAGATTGTCTGCCCGGTCTGCCACGGTACCCGACTTAACGAGCAGACCAATTGCTTCCGCATTGACGGAAAAACCATCTCGGAGGTGGCAGCAATGGAGATGTCCGCCCTTGCGGAATGGCTCCGTGACCTGCCTTCGAAATTGACTTCAAGGGAGAACATCATTGCCAGGGACATACTCAAGGAACTCAGCGAGAGGACCCGCTTCATGCTCGACGTGGGCCTGGATTATCTTTCGCTGGACAGGGCAACTGCCTCATTGTCAGGAGGAGAGAGCCAGCGCATCCGTCTGGCCACCCAGATTGGCTCCAAACTGGTCAATGTCCTCTACATCCTCGATGAGCCGAGCATCGGACTCCACCAGAGGGACAACAGGAAGCTCATAAACTCCCTCAAGGAGCTCCGCGACGAGGGCAATTCCGTGATGGTAGTGGAGCACGATGCCGAGACGATGTACAATGCCGACTGGCTCGTGGACGTAGGTCCCGGCGCGGGTGCCGAGGGAGGGAAAATCTGCCTCAATGCCCCTGTGGATGCCCTGCTGAAGGATGCCCCCATAGCGGACGATGTCAAGCCTCATTGCATCATAAAGGATTCACTTACATTGGATTACCTCCGTGGCAAGGAGACGATACCGGTACCTTCCGTGAGGCGTAGGGGCAATGGTCTCACGCTGGGTATCCGAGGCGCAAGGGGCAACAATCTCAAGAATCTGGACGTGGACTTCCCGCTCGGAATGTTCATAGGCATAAGCGGTGTCAGCGGCAGCGGCAAATCCACCCTCATCAACGAGACCCTGATGCCCATTCTCAAGAACAAGTTCTACAACTCGAAGCTCAAACCGCTTGAATATGACTCGATTGAGGGGATAGCCAATGTTGACAAGCTCATTGAGATAGACCAGAGCCCGATTGGACGCACGCCGAGGAGCAATCCGGCCACATTCACGGGCGTTTTCAACGACATCCGCAACCTCTTCGCCGAGACCAATGATGCCAAGGTGCGTGGCTTCGGCCCGGGACGCTTCTCATTCAATGTCCCTGGAGGACGATGCGAGGCCTGCAAAGGTGCCGGAATCAAGGTTATCGAGATGAATTTCCTTCCTTCGGTCAATGTCGTATGCGACGAATGCCGTGGGCACAGATATCAGGAGGATACCCTCGCAGTCAAGTATAAGGGCAAGAGTATCAATGATGTACTGGAGATGCCAATCAGCGTTGCCTACGAGTTTTTCAGCGGAATCCCTAAAATAACCCAGAAGCTCAAGGCCCTCGTGGATGTCGGCCTCGGCTATGTGCATCTCGGCCAGTCAGCAGTGACATTGTCGGGAGGTGAGAGCCAGAGAATGAAACTTGCGTCCGAATTGTACCGGAAAGATACCGGAAACACACTTTATATCCTGGACGAGCCCACCACGGGCCTGCATTTTGAGGATATCAAGATTCTGCTCGGAGTGCTTCAGAAACTCGTTGACAGCGGGAACACCGTCATTGTCATTGAGCATAACCTGGACGTGCTAAAATGCGCCGACTATATTTTCGACCTCGGACCCGAGGGCGGCCGCAGGGGAGGTCGCATTGTGGCGCAGGGGACTCCTGGGCAGCTGGCCTTGAATCCGGATTCCGCCACCGGGCCGTACCTGGCGGAAGTGCTTGACAATTAATTGATTGATAAATGATAAAGAAAGATTCTTTCAAGGTTTTCCTTGCAAATACCGGCACCGTGTGCGAAGTGCCTTTCTTCAAGAGACTGAAGGACTTGTCGGACGAGGTATGCCCGGTGGTGAAGGACAAGAGAAACGGCGGTGAATATCCCGTCCTGGCAGCCCTGGTGGACCATAAACTCAAGGAACTGGATTTCAATCTTGCGGTTTCCCACGAGGTGGAGTTCATAGGCTACAACCATCCTGACGGGAAGCGGACCTATCTCCGCTCCCTCTGTTTCGTGCTTCAGAATGCGGTCCGGGCCCTGTATCCGGACAAGGTATTGATAATCAATCATTCCCTTCCGAGCGGGCTCTACTGCACAATATGCGAGAAGGAGTCCCTTGAGGATGGCCGCAGGTCTGTCATTGAACTCGACGACAAGGCTTTGTCAGAACTGAAAGCCGGGATGCAGAACATCATTTCCAAAGATTTGCCTTTCACCAAGGTGAAGATGGAAGCCTCCGAGGCGGAAGAACTGTTCACTGCCAACAACCAGCCGGACAAAGCTGCCCTGCTGAAGTCCCTAGGGATGCTCATTTGCAGCGTGTATTATCTTGACGGACAGGCGGATACATTCTACGGCCCGCTGCTTCCATCCACAGGATACCTGACAGTGTTCGACCTGATGCCGTATGGGGAGGGATTCTGCCTTCAGTTCCCGTCAGACGATGATTTCCACAAGGTTATCCCGGTCAAGAAACAGTCCAGGATTGCTTCTACTCTGAAGGACTATGCGGACTGGTGTTCGATTATAGGCGTCAACGGAATCGGAACCCTGAACAAGGCTATTCTGGACGGCTATGCCTCAAGGTTGATAAACCTTTCGGAGGCCCAGCACGAGAGGAATTATGCCGCCATTGCCGACAGGATTTATGAGAAGAGGGGACAGGTCAAGATTGTATTCATCGCCGGTCCTTCTTCAAGCGGAAAGACGTCCTCTTCTCTCCGTCTCGCCCTGCAGTGCCGCGTACTCGGGCTGCAGCCCAAGGTCATTGAACTTGACAATTATTTCGTGGACAGGGAGCATACCCCGAAGGACAGCGACGGAAATTATGACTTCGAGGCACTTGAGGCAATGAATCTGAAACTTCTCGGGGAGCAGCTCAATGACCTCCTCGCCGGCAAGGAAGTCGAACTTCCGAAGTTTGACTTCAAGGAGGGGAGAGGTTACCCGTCAGGTAAGCGTATCTCACTGGGAGAGAAGGAAATACTGATAATGGAAGGCATCCACGCCCTCAATCCTGAAATGGTTCCGGAAGTGGATAATTCCCGCATTTTCAGGGTTTACGCATCAGCTCTCACCTCCCTTAACGTGGACGAGAACAACAATATTTCCACTTCCGACAACCGCCTTCTCCGCCGTATGGTCCGCGACAACAGGGTCAGGGGCATCACTCCGGAGGAGACCATTCTCCGCTGGCACAGCGTCAGGCGCGGTGAAAACAGGAACATTTTCCCGTTCCAGGAGAATGCCGACGCCTCATTCAACTCTGCGCTGATTTATGAGCTTCCGATGCTGAAATACTATGCAGAGCCGCTCCTGAGACGTATTTCTCCGTCCTCTCCAGCCTATACCGAGGCGGTGCGCCTGCTAAAATTCCTGGACTATATCGTGGCGCTTTCACCTTCGGAGATAGCCTGCATCCCGCCTACCTCGATAATGAGGGAGTTCATCGGCGGCCAGACATTGTGATGCCTGTTGGCAATGTGGGGGATTTTTTATAATTTTGAAAACTTAATTCTTATAGCAATGAAAAAGTATGTTTGCAAAATCTGCGGGTACGAGTACGACCCGGCAGTCGGAGATCCGGACAACGGAATCGCTCCGGGAACCGCTTTCGAGGATATTCCTGAGGATTGGGTCTGCCCGCTCTGCGGAGTAGGCAAGGAAGATTTCGAGCCGGTGGAGTAAGAGGCTGTCAAGGAAGCCCCTTTATCTCAGTTCACCCTCGGCCTTCATCAGGTTCACATTGACCATCTGGGCTTCAATGCCGGCGTCGATGTATTCTGATTGGGCCTGGAGCCAGGCGCTGTGAGCCGACAATGCAGTGTTGGTCGTCACGGCGCCATTCTTTACGCCCGAGGCGGCCATCCGGACATTCTCCTCCGCATTGTCAAGATTGCTTTCGGCCATTGAGAGTTTCTCCAGGGCTTCCTCCATCTGCTTCTCCAGCTGGCTTACCTGGAGGGTTATCATTTCGCAGGCATCCTGATACTGGCTTCTGTACAGGGCGGCCTCAGCCTTCGCCTTGCGGGTTTTCTGGGTGGCCTCCATCCCGTGGAAAATCGGCACGTTCACTGCCACGCCCACGCTGAAATGGCCTCCCCACTTGTTGCTGAATCCGTTGGAAGCGGAAGGGTTCGTGAAAAGATATCCCGCTGTCAATGCCACCTGGGGCATCATGTCGGCACGTGCCACCCTCACTTTCTGGTCATAGATTTTCGATGCGAGGTCAAGACTCCTGGTCTCGGGCCTGTCTGCAAGAATCTCCTCAATGTCTTTCCTTTCCCTCATCCCGGGAGCCGGTACAGACTCCGCATTCTCGTCAGCGAGGGCAATGTCTGAGTTGAGGTCCATGCCTATCTCCTTGCACAGCAGCATCTTGGCGATGACGAGGCCGTTCGTGGCCTTGGTTTTCATCATATTGGCCTCATTGACCTTGACCTTGATTGCAAGTTCGTCGGATTTCGTGGCCATTCCTGCCCTGGCAGCCGCTTCCACGTCCTTCTGCATCCTCGTAAGCAGTTCGGAGTAGTTCTCGGCCAGCCTTTTTTTCGCCGCTATGGACACAATCTGCCAATAGGCCTGGTCCACGGTGGTAAGCACATCCTGGTATTCCTTGTCGTAACTTGCCTGCGCCAGTTCCTCGGCAATGCGGGCTATCCGGTTTGCAGCCACTATTTTTCCGCCTGCGAACACCGGCTGCTGGAGACTTACTCCGGCAATGAATATGTTGTTGATATCCAGGTGGAAAGCATTGTCCAGTTCGGTTCCGAGCTGGTTCAATGCCGCACTGATGTCAGTCTGGCCCATTGCTCCCATCACGGTCTGCCAGAGCGGACTCTGCAGATATTCCGCAGCGGCTGCAGGGTTCGACATGATGGCCTGCTGGAGACTTCCCATGAATTCATTCATTGAGCCCTGGACAAGGTCTCCGGCGTGTGTCAGTTTGCCGGACATATCATCGCTGATGAGCGACGCGTCCTTCTCATTGAACATGTAGGCTCCCGTCCCGCTGATGTTTGGGTAATAGTTGGCCCTGGCGATTTTCCTGTCGTAGCCGGCCATCTCCACCTTGATGCGCTCCTGTTCGAGTTTCTTGTTGTTCTTTACCGCCATTTCCCGGCATTCCCCAATGCTGAGGATCCTCTGTCCCCAGGCTGCCGGCATCATTGTGGAAAGTGTCAATATTACTATCAGTCTGTAATAAGATTTCATAATCGGTATATTTTTGCATTAATCGGTCGCAAAAAAACCGCCCGTTCCGGACAGTTCCGCCCCGTGAATGCAAAATAATTGCCAAAAGGTGTTGGAGAATCGTCTTTTATAGTACAAAAATACCTAATCATTGTCCGAAATGGAGTATTTTCGGAAGTTTGTATATATTAAATGGTTTCATTACCTTTGTGTTTGAAGTTTCGATTTGATATGGAAGAAGTTTTGCACAACATCAGCATCAAGAAATTCAGGACCAGGTTCCCGGACCGGCCCGGTGTAGCACTGGGGGATGACCTGTTGATTGCCGACATGCGCTATGACAGGGCCCTGAGTGTTTTCAAGTACCCCTTCAGGTTCGACGGATATATAGTTATCTTCTGCTTTTCCGGCCGGTTCCAGCTAGAGGTCAATCTTGACTCTTTCCAGGTCGAGGCCAGTTCGCTGGTCCTGAATGTCCCGGGGAATATAATCAGGGTTTCCGCAGTGGACCCGGATGTGAAAAATCTGCGCTTCATAGTCGTGGCCATGTCCAAGAACTTCATGTCCGGAATCCGGTTTGACTTCAACCGGCTTTTCAATGACAGTATGGCCTTGCTTGATAACCCTTGTATCCGTCTGGACCGCAATGAAAGGAGGTTGTGCCGCCAGTATCTTGACCTTGGCTCAGTACTCTTGTCCAGTGATTTGCAGAACAAGAAGGAGGCTGTAGGCACATTGATTTCATCGATTTCCTATGTACTCGGCTCAATATGGACAAGCAAACTGAGTGTGGCCGAACACAAGGGCCAGTCCGCTCCTTCGGCCAAGGCCAAGAATGTATATGACCAGTTCCTGAGGCTTGTCACTGAACACCATACTTCCGAACGGAATATGAAGTTCTACGCAGACAAGCTGTGTCTTACACCGAAATATCTTTCCAAACTGGTGAAGACCGTCAGCGGGCGTTCCGCTCCGGACTGGATAGATGCGTTCGTGGTGCTGGAGGCCAAGAATCTGCTGAAATATTCCGACCTGTCAATCAAGGAAATCGTGGGCAAGTTGAATTTCCCGAACCAGTCGGTTTTCTACAAATTCTTCAAGTCTCACACAGGCAAGACGCCTAGCCAATATAGAAATGAATAGCATCTTGGCGTCTATTACCGCATTGCTTTTGGCGGTTGCGGGGCATCCTAAAGATACCATTGCGGAAGCCGTGGTGGTTTCCTCCGTAAAGCAGAGCCTGGCGATACCTGAGGTAGCTTCCCCGGTGACTTCTGTCACTTTGTCCGGGATTGAGGACAAGGGCATTTCCTCCCCGAGGGATTTGTCCGCCATTGTCCCGGGCCTTCATATCCCGGATTACGGGTCGGCGATGACGTCTTCCATTTATATGCGCGGCCTGGGGTCACGCATTGACAATCCTGTAGTGTCCCTGTATGTCGATGACGTACCTGTCCTGGACAAGAACAATTATGACTTCCAATTCCTGGACGTGAGGCGGGCGGATATGTTCCGGGGGCCGCAGGGTACATTGTACGGCAGGAATTCGATGGTCGGCATTCTTTCGGTGGAGACATTGGCTCCATCTGTGTACCAGGGTATCCGGGGCGGGGTGGAATACGGTTCTGCCAATACTGTCTCGGCAAGAGTGTCAATGTACAGGGGCCGTTCCGGCACTGCGGTGGCCTACAGGCATTCCGACGGGTTCTATGTCAATGACTATGACGGGCGGGACTGCGACAAGTCGGATGCCCTGTACCTGAGGGTGCGCTGCGAACTGGACAATGCCAAAGTCAAGATGGACAATCATTTCGCCCTCTCCCTCCATAAGCAGGGCGGATATCCGTACAGGCTGTGGCAGGATGGTGTCCTTCAGCCTGTAAATTACAATGACGATTGCGGATACCGCCGGCTGAGTTTCACGGACGGCTTCAGGGCCGAGGTCAGGACGGGTGGATGGAAAATGAATTCCGTGACCAGTCTCCAGCTTCTCTTCGATTCAATGGAACTAGACCAGGATTTTACGCCGAAGTCAATGTTCATGCTCAATCAGATACAGAGACAATATGCTGTCACCCAGGAACTTATATTCAGGCCCGAATCCAAGCCTGATTGGTGGGATAGCCAGACCGGCTTCTTCTGCTTTGCCAAGTACAACAATATGAGTGCCCCGGTACGCTTCCTCCGTGACGGTATAAATTCCCTCATTCTTGACAATGCCAATGCGAATATCCCCGAGGCGTTCGGTACCCTTGACATCATCGAGGACAGTTTCCCGATAAAAAGCGATTTCGGCATTTTCACATACAATGCTGCATTGTATCACGAGTCATATTTCCGTCTCGGGCGCTGGCTGCTTACGGCCGGCCTGAGAATTGACCACGAGGGCAGTTTCATGAATTATGACAGCAGGGCTGATGTGAATTTCATACTTTCCCCCTCAATGAAGGAGCCATACCTTCTCCGGACGCAGTATGACGGCAGGATTTCCAATTTCTATTTTCAAGTATTGCCCAAGATATCCGCATTGTATCGGATAGGGGAGATTGGAGACAAGATTAATGGACAGGTATTCGCCACTGTGTCAAAAGGTTACAAGTCCGGAGGCTTTAATACGCAGATTTTTTCCGACATCCTCCAGAACAAGATGATGACGGATATGATGGGAGCTCTCGGCGTTCATCTTGACTCGGATGGCAGTGGTCCTGAGGTGCGGAATACTACCTATAAGCCGGAAACTTGCATGAATTATGAGGCTGGGGCGCGCATGGCTTTCTCCGGCGGGGGACACCGGCTTTCCGCTTCGGTTTCCGCTTTCTACCTCAGATGCAGGAACCAGCAGATTACGGTATTCCCTCCTGGCAAGGGAACAGGGAGAATGATGGCCAATGCGGGCCGTTCACGCAGTTGCGGAGTGGAAGCCGAATTGTCCTGGAAGTGGAAGGGCCTGTCCGTCCAGGCTTCCGGAAGCATTCTCAATGCGGTTTTCAAGGAATACAATGACGGGCGCAATGATTACTCCGGCAATGTCATTCCTTATTCCCCGTCGTCCACGCTTTTTGCCCTGGCCGCTTATTCGTTTGCGTTCGATCACCCGTTCTTCCGGTCCCTGGAGGTCTCGGCCGATGTTTCCGGAACGGGCAGGATTGTCTGGGATGAGACAGGGGAGTTCGGCCAGGACCCATATTATATTCTCGGTGCCGGTGTGAGACTTGGCCTTCCGCATTCCTCCGTCTTCCTGCGAGGTGCCAATCTTACTGGTACTGAATACGATACCTTTTATTTCAAGTCGGTGGGCAACAGCTTCTTCCAGCGGGGAAAACCGTTCAGGCTGGCCATCGGAGTGGATTTTGAATTTTAAATATTATTGTCGATATGATGAGAAAATTTTTTGCTTTGGCGGCTTTTGCCGCAATGATTCTTTCAGGTTGTGATACTATTGAAAAACTGAAGAAAACCGGTGATGAGGAATATGTCGGGACAATGACTGTTGTTTATCAGGGTGCTGATGTGCCTTCCGATGACGTGAAGATTGACGTTGTGTATGAAATTGACGGAACGCTTACATTGAAATTCAACAAGGTGAAATTCGTGCCCCAGATGCCTGTCTCCCTGGATATCAATGTCTCCGGGGTGCATTATTCGATGAAGGACGGCAATGTCTCCTTCTCCGGCACCGGCATCGTTCCGACCTACGGCCTGGTCAATACTGAGATGCCGGACTACACTGTAACAGACCTTGTCGGGACAATTGTCGACAACACTCTGGATTTCTCACTCAAATTCGGTTCCGTCCCTACATCCTATACGGGATACAAGTTGCTTTCGGAGTAATTTCCCCATATTCCGGTATTTTTTCTACTTTGGTGGCCTTAATAATTCGTAGATTGTCTTCCAATTCACGAAAATAATGGCTAACTTGCAGAATTATGTCTTGGGCATTCAAACACATTCCCAAGGCTGCCGGACAGAATGAATCATTATTGTGTTCAAATAAACTAAACTAACAACTAAATGAGCAAAGAAATTTCAAGACGGTCATTCCTTAAGACAGGAACAGCCGCAGCCATCGGCCTCTCGGTGGCGCCGGGAATGTTTGCCGCTCCGGCTTCGAAGAAGAAGGCCGCTCCGGCTCCAATGGACAGAAAACTCAAGATTCTTGGCGTCGGAATCGGTGGAAGAGGTGCTGCTGATCTTGCCGCAATGGAATCAGAGGAGATTATCGGTCTCTGCGACGTGGATACCAAGTACGCCGCACACGTATTCGAACGTTATCCGAATGCCAAGAGGTACACCGATTACCGCAAGATGTATGAAGAACTTCTGGACGAGGCTGATGCCGTCATGGTGGCTACTTCGGACCATACCCACGCCATCATTGCAGCAGAGGCGATTGCAGCAGACAAGCACGTTTATTGCGAGAAGCCTCTCGTTCATTCCATTTATGAGGCCCGCCTCCTTACCAAGCTTGCAGAGAAGCACCACGTCAGCACCCAGATGGGTAACCAGGGAGCATCAGAGGCCGGTGTGAGAAAGGTTTGCGAGTGGATTTGGAATGGAGAAATCGGCGAGGTTACCAAGGTTGAGGCATTCACTGACAGGCCTATCTGGCCACAGGGACTCCAGAGGCCTGAATTGGTCGAGGAGATACCTTCAACTCTCGACTGGGACTGCTTCATCGGGCCTGCTCCAATGAGACCATACAACTCCATATATACTCCTTGGAATTTCCGCGGCTGGTGGGATTTCGGTACCGGCGCACTGGGTGATATGGCCTGCCATATTCTCCATCCTGTGTTCAAGGCATTGAACCTCAAATATCCTATCAGGGCCCAGGCAAGTTCTACAACAGTTCTCACCGAGTCCGCTCCTAATGCCGAGATGATCAAGTTCGTCTTCCCTGCAAGGGACAATATGCCTAAGGTTGCAATGCCTGAGGTAGAGGTTATCTGGTACGATGGCGGTCTCAAGCCTGAAAGGCCTGCAGGTCTCGCCCCGGGCAAGGACCTCAATATGCATGGCGGCGGAGTTATTTTCCACGGTACCAAGGACACTCTCATCGTGGGTTGCTATGGCCGGGATCCTTATCTTCTGTCCGGACGTAATCCTGAGGTCCCTCACGTGCTCAGGGAGATCACTCTTTCTCACCAGCAGGACTGGATTCGTTCCTGCAAGGAGCCGTACGAGACCAGGGTCAAGCCTGCTTCGGATTTCTCGGAGGCCGGTCCGTTCACCGAGATGGTTCTCATGGGTGTGCTGGCAGTCCGTCTTGCCGCCCTCAACATGGAGCTTGAGTGGGATGGCGAGAACATGAGGTTCACCAATATCCCTGACGACGCTACAATCCGGACTGTGATACACGACGGGTTCTCCATCAAGGACGGCCATCCGACATTCAAGACCATTTACACTGACCCTGTGAATGCGAATGCTTATGCCAAGGAACTCATAAAGCACACATACCGTGATGGCTGGAAACTTCCTGAAATGCCTGAATAGCAGATAGTTTTACATTTAACTTCTAAAGTCAATGAAAAAGACAGTATATACATTATCGGTCATTGCAATGGCCGCTGTTGTCGCTTCCTGCGGCAGCAAGACAAAGGCTCCTGCCGAAATCGTTTTCGAGCAGGGCGAGACAGTAGAGACCAAGGTTGCCAATGAGGGTGCTCCTGAGTACATCAGGGTTGACAAGCCTCAGGTGGATTTGGCTTCTGTTCCAGTTGACAAGGATGGCTATTATGTCCTCTTTGACGGTGTATCCCTCAACGGATGGCGCGGTTACGGCAAGGACAACGTCCCTTCAAGATGGACGGTTGAAGATGGCGCAATCAAGTTCTCCGGTACCGGTACCGGTGAAGGCCAGACCGGCGAGGGCGGCGATCTTATCTTTGCCCGCAAGTTCAAGAACTTCATTCTCGAACTCGAGTGGAAGGTTTCCAAGGGCGGCAACTCCGGTATCTTCTATCTTGCCCAGGAGGTGAAGACTGTTCGTGAGGACGGTTCCGAGAAATACGAGCCAATCTATATTTCCGCTCCTGAGTACCAGGTACTTGACAATGCCAACCATCCGGATGCTCTTCTCGGGGTTGACGGCAACCGCCAGTCTGCATCCCTCTATGATATGATTCCTGCCAAGCCGCAGAACCAGAAACCTTACGGTGAGTGGAACAAGGCCAGGATTATGGTTTACAAGGGTACTGTCGTTCACGGCCAGAATGATGCCAATGTCGTAGAGTATCATCTGTGGACAGACCAGTGGACCCAGATGCTCCAGGCTTCCAAGTTCTCGCAGGAGAAGTGGCCTCTCGCATTCGAACTCCTCAATAACTGCGGAGGTGAGGCTCATGAGGGTTACTTCGGCCTCCAGGATCATGGAGATGATGTCTGGTACAGGAACATCCGTATCAAGGTCATGGAATAGGTTCTATGAAGAAGATATTTCTTTTAATGGCAGTCTTGCTGGGCGGCGTCACAGGATGCTGCCCGGGGACGGCCGGACTAGTCAGGAAGGACATAGGAGTCCAGCTTTACAGTCTCCGCTCCCTGATTGGCAATGCGGAAAACTATGCTGGGAATCACGAGGAGGTTTTCAAGGCACTCGCAGAGTTCGGTTATACCTCTGTGGAGGCGGCCAATTACAATGATGGCCTTTTCTACGGGGTTTCTCCTGAGCAGTTCAAGGCTGATGTCGAGGCCGCCGGGCTGAAGGTCCTTTCTTCACATGTCGGAAGGGGACTTACCGGTGAAGAACTGGCCTCAGGTGATTTTTCAGCCGCATTGGAATGGTGGAAGGAATGTGTTGCCGCCCACAAGGCAGCCGGGATGGAGTACATTGTTGTGCCTCATATCGGTCTCCAGAAGTCACTCGCAGATTTGCAGACTTATTGCCTTTATCTCAATGAAATCGGACGTATCTGCAAGGAGAACGGGATTCTTTTCGGCTATCACAATCATTCCCACGAATTCAGGAAGACCGAGGACAAGGTGATGCTCGACTATATGCTTGAGAATACTGACCCTGATCTGGTTTTCTTCCAGATGGATGTCTACTGGGCTGTCAATGGCCAGGTCGCTCCGGTGGAGTATTTCGCCAAGTATCCGGGCCGTTTCACAGTTCTCCATATCAAGGATCATTTTGAGATTGGCCAGAGCGGTATGGTCGGTTTCGATGCGATTTTCAACAATGCTGACAAGGCCGGCCTCCGTGATATTGTGGTCGAGATAGAGGGCTTCAGCACAGGTGACTGGCGTACCAGTATGAAGATGTGCGCTGATTACCTGCTGGATGCTCCATTTGTAAAGCCTTCATACAGATAAGATTCTTTCTCAAGTTCCGCGGCGGCGGAACTTGAGTTTTTTATACGGACCTGGACCTGATTCTTTTGCTTGACTGGACCTTTATGTTATGAAAAAGTTTATTGTTTTCATTATCCTGGGACTTTGGCCTGCCATTGAAGGATGGAGCCAGGTCCGTGATTTTTCCATTGGTGCAGGAGTTAATGTGCCATTGTACAAGGGCGTTGAGACTGACGTGATTTTAGAAGCGAATTACGGTCAGTTCTACCACAATGGTCTCGGCTTCAGGGCGGGATTCCAATGGTCTCCGGGCGTGGCTGATGTGGAACATTATGTGGGTGTTCCGCTGTCTTTTGCCTGGAGAATGCGTCCCCGTAGTACGAATGACCGTCTGTTGTCCGGTGCCTATGGCGCTTATAGTTCTGTTGTATCCGGAACCGATGACCGCCTTGCTGCAAGGGATATCTTTGCCAGTTTCCTGGTTAACCTGTTCAGTGATATGGAATTTTTTGTAGGACTTACGCCCGGATATGTGGCAGGCTCTTCGAGTACCGTTTCCAAAGGGATATGGGGTGAATCCTTGCAGTATTGGCAGAAGACCTGGACAGAGAAGAAGAATTCCTTTTCATTTATGCTGGATGCCGGATTCTGCCTCAATTACAGTATCTGGCGCTTCGATATCAAGCTGAAGCCTTCATTTCATTACTGCGTAACGGACAACTATCTGTATCACACCGTCTCAGGTGACACCCTGAACGGCATCACCTCCACATCCAATACCCTGCTCCGCTGGTTTTTCTCATTCTCCGGCGGGCTTTCTTTCCGATTCTGAATACCGGCATCAGCCGATGCGCGAAGAACTCGAAGCACCTGCCCGTCTTGCCTTCTCCAGACCAATTGCGCTGACGGTCAAAGCCAAGTTGGCTTTTCATCCTAATCAAACTGTGAATGATATCGTGCTTTGACGATTAGAACTCGTACTTGTCTCCTTCCTCTTTCATCTCATCGTACTTGGCCTTGTTGAGACGGAAGAGGGAGGCGATACGGCCGGGACGGCGCTTTGGTTTGGGAGATTCTTCAGCCATCATTTTTGGTGCGGCCATTTCATAATCCATATCGGCCATCACTCTTGATGCCATCATTGGCTCAGGCATAGCGCAGGACTCGATGACCGGCTCTTTCTCTTTTGGGACTTCTTCCAGGATGCCGGAGGCGAGGACCTTCCGCTGGAAATTGCGACGGTCGAACTTGGTGCCCAGGATGATTTCGTATAGGCGCTGCAGGTCGGGGATGGTGAATTCATCGTCCAGAAGGTCGAAGCCGACGGGTTCGAAGTGGATATCGCGATGAAGGCGCTGCATAGCGGCATCAAAAATCTTCTGATGGTCAAAAGCAAGCTGCGGCAGTTTGTCGATAGGGAACCAGGCAGCTTCATCGGCATCGTCGCCGCCGATGACTTCGGAGGGCTTGATGAGGGCGTAGTATGCAATGGTAATCACGCGCTCGCGCGGGTCACGATCAACATCGGAGAATACGCCAAGTTCGCGGATAGCTGATGTCTCAAGGGAGGTTTCTTCCCAGAGCTCACGAATGGCACCTTCCTTTGCGGTCTCGTCCAGCTTCATAAAGCCTCCGGGGAAGGCCCATTCGCCCTTGTAGGGCTCGCCGCCCCTGCGGACGAGAAGAACCTTCAAAGCCCAATCTGCGTAGGTGAAAATAACGCAGTCGGTAGTGACCGCCATGTGCTCATACTTGTACTGGTAAGGGAACTCGGCACCTTTGACGTATGTATAGTTCTTCGACATATCGGAGACAAAGGTAGACCATTTAAAGCGGAAATACAAATTTTTAGTGTCTTTTTGACGCAAAATTTTGCAATCTTAAAAATTAGTTGTACCTTTGTGTCGAAATGACACATTTAATATTATTGCCTTATGAAGATCTTTTCTCCCAAATCCACGAAAACCACTGTTAAAACCAGCGTAGAAATTATTGACGGACCTTCAGCCGAGAAGAAGGCCTTTGACGAAGTCGCTCCCAAAGAAGTCGGCAAGCTGGATATGGTCATTGCTTTTGACACCACCGGTTCGATGGCTTCCTACATCGGCGCCGTGCGTCAGGAAGTGTCGGACCTCGTTCCACGTCTATTTCACGACAACCCGGACCTGAGGCTCGGAATCGTAGCGTTCGGTGACTACTGCGATATGCCCAATGCCCAGGAATTCGGCATTGCGTATCAATGCATTCAGCCGACTGACAACGAGAATGAACTCATCCGCTTTATCAAGCAATCCAAGGAAACCTCAGGTGGGGACGGTGACGAGTTTTATGAGCTGGTCCTCAAAAAGATTGTGGAGGAGACGCCTTGGCGCGAGGGCTCTACACGCTCTATTCTCCTCATTGCCGATGCCTATCCCCATAAGGTGGGTTATTCATACGAGAACATCGTCCGTGATAATCAGATAGACTGGCGGGAGGAAGCTAGAAAGGCGGCTGCTAAGAAAATAAGGATTGATACGGTGACCATTACAGATGCGGGATGGTACCGGGAGCTTTCTGCCATGACGAATGGCATTAGCGTTCCTTTCCATACAGGATACAAGACTGGCCGTCTGGTTGAAGCTGCCGTTTATGCAAAGGGCTCAATGAAGTCCAGAGTGATGTTTGATGAAATGGAGGCTTCCTGTGCAGATGAAGAGATGAAGGAAGTGTATGCGAAACTTCGCAAACAGCGCGAGGATTTCGATTACTAAATCACTTCAATCTTTGTCCACTCCTTATCAGATGTCCCTCCTGAATTGCAGCAAAAGTGGCTGTCACGCAGGTCAGTACCAGATACGGAACGGTAAGGGAGTCTACCTGAATGATCATAGGAAGCAGGAACAGCAATGTTCCTGTCACTTTGTTCGCATATGTGTGCATGGACACGAAGGTCTTCTGCACGATGAACCCGGATACTATATTCACGACTTTCACCAGAGCAATCAGGCCCACACAAACCCAGATCCATTTCCCGACATTGATTGCAGGCAGGAAGAGGATATTCCACACCACGACGAACACTGTGTCCGCAATAGTATCCAGGCTTTCTCCGAGTCGGCTTGTTGACCCCGTTCGTCTGGCAATAGCACCATCAAGAACATCGGAAAGCCCGCACAGCAGGTATAGAGTCCAGAAGACGACCGGGCTTGACCGCACGAATAGCAGGGCTGCAGACATTGGTATTCTGGACAGTGAGATGAGATTCGGAATGTGATTAATCATTATGAAGTGGAATAGTGCATCCTGAAGGAATCGCGTTTTCACTACATCAGTAGCCCGTTAAGCCTCCTCAAGTGGACAAATGCAGAAAACAAAGACATGTTCAAGATTCTTCTCCATTCTTCAGAAGATGTTCAGAATTTATGACATCATGGGCGATAACTACGCTAAGACCGTTTTCGAGGTCAAGAGTGATGTCAGAGTCAATGAAAGCAAGAATTGCGTCGAGGGTGTAATGCACAGTTGGCGATGCCCCTGTGCATTACACCCTCAATGCCGAGCCGATTCCGCCCTGTCATCAGCATTCTGAAGAGACATCAGAGGAGGGTGAAAATCAGTTTTCCATAAAGTTGACACTCGTGTTTTCCGCGCCTTGCCTCCAGTTCTCCGGGAGGTAGTCATCATAGATGAGATCATATATATCCGCATTCGCAAGCGTCAAAGTGCGCGAGGTGGCGGAAGTGCCGGAACCGGATAGCCAACTATGCAAACAACGATTGGCTTCAACATTTGTCGCCAGCATTTTGACCGTGGAAAGCTTTGAACACTGAGAGAACATATCAGCATAGCAGAATTCTGCCAAATCCGTGGCAGGGAGTTCCGGAGCGGTTGTGAGGGAAGTGCATTTTTTGAACAACATGCAGAATCTTGCATCTTTCGTACTCACAGTTTTATATCTCTCATAGTCTATCAGAGTACGTATATCTCCAGTGCATCTCACAGGCACTTCATTGGAAAAACTAATTGTTGTACCTGGCCCGTCAAGGGATGACGCAGTGCCTTTACTGCTCTTGCCGCGAAGGCGGAGATTGCCTTTCCCTCCACCGAAAGCGATGTCGCTGACAGTGGTTGTAAACCGCACCCAATTGCCGTCACCTATGGAATACTCGAAATATTCGTTCTCTCCCAGTGAAAATACCTCTCCGTAAAACGAAGCAAAATCCATCTTGAAGACCTGTTCCTCCTGTGCCGAGAAGGTGATATATGGAAGAATGATTTCTTCCGAATCCAAGTTGCCCCAGTCAGAGACGGTAATGTCGCCCAGTTCGAGAGTATCATCACCAACGTGAAGATTGATTGTATAACTCTTGCCTTCCTTGAGAGTTAAAAAATCATTATTAACACGAATGGCATTCTGTTCTGCGCCATAAGTGATATCAATGGATGTCTGTTGGGCCAATTGCAGAATCGCACTGTAACTGTAGCCAACAGTGCCGTTGTCGGTGCTTGAGACAAAATTGCCACTTGCGTCACGGATGAACGGTTGAATTCCATTGACGCTAAGGCCGGATATTCTATTTTTCCAAGCGTCGCTGCAGGAAGCAATCTTCACGGTGACAAGTGCGTTCTTGCGTTCTAAATCGAATGCCAGTTCGTTGCTGCCGGAAGGCCTCGTGACCTGACCGGCGAAAATCATATAGTCCGCCGAAGAAAATTTTGCCGCATCGCTCTGATCTGCAACAGCTCCGGTTTCTCCATAGAAAGCCTCTATGTCCAGAACCCCATCGTGCCAAAGCAGGTACTTCCCGTCAGTCGGCTTCCATTTGTCGTCCGCGCCGAGCTGATAGGTATAGACCTCGTCATCGGAATTGTCAGTAATCGTAATTATATCGCCTTCGTTGAACTGTGTCTGTGCGGCAGCATTGCCAAGTGGGTTGCTTTTGGCTGTGACCAAGGCCACTCTCGGGCAGAGTTTCACAGCATCAGGGTCGTTCTCTCCACCCCCTGTCAGGAGAGTCATTCCGGGCGCATGAACTGAATATTGACAGCAGCGCCAAGACAAAAAGGATTTCTTTTCTCATATACTTTTAGGTTATTTCATTAATTTCATAGCAGTACCAATTTTACTCAGCATACTACAAACCATTGACTTTTCTTACATATACAAAACTATGGATCCAGGAGAGTGTTCCGAATGATTAGTCTTTGTCATAAAAAGTCCACCCTGTGTGCACTGCCCTTACGGGAAGCGGGGTGAGCTTGTCGCTGCAAAGATAAAATAATTATTATTACAAATACAAGCATCTCCTGAAAAATTACAAGCACTGAACTTCCCACGAAGCACCTAAAGCAGGCTTCAGCCTGCGATGGCGGCACGAGCCGCCGTGCGAAGAACAACGAAGCTAGGCCCGCGGCGATGGTGTGCACGTAGCGCACACCCCCGTAATGGGGGGCAAGGGGAGGAATAAAAGAGGAATGGCTCGCATCATCCCGACGCAAGCCATTCGCAATTCTAACCTAAAACTTAACCTATGAAAAAACTATTCGCTAGGAAAAATTGCAATTTCTATGCCGATAGCCAAACTTTTCTGTTCATTTTGAGTTATTTTATGGTCTCTTTAGGTAAGCCATATTGCCTCTACTCTGCTGTAATGCTATCAACAGCCTCCTTCTCTACCGGTATGCAAACAGGGTCCAATTTGATGCTGATGATTCTGACATCTGAAATCGGCCTGTCACGCCTGTCCCTGGCAACCTTTGCAATTTTGTCAATGACATCGAAGCCCTCCACGGTTTCTCCGAAAACTGTATAGGCCCCGTCAAGTGCAGCACAAGCCTCTTCGTCCTGTACAATGTAGAACTGCGAACCGGAACTCTCCCTCTCAGGATTTGCAGCGTCACCGCGTCTTGCAGCAGCCAGCGCACCCTTCTTGTGACGGTACTCCGGTACGAATTCAGCCGGGATGGTATAGCCCGGACCGCCTTGCCCATATTTCTCCACAAGGGTAGTGTCTTTGGTGTTCGGGTCACCTCCCTGAATCATGAACCCGTCGATTACCCTGTGGAAGAGAAGCCCGTCATAGAAGCCGGAGAGCGCAAGCTTCTCGAAATTAGCCCTGTGCTTCGGAGTCTTGCTGTAAAGCTTGACCTTGATGGTGCCGAGGTTGGTCTGGATGTCGAAAATCGGCTCTTCTTCAAGGCGTCCCATCATCGCTTCGGCTTCGGCGACTTTCTCAGCCTGCCTGAGTGAATCCTCGCGAGCGGCCTGTTCAGCTTCAGACTCTGCCTTCTTGGAATTGTTTCCGCAACTTGCCGCAATAATGCCCAATGCGCATATTGCAGGGAATAAATACTTTCTCATATCTTTTTGTGTTAATTATGGAAAAGGATGACAGTCAATATCTTCCTGCCATCCCTCATTCTAATCTTGAAAATGGTGCTTCGGACGGGACTCGAACCCGTACAGGCATTCCTGCCCAAGGGATTTTAAGTCCCTCGTGTCTACCATTCCACCACCAAAGCCAACCGGAATGCAAAGATAGGAAAAATTCATATATTTCGCCACAGAAGAATGCGTTTCGCCAAAAATGTGTTCTCAAAGGTTGAAAATTGCGCCATTTATTTGCTTATGGCAATGAATAATTATAATTTTGCTGTCGGCTTGTTAGAAATTGCGACCTTTATACCAATTTATACGCCACTTAAGAACATTAATATAAAATTTCAATAAAATGGGACTTTTAAATGGAAAAGTAGCTCTCATCACAGGAGCTGCCAGAGGAATCGGCAAGGCAATTGCTTTGAAATATGCTTCAGAGGGTGCTGATGTCGCTTTCACAGATCTTGTCATCAATGAAGCTGCCGAGCAGACTATCAAGGAACTTGAGGCTTTCGGCCATAAGGTGAAGGGTTATGCTTCCAATGCTGCCGACTTCGAGCAGACAAAGCAGGTAGTCGATCAGGTTATGGCTGATTTCGGCCGCATTGACATACTCGTGAACAATGCCGGCATTACCAAGGACGGCCTTATGCTCAGGATGACCGAGGCCCAGTGGGATGCTGTTATCAATGTTAATCTCAAGTCTGCATTCAACTTCATTCACGCTGTCACCCCGATTATGGCAAAGCAGAGAGGCGGAAGCATTATCAATATGTCTTCTGTAGTCGGAGTATCCGGCAATGCTGGCCAGTGCAACTACTCCGCTTCCAAGGCAGGTCTTATCGGTCTTGCCAAGTCAATTGCCAAGGAAATGGGTCCTCGCGGCATCCGTGCCAACTGCATTGCCCCTGGATTTATCATGTCTGATATGACTGCCGCCCTTCCAGAGGAGGTACGTGAGCAGTGGATGAAGACAATTCCACTCCGCCGTGGCGGTACACCGGAGGATGTGGCCAATGTGGCTCTTTTCCTCGGCAGCGAACTTTCATCTTACGTCAGCGGACAGGTGATTCACGTTTGCGGTGCTATGAACTGCTAAACAAATGAAGGGGCTGCGGCCCCTTCATTTGTTTAGCAGTCCTTAGAAATATCTCTTCTCCCGGTGATCGAGCGCAATGAAAATCGACAGCATTATGGTAAATGCCCATAGCGACGAGCCTCCGTAGCTCATGAACGGGAGGGGGATTCCGATGACAGGCATAATGCCTATTGTCATTCCTATATTGATGAAAAGATGCATGAACAGGCAGCTTGCGAGGCAGTAGCCGTAAATCCTGGTGAAACTCTCCCTGCTATGTTCGGCATCTTTTGTTATAAGCCATATCAGGGATACGTACAATGCGATTAGGGCCAGGCATCCCAGAAATCCCCACTCCTCCCCGACAGTGCAGAATATGAAGTCCGTACTCTGTTCCGGAACGAAACCGTATGTCGTCTGGGTCCCGCTCAGATAACCTTTCCCGCTGAATCCTCCCGAGCCTATGGCAATCTTGGACTGGTTGACATTGTATCCGACACCGGAAGGGTCTTCCTTCATGCCCAGCAGTACCTCGATTCTCTTGCGCTGGTGGTCCTGGAGAATGTTGTAGAAAATGAAATCCACGGAGAAGACCATCATTATGCCTACAATCATTGACAACAGGGATACCCCTGCGAAGGAGTCCCTGTATTTGGCGGCGAAGAAAATCACGAAAGGTACGGCTATGCCGATAATTCCGAGCAGGATATACAATGGCTTTACGGCGTACAGGAAGCCCCATGGTGAAGAATCCGCTGCCAGTGTCCGTGCTGCCTCAATGGCTTCTTCCCCGGCTTCCGCATTGGCGGCAGCCTCGCTCAGTCCCGGAATCAGGGCATTCTGGAGGGCACTCCACATCTGCGGAATGAATGACAGTACAGTTATGCAGACGGCGGCGCAGAGCAGCCATTGCAGTTTGTTCCTGTGATTCAGGCAGTTTCCTGCGACAATTATGCCTATCAGCACAAGGATTGCCGTGTATGGCGAAGTGGTCAATGTCAATATGAACACCAGTATAGCCACTCCTATCAATGTAATAAGCCAGCCTGAGAGACCTTCCCGGTACAATACGAAAATGAAGCCCACATAAACCAGGGCTGAACCGGTTTCGCTCTCCCCGAGAATAGCGAGCATCGGAAGGGCAATGATAGCCGCCACCGTGAGGAAATTCGAAAACTTGGTCAATTTGAATCCCGGCCTGCTCATTATTGAGGCAATCATAAGTGACGTGGTAATCTTGGAGATTTCTGCCGGCTGGAACCTGACAGGTCCCAGGGCGAACCAGGACCTTGAACCCTTGACCTCGATACCAATAAAAATCACCGCCACAAGCAGGAACAGCACAACTATGTACATCAGGAACGACCCGCTTTCCCATAGAGACGGCGGTATCAGGAATATGATGAGACTTCCGAGACCCAATGCTGTCAGAATCCAGATGAACTGTTTTCCGCTGTTCACGCTGAAATCCAGCATGCTGATATTTTCACCTCCGTGTATGGAAGCGTAAATATTTACCAGGCCGAAAACAATCAGGGCTATGTATATGAATACCAATTTCCAGTCATAGGACTGCCAGAAAGGTCTGCTGCTTCTGTAACTTGCCATACGTCAATAGGTTTTGACCCTGGACATCAGGTCTCCGTTCAACATTCTCTCCTCCAGTGGCTTCCTCTCGTCACTAATCTTGCCGGTGAGATATTTTTCCACCAGGAGGGAGGCAATAGGTGCTGACCAGGTCGCTCCGAAACCGGCATTCTCGACGTATGCGGCCACCGCAATCTTGGGATTGTCCATCGGGGCGAAGCAGATGAATACGGAGTTGTCGGCTCCTCTCGGGTTCTGCGCAGTTCCTGTTTTTCCGCAGATGTCCAGGCCTTCTACTGCGGCAATGCTGGCCGTACCTCCGGAACCGAAGCCGCTGTTCACAGCCTTCCACATTCCCTTGATGACCTTCTTGAAATTGGTCGTGTCCACCATAGTGTACTGCTTTTCCCTGAACTTGTCATCAATCCGGAGCGAATCGGAATCCTTGACAATGTGGGGAATGTAGTAATAGCCCCGGTTGGCCACCGTGGCGCACATATTGGCAATCTGGAGCGGAGTCACGCCGATTTCTCCCTGTCCGATGGATATGGAGATTACGGTCGTGAACTTCCATCCTCCCTTGCCGTAAACCTTGTTGTAATATGCTGAGGTAGGTATTGTGCCGCCCAGTTCGGCAGGGAAGTCGCTTCCGAGCTTGTGACCGAAACCGAAACTGGACACATAGTCATGCCATTTGTCGAGGGCTTCGGCCTGGCTTCCGTATTTCTTGTTCTCAAGGATATTCCTCATTACATAGCAGAAGTATCCGTTGCAGGACATCATTATCGCATGCTCAAGGTCGAGAGGGGAGGGATGGGCATGGCATCCGAGCTTGTGCTTTCCGAAATGGTAGCCTCTGTTGCAGGGATATGTGTATTCCGGCTTCAGGACGCCTTCTTCAAGTCCGATGAGACCGTTCACGAGCTTGAAGACAGAACCCGGAGGATAAGGAGCCTGAACCGCCCTGTTGAACATCGGCTTGTGCGGGTCGCTTACAATTTCCTTGTAATGCTTGCCGATATCTGCCAGCATTTCCACGTCAATGCCAGGGCTGGAAACCATTGTCAGGATTTCTCCTGTTGACGGCTCTATGGCAACGAGGCTTCCTACCTTGTTCTGCATCAGCTGCTGGCCGTATTGCTGGAGTTCCGCATCAATGGTCGTGACGATATCCTTGCCGGGGATGGCTTCCTTGTCCATTTCCCCGTCCTTGTACCTGGTCTGGAGCTGGTTGTGGGAATCCCTGAGGTAGATGTGATATCCCTTCTCTCCTCTCAAATCCGACTCGCGGGCCGCCTCAAGACCCGTCTTGCCGGCATAGTCACCGGGACGGTATTCTCCAGGATGCCTGTCCAGATATGCCTGGTCCACTTCGGAGACATAGCCGAGAAGGTTGCCGCCGGCATTGAAAGGGTAGTCCCTGATGCTTCTGACCTGGCCCCTGAACCCCGGGAACTTGTACTGGACCTCCGAAAACTTCATATATTTCTCGGCCGGTAACTGCTTCATCATTATCACGGACTGGTAACCGATTCTCCTGCGGTTCTTGCTGTATTCTGCCATCTTCCCCCTGATGAAGTCAGGGTCCACATCCAGTACGCCCGCAAGCAGGAGGGTATCGAAATCCTTGACTTCCTTCGGGGTTACGAGAATGTCGTAGGCCACTTTGTTGCCCACGATAATCTTTCCGTTCCTGTCATAAATCACGCCTCTCGTAGGGTAGATGATATCATATACCATGGAGTTGTTGGAGGCATCTATCTTGTAACGGTCATCGACAATCTGGATATAGAAAATCCTGGCGATGAGGATGCCCGCCATTATGACCAGTCCGATTCTGAGTTTGTTGGCACGGTCCAGTTTCATATTCATATCATCTTCCTCCGCTCGGATCCAGGATGCCGGTTGTTACCAGCGAAATGATTACTCCGGGCACTATTGAACAGCCGAATCTCAGGAGATTGAAGAGAAAAGGCCTGGCAGGTCCTCCGTCTGCGGCAATGTAGAACAACAGGAAAATACTGTAGGCGAGGAATGTGGCGAATGCCATTTTCAACAACCCGAATTTCCTCAGTGAGATATCTTCGTTGAGGATGCTGATTTCTTTTCCGAATATCCAGTCGCACAGTGTCCTGCGTGAAGCCGCTACAGGCAGGAGGGCAAAGACATTGAGCCCGATTGTGCCCTCGGCGAGAAGGTCGACAACGAGTCCGGTAGCGAAAGCGGCCAGCATTGCCGTAATCGTGCTGAACCTGGTGGGAAAGCAGAGGAACAGCACAGGCAGCAGGCTGATGGTGACGTAGGCGCTGATATTCAAATAGTTGCATATCAGAAGCTGCGTCCCGGCAATCATCAGGAACAATATTCCGTAGTTGTGCTTCATTCTTTCGTATCTCCTTTTTCAAGTGACAGTATCTCATCCAGTTCCAGATTTCTGACGAGACATACGTGCCGCACCGCTGAAAAATCCTGGAACAGCTTGACCTCGATCTCGAAAGTGGCTCCATTCACTATCTTGGAACCGGCAATTCTGCCGAGGGGTATGTCAGGCGGGAATATGGACGAGAAACCGCTGGTATATACTGTGTCGCCTTCTTCGAATCTCATCTGGAGCGGGATTTCTCTCAGCAATGCCGTGCCGGTTCCCTTTCCGTTCCAGGCCATTGGTCCGGCTGCACCGTCCTTTCCGATTCTGGCGCTGATGCTGCTGTCCGAATTGAGGAAGGAGATGGCGTATGAATAATGCTTGCTCACAGCATCGACAATGCCTATGACACCCTTGCTTGTGATAATTCCTGTCTGGGGTTTGACCCCGTCATCGGAGCCTTTCCCTATAATGAGATAGTTGTGCTGCTTGTTGATGCTGTTCTTCACGACTTCTGCCGGGATGAATTCGTACCTGTCACGCCAGGCTGAGGCGAAGGCGGCTGAATCACGCCCTGCTGAGATTGCGGCTTTACTTTCAAGACAGGTGATAATCTCGGTGAGACGGAGGATTTCTCCGGCCAGTTGTTCATTGTGTTTCCTGAGCGAGGCATAGTCGCTGACAGCTTCGGTCAGTCCCCATACTCTGCCCAGAAACCCGTGTGCTGCCCTGGCGATGAACAAGTCTTGCAGGGCGTTGCCGTGCCTCAACATACCAAGTGCGGCAATCTCCAATAGAATGAAGACTGCCGTATTGAGCAAAAATCCGGTTATGGTTCTCTTCTGCTGCATCCTACCTCTTCAGGAATGAGCAGTTCTCAGCATTCTTGAGCGCGATGCAGGTTCCCCTTGCTACTGCGTGGAGAGGGTCTTCGGCGACGTGGAACTGGATGTTCACCTTGTCGGTAAGCCTGGTCGCAAGTCCCCTGAGCAGGGCTCCGCCTCCTGAAAGATAGATTCCGTTTTCCACGATGTCTGAGTAGAGCTCAGGAGGAGTCTGCTCGAGAACGTGGAGTATTGAAGCCTCGATTCGTCCGACCGATTTGTCGAGGCAATGTGCGATTTCCTGGTAAGGTATGGAGGCCTCTACAGGATGCGCTGTCATGAGGTTGGCACCCTTTACGCTATAAGGTTCCGGACCTCCTTCCTTGAGTTCCGGGATGACGGCACCTACAGCGATTTTGATTTTCTCGGCGGTGATTTCACCCACCTTGATATTGTGCTGCTGCCTGAGGTAGGACTGGATGTCGCTTGTGAATACGTCACCGGCCGTCCTGATGCTGTCCTGGATTACGATACCTCCGAGGGATATGACAGCGATTTCCGTGGTGCCGCCTCCTATGTCCACTACCATGCTGCCTTTCGGGGCCTCTACTTCGAGTCCTATTCCGAGAGCGGCTGCCATCGGTTCTGAAATGAGGAATACATCCCTTCCTCCGGCATGCTCTGATGAGTCCCTGACTGCCCTGATTTCAACTTCAGTACTTCCGGAAGGGATTCCGACCACCAGCCTGAGGCTTGGGGAGAAGAATGATCTCCTCTTGCTGTTGACCTGCTTGATGAATCCGCGAATCATCATTTCGGCTGCATTGAAGTCTGCAATGACTCCGTCCTTGAGAGGGCGGATGGTCTTGATTCCCGGGTACTCCCTCTCGTGCATCAGCTTGGCCTTGTGCCCGAGTGCGATACATTTCCCCGTATTGCTCTCGACTGCTACGATGCTCGGCTCGTCAAGAACAATCTGATCATTCTGGAAGATGATGGTGTTGGCGGTGCCCAAGTCCATCGCAAGTTCCTGTGTCAGAAATGAAAAAGCCATATCTAATTTATCTATTTTTCGGTTTTTGCATATTTTCGTCAAAAGTACGAAAAAAATCTTAATTTTGCTTGGAAAATCTATCAATTATGAAGAGAAAATGTTTTCTGATAGCAATGGCGGCGGGACACGGTTCCCGGATGGGGTCTGAACTGCCCAAACAGTTCCTTCCTCTGGCCGGCCGTGCAGTCCTTCACACGACCATAAGCAAATTCACGGAAGCTGTTCCCGGAATATCCGTCGTGACTGTTCTACCGCAGGGAGGGGAGTACGTGGAATGGTGGAAAAGATACTGCGTGGAGAACAATTTCAATTGCCCCCAGTTGATAGTCAATGGCGGCATAACCCGCTTCCATTCCGTCAAGGCTGCATTGTCGAAGATACCTGACGGGGCCACGGTCGCTGTCCAGGACGGGGTGAGACCACTCCTTTCATTGGATTTCATAAGGGCGATGTTCTCCCGTTTCGAGGAAGATGACTGCCATGCGCTGATTCCCGTAATGCCAGTCGTGGATACATTGAAGAAACTGGTCAGGGAAGACGGAAACCTCGTGCAGGCAACCGGGCCTGAGCCTGACAGGTCAGTCCTCTTCGGGGCCCAGACTCCCCAGCTTTTCCGGTCGGAGGACATCAAGGCGGCATACGGGCAGGCCTATGACGTATCATTTACCGATGATGCGTCGGTGGCTGCAAGATATGGAATACCTCTCACTTTCTGCGAAGGTGAGAGGCTCAATTTCAAGTTGACAACTCCGGAGGACATGGTCCTGGCCGAGGCCGTCGTGAAAATCAGGCGGAAGGGAATCTAGTCTTCCTTGCTGTTGCTGAATGTGGTGTTCGCATAATCCTTGACCCACACCTGACGGTCAATGGCCTCGTCAAGTGCTATCATGGTATCTGTCGCAAGAATGTAAGGAATCTTCTGTATCGTGTTCAGGAGAACCTCCATAAGGTGGTCATTGTCAAAGCAATAGATTTTTACAAGCAGTGCGTATTTTCCGGTGACGAAGTGGCACTCCACCACTTCCGGAATCTTTTTGAGACATTCCACCACCTCATTGTACTTGTCGGCCTCGGAGAGGGAGATGCTCATGAATGCGCAGATGTTGAGTCCAAGGGCCTGCGGCTTGACGAGCAGCCTGGAGCCGGTAATTACTCCGGCAGCCTCCAGTCTCTTTACCCTCTGGTGTATGGCCGCTCCTGAAACCCCGCATTCGCGTGCAATTTCAAGGAAAGGCATACGTGCGTTCTTTACAAGGAAGGAAAGGATTTTCTGGTCTGTCTGGTCAATGTGATACTTGCTCATTGCTTTTAATTTTTTATTTCACTTCCGCAAAAATAAGGAAAAAATCTAAAAAGTATCACTTAAGGCCTGCAAATTCTTAAAATAAGTAAGTTTTAGCAGGCCTTCAATCTTAAAAGATAAGTTTTCTATCCTTACAATCAGTTACTTTGCTCAGGCTTTCCTCCGCCTGAAGGATTTCTTGGACGGCTCTGAAGATGCAATGATTTCCTTGCATTTCTCCTCTGTCAAAGTTGCCGCGTCAGTTCCTTTCGGAATCTTGAAGTTCTTGCCGTCGTGCTTGATGTAAGGTCCGTATCTGCCGTTGATGACCCGGATGTCGCTTTCTGTGAACTCGAGTATCGGAGTGTTAGCTGCGGCTTTTTCGGATGTGCTGTCTATCAATGAGATACATTCCTCGAGCGTCACTGCCAGGGGATCTTTGCCTCTTGGAAGTGATGTGTTCTTGTCTCCGTATTTCAGATAAGGCCCGAACTTGCCCTTGGTGGCTATAATGTCTATCCCATTGTAAGTTCCGACTTTTCTCGGGAGGAGAAAAAGTTTGAGGGCGTCTTCCAGAGTGATGCTTTCTATGAGCTGTCCCGGAGCAAGATGGGCGAACTGGCGGTGCTCACCTTCTCCTTTCTGGATGTAAGGTCCGTATTGGCCGAACTTGGCGACTAAAGGCTGGCCGTCTGACGGATCCACGCCGAGTTCCCTGCTGACCTTGCTACCGTATTCCTTGCTCTCCAGCACGTCCTCGACTTTCTTGTGGAAAGGTGCATAGAAGTCGCCTATGACTTTGTTCCAGCGGAGCTGGCCTTTGGCAACCTTGTCGAAATCATTCTCCACATTGGCGGTGAAGTCATAGTCCATGATGTTGCCGAAATTCTTGACCAGGTAGTCGGTGACTATCATGCCTATCTCCTGCGGAAGAAGTTTTCCCTTCTCCGCACCGACCGTCTCTGTCTTTACGGTTTCGGATATCACGCCCTTATTCATCGTGAGGCAGGTGACAGGAATTGTCTCACCCTCCTTGTCCCCGGTGACAATGTACCCGCGACCTGTAGTGAGAGTGGAGATGATGGTTCCGTAAGTGGCAGGGCGGCCGATTCCGAGTTCTTCGAGCTTCTTGACGAGAGAGGCTTCAGAATATCTCGGCGGAGGAGTAGTGAATTTGCCAGCGGAGGTGAATGATTGAGGAATCATCCTGTCCCCGACATTGAGTTCTGGAAGGAGAACCTCTTCCTCTTCCTGCTGCTCGTCGTAACTTTCCATATAGACTTTCAGGAAGCCGTCAAACACTACCTGGGTAGCCTGCACTGCGAATTTTTCTTCGCGCTTGTCATTGACAATCTTTATATTGGTGTTCTTGAGGGAGGCATCGGCCATCTGGGATGCGATGGTACGCTTCCAGATGAGATTGTAGAGTTTCTGCTCCTGGGGTGTGCCGACTATCGATGTGTTTTCAATGTATGTAGGCCTGATGGCTTCGTGAGCCTCCTGGGCACCCTTGGACTTGGTGTGGTACTGCCTGGTCTTGGAGTATTTCTCCCCGAAGTTCCTGACTATGAAGTCCCTGGATGTGCTGAGGGCGAGGGCTGAGAGATTGGTCGAGTCAGTTCTCATATACGTTATAAGACCTTTCTCGTACAGGCTCTGGGCCACCCTCATGGTCGTGTTCACGGTGAAGCGCAGTTTCCTCGCCGCCTCCTGCTGCATTGTCGATGTGGTGAACGGAGCCGCAGGACATCTCACGGCATCCTTCTTGTCAATGCTGCCGATCCTGAACTCGGCATCCGCACAGTCCCCGAGGAATTTACGGGCCTCTTCCAATGTCTTGAACCTGGTTCCTAGCGTGGCATTGATTTTTACTCTCTTGCCTTCCGGGGTGAAGACAGCATCGGTCTTGTAGTAGGCTTCCCTGGCGAAGGACATAATCTCCCTCTCCCTGTCCACTACCAGCCTCAATGCGACACTCTGCACCCTTCCGGCTGAAAGTTTCGGCTGGATCTTTCTCCAGAGAATAGGGGAGATTTCGAAGCCGACAAGCCTGTCCAGCACCCTCCTGGCCTGCTGCGCATCGACGAGGTTCATGTTGATTTCCCTCGGATTCTTGACCGCATTGAGAATGGCATCTTCCGTAATCTCGTGGAAGACAATGCGTTTCGTGTCCTTGTCCTTGAGTCCGAGAACTTCGTGGAGATGCCAGGCTATTGCCTCTCCCTCCCGGTCTTCATCGGATGCCAGCCAGACTGTCTTGACCTCGCCGACAAGTTTCTTGAGTTCGGCGACAACCTTCTTCTTGTCGGCCGGAATAACGTATTCAGGTGTGAATCCGTGCTCTATATCCACACTCAACTTCTTGTCCTGAAGGTCTCTGATATGCCCGATACTGGCTTTTACAATATAGTCCTTTCCCAAAAATTTCTGCAGCTTCCCGATCTTTCCCGGAGACTCCACAATCACAAGATTTCCCTCCATTTGTTCCAAGTTTTTTGATTCTGGCTGCAAAGTAAAACACAAATGAGGTTAATTTCCAAATTTTCTATGTATTTTTGTCATTCTTAATGCGAAATACGGAGAAATCCGCTATAATATTATTGAAAATGACAGACAGTACAAGAAAGAAAATCGTCAAATGGTTCTGGATCATCATCTCCGCTCCGGTTCTGCTCCTTCTTGCAATGATTCTCCTGGTATGGGCATTCGCCGACATACCTTCCTTCGAGGAACTCGAGAATCCAGAAAGCAAGCTGGCCACGGAAATCATTGCGGATGACGGGCAGATACTTACGACATTCCATATCGAGAACCGTTCATTCGTGTCATACGACGAATTGTCGCCATATCTCGTCCAGGCCGCCGTGGCCACCGAGGACAAGCGTTTCTACAACCATTCCGGCATTGATTTCCAGAGTCTTGGCAGGGTGCTTGTGAAGACATTGCTCCTCAGCGATTCGAGCCAGGGCGGCGGAAGTACCATTACCCAGCAGCTTGCGAAGACATTGTACCCGAGGGCTGACGTATCCAGCAGCATCCCCGGAATGTCGAAAGTCAAGCTTGTGATAATCAAGCTCAAGGAATGGATAACAGCCGTGAAGCTGGAACGCGATTACACCAAGGAGGAGATAATGGACATGTATCTCAATGCCATTTTCTTCGGCAGCAATGCCTACGGCGTAAGGGCCGCATCCCAGACATTCTTCGCCAAGGAACCGGCCGACCTTACCGTGGAGGAGAGTGCCACTCTGGTGGGAATGGTAAACAAACCGACCAGGTACAATCCCGCACTGAACCCTGACAAAGCCCTTGTCCGCCGCAATTTCGTCATCAGCCAGATGGAGAAGGCAGGCTATCTCACGGAAGAGCAGAGGGACTCGATTCAGCAGATACCTATTACAATAGACTATCAGGTCCAGGACCACAATGCTGGACTGGCACCATATTTCAGGGATATGCTCCGGAGGGTGATGAATGCCGGGGAACCGCAGCGCTCCAAGTATACCTACAGGGAGGATTACGTGGCAGATTCCACGCTATGGGCTGACGACCCTTTGTACGGATGGCTGAACAAGAACCGCAAGCCTGACGGGTCGCAGTACAATCTGGACAAGGACGGCCTCAGGATATATACCACCATCAATGCCAGGATGCAGAAGTATGCCGAGGAGGCGGTGGCCGAACATCTGGGAAAAGACCTCCAGAAGAGTTTCCAGCGTGACCTCAAGTACAAGACCAACAATCCTTTCTCCAATGATGTCGAGAAATCCACGAGGGACCTTGTGATGAAGCAGGCCCGCAGGTGGAGCGACCGTTACCGCAGCATGAAGAAAGAAGGGCGGAGCGAATCCGAAATCCTGAAGAGCTTCTCCGTTCCGGTCAATATGAGGGTATTCTCCTGGAACAAGAAGGGATATGTGGATACTACAATGACTCCGGACGACTCGATAAAATACTACAAGTCCATTCTCAGGGCCGGCTTCATGGCCATAGAGCCTGTCACAGGCCATATCAAGGCTTATGTCGGCGGCCCGAACTACAGATATTTCAAATATGACAATGTACGCCAGGGAAAGCGCCAGGTAGGCTCCACCATCAAGCCGTTCCTTTACACGCTTGCGATGCAGTCCGGAATGACCCCTTGCACGAAGGTTGTCAATGTCCCCCAGACCTTCATAGTGGGAGAGGACGAATGGACACCGAGGAGTACGGACAAGGATATCTGGATTGGCCAGACTGTCACCCTCAAGTGGGGACTTACCCACAGTTCCAACAATATTTCCGCATATCTCATGAAGCAGCTTGGGCCTGAGCCGATGGCGGATATGATGAGGACAATGGGCATCCAGAGCCACATTGATGCTGTGCCTTCCCTCTGCGTGGGTCCGGCTGACCTGTCCCTGTACGAGATGGTATCCGCATACAACACCTTCCCTTCCAAGGGAGTTTATGTCACTCCCCAGTTCGTGACCAGGATTGAGGACAATATGGGAAATGTCCTGGGTGAATTCACCAACCGCCGCAAGGAGGCAATCAGCGAGCAGACTGCTTATCTGATGGTGAACCTGATGGAGGGCGTCATCAACAACGGAACCGGAGCCAGATTGAGGGCCAAATACGGACTGAAGGGTGAAATAGCCGGAAAGACCGGAACTACCAATGACAATGCTGACGGATGGTTCATCGGATATACCCCGTCCATTACAGCCGGCATCTGGGTAGGTGCTGAGGACAGGCAGGTTCATTTCCAGTCACTTGCATTGGGAAGCGGCTCGAACATGGCCCTCCCTATATGGGGAATTTTCATGAAGAAGGTGCTTGCCGACGGCAATCTCGGCATTTCAGAGTCAGACCGTTTCGTAGCCCCGGCCGGAATGACCATTGACCTGGGCTGCAGCGGCGGAGACGAGGATACCAATGTCGGCTCCAGGAGTGAGACAGATTATTATTTTGACTGATAACATGGCAACAATCAAGACCATCGCAGTGGTTTATGGCAGCGATTCTTCCGAATGGGAGGTCGCCTGCAGAAGCGGAGAGTTCACGGCTTCCCGCATTGACGAAGGACGTTACAATGTCTATGAAATCCTTGCCCGTTTCGGCAAATGGAGCCTTGTGGCATACCGGAACAAGGATTCTATGCGTGTTACTTTCCCGGATGAAGCCCGCCCGGAAATCGACAAGAACGATTTTTCGGTTACGGTCCATGGCGAGAAAATCAAGTTTGACTATGCTTATATAATGCAGCACGGCGCACCGGGTGAGAATGGCCTGCTCCAGGGCTATTTCGAGATGCTTGGTATTCCTCACAGCGGTTGCAGTGCATTCGTGTCCGCTGTCGCATTTGACAAATACTCCTGCAAGAGTTATCTCCGTGGCGTGGACTATGTGAAGTTCGCTCCGGATGCGTTCATCCGCAAGGGGATGGATGTGGATACATTCTCTGAGAGAGTGGCCGGAGAATTACAATTCCCAGTGTTTGTGAAGCCTACCGACGGAGGCAGCAGTTTCGGCATATCCAAGGTGAAAGATGCAGCCTCCCTGCCGTCAGCAATCAATTATGCGTTCTCCGAGGGTCCTGCGGTGATAGTGGAGCAAGGCATTGAAGGAAAGGAACTTACCTGTGCGGCATACCGTGACGGAGACAAGGTCAGGGCTCTTCCTGTCATCCAGATTGTCACTGAGAATGAGTACTTCGACTATGATGCGAAATACAATGGTCACAGCCAGGAACTCTGCCCGGCACCGATTCCGGAAACCGAATCATCGCTCATCCAGGATATAACCTGCAGGCTGTACGAACATCTCGGATGCTCAGGAGTCGTGAGGATGGATTACATCTCTGCCGTGGACGGGGTTTATTTCCTGGAAGTCAACACTATACCGGGAATGACAAGCGCCTCACTGGTACCGAAGATGGTCCGCGCTGCGGGTATGGATATGACCACCTTCCTGACTACATTGATTAATTCATAGTCAGTATGCTCCTGACTGATTTCCTGAAGGAGGGGACAGCCTCTCTCGGCCGTTTGTATCCGGAAAACGAGGCGAGGAACATAATCTTGATGCTTTGTGAAAAAATCATCGGCACCAGGAACTACACCCATATCGTGGAGCCTATGACGGAGATTCCGGAAGGTGGACTTCAGCCACTTCAGGCTGCTCTTTGCCGCCTGGTTCTGGGCGAGCCGATACAATATGTCACAGGCGAGGCGGAATTTTATGGGCGTAAGTTCAATGTGAACCCTTCCGTACTGATTCCGCGTCCGGAGACAGAGCTTCTTTGCAGGGAAGCGGTAAGCCATGCCACACGGCTGACCCGTATGCGCCTTCCATTCGGGAAGAATGCTGCCCCTGTCAGGATATTGGACCTCTGTACCGGCTCAGGCTGCATAGCATGGACTCTGGCCCTTTCCGTGCCTGGCTGCCTGGTGACCGGGGTTGACATATCCGAAGACGCATTGGCCGTGGCTTCCGGACAGGATTTTTCTGCGGAACTCAAAAGCGGGCAGGAGTTTCGTCCGGAGTTTTTGAAAGCCGATATCCTCAATGACTCTCCGGACCTGGGAAAGTTTGACATTGTACTAAGCAATCCTCCATATATTATGGAGTCGGAAAAGGCGGATATGCGAATCAATGTCCTTGAACACGAGCCTCACATAGCCCTTTTCGTGCCTGATGACGACCCTCTTGTCTTTTACAGGGCCGTAGCCGGATGGAGTTTGAGATGCCTTCTGCCGGGCGGTATCGGGATGACTGAAATCAATGAACATCTTGGCCGCCAGACCAGGGATTTGTTCATTGATGCAGGCTTCAGCGACGTCTCTGTGATCAAAGACCTGAACGACCGGAGCCGCTTCGTCATCTACAGGAAGGTTGCTAAGTAATCTGAAGCAAGTTGCTTATTTCAGGTTACTAAATGACTGTTTTGTGTCATTTTCAATGTGGTGTTTTCCGGAATAACATCGACCTGCGCCCTTCTGCGCAGGTTTTTTCATATTATCCGTTTTCATTTTCCGAATGCGGATAAATCTTCGTCACTTTGCATTGTGGTTTCTGATGGATGAAATCAGGAAAAATACTTGAAATGATGAGAAAAATGAACTTTGTTGGAAAGATGGCGGCTATTGCCGCTTCTGCTGCTTGTTTTCTTTCAGGCTGTGAGATTGTGGACCATACCGGGGAGATAGGCTATCCGGCAGATTCGGTGGCTATTGACAGCGTTGCGAGGATGCTTTCGTCTCTTCCCATTGAAAAAGAACATCTTATGGAAGTCCATGAGGCAGTATCCTCCTCTTCCGGCAACGGCTATGACGAGGAATACACTATGCGTGACCTGTTCGAGTCTCCAGGAGCCGGCGTAGGGGATGATGAAGAGGTCAAATCAATGCGGACCAGGGCATATACGCGCCCTCTCAGGGATTTGATACGGGAGCATTTTGCAGCCACAAGGGCTGAGGGAAACGCCTCGGGTGAAGATTACCTCAAAAGCCTGATGAACTCCGATGTCCAGATATACTGGCCATACTCAGGGAATTGGGACGGGGAGACGATGCCTGTCATTACTTTCGACCCCGAGAACGGGGCTGAAGCCAATATAGGATACCGTATCGTAGATGACCCGGAAGCCGGCCGTAAGTTTGAGCTGGTCGAAGTGGATGAGGAATTGGCGATGAATACACCGGTATGGGTGGTGAACCGCAATGAAGACAGCCGTTTCACTTCATTGGAGATGCTCAGGAAGAAGGACCCGGAGTGGGGAAACG
>JBJEBV010000048.1:0-20682 GCA_051870395.1 Candidatus Cryptobacteroides sp. | reverse complement strand
GGGATATACGGTTGGAAATGTTGAATTTGTAAGTTAGTTCCTTATCCTTAAGGTAGTTGCTCTCTTGCTTTGCCTCCTGGCTCCGGTGTTTTGCCTCCTGGCTCCCGGGGATGTCTGCCCGGCCGGCCATCGGGGTACCTATACAAGCCTGTTTGTCAATCTCCTCCGCCAATGTGCGCCTGATTCCGTTGAGGAAGGCGGTACTTACGAACGGTAGTTCTCCCGGTCCGATATAGGTCACGGAGAATTCATATATGCCGGAATTCTTGCCCAGCTGGCCTTCAATCAGGCCTTGTGCCCTGTCCCTGTTGGACGCAGCCTCGGATCCGGCATCTGCGGAGACCGAAACAGTTCTCCCATCCTCCGATTTGGCCGTGCACTCCAGTGTGAACAGCCCTTCAGCAGACCGGGTGACATCCACATTGACATTCACCCTTATCATCCTCCTGCATTTTTCGGTTTCGAGACTGCGTTCGAAGCCTGTGTTGAGATTCCGGTAAAGAGGCATTCCGGCACGGAGGCCGTCCGCTTTCTGGCATCGTATAGTGTTTCCGGAGCATACGTCTCCACGGAAACCGACAATGCTGCCGTCGCCTTTGATGACTGCGAATCCGTCGCCGTTTCCAAGAGGGGATGCGGAACCTGCTTTGTTGAAGTTGACGGTTATCAATACGGAGTTCTTCCCTGCAGGGCTGGCTGACTGCACGGTGCCGATAATCTCGCCCATTCCCTTCGGGGCATCCATAGATGACCACAGGCCACGTTTCCCGTCAATGAAAAGCTCGGTGTAACCCCGGTTGAATGTCTTGTTAAGGTCCGGCCGGAATCCGCCGCGTACCACTCCCCGGGAAGCCCTGGCGTACTGCCCCGGCCTGGATTTTACCAGGTCATCAAGTGCAGCGGAATATGCCCTGACCACGTTTCTGACGTAGGAGATATTCTTGAGGCGGCCTTCGATCTTGAATGAAGTGACCCCGGCATCGGCCAGGTCGCCCAGCCTGTGCAGGAGGTTGTAGTCCTTCAATGAGAGCAGGGCCTTGTTCCGGACAATGACATTTCCGTCCCCGTCCACAAGGTCGTAGAGACTTCTGCATGCCTGGATACATTGCCCCCGGTTGGCGCTCCTTCCTGCGACTGCCTCTGACAGATAGCACTGTCCGCTGTAGCATACGCAGAGAGCCCCGTGCACGAAGAACTCGATTTCGGAGCCTGTGGCTTCGCTGATTTCCCTGATGCCATCCAGGGACATTTCCCTTTCCAGGACAATGCGGGAGAACCCCAAGTCCCTGTAGAACAATGCCTTGTCCCTATCCCTTATCGCACATTGAGTGGATGCGTGGAGAGGGAGCCGGATTATCCTGCCCAGCCCGTCCGGTCCGCCCCCTGCCAGTTTCAGCAGTGCCAGGTCCTGGACGATGATGGCATCAGCCCCGGCATCCTCGACACTGAGCATCATCCTGTACATGTCTTCCAGTTCATTGTCATAAACTATGGTATTGAGCGTGATGAAGACCCTTGCACCGTAACGGTGGGCGTATGAGCAGAGATTCCTGATATCTTCAATGCTGTTTCCGGCAGCCTGCCTTGCCCCGAATGCCGGGCCGGCAATATATACGGCATCGGCACCGCAGTCGATGGCCGCGATGCCGATATCCATATTCCTTGCCGGAGCAAGAAGTTCCAGGAATCTCATCCGAAAACTATTTGCCGAGTGCGGCTAAAGCCTGCTTTGCCTGCGCACCGTAAACAGGGTCGGAAACCAACTTCTGGTAGTACTCTATGGCCTTTGCCTTGTTGCCGGCTGTCTGGTAAAGAACACCGACAGTGAGTGCTATGGCATTTGCGTTTTTGGCTGTTGGATCAGCCTCAAGATATTTCTCGAAATATGAGATGGCGTTGCTGTTCTTTCCGAGCTTCTGTGAGGCCTGGCCTGCAATGAGGAGAGCCTGTGCATTGGCCTTGATTTCGTTGGCCTTCTCGGCGAGGCTTACTGCGTCAGCATATTTCCCGACCTTGAGCTGGCTTGCGGCCTTCTTCAGATATGCTGTTCCGAGTATCTGGGTGGCATTGTCACCCTGTCCGTTGGCAGCGGCGATGTTGAGATACTTCTCTGCCTCCTCGAGATTTGAACCGCTGAGGAGCTGGCCGAGACGGAGGGCTGCGACAGCATTGGTAGAGTCGAGAGCCATGACTTCCTTGTAGCCTGCGAGTGCACCTGCGAGATCCTTAGCCTTGAATGCGCTGTTTGCACCTTCCATTGCCTTGGTGAGGTTTACCTGTGGGATGAGTTCGGCGATTTCAGCCTTGATGTCCTCGATTCCGTACTCTGAAGCCTTGTCGGAGGCCTCTTTCATCTTTGCGAGGGCTCCTTCGAAATCCTTGTTATTGTAGAGTTCCTTTCCGATGGAGAGAATAACGGAAGGAATTGCGTTCTTGCAGTTGGCGACTACATCGGCGCCTTCGTCACCGAGACCCTCGGCGATGGAGAGAGCCTTCTGGAAATACTCGAGGGCATCAGTTTTGTTTCCCATTGTGAGAGCTTCGGCACCGCTATTGTAGGTAGAAGTAGCGGTTGCGAGATCCTGGGCGGACATACCTGCCGCAATGGCAAGAGCCGCAAGTGCGAGAATAATCTTTTTCATAATTTATCAGTATTTTTTAATGTTCCAATTATGTCAACGAACCACAAATATACAAAAAATATAGTAATTTTGCGTAACGAACGCTTTTTTATGACGGACTGTATGAATAGAGTTATAGTTTTTCTTGTCGGCCTACTGTTACCAATAATCGTGCCTGCTGCCGGATTGCCTACTCTTCCGACGGCCCCGCAGATTAGGACGGGCAGGCTGGACAATGGCATAACTTATTACATAGTAACCAATTCCACTGAGAAGGGAAAGGCTGATATAGCATTGGTGCAGAGGGCCGGCTCGGATGATGAGACTCCTGCGACGAAAGGAAGCACCGCGGTCAATGCGATGGGCGCCCTTTCCGACTTGCCGCATTTCACTTCCTATTCCCCTTACAATTTCCTGTCGGCCAACTGTATATGGCCTGACAAGGGTGGATATGTAACGACTTACAGTGATGCCACCGTATATAAGTTCAGCCAGATGGACCTGTCCAGGTCAGCGGAGATGGTGGACTCGTCCCTGCTTATGATTTTCGATATCATCGGCTCCCAGGCATACTCGGTAGGCGGACGCTATATTCCTGGAAACCAGGCGATTGTCATTTCCGGAGACATTGATGCCAATGCGGTGCTGAACAAGATGAACATGCTTGCCCTCCTTGTCCCGAAATCCGGGTCTTTGCCTTCAGGGGATGACTACAAGTGGTCCTCCAGCGACCGGGCTGCCTTCCGTATTGTCCGGAATGACAATCCGGATGTGGCCTGGCTAACTGTAGAATATGCTTCTCCGAGAACGCCGCTTCCGAATATGCCTACTGTCCAGCCTCTGGTATCCCAGAAGTTGGCGTGTGAATTCGGTATTGTCATCAAGAAAAGGCTTGTGAATGCCTTCAGGCGGGCAAATGTACCTGTGTTCGACATTGATTTCCAGTATGTCAGCAGCGAGAAAGGTCCTGGGGACGAAAAATTCCGCATCTCTGCCGGCACCTCGTCGGGGCATATTGACGAAGCATTGTCCGTGCTGGCCTCCACACTTGCGGGAATGGATGAGAACGGTACGGTCCCTGAAGAGTACCGGGATGCCCAGAACGAGCTGATTATGGATATGAGAAGGGATTACACAGGTGACGTTGTGGACAATTCCAAGTATGTGGGGCTGTGCGTGTCCTCATTCCTGTACGGTTCGTCAATGGCCTCCTCCTCTTCCAGGATGGACTTTTTCCTTACCAAGAATATTGAGGATGAGGTAGGAGTGAAACTCTTCAACAATTTCGTCTCCGCCATACTCGACAAGTCAAGGAACCTTACGATAGAGTGCCGTGCGGATACCTCAATCCTGGCCGGCCGGAATCTTCCTGGGCAGTTCGCCGAGGCATGGAAGCCTGCCCAGGGCAACCAGTATGTGATAAGCCGAAGTGACACACTCAGGATAATGAAGAACCTGAAGAAGGTCAAAATCAAGACCACGACGACCGAGCCTCTCTCTGGCGGAAGCCTCTGGGGTTTTGAGAACGGCATCAATGTGATTTTCAAGAATATCCCGAATACCGGCACATTCCGTTACTGCTGGATGCTCAAGGGCGGCCGGTCTCTTGTTCCGGGCCTGAAGCCAGGTGAGGATGGGTACATTCAGGATATGCTCGGGCTGTACAATGTTTCCGGGATGAAGTCCGGAAGTTTCAGGGATATGCTGGCCTCCAACGGTATTTCGATGGAATGCGAAGTGACGATGTCCGACCTGAGAATCAGCGGTGCGGCTCCGTCCGCGAAGTTGAGTCTTCTTCTGAACGCCCTATATTCCCTGACCGTGGACCGGACTCCTGACAGGGACGCATACGACTATTTCCGGAAATGCGAATATGCCAGGATGGCTGTTGGAAGTACTCAGGAGCAGATTGTTGACAGCCTTCTCTCTGCGGGAAGACCGTATTCGGGCTTCAGGGGAAATGTCAGGCTGGCGGATGATTTCCAGAAAAGATGCGAGAAATTCTATGAGAATGCCTTCTCGAGGATGAATGACGGTATTTTGTTGATAGTCGGTGACTTCGATGAGTACGAACTCAAGAAGGATCTCTCCAGGGTACTTGGAGGGTTCCGGACTGAAAAAGTGTCTTCGCTCCGTTCCAGGGTACAGCCGCAGCATCTCTCCGGAAGGACTACGATGATAGTTGACGGAAAAATTCCTGCAGTGTCCATGGCTTTTTCCTGCCCCGTGACCTTTACCTCGTCCAGTTATATGGCTTCAAGCATTGCAGCCCTCGCCCTGGAAGACAAGATTTCCTCAAGTCTTTCATCTTCGGGATGGTACGGCAGGTTCAGGTGGGAACTGGTCTCCTTCCCGGAAGAGCGCTTCAATTTCTTCGTCGATGCGGGAATGACTGATTACCGGGGTATCCCTGCGACAATGGCCCAGGCTTACTCGGCTGAGGAAATCATTGATGGGGTCCGCAGGAAGGTGGCGGAATTCTCGTCAGCGGGCATTGAAAAATCGGAATTGGACATTTACAAGAATTCACTGCGCAAACTTCTCGATTCGAGGATGTCTGCGCCGGAGACTATAATGGCAATGCTGAAACTCCGCTATTCCTGCGGAAAGGATCTTGTTACGAAGTACGGTGACGTAATCAATTCTGTGGATGAGGCCTCGGTAAATGCCATTTTGAAGGGTCTGGCTGAAGGCCGTCGGGCTGAATACGGGGTTAGAATCCAGGACCCTTCAATCCGGGAAATCATCCCTCCGAAGCCGGATGTGAAGTTGGCTGATACTACAGTGGTGCCTGCGGCGGATTCCCTCGGCCTGGCTGTTGAAGCCTTCCGTGCATTGGGACTGGAATCCGGAGCCCGTCAGCGTTTCTGGCTGGACAGCCTGAGCATGCCTGAGTTCATGTCCATTCTTCCTGAACCGGCGGTATATGTCCCTGAAATATCCAAACCGGAGGTCAGAATCGAAATATACAGGAGGGAAGTAGCGGATTCCACGGTGGTACGGACAGATTCCACGGCCGTGGAGAGTGTGTCGGATACATTGGTAATCAGAAAAACTCAACCTGATGAATAAGCATAGATTCGGAACCATATTCGAGATAGGGGATTGCCTTGTCTCGGAGGAAGTTATTACAGAATATTTCGCCTGTGACTATGAGAAGTGCAAGGGTTGCTGCTGCATCATTGGTGACAGCGGGGCGCCCATTGGCGAGGACGAAGTTGAAGAAATTGAGGAGGCCTATCCGGAATTCTCCCCGCTGATGAGCGAGGCCGGACGCAAGGTGATATCGGAGAAGGGCTTCTTCGAGGTGGATGCAGATGGGGACGTCGTCACGCCGCTGTGCCCGGGCTCGGAGGCCTGTGCCTATACCCAGATTGACGGTAATGGCAATTGCTTCTGTGCAATGGAAAAGTCCTGGTTTGCAGGCAGGAAAGGTTTCCGCAAACCCTCTTCCTGCTGGCTCTATCCGATTCGTGTCACAGAGTTTTCAGACGGACGGCATGCCCTTAATCTGCACAGGTGGGACATCTGCAAGGATGCCTTTGAACTCGGAAAAAAGAAAAAGGTCCGCGTATATGAATTCCTGCGCGAACCTTTGATAAGTGTGTACGGAGAGGAGTTCTACTCGGCGCTTTCGTTTGCCGCCAGCAAGTTCCTCGCTGATTCGTAATCTTCAGGCTTCACTTTCAACTCCACCCGGTCATAGACCACATTGAGGCAGGGATAAGATGAATCCTGTCCGAAAATTTCTGCTTCGATTCCATTGGATCTGAGCATTCCGGCCGCTATCTCCGCTCCCATGATATCGGAGTATCTGGCCACGGTTTTGAGTTCATCTGTCATAAGTATTTGTTTTGAAGGTGATTATTCTTCGTCCTTGCGGAAACGGCTCTCCATTCCGTAGATGATGCGTATTGCATCCTTCCGGAGTCCTTCCACGGAGAATCCGCCCAGTTCCCTGGTGAATGTGATTCTGTCCTCGTACATCCTCGTGAGTTTATTCAAGGTGGATTTCAGGCGGAATGAGAGGTTCTCGCCCTCTTCTTTCTCCAGAATGTAGCCCCTGCTCTCCATTGCTTCCACGAGGCTGTCCCGGATGTCCTTGTATTCTCCGGGGATGATGGCGCTCTTCCTCACGAAACCGAAGACTGGATAGACTGCTGAAACGCAGATGAACATTATCGCAATGCTCAGAAGCGAGCGGTAACCGCCCCTGAACATGGTCTCAATGTTTCCTTCCACGACACCGGCAAGCACCAGTATTGTGAGGAACAATGCCAGGAGGAATGAGAAGTAAAAGAAGTACTTTATGGCGCGGACTATGTATTTTGCTGCAGGTGACATAATGAAAATGTGTTGATATGCTGCAAACTTAAGCAAAAAAGGTGATATATCTTGATAAATTTGGTTATTTTTGTACAATTTCATTAACGTCTGTATATTGCAGACCCAAAAATGACTTGAAGATATGGAAACAGATCCGATTATTGAGCGTCGGGAGCAGGAAGCCCGGCTTGCAAAAGAGAAGAACCTCAGGAACGTGATGTACATTCTCATTGGCGTGGCAGTTTTGCTTGCTGCCGCCCTGGCCTATATCTGGAGCCAGAAAGCCTCGTTGATTAATGACCTCGAAATCGAGAAGCAGGAGCTTACGGAGCAGATTGAGAGCCTTCAGAGTGATTATGAAAGCCTTTCCTCCGACTATGATTCCATCAATTCGCAACTTGATACTTCAAGGGCTGAAGTCGCTGCATTGGTGGAACGCATCAAGGAGACCGAGGCTACCAACAGGGCGATGATCAGGAAGTATCAGAAGGAACTTGGAACATTGAGGAGCATAATGCGCAACTACATTGTACAGATTGATTCCCTGAATACATTGAACCACAAGCTCACAGCCGATGCCGCTGCGGCGAGAAGGGAAGCCGCTGCCAGCAGGGCAGCAAATGAGCAGCTGAGCCAGAGGGTCGAGAGCCTGACCGGCCAGGTCGCCGCCGGCTCCGTAATCAAGGCCCGCGGTCTCAGGATTGAGGCTTACAACAGCAGCGACAAGGTTACCGACAGGAGCAGCAGGGTAGTAAGGCTGCTTACCTCTCTCAGTCTTGTGGAGAATGATCTTGCCCCTCGCGGCCCTGTAACCGTATATATCAGGGTAAAGGACCCGGATGGAATAATCCTCACCAATTCCAGAAGGGTTTCATTCAATTTCAATGGAGAAACTCTCGTCGCTTCGGCTTCCCGCCGGGTGGACTATGAGGGCTCTGAGGTGGATCTCAGCATTTATCTGAACGAGATTCCTTCATTCAACAAAGGCGTTTACACTGTCGAGGCTTACACTGAGCAGTCATTGCTCGGAACAGCGGAATTAATGTTGAGATAGACATTGATTTACGTCCACATCCCATTCTGCAGGAGTTTCTGCGTTTATTGCGATTTCTACTCGGTGGCTGTATGCGCCGGGAGGGAAGATGCGGGACAGCCCGGGAGGTTTGTGCATTATTGTGAGGCGGTGGCCAGGGAGGCTTCGCTCCGCAGGAATGAGATTCTGGATTCGGTCAGGTTGCACGGCAGCCCGGACACACTCTACATTGGAGGCGGCACCCCGTCGGTGTTGCCTCCTGACGTATTCGGAACCTTGGTCAGAGGTATTGGAATGGAGGTTTATGGCGATGGTAGCCACAGGTATGAGGAGTTCACGGTCGAGGTGAATCCGGATGACATCTGCAGGGGAGGCCTTCCATATCTGGAAAGTCTTCGTGACCTTGGAGTCAACAGGCTCAGCATGGGGGTCCAGTCATTTGATGACGGCTTGCTGAAGTGGATGAACCGCAGGCACAATGCGGCAGGAGCGGTAAGGGCCGTGGACCTGATACGCAGGGCGGGGTTCGGGAACTTGGGCATTGACCTGATTTTCGGTATCTCGGGCCTGGCAGATGAGGTTTGGCGGGCCACTGTAGTTGAGGCTGTCAGGCTGGCTCCTGAACATATCTCCGCCTACCAGCTGTCTGTCGAGGATGGGTCTGCTTTGGCTGGGATGGTAGAGTCCGGGAAGTACAGGGAGGCGGACGAGGCTGCGTGCCGGAGGCAGTATGACATTCTCTGTGAGATGCTTGCGGAGGCCGGATATGACCATTATGAAATATCCAACTTCGCCAGGCCCGGCTACGAGGCTGTGCACAATTCAGCATACTGGAGGAGATTGCCTTATACAGGGTTGGGGGCGGGAGCGCACTCGGCCTTGGCAGGGGCTGGTGGAGCAGTGGATAGCAGGCGGTGGAATCCGGATGATGCGGACGGCTATGCTTCCCCTGCTGGCGTGGAGGCCGGTTCTGAAAAATTGAGCCGGGAGGACATTGAAGTTGAGGAGATAATGCTGGCCCTGAGGACTTCTGCAGGAATATGCCGGAGCAGGGTCCCTGATGCTGTCGCATCGTCAATGCTGGAGTCTGGGGAACTGGAACCGGCTCCGGGAGACAGGCTGAGGATACCTGAGTCGCGGTTTTTCGTCTCGGATGCCATCATCCGGGGAATAGTTGAGTCCATTTGAGAACGGATTTCTCCACTCGCTTCGCCCGGTCTCTTGGATGGAAAATAAGAGAATTTTGCTTGACAGAACATAAATACAGAATATGAATACACCGGAAATCTACGTCTCGAGGATTGGAATGATCCGTGACATTATGAGAGAAAAGGGCATTGACGCCGTAATTATCACCGGCTCGGACCCGCATTGCAGTGAATATCCCGCTGAAAGGTGGAAGCAGGTCCAATGGGTGTGCGGCTTCACCGGTGAGGCCGGCGATGTTGTCATAACCCTTGACCACGCCGGCCTCTGGACTGATACCAGATATTTCATCCAGGCTGTCGAACAGCTTGGGGGAACCGGGGTTGAACTTCACAAGACCCGCATTCCGGGAGAGATAAGGATTCCCCAGTGGCTGGCAGAATATGCATTTGAAGGCGTGGCCCGTCCTGTTACGGTGGCCGTGGATGGACTGGCGCAGACTGTTGATTCAGTGGAGGGGCTTCGCAATGCTTTCCGCAAGGCTGGAAGAGTCGAGGCTGGAGATGGGGCCAATGCGTTCAGCATCATTGATATGCCTGATATGCTCGGGGCTGTCTGGAATGACAGGCCGTCGGTTCCTTCTACGGAGATTTACCAAATTCCGGAGGAGGTCGCCGGGGAGTCCAGGCAGGCCAGGTTGCAGTGGCTCAGGGATTTCATTGACGAGAACAATTGCAGCGCAATGCTTGTGACGGCGCTTGATGAAATTGTCTGGCTGCTCAATGTCAGGGCCTCCGACGTGGCATACAATCCGGTGGCATTGTCCTACCTTCTTGTGACCTGGGACAGGGTGGTCTGGTATGTGGACAAGGGTTCCGCCAGGAGTCAGGTCACGGAGGAGACATTCGCGGAACTTGAGGAGGACGGTGTAGAAATCCGTGCATACGATGCCGTGTTCGGGGACCTTGCGGTTGCTGACTCATTGAATTTCACTGCATTGTATGTCGATCCGTCCACTCTCAACTGGCATCTTTCAAGGGTGCTTGAAGGTATTTCCGGCAATATTAAAATCAATATGGGGAGTTCCCCGGTTCCGCTCAGGAAGGCGGTGAAGAATGATGTTGAAATCGAGGGAATGAGATCTGCCCATTATGCTGACGGTATTGTGATGGAGAACTTTCTCTTCTGGCTTGACAAGACCGTTTCCTCCGGAGCGAGGGTGGATGAATGGGACGCTGCTTGCAAGCTTGATTCAATGAGGGCGGCCGTGCCCGGCTGCAGGGGAAACAGTTTCGAAACAATATCCGCATATGGCCCTGGGGCTGCGCTTCCGCATTATGTTACTCCTCATACCGGTTCCACTGTGCTGGAACCTCACGGCCTTTATCTCTGCGATTCCGGCGGACAGTATTCCAACGGCACCACGGACATTACGAGGACTGTTCCGCTCGGCCCGTGCACGGAACTGGAGATGGAGGATTACACTCTTGTATTGAGAGGCCATATCGGATTGGCGATGGCCGTGTTCCCTGCCGGTACTTCCGGGTGTCAGGTGGACTATGCCGCCAGATGCCCTCTATGGCAGTTTGAACGCGATTTCGGTCACGGAACCGGTCACGGGGTAGGCTTCTGCCTCAATGTCCACGAGGGTCCTCAGGAAATCCGTCACAATTTCAACTCGCAGCCTCTCCTTGCCGGTATGATTACCTCCGACGAGCCCGGGATTTACCGTGAGGGGATGCACGGAGTTCGCCACGAGAGTCTTCTGCTATGTGTCGAAGCCGGTGCCAATGAGTTCGGCACCTGGCGTGCCTTCGAGAATATTACCCTCTGCCACATTGACACATCAGCCATACTACCTGACCTTATGACGGACGAGGAAATCGCCTGGCTGAATGCCTACAATGCCGATGTTTACCGTAAACTGTCCCCGGCCCTCTCTCCGGAGGTGGCCGAGTGGCTCAGGGAGAAGACCGCCCCGGTGGTCAGATGAGATATGATAAAAGTTCTACTTTTGTTTGACAATTTGCCTTCTTCTGGCCACTTTTGCCTTAAACCTGGCGCATGACTTTTTTCTTGTTTACTTCATTGTGAAAGGTTATTGCTTTTAAACTCAGTAATCTGAAGCAAGTTATTTTTTCAGATTACTTAGTGTATATTTGCATGAACCTTCGACAAAATATATTCAGGCGTTTTAAATAATGAAAAAGACAAAAGATGTTGCACTGGTTCTGTCGAGCGGAGGCCCGAGAGGCTTTGCCTACATCGGGGCTATAGAAGAGCTGGAAAGCAGGGGCTACAGCATCACGTCCGTGGCCGGTTGCTCCATCGGCTCGCTTGTCGGCGGCATATATGCTGCCGGGGGGCTTGATGAATTCAAGCAGTGGCTGTTCAAGCTGAACAATGCCAAGCTGATGTCGCTCCTGGATGTGTCATTGAGCAAAAGCTATCTGATGAAAGGTGACAAGGTCATCGCGGCCATCAAGGAAGTGGTACCGGATGTCAATATAGAAGACCTCCGCATCCCTTTTGCCGCTGTTGCAACCGACCTTTACACTGGTGAGGAAGTGGTTTTCCGCGATGGAAAACTGTTCGATGCCATCCGCGCATCCATTTCCATTCCTTCATTGTTTCGCCCTGTCCAGTACGGACGTCATAAACTCATAGACGGGGGAGCCGTGAACACGGCACCTTTCAGCATTGTCCACCGCAACGGCCACGACATCCTTGTATCATTCGATGTCAACCGGCTGGACAGCATGAAGATAACTGAACATCTGGAGCAATTGGAAAGACTCCGTCAGGATGACAGCAAGGTTAGTTTCGATGAACTTATAGGGGAAATCAAACGGCACAAGACAGATTCCCTGCTGGACTTCGTAAAGATAGTCGGTGACGAAACCGTAAGGGCGATTGAGAAGAACCGTAAGGCGGATGAAAGACTGAAGTCAGCTACTGACCTGGCCCAAAAGCAGACCATCCGTTGCATGACGACTATGACGAGCCACCGTTCGAGGAAATGAGGTGGGACGGCAGCAAGTTCGATCCTGAAATGTTCGGATTCGCCTCCCTCTTCGTAAAGAAATAAACAGGCCGTACAGTCCCGACAAATACAGAAGCCCCCGCACAACCTCTTGGAATTTTTTGTGCGGGGGCATTGTTTTATAAATTGGGAATCGTTGCTATTCAGCAGTGTAGAGTTTCATTTCGCTAACGGAAGGGAACAAATAATAATTTCCATATACGGCGCTATAGAAACAGCTGTACACATAGAACTCGATATATTTGCAGGTGAGAGGAGAATAGAATACGACAGGTATCTCTTCAGTGCTCTCCCTCGGCTGGAGCGTATTCGCGAATGCAACCTGGCTTGTCCAGTTCACATAGTCATCGCTCGTAAATATCTCGATGTCCTTCGGGCAGTATCCTGAATAGTAGTAGTAGCAGAACGAGAGAGCCGATACCGGGACAGGCTGGTCGAATGTAATCACGATATCCAGATATCCGTACGAATTACCGACAAAAGTTGACGAACTGCCGTCACTGAGATTGGAAGTTTCTTCCCAGGAACCGTATGTGCTGTAATCATCATAAGACCAGGCATCTACAGTATAGCTGTCATACGGAATCTGCACAAGTCCGTCAAGGTCAGCAGATGACTGGCCCTTGAAGTTTGTGAATTCCTTTTCCAAATGCGCAGTAAGAGTGTTATGGTCAGAGCCTATCAGCACGTCAGGAGAAGACACCTCGCTGATTCTCACGGAAGTGATGGCATTGGTCCAGTCTCCCTTGAACTCTTCGCTCATTACGAACCCGAGCGTTACCGGTTCGGAAGACACCAGTTTCCCGGCAGGGATGGTTACTGTCGGGTTGATGAGGTTTACAGAGCTGGACGAGAGAGAGGTATATCCCTCAGCCTCAGGAGTATCGAGAGCCACGGAAACTTGCACGTCCTCTGCCGCGGCCTTGGTCAGCCTGAGGTAGAAAGAGATGTTGTCAGGGGCCAGCACGTCCTGTGGAGTCTGTATCACGGAGAGCTCGGCGGTATTGCCTATTATGTCGGTTTCATTGATATATACCCTCGGTTCGAAGGTTTCTTCCGCCTCCGGATAAAGGGTGGAACCCACCTCCGGCTCCTCCTCGCAGGAGCATACGAACGCTCCTGCTGCTATCAAAGCCAATATTGAATACTTGATTGTTTTCATTGTCATTCCTCCTATTATTTGCCGTCAATACGAACATCCGGTATCCAGGTCGGAACCACCTCATTGGCAGTGGTCACATCATATCCGTTTCCGGTCGCATCGTGGAAGAGGCAGCCCTCTCCTTCGTTGAACTTGAAATAGAACACCAGCCCCGGAGTAGCAGGGTCGCAAGAGTACATATTGTTCAGGATTTCCTTCTGGGAACGGGCCTTGTTCCACAATCTCATCTCGCTGTACATCGTATTGCCGAGATGGTAGCCGTTGCCGGTGTAGGTGGAATAGCAGGACATCGAGTTGCCGTTGCCAGGAAGGTCCATCGAATTGTCAAGGACGCCGTTCACATACAGGTTGAGCTTGGTGCCGGTTGAGACTACTGCAATATGGTACCATGTATTGGTGTTGAAAAGCATATTGCTGTTCATCTGGGTACCCTGTGTCTTGATCTGCAGACGGTTGCCCTCGATAGGAGCGTCACCGAAGCGGACATAGATTTCGGACCCGTCCGCATAGGCTCCGAAGAGAGCCTGGTTGTTGCCCTTTCCGACCTCAGTCCTGAGCTGGTCCTTGTTGATATTGAATTCGACGGTCCATTCAGGAAGATTCACGACCTCAGGAAGCTGGACCTCAGGTATATAGCAGCTTGAATTGAGCACCACTACAGGCTGGATGACCACCATGTCGAGCAGGTAAACCATCACGCTGCCTGAAGGAAGGATGTCAGCCTTGCCGGATACATTCTCAAGACTGAATGCGAGAGCGTATTTCTTGCCTGAGTTCTTCAACTCGTCGCTGAAAGGCTCCACTGTAAGCACGGCCGGAGAGGAAACCGATGTTCCCTCAGTTATGGTAACCTCTGCTCCGGAGAATGAGAAGGCATTCTCAGGGAGAGCGGTATATGCCGTCTCGTTCTTGGCGTTGTATGTCTCGATTGCCTGAGGGTCATAGACAAGCCTGTATTTGGATTCGGCCTGGACCGGGTCTGAGACCCTCACGTTGATGCTCGTGGACACCGGATCGTTTCCCACAGACAGTTTCACTGACGAATTGGCATCCGTGTTCGTCTGGAGGATATATGCCTGATTGCTCAGCGGGCCGTATTCCGCATCGGTACACGAAACCACGGCCAAGGCAGCCAGAGCCATCAGTATGTTTTTGATATTCATTGTTTTCATTGTCTTGTCGATTATTTTACAGATGGATTCATGATCTGGATTCCCTTGCGGAGAGCCGGATATGACGGCTGGCTGCCGGCATTGTACTCATATTCCATGTGATACGTTCCTATACCGCCCTTGCGGACCTTCACTCCGTTCACTACAGGAGTCCATCTCGCCATTCCCTCGAGGCTCATCATCTTGTTTCCGTTGCGGTCGGTGTAGTTGACTCCCCCGGCAGCTGCATAGTTCTCGAAGTTTTCGGTAACGATATATTTGGCAGCCACTTCCTCGGCCGGAAGGACTCCGTCGAAATTGGCTATCGTGGAGCTGAGACGGCTGTCGAGATTGGCATCCCCGCTGCAAGCGTAAGCCTGTACGATGAAATAGTCGAAGCAGTCACCAACCTCGCTGTTGATTGACTGAGGCTCACCGTCTATGACGAACAGCCTGCCGGTACCGGATTTAGGGCCCACACGCTTCGCCATGGCCTCCACGAATGCCTTCTCGGCATAATCCACACCGGCAATGTTGCCTGAATGTCCGTAGTTCGGCTCAAAGTCGAAATCGAATCCGTCATAGCCGTAACGGTCTATGGTATCGCAGATTGCATTGGCGTATTTCTGGATGGCAGTCGTTATGGAAGCCTCGTCTCCCGAAGTGTAACCCCAATAGCTTGCGGGATCCACCCCTTCCGGAGTGAGCTGGTCACCAATGCTGGAAACGATGAAGCAAACAAGCATACGGGTGCCTTTCACATCGCGTACAAACTGCATGTCGGCCATCTTCTCAGGTGAAGGATTGCGCCAGTTTCCCCAGATGGACACGAAATCCACGCTGTCAGGAAGGCCGCGGAGAGAATTCTCGAGATTGGCACCGCTTCCAACCCAGTTTCCGAACCATCCGAAAGCCACGGCGTGGTCTGTCTTCTTGTACTCACGGAGAGCGGCGTAATATGCCTCGGAACGCTCAGGATTGATGAGGTCCTCAGGATTTTTCAGCTCTGCGTCCAGGTCGCAGCCGGCGAACACAGGGAAAGCGGCGGCAACAAGGATAAGTATTCTGATAATATTCTTTTTCATTGTCATATTCATTTCTGATTGTTATTATCTCTGCCACCACATCCTGGTCGCATAGTCATCCGGACCGCCGAGAAGAGCCACGGCCTTCTGGTAATTGGCCGGATTGTTCACAGGCTCGGTGTAGTCGAACGGAATCCTGTTAGGAACCTCGATGTCATATGAAGTAGACTGGGCGACCGGGAACACTGCCGGATATCCGGTTCTGCGGATTTCGCACCATCCTTCCTGTCCGTCAGGGAAGAGCGCAATCCATTTCTGGACGGAGAGCCTTTCGAGTTTCTCCTCGTCAGAGGCCGAGTCATCCCATTTGATGGTGATGGAACTCATCTTGGCATGAGATCCGCCGTAACCTCCGTCAGCATCCACATAGTCTGCCGGTGTGGATTCATCGTCAGCGATATAGGAGTCAGCTCCCTTGGCGCCCCACTGTTCGAAAGAGAGGGTTATGGCCTGGTTGTAGAGACTCTCGACTGTGCCTCCCATTCCGGTCCAGCCTGCAAGAGCGCCTTCAGCGCGGAGGAAAGTGATCTCAGCCGCAGCCATCCACATTCCCTTGCTGTCCTGCTCAATGCGTGCTCCTGAATAGAGAGCATCGGCAATGGTCTTGTTTCCAATATTGGCACCTGCACGGCAGCCGATATATGTACGGGCAGTAGGATTGGCCGCAGGCTCGAAATACAGGCTCAGGCGAGGGTCTGAATATCCGGTCATATAGCTCTCGAGGTCCGCGCATGCACGGCTGTCGCCCCATTCTTTGGACACCTTGTAAAGTCCGTTAGGAGTATAGGTGATGGCGCAATTGTCATCGTTCGATGTAATGACACCTGAAGCTACCGCCTCTTCTCCAACCTGCTGCGCATAATCCGGCTCAACGAAGCGGATTCTGACAGCCATCCTGAGTTTCAATGAATTGGCGAATTTCACCCATTTGGTGAAGTCTCCGGAATAGACCTTGTCGGAATCCTTGAACTGGATCAGGGAGCCGCCATTGGAGGAAATCATGCCGCTGATGATATCGACTGCATTGTCAAGATCTTCGATCAGGGAATGATATATTGCCTGCTGTGATGAATAAGCGTTCGGATCATCCTCGATACCTATCGGCATCGGCCCGTACATGTCGGTTAGACGAAGGAAGGACTGCGCCCTGAGAATGAGGGCCCATGCATATCCGAGGCTCTCCGTTCCGCCGAGACGGAGGATTTCGTTGAAGGCGGAGATGGTCTTCGGCATGCTGTCGGCGAACGGATAGCGCACCCAGCCCACAGGAGCGTTCATCTTGGCGAAGTTGTTGCCTGCGAAACCGTTGTTGGCATATGTCATATAACGTCCAAGATAGTTTCCGATGAGGTCCTGGTTCATCTGGTAGCTGTTCTCCTGCTCCGGGAACGCCTCGTTCAGCATCTGCAGCAGGAAAGACCCTGTATTGTAGTTGTCCCTGGACAGTTCTTCGGCAGACACCTCGTTGCCTGGGCGGTTGGCCTCCTCGAATCCTGCGGTGCAGGACACGGCGAGAAGCATTGCCGGGAAGAGAGAGACAATGAATGCTCTATGTATCTTTTTCATTTTCATAATTTTTAATAGTTCAGAACTTGATCTTCACATTGAAGCCGAATGACCTCAGGCTTGGCTGCATGAAGTAGTCGAAGCCCTGGTAGAATGTTCCGGTGGAACCTGTCGACTCCGGATCAAACGGAGCCTTGCAGTAAATGAGCCACAGGTTGTTGGCTGTTATACCGAGTGTAAGGTCGAGTTTCTTGAGTAGCGCGCGAGGGAAAGTATAGCTGATATGAGCTTCCTGGAGACGCACGTTGGTTCCGCTGTAGATGTACTCGGACCAGATTGGGTTGTCTCCTCCGACTACGGTGTAATAGCCTTCAGCCGATACAAGTCCGTTGTTGACAGGTATTCCGCCTGCCTCGCGTGCATCTGCAGAACGCTGGGAAACTCCGTAGTAGTCGAGAATTGCCTGTGTCTGGCTCAGGACGATACCGCCGAGACGTGCGCTGATGAGGAATCCGAAATTGAGGCCCTTCCAGCCGAACTCATTAGAGAATCCGATATTGCCCTTTGGAAGGACTGAACCGCGGTATTCCGGATTCGAGAGGGTCTCGCGGATGACATTGCCGTTGGCATCGAGGGCAATGTTGCCGTCCCTGTCACGGGCGAAATCGGTATAGGTGTAGATATCTCCCATGGTGCCGCCTTTCTTGAGGATGACGTCGGCTCCGTTGAGACCGCCCATGCTGATGACCTCGTCAGGATCGTCGAGAAGATCGATAATCTTGTTGCGGTTCATGCTGTAGGTAAGGCTGCTGGTCCAGGAGAAATCCCTCCAGGTCTTGTCATATCCGACCGTAAGCTCGAGACCGCGGTTCCTGACGTTACCGGTCTGGACATATTCGCTGTTGTATCCTTCAGAACCGGTGATAGGCCTGAGGAATGTCTGCTTGCGGGTGTTGGACTGGTAGAATGTGAGATCGATGCTGAATGAGCTGTCGAAGAAACGTCCGGTAAGACCTGCTTCCCAGGAATTGGTACGCTCCGGATAGAAGGTCTCAGGGAATTTGTAAGTCACCGTGGAATAGCTCTGTGTTGCAGGATTGTACTCATATCTCCATTTAGAGGTGATGTTCGGGCTGATGGCTGAACCTACAGAAGCCCAGGAACCCCTGACTTTGAGATAATTGATGAATTTCGGCATCCTGGCCATCTGCGAAATGATACCCGAAAGTCCTACTGAAGGATAGAAGAATGACTCGTTGCTTGTCCCGTCGAGAGCTGAATCCCAGTCATTTCTGCCTGTGAGTGTAAGATAGAGTATGCTGTTCCATCCGAGCTCGACGTTTCCGAAAACGGAGTTGATGACATGACGGTACGAATCGAAGATCGGCCTGTTGTCATTGGTGGCTGAAGAATAGTCTATCGCATTAGGAGTGAAGATGTTGGACGGAGCCTTGAGTCCGCCCTGGAAACCTTCCTCGGTATAAGACGTTCTCGATGTTGAAACACCGATATTGGCTCCTATGGAGAATTTTCCGAGAGTCTTGTTGATGTTCAGCATAGCATCGCTGTACAGGCTCTGGTCCGCGGAATTGCTGTATTTGTAGAATCCGTAGTCGGAGTGCGCGAAGAGATTGATGGTGGATGCATAGCGCTTGTCCTCGAACTTGTTCATTGTCCTGTCATAGCGGACGCGGCCGACTATGTCGAGCCAGTCGAGAATCTGGTACTTGAGGCTTGCATTCGCCATATAGCGGTGCTTGTTGTTGGTCCTGTTCATCCTCTCGGCTACCCAATAAGGGTTCTGCATCTGGAGAGCATCACCGAAATTCCAGTTCTGCACGTAAATGCCCCTGGACTGGTCATATACCTCGAATGTACGGATGGCATCGAAGCTTTCTCCACGAGGAAACAGATAGAGAGGCACGAGAGGGTTGTAGTACTGGCCCTGCGCCATTAGGTTGCAGTCGTACTGCTTCACATAATTGAACCCGAAATCGAGAGTCAGCTTGTCATTGAGGAAACTGGTCGAGTTGCGGAATGTGAAATTGTATCTCTCGTAAGAGTTGTTAGGGATGATTCCGTTGGCATTGGTGGTACCGATGGAGGCATAGGTCTGGTTCCTTTCATTGCCGACTGTGAGAGAGACATTGTTCTGGATGTCAGCTCCGGTATTGAAGAAATACTTAGGGTCGAAGCCTGAGAACTCTGAAGAACCTTTCTCGCCCCAGGAGCGGATTTCACCAGGACGGTTTGAGTAGACGTTCTGGAACTCTGGCATTTTGAACGGGTTGGAGAACTGGGTGCTGTTCGATATTGTGACAGACACTTTGCCCTCTTTACCTTTCTTTGTGGTAATCATTATGACTCCCTGTGCCGCAGCTGAACCGTAGAGGGCAGCAGCGGCCGGTCCGCTCAGGACGCTGATGGACTCGATGTCCTCAGGGTTGAAATCGGATATTCCCTCACCTCCGGGCTGGTCCGTGAAAATGCCGGAGACGTCACCGTTGTTGCGGTTGTTGATAGGCACACCGTCAATGACATAGAGAGCCTGGTTGCTCTGGTTTATAGACTTCGGCCCTCTCATCACAACCCTGGTAGCACCGCCCATACCGGCAGATGACGCATTGATGTTGACTCCGGCCACTTTGCCGGCGAGAGAGTTCATGAAGTTTGTGCTCTTGACAGTGGTAAGCTGCTCGTTATCAATCTGCTGAACATTGTAACTGAGTGCTTTCTCAGACCTGCGGATACCGAGTGCGGTGACCACGGACTCTTCGAGAATCCTGTCATCAGGAACAAGATTGATGACCATACTTGTACCTTTGCCCTCAATCTGCTGCTCGACATAGCCAAGATACGAGATGCTGAGGATACTTCCTGCCGGAGCCGCAAGGGTAAACTTGCCATCTTCATCGGTGACAGTCCAGATATTGGTACCAGGGACAGTCACTGTAGCTCCGATTACAGGCTGGCCTGTCTCATCCAGCACTGTTCCTCCGACTGTTTTATCCTGTTGTCCCTGCATTGTGGAAGACTGGCTATGAGCCGGCTCTGCACAAAGACAGAGAGGGAGCGACAAGGACAAGACAACCGCCGCAAAAAACTTTGCTATTTTGTCCATATACAAATTAGTTTGTGATGATTATGTAAATATGTAAATAATAGAGGTGGAGAAATCCGCAGAGATTCCGCAGACGGTCCACCGGTTTTCCGTAAACAGGGAACTATAATCCAATACAGAAATCACGTCCAGCATATCAGCGTTATTAATCGTCAAAAATGCAACAACACCTTGAAACAATGCGCCAAATTTAGCCACATTTTTCAAATTGACAAATATCAATTCGAAAAATGTAAAGATTTAATTACCAGTATGTAAGCAGGAATTTGTAAGCTATGTTTTTTATAATTATGCATAAATTATACATAATCAATTGAAAATAAAGCGACTGCAGAAGTTGGAATTCATAAGCGCATCAAAAGGAAAGACAGCAGAAATTCTGTAAATCAAGGCATATCGGAAAACCCGCGCTCGTGTGACCCCTCGCGCTGAGAAAGCATTGACCCCCGATAATTTTTATGATTGACCCCCTAAAAAGTCCTGGCCGA
>JBJEBV010000047.1:0-13130 GCA_051870395.1 Candidatus Cryptobacteroides sp. | reverse complement strand
CAATCTTGACCTGGGTCTCGTTTTCGAAGCGCTGGCGATTGTCAATCGTTTCGTCAAGTTCCCGAAGTACTGTTTTAATCTGGGAATTATCTTGCTCTCGTGCGCATGACAGGCAGGTCAGAATTATCAGCGGCAGTATAAAGTTTCCAAGTGTCATCAGAAATTCATCTATCTCCCACAAAAATAGTAAAAATCCGGTAATCCTGATGGCTTATGGATTCTATCCGCTGAATTTCCGCAAAAATGAATATATTTGTAGAAACTATAATTCAAGTATGAATCATATAATGAAGCTCGCCGCCGGAACCCTGCTGGCTCTCACCGCCTGCGGCAATGACAACACCGTCGTTTTCTACCAGGTCTCCGACCCACAGTTCGGATTCTCTACCTCCAATGCCGACTTTGCCTATGAAACCGGCACATTCACCAAGGCTGCGCAGGCCATCAATGCCACCAGCCCGGATGCCGTCATCTATACAGGCGATATCGTACACGACCACAAGGACAGCCTCCAGTGGGAAGAATTTCTCCGCATAGCCTCCACTATCGACCCGAAAATCAAGCAGTTGAGCCTGCCGGGGAACCACGATGTTCACGGGAAGAACGGCCGGGTGGACCTTACATATTGGAACAAGTACATTGGAGCGGACAGGTTCAGCGAGAGGGTCGGCAATGTCCGTCTCATTGGCCTGGACAGCAATCTTTACAAGTACATAGAGGGCTCGGAGGCTGACCTTGGGCAGAAGGCCTGGCTTGAGAGCGAACTCGCCAAGGGGAAGAAGGGCGAGATGACACTGGTCCTTGCACACCATCCATTCTTCCTGGAATCACCGGACGAGCCGGAGGAGTATTTCAATATCAAGCCTGGCACAAGGTCCTACTACAGGGAACTTTTCAGGAATGCCGGGGTCAATGCTGTCATCTGCGGACACAAGCACGACAACTATGTCACTGCCGACGGCGACATCCCATACATTACCACCAGTGCCACCGGCAAGCCTCTCGGGGCCGCTCCTTCTGGCGTAAGAGTATTCGTATGCGGGAACGGCCGGATTTACCACGCCTATTTCGCTCTTGACGAGATTCCTGGCAGCCGAGCCGAACTCATTGACGCGATCAAGAACAACTCTGTCGCACTCCAGGACTAGCCCCAAAAAAGGAGGGACTGTGTGAGCAGCCCCTCCGGTGAGAAATTAATTTTTGTGAAAAACTAGGTAACCTAGTCGGTGTCTGTGAATTACCTGGTCATCTTGAGGACCACATTGCCGTCCTCTGAGCAGAATACCAGCGCATCCTTGTCTTTCTTTGCGGATCTGGCAGCATCCAGAGCCTGGAAAATTAGCGTTTCAGCCTCCATGTTCCGGCACATCATCTTGGTGGCGGCGAGAGGGGAGAATGATATTGCATTGTCCTCGCCCAATGTGAAGCTGCCCATGAAGCGGTTGCAGCCCGTGGTTCCGCTCACGCTCATCTCAGCAGCATTGAAGTTGATGGAAGGGACATTGCCCTCATTTCCGGTCACGGCTTTGCCCATTGCTTCAATGATGGTCCACTGTCCGTCAATATCGGCTGATGACAGGGCCTTCTTGCCCGCTCCGCAGGAAATCATTGCCATAAGGCAGGAAACCGCTGCAATCCAAAGTGTTGTTCTTTTCGCATTCATATTGTTTCTTGTTCAATGTACGCCGGTCACATACGGCCGGCATAATGATAAATGCATTGGTGCAAAAACCTTGCACGAAGCGAAGCGGATTTCATTCAATTTCATCCGGCCTGTACTCAAGAACATCACCCGGCTGGCAGTCCAGAGCCTTGCAAATTGCCTCCAGGGTCGTGAATCTCACCGCCTTGGCCTTCCCTGTCTTGAGGATGGAAAGGTTGGTGGGGGAGATTCCGATTCTTTCGGCAAGCTCGCCCGATGACATCTTGCGCCGGGCGAGCATCACGTCTACATTTACAATTATAGGCATCAATGTTCTGTCTGAGTTTCACTTTTGGCCCCGTCTTCCGGCTTGGCCGTCTCTGTGCCCTTGAGGTAATCCGGGAGGCTCATTCCGGCCATATTGAAGAGATCCTCAAGCGGCGGAATGGACTTCATCATATTGGAAATGAAGTTGGAAGTGGCGGTCTTGCCGTCTGCTCCGTTCCCGTCCCATACGGTTACCTTGTCTATCTTTATGCCCTTGACAGCCTCCACCTGGGTCTTGACGAGCTCCGGAAGTTTGTCGGCAATGAGCAGGAGCACGGCTTTCTGAGGGTCGCCGGCAGCGGCTGAAACGAGCTGGTTGAAACCCTGGGCCTGCTTGGAGAGAATCTCCAGCATACCTCTCGCCTGCGCATCCATCTTGGCGTAGATGGCGTCAGCCTCACCCTTGGCCATCCTGCGGATTTTCTCAGCCTCAGCCTCAGCGTCAATGATGGCCTTCTCCTTCTCAATCTCTGCAGGAACCACAACATTGGCAGTCTGGGTAGCCTTCTCCCTCTCGGCACGGGCAGCCTCGGCGTCACGCTCAGACTTGTAGGCCTCCTCCAATGCCTTTGCAGCCTGGACTTTCTCAGCAGCCACGGCCAGCCTGGCGGCCTCAGCCTCCTTCTCCCTGCGGATTGCATCGGAGTTGGCAATGGCGATTCTCGAATTGTTTTCTCCCTCTACCGCCTTGGCGTTTGCGTCAGCAGTGCAGATACGTGTATCTCTCTGAGTCTCAGCGATTCTGATATCCTTGTCCCTGTCAGCCTCAGCCTTTCCGATTTCACCGAAACGGTTCTGCTCGGCAACGCTCTTCTTGGCATCGTTGATAGCCTTGGCGGCAGCCTCCTTACCGAGAGCCTCGATGTAGCCGGACTCGTCACGGATATCGGTTACGTTCACATTGATGAGTTTCAGGCCGATTTTGCGGAGCTCAGCCTCGACATTGGTGCTGACATTTGCGAGGAACTTGTCGCGGTCGGAGTTGATTTCCTCAATATCCATGGTCGCGATGACCAGACGGAGCTGTCCGAAGAGGATATCGGTGGCGATGTTCTGGATATTGTCAATGCTGAGGCCGAGGAGACGCTCTGCCGCATTGGTCATATTCTCCGGCTCAGTGGAAATGCCGACGGTGAAGCGGCAAGGCACGTCCACGCGGATGTTCTGCTTACTGAGGGCGTTGGTGAGGTTGCACTCGATGGAAATAGGCTTCAGGTCCAGGAATGCATAGCTCTGGAATACCGGCCAGATGAATGCTGCTCCACCATGGATACAGCGGGCGGAGGAGGTGCCTCCGTTCTTGTTCCTGCCTGTCTTTCCGTAGATTACGAGAATCTTGTCGGAAGGGCATCTCTTGTATCTTTTGAGGATGGCGGAGAGTGTGACTATCAGCACGAATACGCCGATTACGATGATGTAAATTGCTTCCATTTTTCAATTATTTTTTAGATGTTACTTTTCAATAGATGTCTCGACTGGGCGAAGTTTAAATAATCAATGACTCCATCTCCTCCACGAGCAACGTAGAAGCGTCGAGTGCCTCCACGACCCTGACAGGCGTGCCTGTCTTGATGGCTGTATCGGAATCCGTCACGGCATCATACTCGCGCACGGACTCATTGATGGTAATCTGCACCTTTCCGGAGCCGGATCTGTTAGCCGGAATTGTCAGATATACCTTGCCCTGGCAGCCCACGGCGAGCTTGAACACGTCAATGTTGCCACTCTGCTGCATCGTGCTGAGCCATTTGAACAGCCACATTACAGCGAAAACCAGCAGGCCTCCGGCAACGACTGCGATAATCATCAGCAATGCCGTCGAAGTGATGCTATCTTTCAGCAATATTGCCGTCCAGCTCATTCCGAGCAGGAAATTGACAAGGTTGCGGAAGGTGTAGAGGTTCATTGAGGCATCCGTTTCGAACGAGCCGTCCGCCATATCGAAATCCGTGTCCATATCGTGGTCGATTCCGATGAATGTCAATATAGTCTCCACCAGGAAAATGAGAGATGTTGCTATGGCAATTCCCCATAGAATTTTCATGAAAAGGTCAAGTGCTGACCACCATTCTGCGATCATAATATATGATTTTTGATTAATTTCCCGAAAGATAGTGATAATTTTACGAAAAACAATAATTTTCTTAAAATTTTCGATGAATTGCTGATTATTCGCAAACCGAACAACTGCCGCCAACCGGTTTCTTTTTCTCAATCTTTCAAACTATGTAGCATCGGGCCTTCTGCGATTCTGGGCTTCAGCTTGAAAGGACGACATCTGAAAACGTCCGGGAAATGCCGTGATTTACGGACATTTTGCTTTCTAACAGACAAAACGGCCGGGATTTCCCGCATTTCCCGGCCGTTTTGCAAGCAGTGCTGGGGATGTTCTGTACGATTTGCGGATAGACATTAACTATTGAATTTTGCTAAATCATAAAAAACATTACCTTTGCAATGTTATCCGTATTGCCCGGCCTGCATTATGTAAAACTCTTGGCGAAGCGGAGCGGCAAACAACACAGGAATTATGAAAAAGTACATTGCATTGCTAGCGGCTGTTCTCGTTATGGGAGCTTGCATACCTGACGTCATAAAGCCGGCGGAAATAACCGGGGGAACAGAGACTCCGGGAGATAATACCGGAGGTGATAATCCGGGCGATGACCCGTCAGGCAACCCTGGGGACAATCCGGGAGAAGACCCGGGGGACAATCCCGACCCGGCAAATCCCGGCATCACCGACGAGGGAATCAAATATGTCTGGGACGAGAGCATCATTCCGGAAATCACCGTCAACATATCCAAGGACCAGTGGAATGCCCTTCTGGCCAGATACGACGAATATTCCCAGAATGCCGACTACTTCCACGCCGACTTCACATACAAGAAAGGAGACGAAATTATCAAGATTCAGGACGGCGGCATCAGGCTCAGGGGCAACACATCCAGGCGACGCCCGGAAGGAAGCGGCGGACAGGTGCACGAGGCAGGCAACACGGACTGGCATCATTGTCATTTCGCATTGAACTTCCGCAAATTCAATAAAGACAAGCTCCACACCATCAAGGGAATACGAAAGGTCAACCTGAAATGGTTCAAGGATGATCCGAACTATGTCAGGGAACTTTTCTGCTACGATTTATTCCGCCGTTACGGTATATGGACCGGAGCGCACGACATTTACTGCCGTCTCTGGATTCACGTTGAGGGAGATGAAAAACCGGCATATTACGGTGTGTACCAGATGATTGAGCCGATTGACGACAAATTCGTGGAGAGAAGACTGCCTGGAATGTTCGAGAATGCGGACGGCTATCTCTGGAAGTGCTGCAACAACGGCAACAAGGCCGATCTTGACGGTCTTGACGGGGATTGGGCCGTGGATACCGACAACGGGCAGAACTATACTTACGAATACAAGGGCACCGTGGAGACCTTCGAGGCTGCGAAGGCCCAGTTCCAGGACTTTATCCTGAAGTTGAGCGGAAAAAGCGACGAGAGCTTCTACAAATGGATCAAGGAAGTCTGCGATGTGGAACTTCTCCTCAAGACGTATGCTGTCAATGTCGCCGTCGGAATGTGGGACGACCATTGGGCCAACGGCAACAATTTCTACGTCTATTTCAATTCCACCGACCTCTGCAACTACAAGTTCTTCTTCATCCCGTACGACTATGACAATACTCTCGGGACGAGCGGAATCATTGACGCAGGCCGCCAGGACCCGTACAATTGGGGTAACGATGGCTTGCTGATGAAGAGAATGATGAAGTTCCCGGAGTTCCGCAAGATTTACAAGGATGCCCTGCTTGAACTCATTGATCCGGCCAACGGATACTTTGACATTGATTCTTCCATTTCCAGGATTACCACCTGGCAGAACAAAGTCAGGGAGTTTGTGGCCAATGACACCGGCGAGGACAATTACATATACGACGAACCCGCCGGATGGGGTAATCACGGGGAATACCGTCTCCTCCAGCGGGGTTCAAACAATTTCTTCACTGTCAAGGCAGATGCCATCAGGGCTATGGGCGACTAAGGAATCGCTTCCTGCCATCCCTGGCGGGACAAACTGCCAGTCCGATCGGACTCTGTCTCCTGTCATCCCGGCCTGCGCAGCGAGTGGAGAGATCTACATATAGACAATTACTTGCCAGAGCATAAGCCCGCAGCAGAGCAGCTTGGCCCCGGTCCCGCAGATAAAGCCCGCGAACGCCCCGAGAGCCGACTTGGTAGATGACCAGAAATCCTTGTCCGCGAAAACCAGTTCAGCCACGAATGCTCCGAGAAGAGTTCCGACAATCAGTCCGATAGGCGGAACAAACATTCCCACGACAAGCCCTATTGCAGCGCCCCAGCCTGCATATTTGCTGCCGCCCGTGAGCTTGGTGAACCAGAGAGGGACCACGTAGTCAAGCACTGTTACAGCTGTGGTAACACCCAGCCATATCAGCAATGTGGATGTGCTCATCGGGTCTCCATCCCCGTTGGTGCCGCCCCATAAATACATCAGGAGCATACCAATCCAGGCAACAGGAGGCCCCGGGAGAGCCGGGACCACACTGCCAATAATTCCGACAATGCAGGCTATTACAGCCAGTACGCAGATAAAGTACTCCATTATTTCCTGTCCTCCTCCATTGCGGCTTCTACCTCGTCAGGTGTGATAGGGAGCCTTTGCGCACCCAGTCTCCTTGCTCCATCAGCAGTTACGAGGACGTCATCTTCCAGCCTTATGCCGCCGAAATCACGATAACCTTCGAGCCTGTCGTAGTTCACGAAGCCGTGGTCGGTCTTCCCTGCCTTCCACTGGTCAATGAGGGCCGGGATGAAATAGATGCCCGGTTCGTCAGTGATGACATGTCCCGGAACAAGCCTTCTGGCCATCCTGAGGCTTCCAAGACCGAGCTGTGACGCACGCTTCTGGTCCTCGTCGTAGCCCACAAGGTCCTCATTGAGGTCTTCCATATCGTGAACATCCATTCCCATATTGTGCCCGAGCCCGTGAGGCATGAAGAGACCTGCGATTCCGGCTTCGACCATATTATCAATGTTGCCCCTCACGAGATCCAGGGCGCGGAGTTCCTCAAGCATCAGCCGTACAGTCTTGAGATGCACTTCACGGTAGGTTGTACCCGGCCTGGTGAGTTCGAATGCGAGGTTGTTGCAGTCGCAGACAATCTGGTAGATTTCCCTCTGCTTCTGGGTGAACTTGCCACCTGTAGGATAGGTTCTCGTAAAGTCGGAAGCATAGTGCATATTGTTTTCCGCACCGGCATCGATTACCATCAGCTTGCCCGGCTCAATAATCTTGTCGTGGGTGTGGTTGTGCAATGTCTCACCGTGCTGTGTCAGGATAATCGGGAATGACGGTCCCCAGCCCTTGCTAAGGGTAACACCTTCCATAATGCCGACAATCTCCTGCTCAACAATGCCCGGAACAATATTCCTGCGACCTGAGGAATGCATCTCGAAGCCGAGATTTGCTGCGTCATCCAGCTGTTCAATTTCACATTCCTCCTTGATAAGACGCATTGAGATGATGGCCTTGGTGAGAGCCTCGGAATACTTGTCGTCCACCTCGGCAGGCTTGCAGTCAATCAACTCGGAGATTTTGATCTTGTTGTAATATCTTGAAGGGCGGATGTAATGAACCTTCCTTCCTGCCGCAATAGCCTTTGCGACCACGGCGTTCAATGCTCCGTAAGGTGCTGATTCAGCGACACCTACGCTTTCAGCAACGGACTTTACGCTTGGCTGCGGTCCCATCCAGATGATGTCCCCGATTTCGAAGTCGTCGGCGTAGATTGTCTCCCTGCCCTCGTCGAAATCCAGGACTGCGGCATAAAGCGGCTGGTCAATGCCGAAGTAGTAGAGCCAGGTGCTGTCCTGACGGTACTTGAAACAATTGTCCCTGTACTGGGCCGGAGCCTCGGCATTGCCAATGAAAATTGCGATACCTCTCTGGCCTTCCGGTGCGGTGGCGGACATTTTCTCCATCAATGTCCTGCGCCTGTTGATGTAGATGTTTTTGCTGAACATATCAATGCATCCTAATGTCAATGTCCTCCATATAGATATTCCTGTTGGGCTTCGGAGAGGACGTCTATCCTTATACCCCAGTCGGCCAGCTTTCTGCGGGCCACTTCTTTGTCAATGCTTTCAGGCACGGCGTTGAGCATTTTCCCGTGCTCTCTCGGGATGCGTGCGGCATTCTCCACGAGATATCTTGCGCTCAGGGCCTGGATGGCGAACGACATATCCATTATCTCTGCCGGATGTCCGTCACCGGCGGCCAGGTTCACGAGCCTGCCCTCCGCGAGAATGTATATTGTCCTGCCGTTGTCAAGTCTGTATGCTTCAATGTTATTTCTTGCAGGAGAATGCGAGACGGCGATTTCGGCCAGCCTGGCCACTGCCACCTCCACATCGAAATGTCCTGCATTGCAGCAGATTGCGCCGTCCTTCATCTTCCGGAAATGACTTTCGCAGATGACGTCCCGGCATCCTGTAACGGTCACGAAGATGTCCCCGCATTCCGCCGCCTCGTTCATGCTCATCACCTTGAATCCGTCCATCACGGCCTCCATTGCCCTGACAGGGTCGATTTCAGTGACAATGACATCCGCGCCGAGGCCTTTCGCCCGCATTGCCACGCCCTTTCCGCACCATCCGTAACCGGCCACGACGACATTCTTTCCCGCCACAATGAGGTTGGTGGTCCTGTTGATGCCGTCCCATACTGATTGTCCGGTACCGTAGCGGTTGTCGAAAAGATGCTTGCAGTCAGCATTGTTGACCAGCATCATCGGGAATTCAAGCTTCCCGGCCTTGTCCATCGCCTCAAGCCTGAGAATGCCGGTGGTAGTTTCCTCGCATCCGCCTATAACGTTGGGTATCAATTCTCTATATTCTGTATGAATCATGTTGACGAGGTCCCCGCCATCGTCAATGATGATGTCCGGACCCGCCGAAATCACCTTTCGGATTCCGTCCATATATTCCTCGGCCGTGGCCCCGTGTACTGCAAATACATTCAGGCCTTCGTGTACCAATGCTGCGGCAATGTCATCCTGCGTGGAGAGAGGATTGCTGCCCGTGATGTACATCTCCGCCCCGCCTGCTGCAAGCACCTCACAGAGATGCGCCGTCTTGGCTTCAAGGTGAACGGACAGGGCTATCTTCTTGCCGGTGAACGGCTTATCCTGGCGGAACTCGGTCTCGAGCCCGTCGAGCAGGGGCATGTGCTTCCTGACCCATTCGATTTTCAGTTCTCCGTCTTTCCAGAGTTCAGGATTCCTTATTTCGCTTTGCATTTCATTTTTAAGTTTAACCCCGTCAATATACGAATTTTTCCTGAATATTCAACACATTTTCATTCAACAATGTTCCACGAAACCCAATGTGGCGGCACTGATTGATGTCCGGTTTCCGAACTGGCTGTAGATGGAAGCGCAGCAGGCGGCGATGGTAGCCCCCGTAGTGAAGACGTCGTCAATGATGAGGAAATGGCGGTTTCTGCCGTATTCCGGAGGTTCCTCATTGAGATACTTTTCCTTGATGCGGAAAGCTCCCGTGACATTCAGGGCCTTCTCATTGTTCTGCAGCTTTGTCTGCGTGGTCGTTTTCCTGGCCCGGAAAAGGATGTCCGTCCGCATTTCAGCCCCGAGACGCACGGCAATGGCGGAGGCTATGACCTCTGCCTGATTGTAGCCTCTGCTCCACAGCCTTGACCAATGCAGGGGGACAGGGATGACGGTATCAATGTCATTGAACTTACCCGATTCTGCCAGGAATTCACCCAGCAGGTTGCCGTAGAATCTGCCCACGGAGAGGTCCCCTTTGTACTTCACCTTCTGCGGGATTCTCTTGTATCCGGCTTCAGACATATAGTAGAACAATGCTGCCGCCCTTGCCCTCCGCATCCTATCCGGAGGCGGGTCCCCGTCTTTCAGGTTCTTCACCAAATCCCTCTGTATCAATGCATTCAATTTGTCTGACATAGGGTTTTCAATATTGTCCCAGAAATACGTCAGCGGGATGTCCGCCTCGCAGAAAATGCACAGATGTCGCTCTCCCTGCAGCAGTTTCCTCCCGCATACGGCACATTCCCGGGGAATCAGCAGGTCTCCCAGCATTCCCGCAGTCTTTCCTAACTCTTCCAATATCATAGGTTCCGTTTTTTAGTAATCTTCAAAAAATAACTTGCTTCAGATTACTTAGTCCTTGCAAAGGAATCCGGTTTCCTGCCGATTTTGTTTAAGATTCTTATAAATGTGGCGCGAATGCCGTATTTGTGGCGGAAAATTTACTAATTTTGTACAAATCTACAGAAATGCACATCGGAATAGCAGGCAATATTGGTAGCGGCAAGACTACATTGACCCGGATGCTTTCAGAGCATTACGGGTGGACACCGAAATATGAGGCAGTGACATATAATCCTTATCTGGAGGATTATTACAAGGACATCAAGCGCTGGTCCTTCAACCTGGAGGTATATTTCCTCCAGCAACGTTTCAAGGATGTCCTGGAGATTGCCAATTCCAGGGACGTGATAATCCAGGACAGGACGATTTTCGAAGGAGTTTACATTTTCGTGGCCAACAACAAGGCAATGGGCAATCTTTCGGACCGGGATTACGAAACGTACATGGACTTGTTCAAGTTGATGATGTCCCTGGTCAAGGCTCCGGATTTGCTGATTTATCTCCGCAGTTCCGTTCCGCATCTGGTGTCCCAGATTCAGAAACGAGGCCGCGAGTATGAAAAAAGCATTGAACTGGACTATCTGGAGGGGCTGAACAACAGATATGAGAAATGGATTGCCGACTATCCCGGCAAGGTCCTGGCAATCGATGCCGACGGCCTTGATTTCCAGAATCGCCCGGAAGATTTCGCCCTTATCACGGACAAAATCGATTCGGAGCTTTTCGGCTTGTTCGGCTAGGAAGAAATATTTATATTTGTAACTGCGAGGGTTATCAAACGGACAGTGTTCTGGTAGCAATATAACACGCCGGGCACGTAGCGCAGAAGTTCTATCACCGTGTTCTGAAAATCGGCAATAATCCAGTCAACTGCGGGGAGGATGGACGTGTTCCGTATGCCGGCGTGAATTGTCTCTGCACGGATGTGTATTGCCCAATCAATTCGCAGAGACCCTGCTGGGCCCCGCCGACTCAATGCGGAGATTCCCGATTCCCGATATCCTCAATGCCGAAGCGACCCTGTCGGCCTCTTCCTTTCCGTCCACCGGACCGATGACGTAAGAGACTACACCATCTTCCAGCGACCTGGACATGTCCGCCTCCGTAACCACCTTGATTACAGCCAGTTCCTTGTCATTCAACGAACTTCCGCCTGCAGGGAAAACCCTCACTATGAAGAGTTCGTGAATGCTCTTTTCCAATGTCCTGGCCTTCGTCACCGTAATCGGTTTCCCATCCAGGAACGCCACGATGATAGCATTCCGGAATCCTGCCTTCTTAACCGTATTGAGGTGGGAAAGCACATCCTTGTAACTCCTGAACAATCCGGCCGAATATACATATTTTCCGGTCGTGCCGCGCCTCTCGAATACCGGGCTCAAGCCCTTGATCTGCTTCACGGTAGCCTTGCTTGATAATGCGAAAAGCTGTATCTGGTAAACAAGTCCCTCCGGCAAGGTGTTGTCCAATGCGAACCTGCCCTCCGGGAGAACCTGGAAAGAGTAATCGAACTCCGGTTCCGGCTCCAGCATTGCAAAAGAGAACTTCGGGCCCATTCCGTGCTTGGTGAACCTGAATCCCGAATCAGAGCCCACGACCTCCTTCTCCGTCTCGCGCTGGAGGCTCTCCGGGTCAATCACGACCCCGCTCCTGAGAAAACTCATTTCTATCTGCTGGATGGCCTTGGCCTGCCCCAAAAGCGAATCCTGAAGTGCCGGCAATGCGGATTCCATGCTGAGAATCTCTTCCGACAATGCTGCCTTGAGGCTGTCCGGAGCATCGGCCAGGCGGCTCCTGCATTCATCTATTGACCTTCCGAAAGAGGCGATTGACTCCCGGAGACTCCTGACATTGCCGAGCATTTCGGCGTAATGCCTGACCTCCTCATTCTCTCCCATTCCCTTGCCGGAATCACCGTCACTGTGGATTTGCGCATTGTCCCCGGCCGGGTCCAGGCGGCATAATTTCTCTATTTCGGCCGGAGAATCCACCGACTTCCTGACCGGCATGCTGTCAAATTCAAGCACATAGATATCCACGCTGTCGGCCGGGCAGTTCCTGTCGGAAGCGAATATCGAATACTGCCCGTCGTCTGTATTGATGAACAGATAGTCATTGTAAGGAGATGAGAACGGGAATCCCATATTGACCGGGATGCCCCAGTCATTCAGCTCGTAATCCCAATCCGCCACATAGAGGTCATAGCCTCCCATGCCGTACAGCCCCCTGGAAGCGAAATACAACTGGCTTCCGTCAGGTGAAAGCATCGGGTATATCTCATCGGAAGAAGAGGTCAACTGTTCGCTCAGGAGTTCCGGAGCGGACCACACAGTATCCTGATACTCAGAACGATAAATATTCCTGATGCCTTCCTGGTCCTCTGCCGACCAGTAAAGCACTTCCGCATCATCTGGCACGTAGGTAGCCCTTACCAGGGCGCTTGCCTTCTTGTCCAGCTGGTTCGGCACGCTCCTCCAGGCACCGTCTTCCAGAGGATAGTAGAGAAAGAAATCCTTGAGCGCAAACCGCTGCCTTGCCACCACGACCGGGCTGCTGCAGAAGCCTGTCATGCTTGCCCCGTTCTGGGCTTGGGCCATCATCCCGTCTATCTCCACCCGCCCTGCAGAATCGGCATTGTCCTTGGCCTTCTGGAAAATATCCACGGCCTCATTGAACCTGTAACTCTTCATCAATGAGTCAGTTCTGGCCTTCAATGCCGGGAAATCCACCTTCAGCGAGTCTCCCGCTGAGGGAGATGCCAATGCGGATATAGCCGAACAGCAGCAGACCGCAGCTGCCGCCAAAATGCGAATATTTGTTGTAGGTTTCAATTCCAAATCCCTTTCTTACCTTGCAAATTTAACAAATTACTGACATAAAGTTTCTTTCTACCAATACTTCGTTAAAAATTTAACAATTATATAATTTTCAATTACTTACGCAAA
>JBJEBV010000046.1:0-47388 GCA_051870395.1 Candidatus Cryptobacteroides sp. | reverse complement strand
ATTTCTTTCTGTTTTTCTTTACCTCTTATTCTCTCTCAACGTTGTCAATGATCTCAAATCCGCCGAGTCATCCGTTGGCCTTAGCCATCGTTGTTTCTCAAACGGACTGCAAATATACGCACTTTTTTTGACTCTGCAAATTTTTCTGAAGTTTTTTCATCAAAAATCCGAAAAAACCTTCATTTTGCCCGGAAAGTCGAGTGTTTTCATAAACAATAGATGCCTGGTAGGCCGGGTATGACGGAAAAGGGAAAGGAATCAATGGAAGAAATCCAAGGCCGGAAATTTGGGAATGGAAAGGACTGGCATGACGAAAACGCTGCAGGAATAGCGGATAATCAGTCATAAATAATTACATTTGTATGATAACTGAAAACAAACATTGCATTATATATGGAAGAAAACAGAACTTCTCTGCCGGAGAATGCGCAGAGAGAGCTGAAGCCGGGAGAGAAATACGAACCCCTGCTCAGCCCGAAGAAAACCTATCCTGAGGTGACCTTCTACTCCGTAAGCATCGGAATCGTGATGGTCATCATTTTCTCAGCAGCGGCAGCCTATCTCGGCCTCAAGGTCGGCCAGGTATTCGAGGCGGCCATACCAATCGCCATCATTGCGGTAGGCCTTACGGGAGCCCTCGGCAAGAAAGGAGGACTCGGACAGAACGTCATCATCCAGTCCATCGGAGGCTGTTCAGGAGCCGTGGTGGCAGGCGCCATCTTCACATTGCCGGCCATCTACATTCTCGGAGTCGAGGTCAATTTCATGCAGATGTTCCTCTCCTCCCTGCTCGGAGGCGTGCTCGGCATCCTCTTCCTGATTCCGTTCAGGAAATATTTCGTCAAGGAGATGCACGGCAAGTATCCGTTCCCTGAGGCCACGGCCACGACCCAGGTCCTGGTTAGCGGCGAAGGCGGGGGCAAGAGTGCCAAGACATTGGTATTGAGCGGATTGGTCGGCGGATTGTACGACTTCATCATTGCCACTTTCGGAGCCTGGGGAGAGACATTGACCACTACCGTGGTGTCCATCGGTCAGACAATCGCGGACAAGGCGAAGCTTGTTCTGAAGCTCAACACAGGTGCGGCCGTGCTCGGTCTCGGCTACATTGTCGGATTGAAATACGCATTCATCATCTGCTGCGGAAGCCTTCTGGTATGGCTTGTCATCATTCCCCTGATGAATCTCATCTGGGGCGGACAGGTCATTGACCTCATGGGTACGGGCATCGCCCAGACCATCGGAGAAATGTCTGCCGACCAGATTTTCAAGGAATATGCAAGACATATAGGAATCGGAGGCATCGCAACGGCCGGCATTATCGGAATCATCAAGTCTTTCGGAGTCATCAAATCCGCCGTGAGCCTCGCCGCAAACGAGTTCACCAAGAAGCCGGGCGCAGGAAAAACCGCCCCGGAGCGCACTGACGAGGACATTCCTATGAAGACCGTGGTATTCGGCGTCGTGTTCGCATTGCTCGTCGTATTCGCATTCTTCGCCTTCGGAGGCGTGGTGAACAATATCGGGCAGGCCATCATCGGTCTCCTCATCGTGGGCATCATCGCCTTCCTCTTCACCACAGTCGCAGCCAATGCCACAGCCATTGTCGGCACCAACCCGGTCAGCGGAATGACATTGATGACATTGATTATCGCAGCATTGATTCTAGTCGCAGTAGGGCTTAAGGGCAATGCAGGAATGGCTGCAGCCCTGATCATCGGAGGCGTGGTCTGCACGGCGCTTTCAATGGCCGGTTCGTTCGTTACCGACCTCAAAATCGGATATTGGGTAGGAACCACACCGCGCAAGCAGGAGGCCTGGAAATTCGTCGGAACAATCGTCGCAGCCGCAACCGTATGCGGCGTGATGCTGGTGCTCAACAAGACTTTCGGATTCACTGGAGACAATGCTCTCGTGGCCCCCCAGGCCAATGCGATGGCTGCCGTTATCCAGCCGATGATGAACGGCGGCGGGGCTCCTTGGCTGCTCTACGGCATCGGAGCCGTCATTGCCATTGTCCTGACTGCATTCAAGATACCTGCATTGGCATTCGCCCTGGGTATGTTCATTCCTATTGACCTCAACCTCCCACTCCTCGTCGGCGGCGCAATCTCGTGGTTCGTCAGCACAAGGAGCAAGGATGCAAAGGTCAATGCGGCAAGACAGGACAAGGGTACCCTGGTGGCATCCGGATTCATCGCCGGCGGTGCCCTGATGGGTGTAGTGAGTGCAATCCTGAAATTCGCCAATGTGGACCTCTTCCTCAGCTCCTGGAATGCGCAATACGGTGAAGCTGTGGCAATTGTGCCATATCTCGCCCTCATAGGCTTCCTCATCTGGGCAGCAATGAAAACAGATAAAAACCAATGATATGGAAAAGATACTTGACAGATTTCTGAGATACGTCTCAGTGGATACGCAGTCTGACGAGAATTCCGAGACGCAGCCAAGTTCAGCAAAGCAGCTGGACCTGCTCAGGATGCTTCGTGACGAACTGACGGCAATGGGCGTGGAGGCCACGCTCGACGAATACGGATATGTTATGGCAACTGTGCCTTCAAACATTGGCAAGAAGGTGCCTGCCGTGGGTTTCATTGCCCACGTGGATACCTCTCCGGACGCATCCGGAACCAATGTACGGCCTCAGGTCATTGAGAATTATGACGGCGGTGACATTGCCCTGAAGGGTGTGCCTGGACTATTCCTGAAGCCGTCCGAATTCCCGGAACTGCTTGCACACAAGGGAGAAACCATCATCACCACAGACGGCACGACTTTGCTCGGAGCCGACGACAAGGCTGGTGTAGCCGAGATTATGAACGCAGTCCAGTATATGGTGGAGCATCCTGAGTTCAAGCACGGGGAAATCAAAATCGGATTCACACCGGACGAGGAAATCGGACGCGGTGTAGTGAAGTTCGACGTGAAGAGGTTCGGTGCGGACTATGCCTATACAATGGACGGAGGAGAAGTCGGCGAACTGGAATTCGAAAACTTCAATGCTGCTTCGGCCAAGGTTCATGTACAGGGCCGTAATGTGCATCCCGGCTATGCCAAGGGCAAGATGAAGAACGCCATCCTCATCGGAATGGAGCTCAACAGCCTGCTCCCTGTCCAGCAGAGGCCTGAATTCACCGAGGGTTATGAGGGATTTTTCCACATTGTCAGCTTCAAGGGAAGCGTGGAGGAGGCCGACTTCGGCTACATCATCAGGGACCACGACAGGGCCAAGTTCGAGGAAAAGAAGGAAGTCATCCGGAAATGCGCCGCATTCATCAATGAGAAATATGGAGAAGGAACTGTGACCCTGGAGGTCAAGGACCAGTATTACAATATGAGGCAGCAGGTCGAGCCTTACTATTTCATCGTCGAGAAAGCGGTCAAGGCAATGGAGATGGAAGGCATTGAGGCCCGCATCCAGCCAATCCGCGGCGGTACGGACGGAGCCAATCTCTCGTTCAAGGGCCTGCCTTGCCCGAACATTTTCGCAGGCGGCCTGAATTTCCACGGAAAGATGGAGTTCGCCCCGCTGGAAAGCATTGAGAAGGCTTCCAAGGTGGTTCTTGACATTATAGGTCTCTTTGCGGAATAGCATTTCCGGGTCTGATTTTTGCAGTTTAAGGCCCGGATAATTTTAAAATTTACAGGTTATGAGAAACATTATCATCAGCATTGCGGCATTGACAATATGTGCTGCCGCTTACGCAGGGCCAATAATGGACGATGATATTCCACAGGCCCCGAAGAAGGTGGAGAAAGCATTCCAGAAGATGTACCCTAACGCCCAGAGGACAGAGTGGGAGCTGAAAAGGGACGTATATGTAGCCGAGTTCAAGATTGACGGGAAAGATGTCGAGGCCTGGTTCAGTGCCGACGGCACTTGGATGAGAAGCAAGGAAGATGTCTCCGCAAAGGATGTCCCGGAAGAGGTCAAGAAGGCTGTCAAGGATACCTATCCGGGCTGGAAGACAGAAGATTACGAACTGGTAACTGATGCCCGTGGCTACAAGCATTACGTTGTAGAAGTGGAGAAGGAAGGGGAGCAGGACAAGACGGTCAGGATTTCTCCGAACGGCAAAATCATCCAGATGCCGGAGAGAGGCGGTCACGGCAAACCGGGCATGAAACCGGGAGAAGGCCAGCGGATGAGGGAAGGCGCTCCGGAGTCAAGAGGAGGTTATCCTGAAGTTTGGAAGCAGGCTGAAAGAAACGGCGGCGAAATCGAAAGAAAAGCCAGGCCTGACTCCACGATGAGACGTGTAAGATAATTACTCCACGGAATCTTCCCCGGAAGAAAGTTCAGCGCCATCCTGGGACTCCGGAATCCCGGTAGTTTCGACAGCACGAAGAAGTTCTTTCCTGGAAGGCTTCCTGTTGGCTTCCCGCTCTTCGGAGCGGGATTTTTTCTTCATATATATTTCCTTGTAGCGCTCCAGCTTGGCATTGTCCTTCTGCTCCTGTTTGTACATGTCAATGAGAGCCTTGCGCTTCTTCTCCCTGAGCTTGGCCGCCTTCTTCGCCGCCTTCAGGGAATCCTTGGCCTGGTCCAGGCTGTCGAGCCTCGCCCACTTGGCCTCCCTTTCGGCAATTTTCGCAGCCTTTGCAGCAGCCTTTGCGGCCTTGGTAGCAGCTTTTTCGGCAGCCTTGACTGCAGCAGGGTCAACCGGTTTTGGAGCGGCAACCGAATCCGCCGCCACAAGAAGTGAATCCTTCACCCGGGTCCCGCCCGCATTCAAGGAATCTGAAACAGTGGCAAGAGAGTCTACGGCGACGCCAAGAGAATCGCCCGCAACCTTCAATGAGTCCAGAGCCAATGAGCCAGTGACATTGACGAGACTGTCCGACGGGGATCCAGCGGCATTCTTTTCCTTCTCCGCCTTTTCCCTCTCGGCCTTTTCCATCTCCCGAAGCAGTTTAGCCTCTCTTATCTCCCGGTAAACATTCTGCATATAACCCGGGAAGAAACGGTCCGTAAACTTGAATGTTGTCCTCGGCCTGGATGAATACAGGCTCCTCCCGGACGGTCTCAGAGAGTATGGAGTAATGTCAAACTTGCCGCGTGGCCTCTTGTCAGGCTGCCAGTTGAATCCCTTCAGGACCCTCTCCTCCTTTTTCATCTGGGCCAGAGGATAGGCATCGTTCTTGGTGTCCTCAAAATAATAGACCCGGTCCAGATTACCCTCCATAAAAGTAGCGTGGAGCATCTTGGCTGAGCTCTTGTTCACAGTCGCATATACACTGTCCTCCTGGAGATAGAATATGGCGCTGGCATCCCCCAGGGCATCAAAACGGCTGAGAACGCCGGTGCTGTCAAAATAGGCCACCATCTCCGTGGACTTGATCTGGTCGAAGCATAGAGAATCCTCCTGGACAATGATGAAGGCATTGGACATCAGGCTGGCCTTCTCCAATGATGAATTTCTCAATACGGCATATACGCTGTCGGCAGCATACTGGCGGTTGGTTTCATTCCAAATAAGCGGCGAACGGTAAAGTCTCACCAGCGAGTCGAGGTCGCAATACTCAAGCGAGTCGCAGGCAATCTGGATATCCGACTTGAAGAGTTTGACATTGCCTACAGCCGTGACGAAATTATACTTGGTGGAATCCCGAACGACAGTGTCAATCTGCACGGCGAGGGAATCGGCGGCAAGGGAAAGTGAATCGGTGGCAAGGGAAAGTGAATCTCCAGCCACGGCCAGGGAATCCAGGACCGATTGAAGAGAATCGGCCGCAATCTTCAATGAGTCGGAAGGCACTGACAATGTATCCGCCGGTACACTTTCCGGAACTTTCAACGCTTCTGGAGGAAGCCCACCGGAAGCCTGGCCGGAATCTTCCTCCGGGTCCGGAACCGCTCCGCCAAGCATGCCTCCTAACTTGCCCTGACCGGCTTTTCCCGGATGCGGCCTGTTAGGATCCTCCTCCGCAGCCTTTGCGGCAGCCTCCGCAGCAGCCTTGGCAGCCTTCTGCCTGTAAGTGCGGACAGCATCGATTTCCAGGCCCTCAAGCCTTGTCTTGGCATTGACATTTTCCATTGAATCCACCTGGAATGCCATCACGCTCCTGCTGATGATGGAGTCGGCACCGAAATATACTGTGTCCTTCACCCCGTCCCCGGAATCCACCAGGCCAATGACGGCCGGCTCCCTGGTCATAAGAATCCTGGCAAGGGAATCAGCATAATGGATTCTTCCGGCCACTGCTGAAACATCCCTCGTGGTATCAGTCACCTGGGCATTGCCGAGAAGTTCAATATCTCCGGTATTCCTGTAGAAGAAAAGAGAATCTGCCCAGCCTTCCTGGACATCGTTCATGCCGTGCACATCCCGGTTGAAAAGGAAGGTTTCCGTATTGCGGTCATACCACCCCGCATCGGAAGAAAGCATATTCTCATCCTTCCAGGCATTGGTTCCATAACCGAAATGCGCAATGTTCCGCCCGGCATCATAAATCAGCCGCGTCGTCTTCACGAATATGGAATCCGTGAACATGTTCACGTCGTCGGTGAAGGTGAATTCCTTGGCCTTGGAATCATAAGTTCCTGATATACTTTCTATTATCTGGCCATCCTTGTCCTTCATTGAGCCGCCGCCGAAGAAAATGGCGATACTGTCCCTGGTATTGTAGTCAAGGTTTTCAGTCCTGAGAATATTGTGGTCCTTGTCCTCGAGCTGGACCAGGGCCCCCCTGAACTGCGCCAGATCCCTGTCCACGTAATAGGTCAGGCGGTCGCTGGTGAGGACTGTCTGGTCCTGGAGAATCTTGACGTGGTCAATGGCGAAGATTTCATTGGTCTTGACGTTCCACAATGCCGTATCGCAGAGGAGATATGTATCATTGTGCAGGAACTTTGCAGGGCCGGTCACCTTCCTGTAGTTGACTCCGTTCTCCTCAATCAGCTGCATTGACTTGGCGCCCAGAAGGCGCACAAGCGAATCCTTCTGGCTGCCGTTTTCCTGGGCGGCCAGAGAGAATGCTGCGGCAAGCGCAATGAATGAGGTGAGAAGGAATCGTCTCAGGGACATAGGCTATTCGGCAACTCCGGTACGGGCAATCTTGTTCCAGCCCTCCCGCGAGAATTCGCAATCCTTGAACAGCGGGTCAATGACAATGTAGGTGGTCTTGAGCTTGCTGTCCAGAAATTCGTCAATGGCGGCATTCTGCTTTTTCATCGTGGCCTCACCCAGGAGCTCGCTGTAGTCATTGTCAAATGACGCAATATGGGACGGGATAATCTTGTCGACCTTGATAATCTTGTAAACGGTATTTCCGCGGCCCTCATTGTCCACAGACTCTACAGGGTCGGAAATCTCACCCTCCTTGAGGTCTCGTATGGCAGCATAGTCCTGAGGCTTGAGCTGGTCAATCTCGAAATATGAGGAACCTGTATTCGGGTCAGCCATCTGGCCGCCGTTGGTACGGGTTGGCAGGTCCTCGGAATAGAACTTGGCCGCAAAAGCAAATGTAACCGCACCGTTGAGAATCTCAGTCTTGAGGGAATCAAGCTTGTTGAATGCCTTCCTGCGGTCCTCGTCAGTGTATGAAGGCTTGATGAGGATGTGCCTGGCATTGAACATATCTCCCTTCTTCTCAAGCACTTCGATAAGGTGGAATCCGTCCGGGGTCTCCACTATCTGGGAAATCACACCGGGCTTCAGTGACATTGCGGCATCCGAGAATGCTGGCCAGAAGATTGATTTTGAGGCCATTCCGAGCTCTCCGCCCTTCCTTGCGCTGCCCGGGTCCTCCGAATAAATCCTGGCGAGTGTCGAGAATTTCTCGCCATTGATGATTCTCTCTCTAATATTGAGAAGCTTTTCCTTGACGAGAAGGGCTGCTGCCTCCCTGTCAGGATATACGCAAATCTGGCTGAGCTGGTACTTCACCGGGACCAACGGAAGGTCATCCGGGTCGGTTTCAGCAAGATAGAGCCTTACGTCGTGCGGGGTGAGGTCAGGCACCTTGCTTGCGATTTCCTGCTGCATCTGCTGGGTAAGCGACATATCCTCAAACTGCTGCTGCCACTCCTGACGAAGTTTGTAGAGAGGCTTGCCGAAATATTCCTCCACGGCCTCGTCACCACCAAGCTGGGTCTTGACCTTGTCCAGGTGCTGGTCCAGCTGGCTTGACACCATCTCCTGATTGACAGTAAGGGAATCGACCCTCGCCTGCATGAGGAAGAGTTTGGACTCAAGCATCTGCTCGAGATGTTCGCATCTTACATTCTTGTCAGAGAAATAGTTGCCGTAGATTCTCATTGACATAATCTCGCCTTCGAGCTGTGAGAGGGAGATCATCTCATTACCGACAACGGCGATGGTCTTGTCCACGAGTCCTCCCTGATATTTCTGGGCGGCGGCGTTCCACGACAAGGCAAGAAGCATTGACAATGCTGTAAGTCTGAGAATATTCTTCATACTGTTCTTCAATAAATCACAAAATTTTCCTGATTGCGCGCGTTCTCTATCAAGTCCCGTTCCAAACGCACAAGCAGGGCCTGTTTTCTGGTGCTCAGGATGATATCCTTGATCTGTTCCTCAAAATACTCGACCGGGCCCACCTGGCCCGCCTTCATCAGGGAGACGAAATATACAATGTTGAGATTGCCGTTCCCGTCAGGTATCTCGGCCATTCCGTCCTTGACCTGGGAGAGCAGAGTACCATAGTCGGTACCCACTTCGCGGGAAAGTTTGACGAGGTCAATCCACTTGTCGCCGAAATCAGTGTACCTGAATGCCGAAGAAAACGCAATGCTGTCCGCCTCAATCCTGGCCTCAGGCTTGTTCGAACGCATCTTCTTCTTGATGATTTCAAGATTCGGAGATTCCTCGGAAATGTTCATATACACTGCCTTGGCAATGGGAAGGCTGAGTTTGAAGTTGGCGGAATGGTCCTCGTAATACTTCTCAATCTGTGCCCTGGTCACCGCAGTGTCGAGACGCTGGTTGACATATTTCTGCTCGTATCTGTATTTGAGCAGGGAGTGCCTGTAGTCCTCCAGTTCCTTGTCCACGTTCTTCTCGGTCTTGGACAGTTCCCGCTCGGCCACGTCATTGAAAAGCTGGTCTGATGCCCAGGTATTGATGTACTGGAGGGCGAGCCTGGTGCTGTCCTCCGGAGAAGCAGAATCCGGGATGTAGGAGGCGAGCTCGGAAGCGTAGAGTTTGTGGCTTCCGACCTTGGCTACCACCTTGTCGTAACGCAAATCGCGTACAAACGACGTAATCGTCTCGCAGGAAGTCATTGCAAGCAAGACGATTACGGCTATACACATCACCGCCGGGCGAATATTTGTCCTTGGCGTCACTTTATCTTGAGTAGTTAGGAGACTCCTTGGTGATGGTCACATCGTGCGGATGGCTCTCGAGGTATCCGGCATTGGTGATGCGGACGAACCGGGCGGAGCGGAGAGCCTCGATATCCTTGGCACCGCAATAGCCCATACCTGCGCGGAGACCGCCCACGAGCTGGTATACGACCTCGGCCACAGTACCCTTGTAAGGCACCTGGGCCACGATTCCTTCAGGAACGAGTTTCTTTATGTCCTCCTCCATGTCCTGGAAGTAGCGGTCCTTGGAACCGTGCTCCATGGCTTCGAGGGATCCCATTCCCCTGTATGACTTGAATTTCCTTCCGTTGAGAATGATGGTCTCGCCCGGAGACTCCTCGGTTCCTGCGAAGAGTGAGCCGGCCATGATGGTGCTTGCACCTGCGGCGAGAGCCTTGGTAATGTCGCCGGAATAGCGGATACCACCGTCTGCAATAACAGGAATCCCTGTCCCTTCAAGAGCCTTGGATGCGAGCATCACTGCTGAAAGCTGGGGCATGCCGACACCGGCAATGATACGCGTGGTACAGATGGAACCAGGCCCGATACCTACCTTGACAGCGCTTACTCCGGCATCAGCCAGAGCCTTGGCACCCTCTCCGGTGGCAACATTTCCCGCAATAATCTGGATATCTCTTCCCTTGAATGCATCACAAGCCTTTGCAATGACATTGAGCACGCCTACTGAATGTCCGTGTGCGGTATCGACCACTACGGCATCTGCTCCGGCATTGACAAGCATCTCGATTCTATCGATAGTGTCGGACTTCACGCCGACTGCCGCAGCCACGAGAAGGCGGCCCTTGCTGTCCTTGGATGCAATCGGATTGTCCTTGATTTTCATAAGGTCCTTGTAGGTGATGAGTCCGACAATGCGGCCGTCCTCGTCCACTACAGGAAGTTTCTCCACCTTCGTGCTCCTGAGAATGCGGGTGGCCTCCTCAAGGCTGATGCCTTTCTTGGCGGTGATGAGGTTTTCGGAGGTCATCACTTCTGAAATCGGCCTCTTCTTGTCATCCTGGAAACGGAGGTCACGGTTGGTGACAATGCCGATGAGATAGTTGTTGGCATCGACTACAGGAATGCCGCCGATATGGTGCTTGGCCATCAGGGCGAGGGCTTCTCCGACATTGGCGGAAGGGCTGATTGTGACAGGATCGTAAATCATGCCGTTCTCTGCCCTCTTGACCCGCCTGACCTGCTCGCACTGGGCTTCAATCGTCATATTCTTGTGAATCACGCCGATTCCTCCTGCACGGGCCATCGCTATGGCCAGATCCGCTTCGGTAACAGTATCCATTGCGGATGAGACAATCGGAGTGTGGAGGGTAATATCCCTCGTGAATTTTGTAGAAACATTAACTTCCCTCGGAAGAACTTCCGAACGGGCAGGGACGAGCAATACGTCATCGAAGGTGAGGCCTTCAGGAATCTCAGAATTTACAAATCTCTGCATTGTGATAGGATTATTTCGGCAAATATACAAAATATCCCGCAAATTGCCATAGACCTTCCGGCGTTTTTGCTCAGAAGGTGACCAACCGGCCCTGAAAAGTATCCCGGGCCTCAAGTTTCTCATCCAGAAGGTGAAGAATCTGGAAATTGCGTATCAGGCCCCAGGCGGTTTCCTTGACGAAACGCGGAGGCACCTCGCCCGCAACCCTCTCGATATAGAGGCCGGGACGCAGGCGTTCGAGAATGTCAATCACAAGGTCCAGATAATCGTCCAGGGACAGGCGCAGGAAGTCCTCCGGACAGGTTTCAAATTCCTTCTCGATTCTCGTGCCGCAGACAATCTGGAGCTGATGGAACTTGACTGAGTGAAGCGGCAATGAAGATATGAAAGAGCATTGGTCCACAAGCATTTCACGGGTTTCGCCGGGAAGGCCCAGAATGAAGTGTGCACCCGGGTCAAGACCGCGTTCGGCCGACATTTCCACGGCCTTCACGGCAGCTGCGACATCGTGTCCGCGCCCCACCCGTTCCAATGTACGGTCATAGCAGGATTCAATGCCGTATTCAATCTTGACCACAGGCCTGTCGAACCCTTCCCTTCTCCATCCCGGCAATGCCCGGCCATCCTTCAGGGATGCCAGCCAGTCCAGTTTCTCCTCATCCACGCAATCTGGCCGGGTCCCTATGACAATGCCGACTACCAACGGATGCGAGAGTGCCTCAGTGTACAGTTCCACGAGACGTTGCAGAGGTGCGTAAGTATTTGAATATGACTGGAAATAGGCAAGATAATGACGGGTGTTGCGGTATCTGTCCTTATGGAAAGTGATGCCTTCGTCAATCTGGTCTGCCAGGGATTTTCCGGGGACGCTGTAGCCAGGGTGGAATGCAGCATTGTCACAGAACGAACAGCCTCCTCTTCCTATCTTTCCGTCACGGTTAGGACACGTAAAACCAGCATCTATGACGAGCTTCTGGAGACGCTCGCCATAGATGCGCTTGTAATATCCTACAAAAGTATTGTATCTCTTCCCTTCCGGGAAATCCGGGTACATCGGGCTGGATTATTCCTCTCCGTCCTTCTCGGAAACGATGGCGCTGAGCTGCTCGTAGAGGGCATCGAGCTTCTCATACATCTCCTTGCGGAGGCCTGCGAACCAGTTCTTCCTGTCCTTCTTCTCCACCTTGGCATTGGCCTTGTCCTTCATATCATTGTAAAGGTCAATGGCAGCGTTCTGGACATCCACCATCTTGTCAGTGCTCTTGTGAGGATTGATGGCAATGAACAATGTGCAGTCGTCGACAAACTCGCCGATGAAGTACTCGACCTCTTTCTTGAAATCTCTTAAATTCATGTTATTCGTGTTTTAGCAGTGCAAAAATAATGAAATTCCCGGAATTATCATTCTTCCGGACGAGGAAAATAATATTCGCTGTCTTTTATCTCCGGCAATCCGTACGGCTCGCCATCCGGGGAGCATATCCTCCTGGCGTGAAGGAGACGGATGCTCCCTGTATAGTAGTCAGGTGCAGCCGGATCAAGGGAATTTATGCGGACCAGATGCGAGGAATGGATGAGCCTCCCGTCCCCGATATACAGTCCGACGTGGGTTATGCTTTCCTTGCCGTCAGGCCTGATTCTTCCGAAGAAAAGGAGGTCTCCGGGGCGAAGTTCCCCGTAAGAAGTCACGTGGCCTGAAGCTATTCCGGACTTCAATTCATTGATATCCACTACTTTGCCGGTATAAATCTGCTGGGAGGCATTCCTCGGGAGCAACACCCCGTTCAGGAAATATACCGTGCGGGTAAGACCGCTGCAGTCGAATGACTTGGGAGAAGTTCCGCCCCACATATACGGAGTACCCGTAAATCCGAGGGCAGTGGATACAATGTTCTCCGGGGTGGCCTTCCTCGTATTGGCCCAGACGGTGAAATCGGCCAGGTCATTGGCCCTGACGTATGCTTTCCGACCTGACGGAAGCAGGACTCCGAGGAAGCCCCGGGTCTTGACCGGCCTGCCTTTCCCGTCCTTCAGGATGCGTACTATATCGCCCTGGACCATATCGCTGACTCTCAGGAATTTATCCGACGGCCCAGACCACATCTCCGTCCACTTGGACACGCATATATATTTGGGGGCAGCGATGTATTCCTTCAGCTGGAGGCTGTCCATTCTAGTCACGGCAAGATCTGTTACCCAGGCATCGTACGGCTCCGGAGTCCTGACCTTGAGCCAGTATCCGGTGCTGTCAAGTATCTCCAGAGGAGTACCCATAAGATTCTGTGTGCCAAGTTCTTCCTCATATCCTGCCTTCTCCCTGAAAAAGGCCACGGATAGGTCTACCACCCCATAGTTTTCCTGGGCTTTCAACCCGGCCGGAAGCGAAAGGGCGGCAATGGCCGCAACCAATATTGTTTTCAATCTGTCAGTTCTCATTGGCAATCAAATAAATAAGTTCATCCATAAAGGCCCTGGCCTGCTTTTCCGCATCCGGGCAGTTGTTGGTCATAATTGAGAATACTATCACATCTTCCTTCCTGTCGGAGACAGGCATCACATAGCCGCTGTAGCAGAGGACTCCGTTCATCGAGCCGCTCTTCATCCTGACCCTGGAACGCAGGGATTCCGGCTTGCCTGCAAGGCTGGAACGCATTCCCGGAGCTCCGGGCCTGCTGATTGTGGAAAGGTAGTCCCAGAAGCATCCGGAATCTAGGTACATTGACCTGAGGAATCGGCAGAAGAAGTCAGGGGAAATGCTGTCGTGCCTGGACAGTCCGCTTCCATCTACAATATGCACACCAGTGGACACATCCAGGCCCAATGATGACAATTCCCTCATTATCACCACTTTGCAGGAATCGTAACAGGCTGAGCCCGTGCGTTCCTTGGACAGGATGCGGAGAAGGGCCTCGGCGTAGAGATTGTCGCTCCGGCCATTGGTAATCCTGGCTATGTCCTTGACCGTCATTGACTCGGTGTCCCCGATGATGTGAAGTTCCGGGACAGGGCGGGCGGTTCCCCTCGACCTGATCAGGTTCTTTCCGGACTGGTCCAAGGAGATTATCACACCGTAAGTATCTATGTATGAGGCTTCTCCATCTACCTTGACACCGTTTCTCCGAAGATGCCCAGTAAATGCGTGCGAGCAGGCCAGCGGTCCGTATTTATGGCTGAATTCCTCGGTCTTGGGACCTTTGCCGGAGGCGTATGAGCCACGCAGTTCGGATACAGGGGCAAGGTCGGTGTTGAAGAGGTAGAGTTCGTCGCCGGTGCCCGGTGCAGAAGTCACGGAATTGTTGCGGAACTCTATCCAGGGAAGGTCAGGAGAAAATTTCGTCACTCGCACGCGGGAGCCTTCGGCATTACCCGGGGCAACATTGATTTTCAATATGTTACGGGAATATATCAGGCCATTGCAGCCGGTTCCGTAGAAGGTCCCGAGGTCATTGTAGGCCCAGCTGTCGAGCTCAATCGGCCCGTCAAGATATCTTCCGTCACCGATGATGCGGCCGTCGATTCTGCGGATTCCCCTGGAGGCCAGCATTGATCTCCAGCAGGAGAAAAGCGAGTCGGCAGGCAGGGAGCCAGGGTCGGAGGAGACAAGGGTCGGATCGCCGCCGCCGATGATGTACAAGTCCCCGTGCAGGACACCGTCGCTCACATTGCCGGAATATCCCAATGCGGTGGAATACCTGTAGTCTTTTCCCAGGCCCTTGATAGCCAGACCGGTAGTAATCAACTTGGTATTGGATGCCGGAATCAGCTTGCGGAGACTTCCGCATTCCACTATGGTATCACCGGAAATCTTTACCGCCAGTGCCCCGACCAGGCCTGACCGGAATGGCTCACCAGTAAGTTTCTTGTCGAGGTAGGCCTGTGCGGCAGACTTCTCCTTGGCAAAGGCCGGAAAGAATGAGGCCGCAAAGAGGACGGCCGCTATCGTCAATGTCAATATTTTTTTCATATTGACAAATATAATTATTCACGGGGAAAAAGATATCAGGTTTTTTCTTAATTTTGCGTAATGCTTTGCAACCCCTATGCAGGGGGCATAGAATTTTCAATCAAATACTATATGGCCAAAAGAGTTTTAGTTTCCGGAGGTGCCGGATTTATTGGAAGCCACGTGACCGTGGAGCTGATTCAGTCAGGTTACGAGGTAGTAGTGGCAGATGATATGTCCAACTGCGACATGACCTGCTTTGAAGGTGTGAAGAAAATCACCGGAAGGGATGATATCCCGTTCGTGAAGATGGACTTCTGCGATGCGGCGGCAGTGAACAAACTGTTCTCCGACTACAGAATCGACGCCGTAATCCATTTCGCCGCATTCAAGGCCGTGGGCGAATCAGTAGCGGAGCCGATCAAGTATTATTCCAACAACCTTTCATCATTCATCAATGTCATCGAGGCCGCAAGGACCCACGGGGGCTGCAATGTCCTCTTCTCCTCATCGGCCACGGTGTATGGCGAGCCTGAGAAACTTCCTGTAACTGAGGAATCTCCACGCCAGCCTGCCACTTCCCCTTACGGAAACACCAAGCAAATCTGCGAAGACATCCTGAGGGATTCGGTAAGCGCCTATGCAAGATACGGTGCCGAGCCTTGCCCGGGTACCGCCGCTGAAGGCCCTATAAAGGGTATCGCTCTCAGATATTTCAATCCTATCGGAGCGCATCCTTCAGCCCTGATCGGAGAACTTCCGAGAGGCGTGCCGAACAACCTGGTTCCTTTCATCACCCAGACAGCCATCGGAAAGAGGGAGTGCCTGAGCATTTTCGGAAACGATTATCCTACTCCGGACGGTACCTGCCAGAGAGACTACATCGACATAGTGGATCTTGCGAAGGCTCATGTCTATGCGGTCGCAAGGATGCTGGACGGCAAGATGGAGAAGGATTATGAAATCTTCAATATCGGAACAGGCCGTCCTGTATCGGTTCTCGAACTGGTGAACGCCTTCGAGAAGGTGAATGGCATCAAGTTGAACTACAAGTTCGCACCACGCAGGGCAGGAGACGTGACAGCCATCTGGGCTGACCCGTCATTGGCCAATGAGAAGCTGGGCTGGAAGGCCGGGCGCTCCGTAGAGGAGACCCTGGCGGCCGCCTGGGCCTGGGAAAAGCGTATCAACGGGAAATAGCAGCATCTCCCGGCCGGAAGGCCGGTGCTTCATCCCTTGAACAGAATCCTCACGAGGGCCGGGACGTCGGAAACCCTGACGATTTCTATGCCGGCCGGAGGATTGTCAACAGACGAGAATGAGGAGATGTAAATCTTCCTGAATCCAAGACGTGCCGCTTCGGTGACACGTCTTTCTGTTTGATTGACAGGACGTATTTCACCGCTCAGGCCCACCTCGCCGGCAAAGCAGACATTGGAAGGAAGGGCGAAGTCGAAATTGGAGGAAAGTACGGCGCAGATGACGGCCAGGTCGCAGGCCGGGTCGGAGACCCTCATTCCTCCGGCAATATTGAGGAACACGTCTTTCATATTGAGTTTGAAACCGGCCCGTTTCTCCAGGACCGCAAGCAGCATATTCAGTCTTCTCACATCGAAGCCGGTAGCGGATCTCTGCGCAGTTCCGTATGCAGCAGTGCTTACCAGGGCCTGGACTTCGAACAGGAATGGTCTCAGGCCGTCCAGCATTGCGCAGATGGCAGTGCCGCTGAGTCCTTCCTCGTGCATCGGGATCAGCATTTCCGAAGGATTGGTCACCTCCCGGAGTCCGGTTCCGGTCATCTCGAAGACGGCCAGCTCAGATGTGGAGCCGAAACGGTTCTTTATGCTGCGGAGGAGGCGATAGGAACCTTTGTTGTCCCCCTCGAACTGGAGTACCACGTCCACGATATGCTCCAGAATCTTCGGTCCTGCAATGTATCCGTCCTTGGTAATGTGGCCGATGAGGATGACCGGGATGCCTGTACACTTGGCGAAATGCAGGAGCATTGCCGTGACTTCCTTGATCTGGGATACCGAGCCGGCGGAAGACTCGACATTGGCCGAAAACATTGTCTGCACGGAATCCACCACCATCAGGTCAGGTTTGAGGGCATCTGCCTGGGCAATGATGTTGCTGATGTCAGTCTCGCTGAAAATGAAGCAGTTGGAGTCATCGCCACCGAGCCTGTCCGCCCGCATCTTGACCTGTCTTGCACTTTCCTCGCCGGAAACGTACAATGTTTTCAGTCCCGGGGAATGCAGGGGTATCTGCAATGAAAGGGTGGATTTACCTATGCCCGGCTCGCCTCCGATGAGAACCAGCGACCCCCTGACAATGCCTCCACAGAGCAGTCTGTCCACTTCCTGAAGGCCGACTGACATTCTGGCTTCGGAGGAGGAGTCGATATCCTTCAGGTGAACGGGACGGCGTCCCTGGTCTCCCTGCATTGTCCTGGAGGCGGGCTGTTTGCCGGTCGCCACCGTCTGCTCGACCATTGTGTTCCATTCTCCGCAGGCCGGACAGCGCCCCATCCATTTCGGGCTTTCATTGCCGCAGCTCGTGCAGAACCATATTTTCTTCTCCTTCGCTGATGCCATATCCAACTCAAGTTTCGCAAGTTCATGATTATCTACAATGGTGAGGTTTGTGCGTCTTGCGAAACTTCTTCCAACCGCACAATTCTCGTCTACGTTACCCTTCTCCTAAAGGGGCTTGCCAAAAAGTCATTCTTATCGAGCGAAGCACGTAGTGCGTGGTTGAGATATCTATTGATAATCAACCTGTTATGTAGATCTCTCCCCCCCTCCAGGCTGTCCGAAAAGTCTGCTTTCAAAGTTCTATCGGCCTTCTGTGCTATTCTGGCAGGGGTAGCAGCACCCGAAGGGGCACTTTTCGGACAGGCTCCCCCAAAGATAACTATTTTCAGGGAAATATGAGGAAATCTGGGCCGGGAAGATATCCAAAGATGAGGCAACTCATTGTTTGAGGGTTCCCAAACAAAAAAAGCAGCATCTTGAGTTACCTCAAGGTACCGCAATTCTGAAATGAATAATCTTCCTGATTATTCAGCGCAAGCAGCGCAGCTATCTGCACAAGCAGTGCAGCTGTCGCAGCAAGCCTTTGTGCTGTCGCAGCAAGCACAGCTGTCAGCAGCAGCCTTGGTCTCTACTGCAGCCTCATCAGCAGGAGCCTCAGAAGACTTCTTGCAGCAGTTTCCGCAAGATGCAGCAGCAACCATAACGGCAACTACTGCTAAAGACATAAATACCTTTTTCATCGTCTGTACACTAAAAAACTGATTAAACATACGTTCAAGCGACAAAAGTACATAGATTTTTAGAATATGCAAAGAAATTTATCATTATTCTTACAAAAATCGTAAAACACTCATTATTAAATCTTTTTAAGCGTCTTTCTACATCGTTTAAATTCACGGAAAACAAGTTTCGGGTGGCCTCGCTTACAGATTGTAAGCAGGGCCACCCGACCAAAAGACCAAAGCACCGGGCTATCTCACATCTACCTCAACAGAAGCGGAATAGAGGCGGCGAGGGTCTCCGAAGAGAGCACAGCTGTTCACCATGTCCCCGAGCCGGCGTTCAGGTTTTCCGCGCCAGACGCGCTTTCCATTGAGAATCACTGTAACCTTGCTGTCCAGGTCCAGAAGTTCATCGCAGAGATATATCCTGACGGAGCCTCCCTTTGCAGGGTAATATTTCTTCTCGAACTTCATTTCGATGCCATAGACCGGGTCAGTCTGCGTGGTGGTGTATTCGACATCGTCCACATTGATATTGATGACATTGCCCTCGATAGTCATCTCATAATGGCGACGACGGCCATTCTCCAGCCCAGGTTCCTCAACCACGAGGTTGTAGAAGCGGTTCCTCTTGATGCCGTCCATCTCGAAATTCTCCCAGTTCACATAATGTGGGTAAGGGTTGCGTACGAAATCCTTGAGCCAAGGGGTCGTATTGAAATAACCTACGGAATGATGGTCGGCACCGGGAACTACCTCGATATTGTGCACGTAAAGCCCGGGATGCTCATTCCCGAAACGGTCGAACTCGTCCTTGGTATAACCCGTGAGAATGTCCCTGTAGAACATCTTGTCCTCAGCTCCAGTACGGAAGGAGAATGCAATGTTTGCGCAGTTCTCGACCGGGGCGTTCTTCAATGGCTCACCTCCTGCGATAGGGCCTGCACCTGCCAGATAATCAGCATAATAGGATGCAAGACGCTGGCTGCCGTAAGCACCTTCTGAGATACCGATGAAGAAGAGCCTGTCAGGGTCCACCTGGCCGGAAACCAGACCGAGCCGGATGAATTTCTCCCAGGCATACTGCTTGCCCTTCTGCCACCAGCGGTAATAGGAACCGGTATTCGGAATCTTCGGCACGAAGAAGGCGGAGGAGTCCTGGAACTGGGATGAGAGAATGAGTCCGTTCTGCCACTCCCTTTCAGGGTTGCCGGAGCCGTGAAGGTAGATGAAAGTCCTGTAACCGTGCTCCAGGGCAGGTCCGCGGCTGCACCAGTAATATTTCATCTTCGCATCGGGTTCGAGGTCGGCCGGGATGTTCCATTCGCCTGCCCCCGCCCAGCTCATCGGGATGACCGGCTGGAGCTTCTCCTCGGTGAAATTGTCATTGGCTTTCACCCAGGATGCCCATATATCGGCCCTGAGGGCTTCTGTTTCCAACTTGGTGAACCGGGCCGGAGACTCATAATCGGTTCTGCAGCCGGATAGCCAGTCGGAAAAGTATTTCTCCGGAACAGGCGGCACGTCCTTCTTCGACGAAGCGGAAGTCATTGCCGGTAAAAATAGCATCAATGCGGATGCTGCCAAAAGTCTTGTCCTTATCATATCTTATTATATTCTGGTCCGTGGAAGACGAAACACTTCCATGCCGTGGATTTCGCCTCCGTCAATGTGAAATCTCAATGCTGTCCTCTCGACCTGCCAACCCTGGATGCCGCAGGCACCCGGATTGATGTGAAGAAGGTTGTGCGTCTTGTCATTCTGCACCAGCAGGATGTGTGAGTGCCCGCAGACAAAGATGTCCGGACGGTATCTGTCAATGAGGGCCAATGCTTCCAGGTCATAGCGGCCGGGCCTGCCTCCGATATGCTTCAGAAGGATTTTCCTGCCCTCGCATTCGAAAAACTTGAATGCGGGATAGGCCCGGCGGATATCCTGCCCGTCACAATTGCCGTGTACTCCCATCATTGGCTTGAATGCGGCAATCGAATCTGCAAACTCAATCCCGCCTCCGAAATCCCCGGCATGCCAAAGCTGGTCAACCGGAGCAAGGAATTCCTTGAATTCAGGGCTGAACACCCCGTGCGTATCTGAAATGACACCTATCAGCATAATCTCAAATATTATTATAATATGCGGCGAAGACGGCGGCAAGGGCGGCAGTCTCGGTCCGGAGCCTGGACTCCCCAAGATGGACAGGGATGAACCCCGCTTCAATCGCAAGCCTTACCTCCTCCCTGGAAAAATCCCCCTCAGGGCCTATCAGGACAATGTATTCCTTCTTGCCCGCATCAGCCAATGCCTCCACGACCGATGTCCTCGGATGGCTCTCATCCTCGAAGCAGCAGGCTATCAGTTTCAATGCTTCTGAACAGGAGGCGGAAGCAATATATTCTTTTACCGTCAACGGCTCGGCAATCTCCGGGATGGAAGACTTGAGGGACTGCTTGGCGGCGGAGAGAACTATCCTCCTGAGCCTGTCAGTCTTGATTGCCTTCCGCTCAGAATGGTCCCCGATTACCGGCACAAGCCTGTCCATACCGACCTCGGTGGCCTTTTCCGCAAACCATTCGTATCTGTCAATGTTCTTGGTCGGGCAGACTGCCATCTCCAGACTGTAGGGATGCGAGCCCCAGCCGGGATTGGCTTTCTCAATCCTTGCGACAGCGGCTTTCGGGGAGGCTTGGGTGACAATGCAGTCGTACATTGTGCCTGCTCCGTCAATGACGCATACACTATCCCCTTCCCGATGCCTCAGCACCCGGACGCAATGCGCCGACTCCTCTTCCCCAAGGAAGCACAGCCCTGCCTCAATCCGGTCCGTCCAGAAAATTTCCATATCAACCCCTGATGATGCTTATCTGCCCGTCGAGTCCAACTTTGATGATTTGCGATGCCTGGCCGGTGGAATTGTTCTCCTCCGAAGGTTCGACTATATGGTCAACCGCTTTCCTGATATCCTCAGGAATATCGGCGTACTTCTTCGGGGAAGGTTCTCCGGAAATATTGGCCGAAGTGGACACAATCGGGCGGCCAAGCTTGTGTATCAATGCTTTGCAGAAATCCATGTCCGGAATCCTGATGGCCACCGTACCGTCCTCGGCCACGACATTCCAGGCGAGGAAATGCTTGTCGGCCACAGCCTCGGCACCTTCCGCAGGAGCCTTGGCGCAGATGGCATCCGGGTAGATGATAGTCATCGGGCTGTCATTGACCTCGACCAGCTGAATTGCCATTTCCGGGATTTCCTTCACATATCTGCACACCATGTCCAGGTCCGAAGCCAGGAGGACAAGAGCCTTGCTGTCAGAGCGTTTCTTGATTTCGTAAATCCTCGATACGGCCTTGGGATCAGTGGCATCGCAGCCTATGCCCCATATAGTATCCGTCGGATACAGGATCACGCCTCCGGAGCGGAGTACCTCAAGTGCCTTGGTGACGGCCTCATTGTTGATATTACCCATATTTCAAATAATTATTCACCCAGATTGATTACGGCTTCCACCGGATAATGGTCTGAGTATTTCTTATGTTCAACATTATGTGATACAGCATCATATATGTCCGGAAACAGCACATAGTCTATCCTGAGGAATGGCCTGAGCCTGGAGAATGTGGCCCCGCTCCCGCTGCCGGCCTCCTCGAATGAGTCCTTCCTGCCGCGACAAAGCCGGTAATATGTATATGACATCGGGGTGTCATTGAAATCACCCGCTACGATTGCGCCCTCAGGGCAGCTGTCAATGCTCTCCATCACCTGCTCCACCTGCTCGGGCCTGCGGATGATGGAGCGTTTCATCTTGTCCTCGGTCTCCCTGACGGTTTTCTTGTAATCCGCCTCCATTGACTCGGCGAGACGTGAAAGTGATATTCCATAACTCTGGAAATGGCAATTGTACACCCTGAATACATTGCCACGCACCTCGTGGTCAGTATAGAATGCCAGATTGGCGCTGTTCTCGAAAGATATCCTGCCCTTGTTCGTGACAGGTGTACGGCTCAGGGTCACGTTGCCGGAGCAATATCCCGGGCCCTCATTGACGAAATAATTCAGGCGGTAGCCCTTCATTGTCCGGCCCAGGTAGGCTGTCATTGCCTCGATGCTCTCGCTCTGGAACTCCTGAAGGCAGATTATGTCCGCATCCTTCGACTTGAGATAGGCCATTACGGAATCCCGGCATTCCTTCCAGGACTTGAACCTGTCATCCTGGGAGAGGGAAAAGCGTCCTACATTGTACGTGATTATGCGCAGGTCGCGGCTATCCTCCCTCACCGGCCCTGATGCCGGACGGTAATATTTGCCGATGATGAAGACGGAGGGCAGGATGGCAATGAGGGGTATGAGGAATGCCCTGGAGCGGCGGAAAATGGCCCAGATGAGAAGGATGGTATTCAGGAGGAGGAACGGGGCGTAGAGGAGTCCGAAGAGGGTCATGAACCAGGCCTTGGCCGGATTGACATAACTGGACAGGTAAGATAGCAACAGCAAGCCTGCGGATATCACCATCAATGTCCGCGAGGTTATTCCGAAGAAAATGCCGTGCTTCTTTCTGGACTTCCTCATTGCTCCAAGATGCAAGTATCCATCAATATAGTTTCCCCCGTTTCCGCCACCAGAGAATCAGGAGCCAGCCGAAGAGCATTCCTCCGAGATGGGCGAAATGAGCCACTCCGTCAGCCGTGCCGGTTACTCCGGTCAAGAGTTCGATGCCGGCGAAAATCAGCACGAACCATTTGGCTTTCAATGATACAGGCGGGAATATCAGGGTCAGTATTGAATTCGGGTAGAACATCGCATAGCCAATCAGCACGCCGTAGATTGCGCCAGAGGCTCCAAGGACAGGAGTCCTGAGGAGATTGGAGTAGGATGACATTGCAGCAGGCGTGCCGAACGATAGATAAAAACTGGCCTGGAGCCACTCCACGCCGGTATGCAGTGCAGCTGCGCCAAGTCCCGTCACGAAATAGAATATCAGGAATCTCTTCGTGCCCAGGGCCCTTTCCAGCACCGTTCCGAATATGAAGAGGGTGTACATGTTGAAGAATACGTGCCAGAATCCCCCGTGCATGAACATGTGGGTAATAATCTGCCAGGGCTTGAATAGTGGCGAGGCCGGGTAGAACATCGCAAAGTTCCTCACCATATAGTCCTCATTGATGAGGGTGGCGACGAACAGCAGGAGATTGATGATTATGATATGCTTGGTGGCCGGAGGCATCCCAGCCAGGAAGCCGCCGCGGTTGTAATTGTCGTAACTGTAATATCCCATTTTTATTAATTATCTGTCCGTCAACGGGCGGACAAGTGCGTCAAATCAATTTTTCAATGTCAGCGGAGGTGAGCAGTCTCATTGTCCTGTGTCCCCCCGGAGTGAATTCCGGATTGGAACTCGAGTAAAGCGAGTCCATCAGCGACATTGCCTCAGCTGATGTCTCAATGTCTTTGCACCCGGCGGCTGCCATTCTCGCAAACTTCCCAGCCATGGAGGATTCCATCATTTCCTGAAGGCCTGTACCGCTCTCCGAAAGTATGATCAGGATGTCGGCCATTGCGGACTCGACACTGCTCTGGTCCACCTGGAATCCTTCCGGCATACCGTTTACGACAATGGTGTCATTGCCGAAAGGCGAAATGTCGAAACCGAGGCGGGAGAGCATATCCGAATGCTCGTCGAAAACCAGCCTGTTGTCCACTCCGACATTGACCTGGACCGGGAAAAGGGCCGCCTGGCTGACGTGGTTTCCGCCCCTGAGGGCCGCCAGGAATCTGTCGTACAGCACCCTCTCCCTGGCCCTCCTGATGCTCACAAGCACCATCCCCTCCTTGCCGGAGGAGACGATGTATTTCCTGTCAATCACCAATGGTGCCGGGCGGGCGACCATCTTGTCCTCAAAGAGTTTGCCATAATCCTCGCGTTTCTCCACATATTGGGCGGAAAAGCCGCGGAAATCGCCGGATGTGTCAATGCCCGGGCCGCCACTGTACATTTTCGGGGCCGGGTCGCCTGTTCCGCCGCCGGCAGGTGCGTCAAACGGGTTGTAAGCAGGGTCGTATGACACGCCCGGGCTGGAAGTGTCAGGACGGAAATTCTCGAAATCATTGCTGATTACCGGGAGTTCCGGCATATTCTCCCTGTTGAAGTCAATGCTGGCCCCGAAGGAGTTGCGGCCGATGGATTCCTTGATGCAGGCGTATATTATCTGGAAGACGACGCTGTCGTCCTCGAACTTGATTTCCGTCTTGGTAGGATGGATGTTGACGTCTATGGAATGCGGGTCCACTTCCAGATATATGAAATAGGAAGGAGTGGCCCCCGGAGGCAGAAGATTGTCATAGGCATTCATCACGGCCTTGTGGAAATACGGGCTGCGGAAGAACCTGCCGTTGACGAAGAAGAACTGGTTTCCGAGGGTTTTCCTGGCCTGGTCCGGCCGGCCCACGTAACCGTTCACCCGGACTACCGAAGTCTCGGCAGAGATATCCACCACCTGGCTTACGACATTATTGCCGAGAAGGTCCTGGATTCTGTATTTCAATGACTTGGCGGGCTTGAGCGAATAGATTTCCCTGCCGTTGTGTGTGAGCGAAAATCCTATTTCGGGTCTTGTCAATGCCACCCTGGTGAACTCCTCCACGACGTGCTTGAACTCGACATTGTCGGATTTGAGGAACTTCCTCCTGGCCGGCACGTTGTAGAACAAGTTGCGAACTGCGAAATTCGACCCAGCCGGAGTCGAGACCTCGTCCGTGGACAGATGTACGGAGTCCGCGAACTCTACCTTGCAGCCTATCTCGTCTTCGGGCCGCCTGGTCTTCAATGTCACCTCGGCGACTGCGGCAATGGAGGCAAGGGCCTCTCCCCTGAAGCCGAACGTCACAATGTCATTGAGGTCCTCGGCCGTGGCAATCTTGGACGTGGCATGCCTCTCGAAGCACAACACGGCCTCGTCCGGGGTCATTCCGCAGCCGTTGTCAATCACCTGGATCAATGTTCTCCCGGCATCGGCCAGGATTACCGTCACTTGGGAGGCTCCGGCATCCACAGCATTCTCCATAAGCTCCTTGACGACGGAAGCCGGCCGCTGGACGACCTCCCCCGCCGCTATCATATTGGCAATGTTGCCGGGCAATATGCGAATGTCCATATTAGAGCAGGGAGTAGAACTTGGTGATGTAAATCATTGCGATGACAAGCAGGATGAGGCCCACGATGCCGATGATGGCCTGGGCTCTGGAAGCACTTTTCTTGCGGCTGTAGTTGCCGTTACGGAATGCCCCCTGGATGTATGATCCCGGCACATAGCTGCCGTCCTTCTTCTCCATTGAACCGTCCACGGCACCGAAACGCCGTTTGAGTTCCTCTTTCTCTGGGTCGTAATATATCGGTTTGTAGTTGAACACCCTGTGTTCATTTTCGCCGAACCATCCGAATGATGCCATAATAATAATCTGATTTATAATGTACCCCTTCTTCCAAGTTGCGGGGAGTTAACAAGCAAATTTAACATTATTTCTTTAATTTTGTATCCGGAAGGCCTCCGGCTTGCTCCCAAGATTGGGACCCGGACGGCTCAATGTTCCTGTAATTACTTATATTTCAATATGTTGACAGAAAAAACGCCATCTTGCCCTTTCCGCATTGGAAACGGTTATGATGTTCACCAGATTGCCGAGGGCCTGCCGATGTGGCTGGGCGGTGTGAAGATTGAGTCGGAAACGGGTTTCGTGGCCCATTCCGATGGAGATGTGGCTATTCACGCCCTTTGCGATGCCCTGCTGGGCTGCCTTGCCCTTGGCGACATAGGACATCATTTTCCTGACAATTCGGATGAATGGAAGGGTGCGGACAGCAAGATGCTGCTGGCCAAGGTGGTGGAGATGGTAAGGAAGAAAGGCTGGGCGGTGGGCAATGTGGACATTACCATTGCCCTGCAGCGTCCGAAAATAGGAAAATACACCGGGCTGATGCGCGAGACCCTGGCCGGCATTCTAGGAGTCGGACCGGACTGCGTATCCGTCAAGGCTACCACGGCGGAGGGGCTGGGTTTCGTGGGACGGGCGGAGGGCTGCCAGGTCTGGGCCACGGCATTGATTTTTGAAACAGGGGCAAACTAGCGATACCCGGCCGAAAAATCTTCCCAATTTTTCTTTTCTAAATTTTGGAATTTATTCCAATTGATGTATTTTTGCTCCGTTTTGGTAATCTGAAAAAATAACTTGCTTCCGATTTCCGAGGTCAGGTTTTCTCCCGAGGATGGAGCGTAGCCGTAGCTACGTGACTGATGAGGGAGGAAATATGGACCGGAAAGACATAATATGATGCTGGTTATTTTTTGAAGATTACTTGATATAATGGAAGCGTGTCCGAGTGGTTGAAGGAGGCTGCCTCGAAAACAGTTGGCCGGGCAAAACCGGCTCGCAGGTTCGAATCCTGCCGCTTCCGCTATGAAACTGATATTTGTCTGCCACGGAAACATCTGCAGATCTCCGATGGCTGAGTATATAATGAAGTACCTTGCCAAGCGCAGGGGTTTGGAAGGGGAATTGGAAATATCCTCGGCTGCCGTATCTTACGAGGAAGAGGGCAACGGTCTCTATCCCTATGCGGCGCAGACTCTCACCCGGCACGAAATACCTTACGGGCGGCACAGAGCCCACCGGATCAGCCTTGAGGAGTACCTTGAGGCCGATATGGTCATTGTCATGGACTCCTCCAACGAAAGGCTGCTCTCCCGCATCACCAGTGGCCGCAATCCCGAAAAAACCCACAGGCTACTCGAATGGACCGGGGAGAACCGGGATGTCGCAGACCCCTGGTACACAGGCAATTTCGAGAAGGCCTACTCTGACATTCTCGCAGGATGCTCCGCATTGGTGGACCACCTGGCGGGACAGATTGACACATAGAGGCTTCCGGAACGACAATGTTTATTAATTTTAAATAATCCTGAATCGCCATTTCCCCGGACAAAACGGAGACGCTTGCGATTTCATCCTGCCAACTACCTCACCCGCAGCATTAAAAGTTCAGCATCCTGCATCTGTATTGATAGGATGAGATGTACAGGCTTTTCAGTTGTTCCGAAAGGAATGATTGATTAATCAATTCAATAGCCTTGGGAGAATACGTATTGAAGCCCTTTGACAAAGTGGAGGGGCAGATTTCAAGTTCTATCATTGTCCAATCGGTTTTACGGTAATAGCACCTACGGTGTCAAGCATGCAAGTAGCCAGCATGATACCGAAGTCATCTTCCGGGTCTATTCTCAAGAGTTGTGACTGAACCATACGATTCTCGCCCTCGGAAAGCATATTGCCAAAGGCCGGAAAAAGATATGGAGATTTGAACGGTTCTTTTTGAAGAGGAAGCGTCAGGCTTACAGGCTCTGCATTGCCTGAAAGAAGATAATCCTTGTCGTATTCAAACGTGAACTCAAACTTGTCGTCCTCGGTAAGCACGCCACATTTCACTCCGTGCAGATATATTTCACACTGTCTCATAGTATAGCGTTGAGTTTGAGTCCAAGAACATTGCAGATTGCAGTATATGTGGAAATCTTCGGATCTCCCTGACCCCGCTCAACAGCGACTACGGTATTTATGCTGAGGCCGGCAAGATCAGCTAGCTCCCGCTGAGTAATCTTAAGGGCCTTTCTTCGATTTCTAATCTGTAGTCCGAGAGATTTCATATTCCCAACATACTGGTATTTTTATGCAAAACTAACGAATTACCTTGACAAAAGCAAGATAATTCGCAATGTATTGTGATTTCACTATTTGGATACTTCCTACCTCACCCGCAGGGAGCGGCCGATGCGGAGCGTGGTGGTAGGCGTGATGCCGTTCAGTGCGCAGATGGCCTTCACGGTGGTGTGGTACTTGACCGCAAGGGCACCCAGAGTGTCACCTGACTTGATTTTGTGGTACTGGGCCTTGGCCAGTTCGGCTGCCTTGCGGGCTTCCTCCGCCTCGCGGGCAGCTATCTCCGCTGCACGGGCAGAATAGGCTATGGAGTCGTCACGCATTATCAGGTAATCCTCCTCATCGGTCTCCGGTATATAGCGGCTGGCAGCATTGAGATATCTCTTCTTGAGAATGAAAAGACGATGCCTCAACTCACCGGACTCAAAATCAATGAGCCACTGAGGGTCAAAGGCATATCCAAGATACCTGACCTCGAAATGAAGATGTGCGCCGGTAGAACGGCCCGTGGAACCGCCAAGACCTATTACATCCCCGGCCTGCACCCAGTCACCCGGGACGACATTGCGCTTCGAAAGATGGCCGTAGAAAGTCTCAAGCCCGTTTTCGTGCCTGATAATCACCAGGTTGCCGTAACCGCGGAAATACTTGGAGACCCTGACCTTGCCGGAAAATGCAGCCTTGACCGGAGTGCCTGTAGGGAACGGAAGATCCACACCCATGTGCCCCCTTCCACGCCTGTATCCGAACGGGGAATAAACCTTGCCCTGGTAAGGACAATGATATTCGCTCAGAGAGTCGACCACCCAGATTGAGACATCCTCATTGATGGCAGGGCCTGCCACACCATAAGGATTCGGCTTGTCCTCGTCCCAGTATTCATTGAAAACCTGCGACTGCATCACGGCTGAAGGATCCTTGTAGTAACGCCAGGTATAATTCTCGAGCAGGAGAATCTTTACCGCCGGGTTGCCCGTATCCAATGTGTCAATGGCAACGGCAGAGGTCGGGTCAATGGACTTGACAGGCTGGAGAGCGGGTCTCGGAACCAGCATTTCCGCCCGGCTCATGGAAATAAGCGTATCGAGATGCGGTGTCTTGTCCTGCCCCGCCGCGGGGACCGCAATCATCAGTGACAGGGCCAGGGCCCCGCCTGCAAATAAGTTACATCTCATAATGTCGCCCCGAATCTTGTAAAAAGAATATTCTTGACCTCTTCGATCCTGGATTCCAGCAACTCCGGCGAATTAGCCTCGCAGATAAAACGGAGATAAGGCTCGGTATTGGAAGGGCGGATGTTGAACCACCAGTCAGGGAACTCGACCCTGTAGCCGTCGAAATCCATCATTGCCGTAGGCTGCTGGAGAGCAGTGAAATGGTCGCGGATGGCATCCATCGCACCTTTCTTGTCCTCGACGCGGAAATTGATTTCCCCGGAATTCTCATAGCCTGCGATGCGGCCGATGAGCTGGCTGAAGGACACGCCCTTCTTCTTCATCGAAGCGAGCACCCTGAGAACCAGGATGGAGGCGAGAAGACCGCTGTCGGAATAGAAGAAATCCCTGAAGTAATAATGTCCGGCAAGTTCTCCGCCCCAGACACCGTCAAGTTCACGGAGCTTGCGTGCCGCATTGGCCCGGCCTACCTTCCAGGTGAACATCTTCGCTCCCATAGGCTCAAGGTACTCGCCCACTGCCTTCGAACTGCGGATATCCTGTATAACAATGCCTTTCTCTCCCCTCTCGTCAATGAAATAATGACCGAGCAGGGCAATGATGAGGTCAGGTGAGACGAACTTTCCGGTCTCGTCCACGAACATGACCCTGTCCGCATCCCCGTCATAGATGACACCGGCATCGGCCCCGGTCTTCTTCACAAGTTCCTCAAGCGCAACTACATTCTTGTGAACCAGCGGATTAGGTTCGTGATTAGGGAAACGGCCGTCCATCTCATCGAAGATATATTCCGGAGCATCCCCGAAAATCTCCCTGGCGAAGAGGGTACTCATTCCGTTGGAGAGGTCGAAGGCAAGTTTCAATCCTGAAAGGTCAGGCTTGTATCCGAGCAGGAAATCCAGATAGTCCTTGCGGATATCCTTCTGGTACACAGAACCTTTCTTCTCGGCGAGAGGAGTCTCCCTGCCTTCATTTATCCACTGCTCGATCTGGCCGAGGCCATTGTCATAGCCAATCGGGAGAGCATTGGTGCAGGAAACCTTCATTCCATTGTACTCCTTCGGATTGTGGGAGGCGGTAATCTGCACTGAAGCGTCGAAACCGTACTTGGCAGTACCGAAATACACCATCGGGGTAGTGCTGAGGCCGATGTCGTACACATCAGCGCCGGCATCCGTGATACCCTTCAGGAGATAGTCGTGTATCTCATCCGAGGAAACGCGGCAGTCACGGCCCACGAGGACCTTGCCGGTGCCGAGAAGAGATGGAAGGAAGGCGCCCACCTTGTAGGCTGTATCCTTGTTGAAATCCACATTGTAGATTCCCCTTATGTCGTATGCGTGAAATGCTCCCATGACTATTTGATTTTGGATTTGTAATGAGTGGAGACCTTGCCGGTGGCTATATTGACAAGTTTCTTGGCAATAATCTTCTTCCTTATCGGGGCAACGTGGTCCACAAACATATCCCCGTCAAGATGGGACATCTCGTGCTGGACCATGCGGCAGGCGAACTTGTCCAGGACCTCGGTCACCTTCTCGCCCGCCTCATTGAAATATTCCACCGTCATGGAAGCGGGACGGCTCACGTCGCAGTACACTCCAGGTATGCTCAGGCAGCCTTCGGAATATACCGTCGTCTTTTCGCTCTCCTCCAGCACGACAGGATTGATCATTGTGCGGGTGAAATTTTCTAGATATGGATAGACATCCACCATGCCGGTGCCGTCAACTATCAGGACCCTCTTGCTCACGCCTATCTGTGGTGCGGCGAGACCGCATCCGTCGGATACCTTGAGGGTTTCCTTGAGGTCCTGGACCAATGCGGCCAGACCCTCCTTGTCATTGAGGTCGAAGTCCCCGGCTTTCTGCCGCAGCACCTCTGAACCATATAGATAAATTGGCTGTATCATTGTTGTAAATTTTTAATTGTCACTTGCGTCTTCCCTTGCGGGTTTTGGCCACGGACAGGCTGTCAGGTATCGAGCCAGGCACCGGGCAGGCCGGATTCCCGCCACCGGTACGGTCAAGATAGCCCTGCAGAATGATGGCTGCGCTGATCTTGTCCACGGACTCCTTGTCCCGGCGGGCCGAAGCCTTCATCCCCCCGTCAATCATCGCCCTGTGGGCCAATACGGACGTGAACCTCTCATCCTCCAATGTCACAGGAATGTCCGGGAATGTCTTCGAGAGATATTTCAGGAAAGCATCCACGTCAGCGGCAGCCTCGGACGGCTTCCCGTCCATATTCACCGGATAACCGACGACAAATCGGACAATGGTCTCCGTTTCGGCATATTTTTTCAAATAATCCATTATCTTTGCATATTGTACCGTTTCCAGGGCAGATGCAAATATCCGGAGAGGGTCGCTGACCGCCAGCCCTATCCTCTTCCTGCCGAAATCGATGCCGATAATTCTGTCCATAACGTGCAAAGTTAAAAAAATCGCTGATTATGTCCAAACAGGGGCGCACTCCCAAAGTCGAGCATTTCAGAATATCGCTCATAGATGACCAGTCCCACAAGCAATTGTGGGTCATGAGATTTTCACGTACAGGCCTGTTCGTGCTCATCATTTCCACCATTATGGTAATTCTTGCGGTGTCCTGGTCCGTGATTGCCTTCACACCTCTCAGGACCTTCATTCCGGGTTATCCTGATGCGCATACCAAGAGGGCTGCCATCAACAATGCGATACGCATTGACTCCCTCCAGAATGTGATTCATACCTGGATGTTCTACACCGACAACCTGAAGAAAGTGATTGCCGGCGAGGACCCGGTAAGAATCGACAGCATTATCCGGAGTGTTTCGGCTGCTGAGAAACCGGTTGCGGTGGATGCGGCCACAAGCGACTCCCTGCTCAGGGATGATGTCAGGAAGGCGGAGCAGTTCGGCCTCAACCAGGGAGCGGAAAGAAAGCTCCCTATCGAGGGAAGGCATTTCTTCACCCCGCTCAAGGGCGTGGTTTCGCAGGGATATGACCCGCTTCTGCACCCCTACATTGACATAACCGCTCCGGCAAACTCCGTGGTAATGTCAGTTCTGGACGGCACTGTCATCAATGCCGGATGGAGCGATGACTCGGGATACACGATCCAGATACAGCACAGCGACGATATCATCTCCATATACAAGCATAACCAGAAACTCCTGAAAAAGACAGGAGACAAGGTCGTGGCCGGGGCACCTATAGCCCTGGTCGGCAACACGGGCTCCCTGACGACGGGAGACCACCTGCATTTCGAGCTTTGGTACAGAGGAGAGGCTGTCGACCCGACCAAATATATAAACTTCTGAAAATGATGGACAACAGGAGACATATTGCAATTCTCGGTTCCACCGGTTCAATCGGCAGGCAGGCTCTCGATGTCGTAAGGCAGCACAGGGAACTCTTCGAAGTGGAACTTCTGACAGCCAACAACAGCGATGACCTCCTCATTGGGCAGGCTCTCGAGTTCAATCCCGGAGCAGTCGTGATTTGCAACGAGGAGAAATACCAGAAGGTGGCCGATGCGCTCCAGCCGAAGGACATCAAGGTATTCGCAGGGATGGACTCGGCCTGCAGCCTGGTCGGGGCTGATGACATTGACATTGTCCTGACAGCATTGGTAGGATTCAGCGGCCTCAGGCCGACCATTGCCGCAATCAAGGCGGGCAAGGTAATCGCTCTCGCAAACAAGGAGACCCTGGTAGCCGGCGGCAGTGTCGTGATGGGCCTCGCGCGGAAATACAAGGCGCCGATAATCCCGGTAGATTCGGAACATTCGGCCATATTCCAATGTCTTCTCGGCGCAGGGGAGAACAATTTCACCCGCATCCACCTGACAGCATCAGGAGGACCGTTCCGTACCTGGGACAAGGCCAGGATGGCGGAGGCCACGAGAAAGGAGGCCCTGAGGCATCCGCAGTGGAATATGGGAGCCAAGATTACCATTGACTCGGCGACAATGATGAACAAGGGATTCGAGATGATTGAGGCCTGCTGGCTCTTCGACACCGACCCGTCGAAAATCAACATTGTCGTACATCCCCAGTCCATAATCCACTCCATGATAGAGTTCGAGGACGGGGCTGTAATCGCCCAGATGGGCCATCCGGATATGCGGGAGCCTATCCAGTTCGCCCTCAGCTTCCCGGAAAGGCTTGGGCTCGACAACAGGAAACTGGACTTTGCCGCCCTCGGCACATTGACATTCGAACAGCCTGACCGGGAAAAATTCCCTTGTCTCGGGCTTGCTTATGAGGCAATGGAAAAGGGAGGGAACATGCCTTGCGTGATGAATGCTGCCAATGAGGCTGCCGTGGCAGGATTCCTTGCCGACAAAATCAGGTTCTACGACATCCCCGATATTATTTCAAAATGTATGGACAGCATAGAATTTGCAGGGCAGCCGGGGCTGGAGGATATTTTCGCCTCCAATGAGGAAGCCTTCGCAAAGGCTAAGGAAATGTGCGGCCTGTAGCGATACTTTTACAATCGACCCGGACGCAGACAAAACAAATTTCAAATGACGGTATTATTACAGATTTTTCAAGTATTCATAGCCCTGTCGCTGCTGATTGCAATCCATGAGGCCGGGCATTTTATATTCGCAAGGCTGAGCGGGACCAGGGTGGACAAGTTCTTTCTCTTCTTCGATGCAGGCGGGTTCAAGCTGTTCAGCACCAAGACAACAGGCTGGTTCACAAGACTTTTCCCGAAAATGAAGGATTCCGTGACCGAGTACGGAATCGGATGGCTCCCGATAGGAGGATATTGCAAAATCAGCGGAATGATTGACGAGTCCTTCGACATGGAATCGATGCGCAAGGAGCCGCAGCCCTGGGAATTCCGTTCAAAACCGGCCTGGCAAAGGCTTATGATAATGCTCGGCGGTGTCCTGTTCAACTTCATCTTCGCCATCCTGGTCTACATTTTCATAATGGACAAATGGGGGGAGAACTACATCCCGAACTCTGAAAGCAGGATTTATGCAAGTGCTCTTGCCGAGGACCTCGGATTCAGGACCGGGGACCGGATTCTCGACTTCGACGGCTATGTTCCGGAAGATTTCCTTGAACTCCAGTCGGACCTGGCCAGGAGAAGTGTAAATGTGACCACGGTACTTCGTGACAATGATACCGTGAGGATATATATGGACCGGAGCCGCATCGGGGAAATCATCAATACGCCAATGATGTTCGACCTCGCTTTCCCGTTCGTTATCAATGACATATTCCCTGAATCCGCCAATTACGGCTCAGGCCTGATGGCTGGTGACAGAATCATTGCCATAGACTCCTGCCGCACGGATTATTTCCAGGACGCAGCCGAAATCCTGGACAGCTGCACGGGTGAAACAGTGCCGGTCAGCGTTCTGCGGGGCAGCGACACCCTCAGGTTCAATCTTGTAATCAGCGATGAGGGCAAGAACGGAGTCGCCCTGGCATCCCCTTACCGCAGGAAGGAATACAACTTTTTCCAGGCCATCCCGGCCGGCATAAAATACAGTTTCGAGACGCTCAAGGGCTATATCCAGGACTTGAAACTGGTGTTCACCCCGAAGACCGGAGCCTACAAGTCGGTAGGCAGCGTGATTTCTATCATGCAGGTCTTCCCTAAGAAGTGGAACTGGTTCAGGTTCTGCCATTTGATAGCCATCATATCCATTATGCTGGGAGTGATGAACCTGCTGCCGATACCGGGCCTGGACGGAGGCCACGCCCTGCTGCTGTGCTACGAAATCCTGACAGGCAACAAGCCAAGCGACAAGTTCCTGATTGTCGCACAGGCCATCGGAATGGTGCTGCTCCTGGCATTGATGATACTGGCCCTGGGCAATGACATCGGAAGGCTGCTCAGATGACGGACTGCCCCGGCGGACTGGATATGACTGAATATATTGAGACAAAAAATACAGGCACTATGACTACAAAAAGACTAATTTCAGCATTGGCCTGCGCTGCTGTTCTTCTCGGCGGCTGCAAAGGCAATGGAACACTTCTGCCCAATGTAAGCGGCAAGGCAGGCGAGGTGATTGTCGCCATGGACAAGAATGACTGGGAGGGCAATCTTGGCTCCACCACAAGGTCAATCCTGGCAGCCGACTACCCTTTCCTTCCACAGCAGGAACCTCTCTTCTCGCTTTCCAATGTGCCAGTTACCGGGTTCGCCGACCTTTTCAAGGTTCACCGCAACCTGCTGTTTTTCAATATTTCAGCATCGGAGCCAAGCGGTGTCGTATACAAAAATGATGTCTGGGCCCATCCTCAATGCGTCATCCAGGTGACCGCTCCGACCAGTGACTCCGCAGCCGTGATTCTCCGGGAGAATAGCGAGAGAATCGTCAATACCATCGAGCAGGCTGAGCGTGACAGAATCATCGCCAATTCAATACGTTACGAGGAGCACAGCATTCCTCCTGCCGTAAAGGAGATGACTGGCGGCTCCCCTCATTTCCCAAGCGGTTTCAAGCTCCGCAAGAAGACAGCTGACTTCCTCTGGATTTCGGACGACAAGCAGTATGTGACCCAGGGCGTGTTCATCTACAAATATCCTGCTGCCGAGAATGACAATTTCTCCGTGGAGAATATCATTGCCCACAGGAATGCCGCACTCAAGGAGAATGTACCCGGCATGTTCGAGAATACGTATATGATTACGAGCGACGCTGTCAGCCCTGAGGTCAGCTACATACGTTTCCGCGGCCGTCAGTTTGCCGAGACAAGGGGTCTCTGGGAAGTTTACAATGACTTCATGGGCGGCCCGTTCGTTTCGCATTCATTCTACAGCAAGGATGGAAAAGACATTATTGTCCTGGACGGCTTCGTATATGCTCCGAAGTATGACAAACGTCAGTATCTCAGGCAGGTAGAGGCCATAATGTACTCCTTCGAATGGGACAAGGAGGAGGACAGCAAAGATGGAAATGCTGAAAAATAACCAAAAATATTTTGCGGTGTAGAAAATAATATATACCTTTGCATTCCATTTAATCGCAGAAGTGTGCTTGAACGGCTGAGCTGGTGGGTTCGTATAACGGTTAGTACTCAAGATTTTCATTCTTGCAATAGGAGTTCGATTCTCCTACCCACTACTAAATAATAAAAAATAAAAAACAATGGCAAATAACGCATCTGCAAAGAAGTGCATTCGCCAGAGCGAAAGGCACAGATTGCATAATAGGTATTATGCGAAGACTACAAGGAATGCTATTCGTGCGATAAGGAACACGACAGACAAGAAGGCTGCCGAGGCTGGCGCACCGAAGGTTTACGCAATGATTGACAAGCTTGCCAAAGTGGGTATCATCCACAAGAACAAGGCAGCCAATCTCAAGAGCGGTATAGCACTCTACATCAACAAGCTCGCCTAAGTGCGGGTTTCCCGAAGGATACGGGATGTGGCGCAGTTGGCTAGCGCACTACGTTCGGGACGTAGGGGTCGTGCGTTCGAGTCGCATCATCCCGACCAAAATATGAGAGGCCGACCCAAAAGGGTCGGTTTCTTTCATATTATAGTTAGTTATCGGAGGGCACTGCCAGAGTTCCGCTTTGCTCCATCCACCCAAATAACATCAGAAAGGGCATAGACAGGGAACTCAAACTTTGGGGCGAGCACGCAATTATCGTAAGGATTATCCAATATATTCGAAATTTATTGTAAATTTGTAGTGGATTTCGAATAAAGGTCGACTATGGATGCATACGTAAAACGTGATTTATACCTTAATCGCCTGATTGTCAGGAGGGATAATGGCCAGATTAAGGCTATCACCGGACCGCGCCGTTCAGGTAAGTCTTTTCTTCTTGACCCGATTTATAAGGATTATCTGCTGAATCAGGGAATCCCTGAAGACCATATCATCATTTTGTCTTTTGACATTGAGGATGAGGATACGACGCTGGAACTCCTAGACCGGGAGAAACTGAAAGAATATCTTTACTCCAGAATCACTTCTGATACTGAACCTTACTATATCTTTCTGGACGAAATACAGGAAGTGGAGGGATTTGAGAGAATTGTCAACGGACTCAATAAGCGCCGAAATGTCGATGTGTATGTCACCGGCAGCAATTCAAAGTTTCTCTCTAGTGAGATCAACACAATCTTCCGGGGACGAAGCGACGAGGTGTGCATACTGCCGTTCACCTTCAAGGAATTTTGCCAAGATAGGACGGAAAGCGTGAGCGAGCTTTGGAAAGAGTACTACACCTATGGGGGGCTCCCTGCCCTTCGTAAAATGCCTACTGCCGAACAAAAGACTTCATATCTTCAAAGGCTTTGGAAGAAGACCTATCTGGATGATGTGGTTGAACGCCACCATTTAGAAAACCGAGAGGCTCTTGAGGCAATTACCGATGCACTGTGCTCGTCCATCGGTTCTCTTACCAACACGACGCGAATAACCAATACTCTTGAGAGTGTCCGCAAGATTAAGATAACAGATGACACTGTGGCAAAATATATCGGCTATTTGGAAGAGGCCTTCCTCTTCACCGAGGCACGTCGTTACAATATCAAGGGGAACAAGTATTACGAAAACATCAAGAAATACTACTCCATAGATGTCGGTCTAAGGAACGCCAGACTCAATTACAGGCAGTTGGAGCAGAGCCATCTGATGGAAAACATTATTTTCAACGAACTTCTGTACCGGGGGTACGTTGTGGATGTGGGAGTGATTGAGCATCGTATCATGAAAGATGGTAAATCGGAGTACCGGCAGTACGAGGTAGACTTCATTGCCACTGATGGAAATGAGAAGTATTACATCCAGTCGGCGTATGAAATCGAGTCGGAAGAAAAGCGTGAGCAAGAACTGAACTCATTGAAGCGAATTGGCGACTCATTCCAAAAGATAGTCATTATCAAGGACGACATCATGCCTTACCGTGACAATAACGGGATACTGTTTACAGGCCTGTTCCAGTTCCTCGGCAGCGACAAACTGGGTTAAGCGTTCGGAACTCACTTTGACATTAACGCAAGTCTCACAGGTCCGAGATGTGCTCGTCCGAGAAGGAGTAGTACCTGTCCGGGCCGATGATGATATGGTCGATAAGGTTGATGTTGAAATAGTTCAGCGCCTCCTTGATCCTCTTTGTCATCTTCACGAGGGAGGGGCTGACCCAAAAGGTCAGCCCCTCTCTATTTTTGTCGCCAGGCTACAGCTCCTTCTGCATGATGTAGTCATTCATATAGAAGCCGCTGCCGATATCAAAGTCACCGCTGCGGTCAATATGCATTCCCATGCGGATATAGAAATCCACGGCCTTGTTATGCCTGTTGACATTGAGCTCGAACATTTTCACGCCGCGGCTGCGCATCTCATCCTCGGCGGCCGTAAAAAGCAGGCGGCCGAAGCCCTTGCCCTGGAAATCCGGAAGCAGATAAATCTTGTGAAGATGGTAATGTTCACCCTCAGGGCCGAATGACACATATCCGATATCCTTGCCGTCCACATTGAGGAGAATAAACGTGACGTCTCCTTCTATATCGTTCCGGATGCTGTCCCCTGAATACATCCAGTCCATCATAAAATCTATCTGTTCCCCTGTTATGATAGAGGAATATGTCGCAGGAAAGGCAACTTCCGCTATCTTGCGGATGGCCGGTATGTCCTCGGCCCTGGCGATTCTGAAAATGGTCATATATGCTACTTGTCAAAACTGCTGCGATTGTCCGTTGTCTACCGGGCCTCACAGTGCAAAGTTAGAATTTTAGGACGGATATCATTGAATACGTGCAAGATTTTCACTAATATTGTATTTATGTTCTGTACGTGCGTACGGACATTTTTTCAAAATTGATTACGATGAAACTTTCAACAGCGTTCTTAAGCATTGCAGCATCCGCAATCCTCGTCTCCTGTATCGGAGACGGAGAATTCAAGTCACAGTACAATGAGTACTGCTCATTCGAGTTCTCAAACGTAACATCCCTCTACGGACCGGACAGTCTCTATTTCGAAACCGATTTCCCGAGCCCCAATCAGGCTCTTGCATTCCGCGGGGAAAGGGTCACAAACAGCCTTAACGGTGAGACCATAGACAATATCAATGATTTCAGGGGCGGATTCATCCTGTCACTCCTCCGCGATACCCTGGTCTGCGAAGGACATATCGAACAAGATGAGCACAGGTCGAAGTACAGCACGGTCGCAGATACCACAGGCGCAGACAACTCCACAGGATTCGCCATATTCAAGTACCTGGACGGATATATGCCTGCCCAGTCAGTTTCTTTCCTCTACACCGCATACGGAACCTGCATGCCGAAACTCATGAGCGTATGCAATACGAATTATGTGGTAAACACCGTCCTGTACGGCAATTCATATTGCAGGGCTTTCGAGACCGGAGACTACATCAAGCTCACAATCAAGGCCTATCTTGACGGAGTACAGTCAGGCGAGACAGTGGAGGTAAAACTTGTGGATTATGACGAGTCGGGCCTCAAGATCATTGACTCGTGGAAGAGGGTGGACATATCCAAACTCGGGGATTTCGATTATCTGGTTTTCGAGATGAGTTCGAATGTGCCGTCAGCACCACTTTACTGCTGCGTGGACGGAATGCTGTGCAGTGTGGCCCTAGAGAATTAACCGAGCAGGCCCTCAGGGATGATCATTGAAATCTCCCTGCGTGAATCATCGACGGACAGTATGAGATTTTCGTGAAGCGGAATCATATACTGTCCGCTTTCCGTATCTACATATATGCAGGGGTTGCCAGGGATATCCTCGAAGCCGGAAATTACGCCGGCCCGGGTCCCCTTGTCATCGAAAAGAGTCCAGCCGACCAGAGCGGAGAAGTCCTCTTCCGCCTCAATATCCTCATATTCGGATGCGTCCACATAGACATCCCTGCCGGTCAATTCCTCTGCATCCTCAAGATTTTCGACACCGGTCAGGACAACGAGAGCCTTGTCCCTGCCCTTCCGGGCAAATGATTCCATAAAAAAAGGAACCGGAAGTCCATCCATATAGATGAACACCGGTCCCTGTGTGTCAATGTCTTCCGGAAGGATATCCCTGAAACTCATCAGGACTTCGCCTGCGGTGCCGTTGGCCTTGAGAATCCTGGCCACCTTGAGCATATCCATTTCCCCTGACATTTGGAGATTAGGCCTCAGCCGGAGCCTCAGCAGCGGTCTCTTCAGCAGCCTTTGCGGCGGCAGCCTCTTCAGCAGCCTTCCTTGCAGCCTCTTCAGCCTCTGCCTTCTTCTTTGCGAGAGCCTCAGCCCTTGCCTCATTGACCTTGATTTCAGCCTCGGCGGCAGCCTTTGCCTTGTCGGCAGCAGCCTTGCTCAAGCCCTGTTTCTTGGCCTCGATCTTGGCATCTCTCTGTGCTTTCCAGTCAGCGAACTTCTTGTCAGCCTGCTCCTGTGTGAGAGCACCCTTTGCTACACCGCCGTCAAGATGGTTCCTGAGAAGTACACCCTCGTAAGAGAGGATACGGCGAGCCACGAGTGTAGGTTCTGCACCAACCTTGAGCCATGCAAGAGCGCGCTCTGAGTTGAGAACGATGGTTGCAGGGTTCGTGTTAGGGTTGTAAGAGCCGAGCTGCTCGATGTAACGACCGTCGCGTGGTGCGCGTGCGTCTGCCACAACAATGTGGAAGAATGCGAAATTCTTCTTTCCGTGGCGCTGGAGTCTGATTTTAACAGCCATTGTGAATCTGTTTTAATAGTGAATAAATTGCCTGTGCCGCCCATCTCGTGGACAGCGGGTGCAAAATTAGTGATTTTCAATGAATAATCAAATATTTCCCCACCGCAGTCGACTTAATCTCGAAGAAATGCGATTTTTGGAAATGTTCAAAAAGATTACTATACTTGCAAGCGCAAAATATCAGGTACTATCAATGAACAAGATTTCACATACTGCACCGACTGTGGAGGAACTGAAAGTCATCCTCAAGAAGCACGGCCTCAAGGCTACTCAGCAGAGGATTGCTGTGCATCTGGCAATGCAGAATCTCGGTCATGCATCAGCCGATATGGTTGCAGAGGAGACTGCCAGGGCCAAAGTGGCCAATGTGACAGCCGCCTCGGTTTACAACATACTTTCACAGATGGCGGACATAGGTGTATATTCGAGGCGTCTCAGTTCCAACAGCAAGATGTACTTCGACGTTAACACTGACCGGCACATCCATCTATATGACTCCGTGAACAATACATACCGGGATTTGCCGGACGACGGGCTTATTGAACTGGTCCAGTCCCATCTTGGACGCAAGCGTTTCAGGGGGTACAAGGTCGAGGGGATAGATGTCCAGATAGTATGCAGGCCAAGCAGGGCCAAGTAATCTACAAATATTGCTAAACAATGTATTTCCTCCTGAAAGCCGCCGTGCGCTTTTCCGCAGCATTGATTCTGCTGGCAGGGATTGTTTCCTGCGGCAAGGATACTATTGTCCTGGGCAATTGCTACACCATGGGAACCGTGCTGTCGGAAGATTCTTTCCGGACGGACGAGAATTTGATTTTCAATATTGTTGACGGCAATAACTGTTCCGGAATCGTCTATGGAACCAGGATTTTCGTGAACTGTGATGTACTCTCGGCTCTTCCCGGCAATGCGGACGAATACGAGGTCAGGGTGACGGCCCTTGAGGTGGCCACTGTAGCAGATGCCCTCAATATTGAGCCGGATTTAAGTATTTGGAACGATGCCATTGAAATTACGGATGCCTGGATATCAGGCGGCTACCTGAATATGTACTGCGTCTGGATACACAAGCGCAATTCCGCTGCCGAACACCGTACAGGGCTTTGCCTTGAAACCTCTGAAGAAGTCGGGGACACATTGTCTTTCAAAGTATGCCATGACGGACAGGGCGAGGGTTTCTACAATGACACCAAGGATGTTTCCGAACTCGAGGTCGTATCCAAAATCGTCACGTTCCCGATTGAGGAATTCCTCCCCGATGGAAACGTGACGGTAAAATTGACTTACAAGTGGCACAAGTCTGACGGGCAGATGATCTATCCCGAGACTGAGGAACACTCGATTAAATGTTCCTACAACTATTCGCCTGCATTTTCATTGGCCTCCCCGGCACCGGCTTCGCCCTCGACGAAGGCAATGATTTCGCCTTTGGCCACCTTGCTGCCCTGAGCTGCGGTAACGGCCACTACCCTTCCGCTGACAGCCGGGACAACTTCCTCCATCCCATAGTAGGCCTGGATATATCCCATGGCCTCTCCAGCCTTGACTGCAGTGCCTGCAACAGGTGCGGTCGAGTCGTCATCCACATCCACCTGCCAGAGCAACTGGCCTTTTACAGATGCCTGGACCGGAACTGCGTGCGGATATTTTGAGGCATATTCCTCGACATTGAACTTAGGCATTTCCACTACCGGCCTGACAACATTGATCGGTGCTCCGGCCTTGGCCTTGAGGTCGGCGAGTTCCTTGTGAAAACGCTCCTTGGCCACGCCGCTCTTGTAGTCGCGGTACTGGCGCTCGTGCATTGCGAATTCGAAGAGTTCCTCCTGGTCCTGGCCCTCGTCCCAGCCTTCTTCCTTCATCATCTGGCTGAACTTCGGCAGTTCGTCAGGATACTCGTCCTGAGGGTTGCCGGTGTAGAATTCCAGTCCCTTTGACTTCGCAAGGTCAATTATTTCCGGTGCGAGTTTGCCCGGCAATGTGCCCATGCGTCCGAGTATCATGTTCCAGGTATCCTTGTCGATGGTGGTCCATCTAGGTTTTCCGTTCAGGACGTTCATCAGGTTCATCAATGAGGTGTTCTTGACGTACTGGCTGAATGGTGTCACGAGAGGCGGATAACCGAGCCTAGGCCATACGTACTGGACTTCTTCGAAAAGTTTGACCATCAATGTGTCGAGGCTGAGCTCTGGTCTGCCGTGGGCGCGCTGGCCTGCATTGATGGCTCCCTGGAATCCCTTGAGGTCGGCCATCATTGAGCCCATCATTCCACCAGGAAGGCCGCATCCTACGAGGAGGGAGGACATGAGATGGTTGGAAGGGACAATCCAGTATCCGAGGAAATCGTCAATGAATTTCTGCGTAAGGCGGCGCACTTCCATATATGCGTCCATATTAAGGTCTTTGACGAGGAAGCCGTCGGCCTTGAGCATTTCCCTGATGGTTATCACATCCGGGTGTACTTTTCCCCAGGAGAGCGGCTCCACGGCAACGTCGAGATAGTCGGCACCCGCACGTGCGACCTCCAGCATTGACGCAGGAGAGAATCCAGGACCGGCGTGTCCGTGGTACTGCACGAGGATGTGAGGGTATTTCTTCTTGATTTCGCCGGTGAGCTGGGCAAGGAATGTAGGCCTTCCGATGCCGGCCATGTCCTTGAGGCAGATTTCGTCGCAACCGTATTCGACGACCTTGTCAACAATGCCCATATAGTATTCCACGGTATGCACCGGAGAATGGGTGATGGACAATGCAACCTGGGATATCATCCCGGCCTTCTTGGCATATTCTACCGAGAGCCTGAGGTTCCTGTGGTCGTTCAGTCCGCAGAATGAGCGGGCGATGTCGGTGCCCTGGGCTTTCTTGACCTTGAACATAAGTTCCCTGACGTCTGCAGGTACCGGGTTCATTCTCAATGCATTGAGGCCTCTTTCGAGCATGTGGGTCTGGATGCCGGCCTTGTGGAACGGTGCTGTCCATTTGCGGACGGCGACGTTAGGGTTCTCCCCGAAGAGGAGATTAACCTGCTCGAATGCTCCGCCATTGGTCTCGACCCTGTCGAAGCATCCCATATCAATGATGGCCGGAGCCACTTCTACAAGCTGGTCAACTCTAGGGACATATTTTCCCGATGATTGCCACATATCCCTGTAAACCAGGGAAAATTTGATTTCTTTTGACATATTGTTCGTTTATGCTGCAAATTGTGCATTTTTGTTACCTGTCCCGGCTCAGTTTCAGAGGGATTTCTATACATATTCCCCCGGAGCCGCGTCCCGCAAATATACTAATTATTGCAAATAATTGTCCCTTGAAGATGAAGAACTTCAAAAAAATTTGGAATTAAAGAAATAATGACTATCTTTGCAATCCTAAACATGGTGAGCGTAGTTCAGTTGGTAGAGCGCCAGATTGTGGTTCTGGTTGTCGTGGGTTCGAGTCCCACCGTTCACCCTCCCTGGAGATCGTGCTTCGCACGGTCTCTTTTTTATTCCTCCCCTGGCCTTATTATTCCCCCTGGCCCCCATTACGGGGGGGTATGGCGCTACGGTTCCTGATGAATGTCACTCGAGTTGGACTGCTTACAGCAGCGATGACAATTCCAGCATTTTCTTTCTTGGATTGGCACCGTTGTGAAGTACCTGCCATACCATATCGGCAATCGGCATATCCACTTTGTGCCTGAGATTGAGATGTCGGATTCCTTCGGAGGCGTAATATCCCTCAGCTACCATGGTCATCTCATTGAGTGCACTTTTGACTGTGCAGCCACGGCCAATCAATGTGCCGAGTCTCTTGTTGCGGCTGAATGTCGAGTAGGAGGTGACCAGGAGGTCTCCGAGATAGGCCGAGTCCATTGTATTCCTTTCAAAAGGCCAGGTCTCGTTGAGAAATCTTGACAATTCGCAGGCGGAAGCGCTTACGAGGACGGCTAGGAAATTGTCGCCGTAACCCAGGCCCGTGGCAAGGCCGGCGGCAATGGCATAGATGTTTTTGAGAATGGCTGCATATTCAATGCCGTATATATCCTTAGACCACTTTGTCCTTATCTTGTCGGAACCGAACATATCCTGGATAACCGTTGCATTTCTCTCATCGGAACATACAACGGTCAAATAAGACAGCTTGTCCCGGGAGACTTCCTCGGCATGTGTAGGACCGGAAATGAGGCCGGTACGGCTGAATGGGACATTGAAATTGTCATGTATAAATTCAATGACGGTCTTATAGTCTTCCGGAACGATTCCTTTGATTGCGGATATGATGAACTTGCCGTCAAGCGAAACTGTAAGTTTCGACAATGTATTCTTGAGGAATGCGGAGGGCACGGCAATGAGGACCGTGTCTGAACTCGATATTACCTCATTGATATCGGTAGAGAGGTGAATGTGATTCATATCGAACTCTACATCGTTAAGATATTTCACGTTGCGAGAGTCGTTTGCAAGTGATTCCGCAACCTCCGGATTGGTAACGTGCCAATAGACTTCACGGTTATTGGCTTGGAGAGCGTGAACCAGGGCTGTGGCCCAACTGCCGTATCCTATGACGGCACAGGAAGAGTTCCTGTCAATTTTGTATAAAGTTTGCATAATTCAAGGTTTGCTGCAATGTAAATGCCAGACTGTGGCATAAAACAGAAAAAGGGTTCTACTATCGCTAGTAAAACCCTTGATGTTGTGGAGGTAGACGGAGTCGAACCGACGACCCTCTGCTTGCAAAGCAGATGCTCTAGCCAACTGAGCTATACCCCCTTATTTCTTGTTATTTTGCGAATCGCTGCGTTGCTGTTCGAATCCTTAGTCAGTCATTACCATCAGGTAACTCCTTCCTGCGGCTCTCTCGCGCCTTGCGCTTCATCAAAATAACTGCAAAATTTTAATGTCGCTAATCGCTGCGTTGCTGTTCGAATCCTTAGTCAGTCATTACCATCAGGTAACTCCTTCCTGCGGCTCTCTCGCGCCTTGCGCTTCATCAAAATAACTGCAAAATTTCAATGTCGCAAATCGCTGCGTTGCTGTTCGAATCCTTAGTCAGTCATTACCATCAGGTAACTCCCTCCTGCGGCTCTCTCGCGCCTTGCGCTTCGCTTTGTAGTCCTGAGCAGACTTGAACTGCTGACCCCCACATTATCAGTGTGGTGCTCTAACCAACTGAGCTACAGGACTATATAATAATGAAAGACTTAGTACAAGGTCATACCTTGTAAACTCCAGCGTCATCGTCAAATCGCGCTCCAAAAAGGAGGTGTTCCAGCCACACCTTCCGGTACGGCTACCTTGTTACGACTTAGCCCCAATTACCGGTTTCGCCCTAGTACGCTCCTTGCGGTCACGTGCTTCAGGCGCCCACGGCTTTCATGGCTTGACGGGCGGTGTGTACAAGGCCCGGGAACGTATTCACCGCGCCATGGCTGATGCGCGATTACTAGCGAATCCAGCTTCACGAAGTCGGGTTGCAGACTTCGATCCGAACTGAGAGAGGTTTTTGGGATTAGCATCCTGTCACCAGGTAGCCGCCTTCTGTACCCCCCATTGTAACACGTGTGTAGCCCCGGACGTAAGGGCCGTGCTGATTTGACGTCATCCCCACCTTCCTCACATCTTACGACGGCAGTCTCTCTAGAGTCCTCAGCATAACCTGTTAGTAACTAAAGATAAGGGTTGCGCTCGTTATGGCACTTAAGCCGACACCTCACGGCACGAGCTGACGACAACCATGCAGCACCTCCACCAGCGCCCCGAAGGGCCTCAACATCTCTGTATCGTTCGCTGGCAGTTCAAGCCCGGGTAAGGTTCCTCGCGTATCATCGAATTAAACCACATGTTCCTCCGCTTGTGCGGGCCCCCGTCAATTCCTTTGAGTTTCAACCTTGCGGTCGTACTCCCCAGGTGGATGACTTATCGCTTTCGCTTGGCCACCGAATCCGTAAACCCGGCGGTTAGTCATCATCGTTTACTGCGTGGACTACCAGGGTATCTAATCCTGTTCGATCCCCACGCTTTCGTGCCTCAGCGTCAATAGCGGATTTGTGAGATGCCTTCGCAATCGGTGTTCTGAGTGATATCTATGCATTTCACCGCTACACCACTCATTCCTCCCACAGCATCCGCATTCCAGCCTGACAGTATCAACGGCACTTTCCGGGTTAAGCCCGGGCCTTTCACCGCTGACTTGCCAAGCCGCCTACGCACCCTTTAAACCCAATGAATCCGGATAACGCTCGCATCCCCCGTATTACCGCGGCTGCTGGCACGGAGTTAGCCGATGCTTATTCTACGCATACTCTCATCAGTCCACTCGTGGACCTTATTGCTCTGCGTCTAAAGAAGTTTACAGCCCATAGGGCCTTATTCCTTCACGCGGCATGGCTGGATCAGAGTTGCCTCCATTGTCCAATATTCCTCACTGCTGCCTCCCGTAGGAGTCTGGGCCGTGTCTCAGTCCCAGTGTGGGGGGCCTTCCTCTCAGAACCCCTAGCCATCGTCGCCTCGGTGGGCCGTTGCCCCGCCGACTAGCTAATGGCACGCGAGCCTATCCGTCACCACCTCAGTTTTCAACAAAGGACCATGCGATCCCTCGTGTTACGGGGTATTAGTCGGCGTTTCCACCGGTTATCCCCCTGTGACGGGCAAGTTGCTCACGCGTTACGCACCCTTCCGCCGGTCGCCGCCATTGTATTGCTACAACGCGCTGCCCCTCGACTTGCATGTGTTAAGCCTGCCGCTAGCGTTCATCCTGAGCCAGGATCAAACTCTTCTTTGTATATTCTATTTCTCTTGGCTTGACCTGACGATTCGTTTCTCTAAAGAAACCGACGCTCTCGTTCATTTGTTTTTGGTACTTGCTTCCTTGTACTT
>JBJEBV010000045.1:2896-13349 GCA_051870395.1 Candidatus Cryptobacteroides sp. | reverse complement strand
GCAGATTATTTTGAGGATGGTGTCAAATGGTTACAGCAGATGCGGGAATTTCAGTCATATAATCCTCCTGGGACAGCCTGCTGTCATCCCCGGCAGACCAGATATTATACAATTCATCCACGACCCCTGAAGAGGCGGCATATTTGGAAAGAAGCCTGAGAAGCAATGTCCTTACAGATATAACATTATGATTATCAGCCATTTCCATCAAGCATTGCTCCACATTGGCAGAACCTTGCGCATCCGAAAACATTGAGAGTCGCATCAGGGGCTCCGACATATACCCGACAATGGAGGCGGCAATCAGGTCATCCCGTTCATTTGAAAGCGACTTGAGCAGGAAATTCATCCAGTCCAGGTCAGGGATAACCCCACGGAGATAATTTTCATTGAGGTTCATTATCAGGGTAAGCCGCCTGACAGGGTCATCCGGAAGTACTTCGGCCACAAGGACACTGTCCGCCTATGCGCAGGTCAACTTCAAGAAACCGTATGTGCCGGGATCTTCCAGTCCTGCCACATCAGGCACCTGATATTCAGGCCAATATGGTGAATCAACCCAGGTCCGGCTGAAACCTGCGACATCCTCGTCCGTATGGGCGGAGAGAATGGAAATAAGCTCATCCCAGGTAGCATTGCCATATTTGAACCGGGCCAGGTATTCCCAGATTCCCGCCTTGAACGCATCCTCCCCCATCATTGAGGCAAGCTTGCGCATCATCACCGGAGCCTTGTTGTAGATGATATTGTTATAGACCAGGCCGGCATTGTTCAAATTGTCAAGGCTCTGTCTTATGGCTGTACGCCCTTCGGTACGGTCCTGGGCCATTGCCGCAGCCTTGTATGTACGTAGGAAATTCAGCTCATGGTTGACCTCCGGAAAAAGCGGCCCGGTAATGGCGGCGGCGAAATAATTGGCGAAAACCTCCTTGGTCCACACGTCATTGAACCATTTCATCGTGACGGCATCCCCGAACCACATGTGGGCGGTCTCGTGGGCAATGAGTTCAATGCGGCGGAGTATCTCGTCCGGAGTCGGGTTGGCGGATAGGAAAAGCCTGGTGTCATTGTAGAAGGTGGCCCCTGCGTGTTCCATTCCTCCGAACTGGAAGCCCGGAAGCACCACGAAATCATATTTCGCAAAGGGATAGGGCATTGAGGTATAGTCCTCCATCCAGTCCAGGGCAAAGCCTACCTCACGGGCAATCTCAGGAATCTGCGCAGTCTCGGCAGGGTCTTTCCCGCGATAGAAAGCCCCGGTCCTGTACTGCGGAAAATATTGATATTCAAAGTCTCCGGCGGCAAATGCAAACAGATAAGCCGGAAGCGGGTCGCTCAATGCGAATTTCCATCTTCTGAGACCGGATGCCGTTCCTGCCTTGTTTTCGCTTGCTGTTTCACGGTTCTGGCAGATGACCGACAAGGTATCAGCCAGCGGTGCATTGCTCACCGCCTTCCACCGCCCAGGTATGTCCAAAGTCAATGCGAACCTTGCCTTGATGTCCGGCTGGTCAAAGCACGGGAACACGGTCCTGGCCCTGTCCGGGACAAAGAGAGTATAAACGTAATCCTCCCTCCTGTTGAGCGCAGAAGTCCCCGCAATGAATTCTATGTCAATGACATTGCGTCCCTTGACCAGATACTTGGCAGGAACCACGACATGCTCGTTCACGATACGGACGGGAATCCCGGCAGAGCCTATGCTGACCTTTACCTCCCCGGCCCTCCCGCCTGCGAAATCCAGTACGAGGTCGGCCTTTCGGTTCATAGTAAAGGCTATTGATTCACAGGCATTTATCTCATTATTTCCAGCGATGGGGAAATAAATGTCATACTCCACATCGGTGACCACCTCACTCCGCCATTGAGCCAGACGCAGAGAAACCCCGGCATCAAGAATGCCCGGCTGAGTCAAGCAGGAGGACTGAATCATTGCCGTCATGATGAGGACTGCAAACTTAGGAATACTGCGGATTGTCATCAGAAAGGATTCTGCGGGTTTGCCCAATCATAGAAAGTCTTGTAGTCTCCCCTTCTCGGGGCGCCCGGGGCATCAGGATAGAACCCGGCTCCGTATGAGTAGCCGGCCGACTTGTCCTCCACACGGGCCTTGAGTGCAGCTACTGCTGACTTCAATTCATCGGAAGCGTCGTCATACATAGTAGGAGAGGTGAAGCGGGGGTCCTCCCGGTAGTTGTAAATCCTGCCGTCCCAGAAATATGCGTATGTGTCATTCATGGCATATCTGGATGCGTTCGGAGACGGAGTTGTAGGCCAGAGAGGATTGAAATGTATGAGTACAAGCGGCTTTTCGGAAGGCTCTCCTCCACATATCTCCGGATAGAGGCTGACTCCGTCAACTGTCCAGTCCCCAGGCACTTGCACGCCCATTGCATCTGCGAATGTAGGCAGGAAATCGGTCAAATCCACAAGATGCTCCACCTGCCGAGGCTTAACCCTGTCACCCCAGCAGATTATCAGCGGAACGTGCGTAGCGAAGTAGTTCGCCTCGCCTTTGCCGCCACGTTCACGTCTTCCGTCCTGTTGCTTGGAGACTATGCGGGTCGATGTGCCATTGTCAGAGGAGAAGATGAATATCGTATTATCCCACAGGCCTTTATCCTTGAGATACCCGACCATTTCACCCACCTGCTTGTCCAGATAGGCCACCATTGCCCTGAAGTTGGAAGTATCCTGGGCGGCGGTGAAGCGGCTGCCATAATCCAGGTCCCATTCCTCGCAGTCAGGAGTGGTCACGTGAGGCGTATGTACCAATGGTTCAGTGTAATAGAGCAGGAAAGGCTGGCCGGCCCCGCTCTGCCGGTCAATATAGTCAAATGCATAATCCTGCATTGAATCCGGGCCGTAGAGGGCGAAGTCGTATGACTTTCCGTTAATGTCCCAGATACTGTTGGCATAGCGGTCGGTCTGGGTCGCACCTCTAACCTCCCTGTAGAGCTCCACCTGGCTGCAATAGGACTCGTCGAAGCCCATCCTGGAAATCATCTTCCTGTCCCGGCCGAGCTGCCATTTTCCGACAATGGCGGTATTGTATCCTGCGGAACGCGCCAGCTCGGCGAAGTTATGCTCATCATCATTGATGTACCCGAATGCCGGATAATTCCTGTCATTGTACTGACCTGTAAGAAGTTGCACACGGCTAGGTGAAGAGAGAGGCTGTGCGTTCATGTTCATGTACTGTATACCCTGCGATGCCAATGAGTCAATGTTAGGAGTCCGGTATTCCGCCCCGCCATAGCACCCGAAGCATTCCACGCCAATGTCGTCGGCAAAGAAGAAGACAATGTTGGGCTTCTGCCCTGCCTGGGGTGAGGCACAGCCTGCTGCCGACGCTACGGCTGTCCCGGCCCCGGCTATCAGTCTTAATGATTTTCTGACCATGATTATGAAGATGTTGTTTACGGCAATGTCGCCAACAATATACAAAAATAATGGATTTATCCGATTATTTTATTCTGGTCATCCATTTCTTCCAAAAAACAATTTGAAAACTGGCTATCAGCAAATCGTACAGCCCAGCCCTTTCACAGTTTGCAAAATGTCCGTGATATCCCGCATTTCCCGGCCGTTTTGTCTGCCAGGAAGCAAAATGTCCGTAAATCACGGCATTTCCCGGCCATTTCCAGATGTCGTTCTTTCGCACTGATGCCCCGAATCGCAGAAGGTCCGATGCTACGTAGTTTGAAAGATTGAGAACAAGTGACCTATTGGCGGCAGTTGTACTATTGCGGATAATTATTATTTGAAACAATATTGAACCAAAAATTGCTTGGCATCCTGACTAAAAATGATTAAATTTGAGGCTATTAATTAAGTTTCGCAAGTGCGAAACAACCTTATCTAGAGGCCGAAAGGCCGTTGGGTTGGTCGTGAGCGGTAAGTCAAACGTCCGGTGGACGTTTGCAGCGAGCAGATTCCCGGGGAAAGGGATTTAGGGATAGGGTAGCGTGGACAATACTCGTGGCGGCAGCACTTGCTCGCATAACACGGAAAAGCCACTGAATGTTAAACACTTGCGACTTGCGAAATTTGAGGCTATTATGACTACATTGAATAATAATATCCCGGAACTGACCATACTCCTCACCAGGGTTGAAGAACTGTTCGGAAAGAGAGTCAGCACACCTTATGACTTTGAGGCATTGTCCACAGATATATTGGACAAGACCGGGAAAGGAATTTCCACATCAACGCTCAAGCGGCTCTGGGGCTATGTGTCCAGGAATAACAGCCCCCGGAACTCGACACTCGACATCCTATGCGAATATGTCGGGTGCAAGGATTATGTTACATACTGCAACGATCTGAAGAACAACACTTCATTCACATCAAGGTTCTTCACTTCCGACTGCATGAACACTGCAACTCTGACACCTGGAAGCATAGTCACAATCACCTGGATACCAGACAGGGTCGTCAAAATGGAATATCTCGGCTCGCAAAAATTCCGTGTAGTGGAGCAACAGAATTCCAAACTCGAGGTCGGGGACGAATTCGAGATTTCCCACATAATGTTGAACTTTCCCCTCATTATCCCCCGCATTCTCCGCAGCGGAGAATACACCGCCTCGTACGTGGCAGGAAGACAGGGAGGCATTAACAGCATAAACATTGAATAGCATGAATATCAAGCACTTGGCAATATCCGTAGCTATATTGGCAGCCTGCAGCCGCAGTGTAGGCCCCGACAGCAAGTTCATTCCAATCCGCATTGAAACCGGCATTGAGACCAGGGTCACTGACGACAGGTTCGACACCGGTGACAAGGTGGGCATCTACATCGTATGCCCGTCAGGAGAACTGGCCGCCACAGGAAACTATGTGGACAATGCCGGCTTTACATACGACGGCTCCACTTGGAATTCCGGCAATGAACTTTACTGGAAAGACGGGACAACCCTGGCAGATTTCTACTGCTACTACCCTTTCGACGGCAGTATCATCGACTCCGGCGACCTGGTATTCGAGACCAATGCCGACCAGGGCACGGAAGCAAACTACAGGGCTTCCGAGCTACTCTATGGAAAATCCTGTGGGGTCGAGCCTACCGAGGACGCCGTAGGGATCATGACAAGGCATATATTGAGCAATCTCATAATCACCATCCTGCCGGGAAAAGGCTACACGGCTGAGTCCCTTGCGGAGGAAGAAATAAGCATCAGCATTGTCGGGCTTAAGACAGAAGCCGTGGTTGACCTTGCCTCCGGCAATGTGACCGCAGCGGGAGAAAACCTGAACATCACGCCACTTAAGTCCGGGGCCGCATGGAAGGCCATCCTGGTACCGCAGGAGACTGTGAATGAGAACCTTATGGACGTGACGGTGGGAGGATGCGAGTATCATCTGGCCAGAAAAGCCACTTTCGAATCCGGCAAGCAGTACCAATGCACAATCACCGTCAACAAACTTGGCGAGGGAGTCAACATCGGAATCGAGGGCTGGGAGGATAGCGGCATAGACTACGGCGGGGAGGTCGGTTAAAATTCTGTCATTGCTACATCGGAAATGAGAAGAATCATTTCATATATCCTGGTTTTATGCCTGATGTTGGCCTGCACGGAGATGGAGGTCAAAAGCCCGGTTGAAGAATCAGCCGGACTCATAAACATTGTCGGCGATATAGACGGGGTGATAACCACGAAAGTAGACGAATACGGCTTCTGCGACAAGGACTATGTAGGTATATATATCGTTGATTATGATGGAGATACCCCCGGAGAACTTCTCAATTCGGGCAACCGTGCGGACAACGTGATGTTCACCTACGATGATGCCACGGGCAAATGGAAACCGGCGTACGACATCTACTGGAAGGATTCCCGCACCCACATTGATGTTTACGGATACTATCCTTTCGGCGAACCGGCTGATGTCGGGAACTATGATTTCGAACTTGAGGGTGACCAGAGGAAAGCAGCAGAATACGACAAGCTGGGAGGCTATGAGGCCAGCGATTTCCTCTGGGGCAAGGCCGGGGACAATGCTCCTACGGCATCAACCATTCGTCTGGGATTCAGGCACAAGATGGCAAGTGTGAGGGTGACATTGAACAAGGGTCTCGGTTTTACTGATGAGGAATGGGCGGCAGCGCAGAAGCAGGTTGTAGTAACCAACACGACCCGGAAATCCGTCATCAATCTCAGGACAGGAGAGGTCAGGGCAGTAGGTGACCCTGTGGTGGCCGGCACTATCCCGATGAAGGTCGGGGACGACTTCCGCGCCATTGTGGTCCCGCAGACCGTGCCTGGAGGCAAAACATTGATATCCATCACGATAGACGGTGCGTCCTATTATTTCAAGAAGTCTGCTGACTTCACCTACGTCCAGTCCAGGCAGCATAACTTCACCATTATGGTGAGCAAGCGCAGCGAGACCGGAGAGTATGAGTTCAGCCTTGCGGACGAGAGCATCACGGCCTGGGAGGAGGACCCGGTTTCACACAATTCGGATGCCAGGGAATATGTGATAGTCAATGTAGAAGAACCCGGGACACTGATGGAATGTCTAGCCGCAGATGGAAAGGATCCCGCAAAAATCCGCAGTCTCAAGGTGACCGGCAATATCAATGCTTCTGATTTCTACAATATGCGAGACCAAATGCCGGTGCTTGCGACATTGAACCTCAAGGAGGTGGTGATTATAGGCAACGATGCCGGTTATCCTTCTTACGCTATTCCCAGTGGCGCTTTTGAAGGTTCGTCATCACTTATGCGGATAATCCTTCCGGACAACTTAAAAAGAATAGAAAGCAGTGCTTTCGCATTCTGCGATTTGCTTTCAGGCTCTCTGATAATCCCGGAGGGAGTGACTATCATTGAAACTGATGCATTCAGGGATTGTAACTTCTCAGGAGAACTGGTATTGCCTTCCACACTGGAGCAAATTGGTGGCTATGCTTTCCAAGGGAATCAGTTCTATTGCGAGCTGAAGTTTCCTGAAAGCCTGAAAGTCATTTCCCAATCAGCATTTTCCCAATGCAACTATCTCTATGGGAAACTCGTCCTTCCGTCACATCTTGAAGAATTGGGGAGTAATGCTTTTTTCGGCTGCAGTTCGATTGGCGGAGTTATTGTCATTCCCCAGACAATCACAAAAATAGCCGATGGAACTTTCAATGGAGCAGGAATGAACGGTAATCCCGCAAGCATAGTTCTCCACGATGGCATCGAGGATATCGGTAGTGGAGCATTCGTTGGCCCGGGAACCCTTGGAAAGGGATTCCAAGGTCAACTGGTCCTTCCGAAAAACCTCCGCATTATAAGAGCTGGAGCATTCAATGGCTGCAGCTTCACAGGAGACCTTGTCATACCCAGCTCCGTGATGACACTTGGTGATTGGGCTTTTTATAATTGTCAACTGATGACAGGGACTTTAACCATAAACAAGAATATCCAGTGCATCGGCAAAGGCACATTCTGGTTTTGTAAGAATCTGGACGGACTGGTTATCGAGGACGGACTGGAAATCATCGGAGAGTCCGCGTTCAGCGATTGTATTGGCCTCAAGAGGATTGTTTGCGAATCATATTATCCACCCAAGGTGGTCCAAGGCGCATTCAACGGCATTCCCAAGGACAAATTTCCTCTCGAAGTCCCGGCATCATCAATACAGCTTTACCAGACTGCCGACGGATGGAGGGAGTTCAGCCGGATCATCGCAATTAGGGATTTGTCTGTAAGCCCGTCCACTGCCTCAGCCCTGAACACTGCGGTGACCAGGACATTGACAATCGAGTCCGAGGGCGAGTGGCTGGTAGAGAGCAAGCCGGACTGGGTCAGCCTGGACATTACGGCAGGCAGCGGAGATTCCGTGGTCAATGTCACTTTCGATGAACTTCCATCCGGTTCCGATGACAGGTCAGGAGAAATTGTTTTCCTGCTGGAAGATAAGGATTACAGGGTTATTTGCAATGTATCCCAATATGATTACGAATATGCCGAGGATGAATTCGTCACCCTCCAGACCGCAACAAAAGGGGACGGAATCGACATTGTCTTCCTCGCTGACGGATACAATGCGGAGGATTTGAGCAACGAAAGCTACGAAAATGCTGTCAATGCGGCATACGGACATTTCTTCGACATTGAGCCATACAGGACATACAAGGACTATTTCAATGTCACGATGGCGGTTTCAGTGTCTCCCGAGTCCGGAATCGGCGGAGTCAACACCCGTGTGCAGAACAAGTTCAACACCTGGGCCAATGCAGGTGCGAAAATCGGCGGGCGGAATGGAGAAACCGATTACCTGCGCATCAGGGACTATGTTTTGGAGAATATGCCGGACATTGACATAGACCGGACTCTCGTAATAATGATTCCGAACACCCTCGATTACGGGGGAATGACATATCTGTGGGACGAGGGCTTCGCCATTTCCTATTGCCCTGTGACCAACAACTCCTATCCCTATGATTACCGGGGCGTAGTGCAGCACGAGGCCGGCGGACACGGATTCGGAAAACTTGGGGATGAGGCAGCATATCATCAGGGCTTCATTGATGCCTGCCATTGCTCCTGCTGCGGTCACGTTGATGCATTCAACGCCGCCAAGAAGAAGGGCTGGTATGACAATCTCTCATTGTCGGGCAAACTGAGCGAGGTTCCTTGGAAGCATCTTGTCTCTCTTGAAAAATACAGGAGCATAGTGGATATTTTCGAGGGCGGATATATGCACAGCAGAGGTGTCTATCGTTCTGAGCAGAACAGCTGTATGAACAACTGCATACCTTACTATAACACAATCAGCCGTGAGTCAATCGTCAGGAGGATAATGCTTTATGCCGGTGAGGAGTTCAATTTCGCCGACTTCGTGGAGAATGACAGCACTGACGCTTCGACAAGCAGCGCTTCCGGGGTGATGACCAGATCTGTTTCCGGCATTGCCGTGCAGGGGACATCGTCCGGTCCGGAGCCGGCAATGATGGGTTCAATGAAAAGGAGGTGAGGATGAGAAATTGTATTTCGAAATATTTCGGATGGATTTGCCTGCCGGTCCTGGCCATATTGCCGTCAGGGTGTGGCGAAGCTTCGTCTGCTGACTATGAGGATGACATCATGCATTTCGAGGCCGTACATCCTTCCACCAGGGCCACCGAGACAGGTTTCGAGGCAGGAGATAGAATAGGCGTATATATCGCTGAGTATGAAGACGGAAGGCCTCTGCCTCTCCAGCTTGGAGGCAATTACAAGAACAATAATCCGGTCATCTTCGATGGCCAGACCTGGACGGCTGATCCGGTAATATATTGGAAGGAGAATACTTACGATGTCTTCGCCTATTATCCTTTCCTTGAGCCGGAATCGGTGCTGGAACTCGCTTTCAAAGTAAATAATGACCAGAATGCCGCAGGTGATGCCCTGTCAGGATATGAAGCGAGCGATTTCCTCTGGGCTTCGTCCAAGGGCATAACACAGGAATCGGGGCCTGTCAGGCTCACATTCAGCCATCTGATGAGCAGCCTCAGGGTAAACCTGCTAAAGGGAGAGGAGTTCAAGGGTGAGATTCCTGATGATGTCAAAGTCATGATACACAATACGGTAACAAAATCCCTCATTGACCTTTCCACAGGGGACATTATCAAGGACCCTTATGCGCGTGGAGAGAGCATCTTGGCACGCAAGGACAGCAATACCTCGTTTTCGGCGATTATTGTTCCGCAAATGATTGATTACAAACTGCCGCTTGTGGAGGTAGTCTGCCGGGGCGTGTCATATATGATAGAATCCAGGTTTATTTTCAAGTCAGGCGTGAGACATACCGTCAATGTCACGATGAACGACAACCCTGAGCAAATCAAGATTGACATCGGTGGAGAAATTGAGGGTTGGGAATGATAATGAAGAACTTATGAAACGTATATTTTCCATATTCGCATTTGGGGCAATTCTCCTGGCTGGCATTTCCTGCATGGAGACGGCCTGCCCTGTGAACAATGCTCCTGTCATCGTCAGCATAACCTCTCTTCCGGAAGTACACTCTGCCATGCTTATCTCGGACCTGAAGTCGGAGCCTTCCGGCAAGATGGAGTGCGGATTCTATTTCGGGAAGGACAAAACGACATTGACGAGAATGGCAGGAAGGATTGAAGGCAAGAGCATTGTGCTGTCTCTCAATGATTTGGATGCCGCCACGACTTATTATTTCAAGGCATTCGTGTCCAACGGCATGAACGAGGTGGGCTCCGGATTCGAGAGTTTTCTCACTGACGATGAGCAAGTACCCGGGACTGGCGGGGACAATTCCGGCGCAGGCGGGACAGAACCTGGCGGTGGAACTGGCAGCGGTGGCACGGACGGTTCGGGAGAAGAACCTGGCGGCGGAACTGGCAGCGGTGGCACGGACGGTTCGGGAGAAGAACCTGGCGGTGGAACTGGTGGCAGTGGCACGGACGGTTCGGGAGAAGAACCTGGTAGCGGAACTGGCGGCAGTG
>JBJEBV010000045.1:0-2796 GCA_051870395.1 Candidatus Cryptobacteroides sp. | reverse complement strand
AACCTGGTAGCGGAACTGGCGGCAGTGGCACGGACGGTTCGGGAGAAGAACCTGGTAGCGGAACTGGCGGCAGTGGCACGGACGGTTCGGGAGAAGAACCTGGCGGTGGAACTGGCGGCTCAGGTGGTTCTGATGGTTCCGGAGGGAATGAAGAACAAAAACCGGAACCCGAACCGGTGGAATTCACAACTGAGATAAATAACTTGAAAGTCGAAGGAGATGAATATGAAATATGCATCACGGTAACCCTCGGCGGCGATGCCTCCCTCGTCAAGAAAGCATTGATTTACATCGGTTATACCGCAGATGAAATGGTTGAAGCTGAATGCCCGGTCAAGGATGGCAAATTCAGCCTGATATACTACGGACTCGAACCGGGTGTCACATATTTCTACAAGGCCAGCATCAGCAACGGCATTGAAACCAAGACGTCGGAGATATTCACATTCACAGTATCCCCCGCTGCGGCATAGATTTAGCAGCGACATAACATAACCAAAATCAATGCGTTATGTTACGGAAATACTACTTGCATCTTGCGGTGACGGGCATATTGTCGGTTGCCGCTTTATTGTCTTCCGACATTGACCTCAATGCCTGCACCGGCATCTCATTCACCGCCGCAGACGGTTCCATAGTGGCAGCCCGCTCAATTGAATGGGCCACGGAACGCCTTGACAGCAAATACGTTGTAGTCCCTCGCGGACATTCATTCACCTCCCTTGCCCCGAACGGCAATGAGGGAATGCGTTTCACATCCAAGTACGGTTTCGTGGGCGTAAGGGTAATGTCCGACGACCTCATTGTCGAGGGCCTGAACGAGAAAGGCCTGAACGCCGGCCTGTTCTTCTTCCCCGGCTACGGCTCCTACAATGACTTCGACCCTTGCAAAAAATCAACGACACTCTGTGATTTCCAGGTAGTTGCGTGGGCGCTTTCCTCATTCTCCACCGTGGAAGAAGTGGTTGAGTCAATCCCAAAACTTGACATTGTGGGCCTGGACAAGAACATCGGCGCCGTTCATTGGAGGTTCGCCGACCGCAGCGGCAGGCAGGTCGTGCTGGAGATAATTGACGGAAAGCCACATTTCTACGAGAATGAACTCGGCGTCCTGACCAATGCTCCCGGCTTCGAATGGCATCTGACCAACCTAGGCAACTACGTCAACCTGAAACAGGGCAATGCAGGAGTAAATGTCTGGGATCCGGAAAAGTTCCGTGTAAATGCCCTGAGCGGCGGTTCAGGCATGCTAGGCCTGCCCGGCGACCCGACTTCCCCATCGAGATTCGTCCGCACTGCCGTCTATAAAATGACAGCCCCAATGCCAAAAGACGGCAAATGCGCCGTTCTCCAGTCATTCAAAATCCTCGAGGCAATGGTAATTCCAATCGGGATAGTGCAGAATAATTCCATTTCTGGCGAGTCCGCCCAAGCCACGGAATCCAATGCCGATATGCTGACCTCGACCCAATTCACCACAGCCAGCGACGTAACCTCCCTGAAGTTCTATTACCGGACAATGGACAATTCCCGCATCCGCTGCCTGGACCTCGCTACCATAAACTTCGCCAAGGTCAAATACCGCAGCACTCCCCTCGACCTGACAATGGAGGAATTCGAGATTATCCGGATTTAAGCGATCATCCCGGCTGGGCGGGGTGCATCAAATGAGTTCAGCAGGATTGCTAGCACAGGTAAATGATAATGTCAACGGGAGAGAATGATGGGGTTCATCTATTCTCTCCCGCTGGTGTTAATAGTGTTGTAACAATTGTCGGATGCTATTTCTTTTTGTAGATGTACTCTATAGTATCGAACCAATAATGCTCTTCATCGTCATCGAAAGTATCGCAGAAGACAGGCTTGCCATTCTCGTAATAGAATGATATTTCGCCATCAATTTCGTATATATCCTCTCCTTTATATGTATCAATTATCTCTGCTTGTTTTAGCCATTCGTCTTCATACTTCGGGTTATGGTTGGTGTCAACTTCTAGCATATCAATATAAGGATACCAGTACAGGGAAAAAGATCTTGAGAACTTCTTTATTCTAAAGGCATCACCCACAATACTAATCCAATCTCCATCGATGGCATAAGGCAGTGCATACCAATCACCATACTCCCAAATTGTAACATTCTGCCCCTCGAACTTAAACTTTTCAAAATCTAGGTAATACTCCCATTTCTCACTTTCCGGAGTAATCGTAGCAATGGTATTCCCATCAAACGAATAGATAATTTTGGATGCCTCATACGTCCCGTCCAGGTCCCCGTAAGAAACGTCATCCTTGCTGCAAGCCACCACCGCAGCTACGGCAATGAGTGCCAAAAGTGTTTTTGTCGTTTTCATAAAGTATTGATTGATATATGTTTATTATACAAATACTCTTATTACCCAAAGTAATCACGTAGTTGATGATATGGCGAAAAATGGATTCAACTACCTCGATGTACAAAAATAGGGATATATTTGCGTTCAACGTGGTCCATTACTGGTTCAAAAGGTGATTTGGCATTAGTGTGAAACCGATTTGAGGGAACTCCTTCTATAGGATTATACGTAATCGGAAATAAATAACTTGCTTCAGATTTGCATCAGATTCCAGAGGTCAGATTTTCTCCCGAGGATGGTCGTGAGCGGTAAGCCAAACGTCCGGTGGACGTTTGCAGCGAGCAGCCGACGGCAGTCGGACCGGACAGTAGCCGTAGCTACGTTACTGATGAGGGAGGAAATATGGACCGAAAAGATATGCATAAGATGATGCTGGTTATTATTTGAAGATTACTGAATT
>JBJEBV010000044.1:0-13378 GCA_051870395.1 Candidatus Cryptobacteroides sp. | reverse complement strand
CTAAAGAAACCGACGCTCTCGTTCATTTGTTTTTGGTACTTGCTTCCTTGTACTTAGTCTTTCAATATTGTCAATGACCTGCCGTTGTTTCTCAAACGGACTGCAAATATACGCACTTTTTTCTTCTCTGCAAATATTTCTCGGAAAAATTTTGTAAATATTGCCAAAAATCCCACGTTTCCAGCCTCAAAGACAGAAAAATTCCTAAATTTGCGTACTCGCAAAGATAAAAGGATAACTTTATAATGACATCACTCTGGAGCATATTCAAGGTGTTTTTCAAAATAGGCGCTTTCACCATCGGAGGTGGCTATGCGATGATACCTATTATCAAGGACGAACTCGACAGAAGACATTGGATTGGCGAGGACGAGCTGCCGGACATATTGGCATTGGCACAGTCGGCGCCCGGCATACTTGCCGTCAACGTCTCGATTTTCACGGGCTACAAAATTAGAGGAGTCAAGGGCAGCATTGCCGCGACATTGGGGTCTGTATTGCCGTCATTCCTCATCATTCTCGCCATCGCATTGATGTTCAGCAACTTCCGGGACAATGAAATCGTAATGCGGATTTTCAGCGGGATAAGACCCGTGGTAGTCTCCCTGATTGCGGCGCCGATGATTTCAATGGCCAAAAATGCAAACAAAAGCTGGTGGGCGTGGCTGATTTGCGGACTCTCCCTCGTGGCGGTGGCATTCCTCAGATACTCCCCCGTTTACATAATCGCAGTCCTCATCGTACTCGGGACTGCCATAACCTGGTTCAATGAAAGGAAGGAGGGAAAATGCTGACTGGTCTAATTCTCCAATTGTTCGCGACATTCTTCGTCATCGGCCTATTCACTTTCGGCGGAGGATATGCAATGCTTTCGCTCATTCAGGGCCAGGTGGTCGTGGCGCACGGATGGATGGCAGAAAGCACATTCACCGACATTGTCGCGATTTCCCAGATGACTCCGGGGCCAATCGGAATCAATTGTGCCACATACGTCGGTTACGATGTCGTGGTCAAGGCCGGAGGAAGTCATCTGCTCGGCATAATCGGCTCATTCACAGCGACTGCGGCAATCGTACTGCCATCATTCATGATAGTCCTGGCCCTGGCGCGCTTCTATATGAAGTTCCGGAACAATGCCTTCTTCGACGGGGTGATGTCCTGGCTCAGGCCGGCCGTCCCGGGACTTATCGGAGCCTCCGCCATCATCCTAATGTTCGACACCGAATGGGCGGGGATTCCGGGCCTCTCGGCATTCGACATCAGCATTGTCACAGAGAACTTTCCTGACTGGAAAAGCTGGTGCCTCTTCGGTGCGGCCCTCATTGCCTCAATGAAATTCAAGATCGGCCCCATACCAATCATATTGGCCGGAGGCGCGGCGGGCCTGCTGCTGTACTGAAAATAAAACAACGGGACTGACTCAAAAGCCCGTCATTTGTCATCCCGACTACGCACTGCGCGCTTTGCGATGACAGGCTTTTGGGTCAGTCTCCTGACAAATAATCCGGAATTATTCAGCCTTTTCCTCTGCCGGCTGCTCCTCAACCTTCACATAATCCATTCCGTACTCGCCTACGACAGCCTTGCAATAATTGAGGCCCATAACGTCGTAGATATCGAATGCGTGCTGGAGAGAAGCCTTGAAGCGGTCGTAATCCTTGTTCTCAAGGCTACACCACTGAACCTCGCTCAATGCGGACATACGAGGAAGGAGCATATACTCGAGATGCTCGTTGGTGGCAATGTACTCTGTCCAGAGATTGGCCTGTACACCGAGAATATGCTTCTGGGCCTCCTCAGGAATACCGTCGGTAGGATTGCACTGGTAAACATTCTCTATAGGGAGATAGCCGCCGATGGCAACAGGCTCGATGTCAGTATGCTTGGACTGATAATAGTCGAAATACATATAGTTGTTCGGAGTCATGATAACATCGAAACCGTTCTTTGCAGCCTCGATTCCGCCTGCGGCACCGCGCCATGACATCACGGTAGCACCAGGAGCGAGTTCACCTTCGAGAATCTCATCCCAGCCGATAATCTTGCGGCCGCGGTCATTGAGATACTTCTGGATACGTGCAGTCACATAGCTCTGGAGATACTGCTCGGCAGTGTGCCTCTTGTCAGACTTGAGACCGAGGGACTTGATGCGCTTCTGGCAGTCAGGGCACTTCTCCCAGTAAAGTTTAGGACACTCGTCACCGCCAATGTGGATATACTCTGAAGGGAAGAGTTCCATAACCTCGTCAAGGACATCCTCAAGGAATTTGAAGGTAATCTCCTTGCCAGGGCAGAGAACCTCGTCAGCAACGCCCCAAATCTGGCGAACGTGGTAAGGGCCGCCGGTGCAGCCAAGTTCCGGATAGGAAGCGAGAGCGGCAACCATGTGGCCAGGAAGGTCAATCTCAGGGATAATGGTAATGCCGAGAGAAGCTGCATACGCAACCACTTCCTTAATCTCTTCCTGGGTATAGAATCCGCCGTAACGCTGTCCGTCGAACTTGTCCCACTGCTTGTCAATCATAGTGCTGTCCCTGTAGGCGCCAATCTCGGTGAGCTTTGGATACTTCTTGATTTCGATTCTCCAGCCCTGGTCCTCGGTGAGATGCCAATGGAGACGATTGAGCTTGTAAACCGCCATGATGTCAAGATATCTCTTGACCTCGTCCACACTGAAGATATGACGGCCTACATCCAGATGCATGCCCCTGTATGCAAATCTAGGCTTGTCCTGGATGGACACTACAGGAAGAATCCACTTCGCTCCGGAAGCAGCCTCCTTTCCGAAATACTCGGCAGGGAGCATCTGTCCGATGGATTGCGTGGCGTAACGGAAACCGGCAGCAGAGGCAGCCTCAATGCGGACGCCCTGCTTGGTAACATCAATCTTGTACTCCTCTTCGGCCAGTTCCGGGTTCAATGCGAACTCGACAGCCTTTCCGGAAGCAGAGGAAACGACCTCGGATTTTCTCCCGGTAACAAGGGTAAGGTGCTGTGCGAATGTATTTGCAACAACTGCACTTTCATCGTCAAGCCCTTCGCCTGCCACAACCGGGGCGCCTGCAATCTTGAAAACGCCCTCGCCTTTGACAACGGATTCAGGATTAGGCACAATACGGATTTCAGGTGCTTCAGAGCAACCTACAAGGGCGGCTGCGAAAGCCGCACACAGAATTTTGGAAATAGAAAGCCTCATAGAAAATGGGTTATTAATTTATGCCCCTAAGATAGCATAATTATTCAATTTACACAAATGAGGCGAGCCGTGGCGAAAAAACAATGCCGGGGTTCAAAGACTCTCCGGCATTGTCGTACGCACATAGATTGAAACGTCCCCAGGGTCGGACAAGGCGACCCAGACCATAGTATCCTTGTCCCTCATCCTGACAATGTAATCATTGGCCCAGAGTCCATACTCGTGGTCATATATGCCGCTTACGACATTGACACCCTCATCCTCATCGTACTCAAGACCGAATGTGCCGGTAAGAGTAATCGGACGGGCTGAATCCAGGTTGTGATACACGGTGAACTTGGTATCCTTGCTCTCCAGGACCATATAGAAGAATCTCCCGTCATCTTCAATACTCCCGCCCTTCCACTCGGAAAGTTTCCAGGTCCCGGCTATCTGGTAATAGGAGAGAACCGGGTCGTCTGAGGACTCGTAACTGTGGTCAACCTTGCAGGACTGGAATGACAGGACTGCGGAAATAAGGGATATAAATCCGAATATCTTTCTCATTTTCAATATATTATCTAATCAATTCCACTTCAATGCTGTGCTCCGACGGCCTGCCGGGGAGTCCCTCAATAATGACATTGGCCTTCAGCGGCCCGGTGCCGGAAGGAAGTTTGTCCCGATTAATCCCGATGACAATGTCACCCGTTCCGGATGCCTCAATGATTCCGGGCTCTGTCCTGAACGTAAGCCAGGCCGGCAAGAACTGTGCGAACGCTTCCAGCTTCAATGCTTTGTCTCCTGCATTGGCGACCGCTATCCTTTCCTCCGTTGAAGACCTGAAAGTCAATGACTTCCTGGTCAGGCGAAGAGGCCCCATCACGACCTGGTAACCAGGAATCCCACCTTTGGGAATCACTGTTCCGGTGACCCTCAACTTGGCCAGCAAACTGTCCCCATAGACGAAGATTCTCTGCTCAAACGGGCCAATGTGGCGTTCCGGATTGTACTTTGCCGTAATCCTCAGTTTCTCGCCCGGAGCAAGAACTGTCTTGTCAGCCTTTGCAGCCAGGCAGCCGCAGGATGTATTCAGCCTTGTGACAGCCAATGACTTGCCGGAGCGGTTTACAGCGGTGAATACGGCCTCCCTCACAGAGCCCTCTTCTTCAACTGGCCCCAGGTCGGCGGCCAAGGACTCGAAAGCCAGGTCAGTCTCCACGGACTGGGAGGCCCTCAATGAATCCAGGACTCTCTCCGGAATGAAGATAGTCCTCTTGTCCTGGGCCTGCATTGAACCAGCCAGAAAGAGAAAAACAATGAGGAGACCGGCACGCATCAGAGCCATCCTCCCTCAGAAGCATTGTTCCTGACAGTCACCACAGATGTCTGGGTCTTGCCGGAAGCATCCTTCACGGTCAGTTTCGCATTGCCTTCAGCCAAGCCTTCAACTATTACGTAATCGCCTGATACTGAGACCTTGGCAACAGTTCCACCAGAAATCTCCGCAGTGAATGGGCCTCGGTCGAAACATAGGCCGGCATTGATTTTCCGGGTAGCCCCGACCGCAATATAAACATTAGGGAGCACAATCTCCGAACCGGAGTTCTCGATATTGTTCAAGAGAATAAGCGCATCTGCCGAGCCTGTACCCATATTCCCCCTGTAGCTCTTGCCCAAATCCACCAGGGTAGGGCAGATATCCCCGACATTGCCCCAGTTGAAATGATAGAGTTTTGTGCCTGTCAGGCGGCTGTCAAGTTCCCTTGTAGAACTGAGCACAAGATCCTTGAACTCACGGGAATCATAATGCTTGTGGAGCCTTGTCGCATAGGATATGCCCAGGGCTACAAGTCCGGAAACGTGCGGACAGGCCATCGAGGTTCCCTCCATATATCCGTACATTTTCCCATTGCTCGCCACGGAAGGCAAGGTGGAAAGAATACCTCCCTTCTCGGAGCAATGATAGTCATTGTCTCCACCCGGAGCGGCAATATCCACGCCTGGGCCATAATTGGAATAAGTGGAAGGGGTAAAGTCTCCCGCAAGCGAGGAAACGCAGATATAATCCTTGTAAGCTCCAGGATATGAAGCCATTGCAGCATATTCATTACCGGCCGCAAACACCACTACACCACCGTCGATGACACCGTTCCTGTCGCCAGCATGGTAGATGAAATAGTCGAATGCCTCCTTCTCGAGAGGCGAGTATTCCTCATATTCCTCATCGGAGGCAAATCCGCGGGAGTAGTAGAGAGGGTCAGCCAGTGCGGAGTTGTATCCCCAGCTGCACTGGAGGACTACGGCACCGTTGTCAGCGGCATACTTGACTGCACGTACCTCATTGGCAATGGTGCAGCCCCTGTCGCCTGCGAAAATCTGGAGAGACATTATCTTCACCCCGTCCCCGTTGCCTGTACCTCCTGCGACGCTGCTTATTCCGATTCCGTTATTATTGACAGCGGAGATGGTTCCGGCAACGTGGGTTCCGTGACCTGTATCGGCGACATTTGACCAGGAGATAACTCCGGTATTGTCCACGAAGTTGAATCCATAAACGTCACCGGCATAGCCGTTCCCGTCATTGTCCTCCGGGGACTTCAGGATTTCGCCCTCATTTTTCCACATATTGGCCTCAAGGTCAGGATGCGACCACATCACGCCCTCATCCATGACGGCAACTATAACAGAAGGGTCTCCGGCGCATTTCTTCCAGGCCTCGGCGCAGTTCATGTCGTCGCCGGCCACAAGATGCTGAAGATCCTCCCCGGGTATTGAACCTGTATTGATGCAGTCCCACTGGTAAGGAAGTCCCGGGTCATTGAAGACGGAAGTGGAAGTTCCTGAAAGTGAGAATGGTACGGGCATTGAACCAGTCATCTTGCGGAGCGTCTTGCTGTATTCAATCTTCGACAGTTCTCCCAGCCCGGACAGCTTGCGGGCCGCATCCACTACATCCGTATTCTCATCGAAACGGACAATGTACCACAGATGCAGGCCTTCCTTCCTCGCAGTCTCCTCGGTCCTCGGGTCCACAGGGAAGACACGCTCGAATTCATATCCCCCGATAATGTCCATAAGCTCGTCAACAGTATTGATTCCGAGCCTGCCGAAACGTCGTTCGCCTGCTGCTGACTTGGTTGCGAGGCCGGCCTTGTCCAGAAGTTCGCCAAGCTCAGGGCGGAACTTGATGACAAGCTCGCCGCTTATGGCGTCTTCAGGCGAATTCACAATGGTGGCGGAAGGCCCCTTCGCCGGCTGGATAGCCTCGGAGGAGTCACAGGCGCCTGCAATCATTGCCGCAATGAAGGCGGCAACTGTATATTTGATTGAGTTTCTCATCACAGTTGGTCGTAATAATCCGGTTTCAACAATGGATATGCTTCATAATAGTAGTCCGGGGATACAGGGATGTTGCTGAAGCCCGGGGTCTTGCCGTCAGCTCTTACCGTCTCGCTGTCCTGGTTGAAGACGAGGATGTCCGGTGCCCATTCCATAAGATGCGGATGGTAGAGAATCCATTCAGGAATCTCGCCGGTGTAGAGATTGAGGTTGATGGCGAAATATGTCGCATTCGGGAGCACTTTCGGCTTGCCTACGAGATTGTATCCGGCCGGATTGTTGTTTCCGTGCGGAAGGGTGTCATTGGCGGCGACTTCCTCCTCGGTCCAGCGGACTTCGTAATCCTCCATATCAGGGATTTCGCCCTGCAAATAGTTGTTGGAAAGGCGGAGATACTCCAGGTTCTCCCATTTCAGGAGCCAGGTAGGGAAATTGTTCTCGTCATTCTTGTAAAGACCGCCCCATTCTTCCTTGTCTGCAGTGGTCGTGGTCATGTCGAAGAGAACCCTGACACGGTTTGCAGCCAAATCCAGATACTTGAGATTCGGGAAGTTCTCTGGAGTCAGAATCGGAGGAACCTCATCGAAATTGTTAGCGGCGAGAATCAATGTCTCCAGGTTCCTGAGATTCTTGAAGTCCTCGTCAAGCTCGGAAAGCCCCATTGCGAAGCATTGGAAATGCTTGAGATTGGTAAGTTTGGAGAGATATTCGCCCGAATGGAAGCGGTAGAGGAAGGAATTTCCGTTACTGTAGAGAACCAGGGTCTCCAGTTTGGAAAGGAACTGAATCTCGTAAGGAATACCGTCCTTGGTGAAGAAATATGAGAATGCCAAAGCCTTGACACGGCCTCTCTTGTCCTCAGTGAAACCTTCGTCAGTAGGCTCCCAGAGCTGGACAATGTTCCAGTTGGACATATTCTCGCCTTCATATTTGCCCATATCGAAGCCGAGACTCCTTGCACAGCCGACAATTGCCAGGGAGTCTCCCTCCCTGCTGTCCGGAATATCATCAGCAGCTTCCTGGACAATTTTCAGCACATCCTGCCTGGTCATCTCCACGCCCTGTGCCGGAACAAACTTGACTTCCGCAAGCCTTTCCTGTGGGCGGTTGTTGGTCTCCCAGTCAATGCGGAGCTTCACTGTACGGGGACGTGAGCCCCTGTCCAGATTGAGGTCAAAATCAGAAATCTTGATCCACTGGGCATCATTCTCCACGGTGACAGGGACATTGGATGTCAGGCTTACCTCGAAGTATCTCTTCCCGTAGGCTTCATAACTCGGGACATCCACCTCGGTAGAGGAGAGCGAGATGACATTGTCATAGCCGGTCTGTATCACGGAGAGATCCTTGGTTTCGCCGGATTTTGCGGTGAAACGGACAATCCCCCTGCGCACGTCACCGGAAAGCAATGTGGTGTCAACCTTCACCTCGCAATCAATGGAGCCATAGCCGTTGGAAGGGGAAACCACAATCCACGGTACTGTGGCATTGGCAATCCAACCCTCGTCCGCATCAAGGCTGACGATTTCAATGCCGCCTTCAGGACCAAGCGTAATAGTATCGGTAGCGATTCCGAAACCGACTGTCTTCTCAGCCTCCTGGCAGGAAAATACTGCTGTGAGGAGAGAAATAATCATCAATACTGATATAGTCTTCTTCATTTCCCGGCCCTCCTATTTGTTGAGATTAAGATACTGGTCGCAGCCCCTGATATCCTGGTCAGGACTGTAAATCAAATTGAAATAGCCGGCTCCGATGTAGGAGCAGATGTTGCTTACGTCAATGCTGATGTTCGGATTGTCGCTGATATCCAAGTTGTATATCAGGTACGAAAGGTTGTCATTGACAGCCCTGATATCATTGGAGCCGAGATACAGGGCCCGGAGTCCGAACAGCGCACCGCCGATGCCGGTAGGCCATTCTCGCATACATCTGTTGCCCTCTGCATCACGCTGGTGGCGGAAGATGAAGACAGTAAGGTACTGGTTGTTCACCGCAGCGTAAGGGAAGGCCGTGAACCTGTTGTAGCTCAGGTCCAGTCCCGTCAGATACGGGAACGTGGATGAGTTGAATTTGTCAGGAAGTGACTTCAGCTTGTTGTATGACAGGTCAATGGTAGTAATCGTTCCGATTTTGTCGCTTTCGAGGGCTTCCTCGGAAACCTTCTCGATACCATTGCCCTGAAGCTGGATATATTTCAATGCGGAGTTGCTCTTGGCAATTTCCACCGGGAACTCGGTGAGCTTGTTGTAAGCGAGATTCAGGACTTCGCAGTTCACCCCGCGGTAACCGCTTCCGTCGAAATTGTCGAAAGAACTTATCTGGTTGCCGGAGAAGTCCACTGTACCCATACTGTAGAGGGATTTGGCCTCGAAAATGTCAGGCATTGAAGTGAACTTGTTGTCGGAGAAAATCAGTTCCTCGGTATTTCCGTCATATCCGAGGAAATAGCCGTATTCATCCACTGGCAGGGATGTGAGATTGTTGCCGTTCGCAAAGAACTGGACGAAGTAATGCTTCTTGCCGAACGGTGCCTCGAAGGCGCTGACCCCGCAGTTCTGGATGTTCAGGACAGACAGCCTTTCGCAGTTCCTCAAATCCGGTATGCGGTCCATCTTCTGATTCAGGAGATACAGGCCCTGTATTGAAGATGCGGCGGCTTTTGAATTGATGGCCACAAGTCCGTCGTACATGCTCTGGCTTGTAACCTCATAATTGCAGGCGAATGTAATCATCTGGAGTTTCGGCAGGGTCGCCAAGCCCTTCGGGAACTCCGTAATGTCAGGGAGATAGAACATCTCCACATCTGTGAGTGACTCCATTCCGGACATATCCTCAGGAAGTGTCTCCAATGGGGAATATGCGGCATAGAGATACTGGAGTTTCTTGAGATTGTTGATTTCCGCCGGAAGGGATGTAATGCCGTTGGAATAGTTTACGGCATCGCCAGGACCGGGAAGGGTCCTGAGCGGAGCGGCATCCTCCACGAGCGGAACATTCTTGAGTTTCAGGCCGAGACGCAGTTCGTCAGAGAAGCAGTCATACCTGTCCGTGTTCTTCACGAATGTCCTGGTGAACGACTCTCTCAACTCCTGCCTGCTCCCAGGGGAAAACTCGGTATATTTCTGTGACCTGCCAAGGACGGATGTTCCCTCAACGTACGAATGGGTACCGAGAATCAGCATCCTGAGTTCGGACAAGTCACCAATAGCAGCCGGCATAGGTCCACGGGCCCCCGTGTCCTCGAAATTGAGGGAGGCAATGCGGCCGTCTTCGAGAATCTGGACTCCCGGCTGGGCTGTCCAGATATCCACATCTGCATCAAAATTCCATTTGACCTTCCAGTTCGGTCCGTCAAGTCCCTCCCAGATTTTCTTGAGGGCAATCGCATCCTGGATATATCCTACCGTAAGGTCGAGAGTCACCGGTACTGATGCCTCGGTGACCTGGTTGTCTTTGACAATGAAACTGTTCTGCGCCACGTTCGTGCAGGTCTCCTTGACCTTTCTCCGCTTGTCGAAGTATGTGACGAACTTGGTCACCTCGTATGTTCCACCCTTGATGGTGACGAGCGTGTCCGACTCGCAGACAGCAGTCATATACCCGTCCTCCCTTTCGACGAACTTGTGCTCGACCGCAAGGTTGGTGAATGTCGTCGATTCGTGGGTCAGGGTGTTCCTGACAGTCACATCGGCAGACATTATCATATAGAACGGATATGAATCCACGCCTGAGGACTTCACCTCAGGAGAATTCTTCACGAGGGTGAAATGAACTTTGCCTCTCTCCGTGACATTGACTGTAAGATCCTGGGTGACAAGTCCTCCGGCGACCACGCTTATAGTCGTCTCCCCGTCCGGTTCTCCCATGAATACGGGATTGTCCAATGCGTCGAGAATCTGGTACGAAGTAATCGTATAGTCACCTGCCAGCAGCTTGAACTTGTCAGTCTGCATACCGTACTCGGCCAGAGACTTGTCTGAAGCCTCCACCGTCACGGTAGGGGTGATTATGTCATTGTCTGTTGTACGGAGGGCCACTTTGAGTTTTGCGGCATCTGCGAGGAATTCCAGTTCGTTCTGGCCGGCCTTCGTATAGGACGCGTCCTTGAAAAGATAGAACTGGACATATCCATAGCCTGACACCGGCTCCGATTCTTCGTCACGGCATCCGACGAATACGGATGCCGTGGCGATAACCGGTAAAAGTGACCGCAAAATACGGTTGAAGAATTTCATTATCAAATTTTGTTATTATTTCAATCTGGAAGATTACTTACATCTTGACGAGTACCAAAGCTGCGGACGGCTTGTACATCTCAAGCTCAGACATATTCTGATAGAAGGAAACTACAAGGAACGAACCGCTCGGAGCAGCCGTCATAGCGGACTCGGAGTATGAGAGAGCCATGTGGGACTGCCAGTTGGAATCATAAATGTTGGCAGCCACATCAAAGTTGGAATTGTCAGTAGAGAAGCCCTCTCCTGTAGCTTTGAAGAGATATGTTAAGGTCTCGCCACTGATAATACCGGCCTGCCAGTCTGAAGGGAAGCCTATAGGAAGCATCGCAAGCGGACCGGAAATGGTGGCAGGAAGTTCATATACGTATGTATTGTCATCAGGAAGACCATACTGGAACTCAGACGGTTTCATTCCGCCAAAGCCCTCATAAGAGGTAAACGGTACAGCCTCGCCCTTTTCCATTGTCCTTGTCCATGACAGCATGAAGCCACCTGCGGTTGATACAGGAGCGTCAACAGTCACTGGAATCATATAATCGCTGTCCACGAACTTGGAAGCGTTGGTCCTGAACCAGAACTGGTCGAAATCGTCCGGATTCTCTGGGCAGAGAGCCTTAGGGACAATGAGGATGTAACCCTCGAAGGCCTCGGCCATCTCAGAATCTACTGAAACCTTGACCATACCCGGGGTGTCTGTATCGACTACGAGCTGCCAAGGGTCCTGGAACCACATCATCTGGCCCATCCCATACGGATCCTTCTGCTCGAGAGCCATCACCATATACTCCATGTTTTTGGTCATGATGGAGAGGTCCATGGATGTCCTGTCTGTCTCCTCCATTCCGGAAGGGCCCATTGCCTTTACGAAGTGATTTGCGGAGAATGAGATAGACCAGATGTCCTTCTTACCGTCACGGACAATAAGGTCCTCGTCACCCATTCCAGAGAAAGTGGCAGGGAAGGTAAACTCATGCTCGCCGCTCTGGTCGGAAATGACGATATCTCCGGTCTTCTCGTATGGATATGCCTCCTCCTTGACACCGAAGTATTTGTAGTTCTGGGTGTCGCAGCCACCGGCGACACCGGAGAAGAGTTCTCCTTCCATCCAGTCAGGAATGGACTTTACAACCCAGTCGAAATTGGCTGAGAAAGTCACCTTGGCAGTAGAAACAGAACCCCACTCGTATGTGAAGTCAAGGCTGGTGATTTCCTCACCATCTCCTGACCAAGGAAGGCTCCACATTGCGGCAGTACGCTCAGCGGCAAGCCTCTTGACGGTGCAGAGAGTCTGGGTCTCCGTACCCATTGTAATGTCAATGGTAGCGGTTTCCTCATCGAAGATGGCAGTAACGTCAGCGGTGGTGAGAGTCAGGGATACCGGACCTGCAACACCGGAAAGCTGGGATACCTGTGCCTCCCCGTCCACGAATACCAACCACTGCTTGTCAATGGTGAGTTTCCAGTCAGCCTCAGCCTCAAAGTTGAGAGGCAGCTGCTCGTCAATCGAAATTTCCAGGCTCTGTGCCTCAGGGAAGGTAATCTTCTTTTCAGGCTCGTCCTGCTTGCAGCCCGCAAACGAAATCATCGCAGCGGACAAGGCCAAAGAGGCCAACAAATAGTTCGTTTTCATATTGAAATAATTAAAGTAGTTTTTATTCAAGTCCTTCGGCTTCCTCATCGGTAAGCCACTCAATAATGTTCACGAAAGTTCCGATAGTTCCCACATTCTTGACATACAGGGTCATATATGTGATAGCAAACCTTCCGCAGATGTCGATGGACCAGTCTATAGGAGCCTCGTATGCCCGGATGTACCCGTCACCGTGGATGTAGTTGAACGGAATCCTGGTGTCTCCGATAATCTGCTCGTCACCCATGGTGATGGCAGGATTGACAATGTCGGAATTGTCGAATGACATTTCAATGTCGAAGCCATCCATAAGGAAGTCCTTGATAATGACAGAATTGTCATCCACTACCTCGGCCTTCACAAGACGGCTGTAATCCAATGTGGAAGAATACTGGAGCCAGAATGATGATGTCACCCTGCACCATCCCTCGAAATTGTGAATGTCGAACGGACAGATTTTCTTCAGGAGAATACGTGTCTGCTGTCCGTAGAGATCCCAATTCTCGTCCCCGGCGGAGACCAATGCCAATGTTACACTCAGGGAGTCCTCTGCTGCGACATTGTCATAATTGCCTATTACCCTGATATTTGCGGTACGCTCCCCGGCAGGGATGACGACGGTCTGGGATTCCAGGCGGTAATGATGTCCGTAAACCGCATTTGATTTGGAGGCAACCACCTCCACTCCGAATACCCTGTCATGGTCGGAGGTGCTGGTAGAAGCCACTACAAGGTCGAACGGCTCGCCGCCCTGCTGTACTGGACAGATGCTCAATGTATCCGGAAATGCAATGTAGGACGGGCCGGAATAAGTGGTGAACTCTTCCTGGCAGGAGGCCAGCGCAAGTACTGCGGCAGCCGCCAATGTTATGATATTCAGATGTCTCATTGTCATTCGGTTTTATCGGTTGCTATCATTAGGCTGAACTTCTGATCCCGGCGAATTGAGCTCGTGCTGAGGAATCGGCCATACGAACAGAGGGTCGTCCG
>JBJEBV010000043.1:0-2470 GCA_051870395.1 Candidatus Cryptobacteroides sp. | reverse complement strand
AAAGATCGGGGTTCTTCTTCATGATTCTATGACGTGGCTGACCGGAGGCTTACGAACCAAACACGGCCCTGAATGTGTTGTCTTTCGTGTTTCCAGTAGTAGGCTGGATTCTTTGGGGTGTCTATAAATCGGAATCTCCAATTAAGGCTAGATCCTGTTCTAAATGGGCTTGGATAGGAGTTGGCGTTTCGTTCATTCTAAATGTTTGTCTATTTGTCTAAATGCGTTGAATTATGAAAATTTATTTACGAACCGGTGAACAATTGCTCAGGAAGGGTACGTCTAATTGCTATTTTGACAATAAAATATACAAAGCATCTTTTGGCATTGTATATCTTACGAATGATAGACTAATATATCACAAATTTAGTATATGGAAGATGGCCTTCTTGGGCGTTTTTATTTCGTTAAGCAATGAAGGCGATCAGGAAGTAATCAACATTCCATTGTCTGAGATCAAGGAAGTCTCTCGAACATCCCTAATTGGCAGGACCGTATTCCTATTTAAAACATCACAGGTGGATTTCTCCTTTTCATTTTCAGAGGCGAAAGAGAATTGGATTAATGGAATTATCTCAGCGATTCAGTCTTCTGGATTGATTGTGGAAGGTGACCCAAATAGATTTACGGTTCATCATTAGAGTCTGGATAATAGTTTATAAAAATCGGCATCTTTTTCGAGATTGTCGATGGACCTAGGTTTGATTTAGACTTAGGTCCTTTTTGAAACACCTCCAGCAGAGCGGAACCCAGCCTGTTGTTGGCAGGCTCTATCTGCCGGATTCTTAAGATAAGCCCGGCGGCCATGATGAGGATGTAGTTCTCTACTCGCTGACAATCCACTTCTCCAGCCTGCGCAGCGAGGAACTGAAGTTGGCCCCGACCTTGATGACGGTGCGGCCGTCGGCCTGCCAAGGAAGAGCGTAGCCCTTCTCGTCAATCTGCCTGAGGGCCTCTTCGGCTGAGCCGTCATATTTGAGTTCCATAATGTAGATATACTTGTCGGTCTTCAGGAGAAGGTCAATGCGGCCGTTGCTGGTCTGGTGCTCGGCTTCGATGTACAGGCCGCAGAGGCTGGTCACTATGAAGACCACGTTCTGGAACCAATTCTCGGTGTCCTTGGCGATTTGGTCGAACTTCGCACCAGCGAAGAAGGACTGGAGACGCTGCATGAAGCCGTCAGCATTGCCGGACTTGATGTCTGCCACGAATTTGCTTATTTCGAAGGCGGAGGAGGTATTCCGTTTTGCCGTATAGAATGGCAGCAGGAATTTCAGGAATCCGTTCTCAACTTCGCGGTTCGGAAAGCCAAGTTTGTATAGGCCGAATTCCCGGTCATAGCCCTTGATGGCCAGATAACCGCTCTGGTAGATGACAGGAATAGGGTTGTCGTCATTGAAAATGCTTCCGAGTGTATCGGCGTCAGCCTCCATACTGGACATCTGCTCAAGATTGAAATCCGCTTTCTGGAGCAGTTCTACGAGGAATGTCGGAGTGCCGGTCTCGAACCAGTAACTGCCGTAACGCTGCTTAGAAAGCGTGTTCAGGATGCTGAACGGATTGTACATTCCCGGTGTGTCATAGGTGAAATGATATCCGTCATAGTCAAGTTTCAGCTGCTCGCAGGCCTGCTCGAATGTCTGGCCATTCGCCTTGGCGAGTCCGTTGATCTCTTCGTCAAAGTATTGGTGCAGGTCAATTTCGGAGATGCCGCAGAGGTCATAGAAACGATGGTCCATCGAAATGTCGTTAAGATTGTTCAGGTCGCTGAACACGCTGACCTTCCCGAACTTGGTGACACCTGTCAGCAGGGCGAACTTGATGCACGAATCCATACTCTTCAATGCCCCGTAGAAACTCTTCAACGTGTTGCGGTACTCCTGCTGAAGTGCCTCATTCCCAATGGCCTGGAGCAGCGGCTTGTCGTATTCGTCAACGAGGATTACGACATTGCGGCCGGTCTTTTCCTTGGCACGGCGGATGACTCCCTCGAATCGCATCGGGAGACTTAACCCGGAGTCGCTCCCTCCGTATTCTGCCTCCCAAAACTTCAATGTTTCCGAAATTTTATTGGAGAGCACCTCGGGCGCATCGTATTTTTCAGTATTCAAATCCAGATGCAGCACCGGATACTCCACCCAATCCTTCTCCAGTCCAGCTACGGCCAGCCCTTCGAACAATTCTTTCTTTCCGAGGAAATATGCTTCCAAAGTGCTGATAAGCAGGCTTTTACCGAAACGGCGTGGCCTCGAAAGGAAATAATACTTTCCTTCTTTCACCATCTTGTACATCAATGCGGTCTTGTCTACATAGACATATCCGTTATCCCTGATCTCAGAAAAACTCTGTATTCCTATCGGATAAAGCATAATTCCTCCGTATTTTACAATATTGCGAATATAAGCAAAAGTTTTCAATTCAGTAATCTTCAAATAATAACCAGCATCATCTTATGCATATCTTTTCGGTC
>JBJEBV010000042.1:0-13512 GCA_051870395.1 Candidatus Cryptobacteroides sp. | reverse complement strand
TTACGGGTTTATCATTTTAAGTATCAGGGCTTGCGGGAGTTATGGATGAGAAAAAATTTTGGCGCCATCCTGGATATCCGGCCATTCGCGGAAGGTCCAAGCCAAAATGTCAAAACATCATTGAAAAACCACTTCAGCCCAGAAGGAGCACCTGCGGAGGCAAATAAAAAAAGTGACCGGGAAAAATCTCAGTCACTTCGACATTGTTGGTAGTCCCGAGTGGAATCGAACCACTATTTAAAGTTTAGGAAACTTCCGTTCTATCCGTTGAACTACGGGACCATTGGGGAAAAAGGGCTTATTCAGCTACCTTCTTCTCAATAATCTGGCGGCCTCTGTAATAGCCGCACTCTGGGCATACTCTGTGATACATTACTGTAGCACCGCAATTAGGGCAAGTAGCAAGAGTCGGAACTGCAGCGAAATCGTGAGTTCTCCTCTTATCCCTTCTTTGCTTGGAAAGTTTGTGTTTCGGATGTGCCATTGTTATTTACTTTTAAATATTTTAATCATTTTATCCGTACTCCGGACTAGCGTCCGCTTTCCTCATCAAACAATCCCTTGAGTACGGCAAAGGGACTTTCAACACTCTCTTCACTCTTTTCCCCAGGAGCAAAATCCCCACCAGAAAGATATTTGAGAGCAACAGGGTCACATTCTCCATCATTATGGACCTTCCGCATCGGCAAAGCCAAACAAGCGAAATCATACACAGCCTGGCTCATATCCAACTCGTCTCCGTCCTCCGGAAGATAGACCGTTTCCCTTTCATCCTCAGCACTTACCACGACTTCTTCAGCATTGACAGGCTCGGCACCGAACTTTATGCTCTGGCATATTGCCGTCCTGATAGGCAAACTGACATCATCACCGCATCTGTCACACGCCACGGTCAAATTTCCGCTGACCTCCGCATCAATCCCGAGATAGGTGCCGGATTTCTCCACTTCCACATCTACCAAGATATCCGCATCCTTGATGTCCTTGTTGTCAAACTGCCTGAAGAACTCTGCTCCTGCATTCCAGGAAAACTGCGTCTTGCCCTGTTTCAATCCATTCAAAGGTATTATAAAAGTATCTTTCATATCGCCCATAAATAGATAGGACCGCAAAGGTAATAAATATTTTTGGAATATCAATCGTCTTCGCCGCTTTTTCTTTTTCTTTCTAGCGGATCAAGGTGAATTTTTCGAATCCTGAGGTGATGCGGAGTAACCTCAACTAATTCATCTTCATTGATATACTCCAACATTTCCTCGAGAGACATCTTGACTGGCGGAGGCAGAATAATTTTTTCATCACTGCCTGCTGCACGCACATTGGACAGCTTTTTCGTCTTGCAGATATTCACATTGAGGTCACGGTCGCGGGTATGCTCGCCGACTACCATTCCCATATAAATCTCCTCGCCCGGGTCCACGAAGAAGCGGCCGCGGTCCAGGAGCTTGTTCATCGAGTAGGCTATTGCTTCACCTGTCTCAAGAGAAACAAGGGAGCCGTTCATCCTATGGTCAATGTCACCCTTGTAAGGCTGGTAATCCTTGAACCTGTGAGCCACGACGGCCTCGCCCTGGGATGCCGTCAGAAGATTGCTCCTGAGTCCCATTAGACCGCGGGTCGGGATTTCAAACTCGAGAAGCGTCCTGTCCCCCCTCGGTTCCATGTGTATCAATGCGCCCTTGCGCCTTGTCGAAATCTCAATCGCTGCACCGACAAACTGCTCCGGAACCTCAATGCTGAGTTCCTCGATAGGCTCGCATCTCTGGCCGTTGATAGTCTTGTCCAGAACCTTCGGCTGGCCTACCTGAAGTTCGAATCCCTCCCTTCTCATTTCCTCAATGAGGACGGAAAGATGAAGCACGCCTCGTCCGTAAACCACAAACGAGTCCGCATTGAGACCCGGCTTCACGCGCAAGGCGAGATTCTTCTCGAGCTCCTTGTCCAGACGGTCCTTTATATGTCTGGAAGTCACGAACTTGCCATCCTTGCCGAAGAACGGGGAATTGTTGATGGTAAAGAGCATGCTCATCGTCGGCTCATCCACGGCAATCGGAGGAAGCGCCTCTGGATTCTCGTAATCTGCGATTGTATCGCCAATCTCGAAACCGTCAATGCCCACTACGGCGCAGATATCGCCGCATTGAACTTCCTTGACCTCCTTCTTTCCAAGGCCGTCGAAAATGAGAAGCTGCTTGATCCTCTGCTTCTCAATCCTGTCATATCTCTTGCAGAGGCTGACATTCATTCCTACAGAAAGCGTACCCCTGGTAACCCTACCGACTGCGATACGGCCCACATAAGGAGAATATTCGAGTGAGGAAATAAGCATCTGTGGTGTACCCTCGTTCATCGCAGGGGCAGGAATCACTTCAAGAATGGCATCCAGCAACGCAGTTATGTCATTGGCCGGAGTCTTCCAATCATTGGACATCCAGCCCTGCTTGGCACTTCCGAAAATCGTCTTGAAATCAAGCTGGTCCTCATTGGCATTGAGCGAGAACATAAGGTCGAAGACCTCTTCCTGCACCTCGTCCGGACGGCAGTTCGGCTTGTCCACCTTGTTCACTACGACAATCGGCTTCTTGCCCATCTGGAGCGCCTTCTGCAGGACGAAACGGGTCTGCGGCATGCAGCCCTCGAACGCATCCACAAGCAGGAGAACGCCATCGGCCATATTGAGCACACGCTCCACCTCGCCACCGAAATCGCTGTGGCCCGGAGTATCGATGATGTTGATCTTTACACCTTTATATACTACAGAGACATTTTTTGCAAGAATGGTGATACCTCTCTCACGCTCAATGTCATTGTTATCCAATATCAACTCCCCAAGATTCTCAGGCTGGCGGACAAGATTGGCCTGATAAATCATCCTGTCCACGAGGGTAGTCTTGCCGTGGTCAACGTGCGCGATAATCGCGATGTTCCTTACATCCATATAACTTTTCCAATAAAACAACCTGCAAAATTACTCATTTCTTCGGTTTTAATGAACTTTTTGTATTAATTTTGCGGCATAATAATCTAAATATGACGGAAAAAATCATCATTCTCGATGCCGGTTCCCAGGTGACCCAGCTCATTGGACGACGCCTGAGGGAACTGAATGTCTTCTGCGAAATCTATCCTTACAACAAAATGCCGGAACTTGACCAGTCCGTGAAGGGTGTCATCATTTCCGGGAGTCCTTGCTCTGTAAGGGATACGAACGCTCCTCAGATTGACATTGACTCAATTATCGGAAAACTTCCTCTCCTCGGAATCTGCTACGGAGCGCAGTACATCGCCGCCAAATGCGGAGGCTGCGTGGAAGGCTCGCTGGCAAGGGAGTACGGACGCGCAATGCTGAACGTCGTGAAGGCCGGATCCCCTCTCCTGAAGGGCGTGGAAGCACATTCCCAGGTTTGGATGTCCCACGGCGACACCATCTCTGCAATTCCTGGAAACGCAGAGGTAATCGCCTCCACTGACGATGTTGTCAATGCTGCCTTCCAGTTCAAGGACAATGCAGTATACGCAGTCCAGTTCCATCCGGAGGTATTCCACAGTGTTGAAGGTACCAAGATTCTCTCCAATTTCGCATTCGACATCTGCGGGTGCAAGGGAGAATGGACCCCGGCCTCATTCATTGAGACGACAGTGGAGGAACTCCGCAGCCAGATTGGCGACGACAAAGTCATTCTCGGACTCAGCGGCGGCGTGGACTCGACAGTGGCCGGAGTGCTCCTGAACAAGGCCATAGGACATAACCTCACCTGCATTTTCGTAAACAACGGACTCCTCCGCAAAAATGAATACGAGGACGTAATGCGTTCTTACGAGGACATGGGTCTCAATGTCATCGGTGCGGACGCATCGGAGGAATTCCTCTGTGAACTCGCAGGAGTTACCGAGCCTGAGGCCAAGAGAAAGATTATCGGAAGACTCTTCGTCGAGACCTTTGACAAATACGCCAGGACTATTGAAAATGCCAAATGGCTGGCCCAGGGCACCATTTACCCTGACGTAATCGAATCTGCCGGCATCCCGGGCATCGCCTCCAAAATCAAGTCTCACCACAATGTGGGCGGACTTCCGGAGAAGATGCACCTCAAGGTCGTGGAGCCGCTCAAGATGCTGTTCAAGGATGAGGTCCGCAAAGTGGGCCGTTCCCTCGGCATCAAGGAAGAACTCATCGGAAGACATCCATTCCCGGGACCATCCCTCGCTATTCGAATCATCGGTGACGTTACAGAGGAGAAACTCCGGGTCCTCCGCGAGGCGGATGATATATATATTAGAGGTCTGCGCAACTATGACTGCACAGGCATGGGCTTCCCTTCAGCCTCTGATCCGAGAGTTATGGCCACCAACCTCTACGACGCCATCTGGCAGGCCGGAGTCATTCTCCTTCCTGTCAAGAGCGTGGGTGTAATGGGTGACGAGAGGACATACGAGAACCCTGTAGCCCTCCGTGCCGTGGTATCCACGGACGCAATGACGGCAGACTGGTTCCAGTTCCCTTACGACTTCCTCGCAAAGGTTAGCGACGAGATTATCAACAAGGTCCGCGGAGTGAACCGCGTAGTCTATGACATCTCGTCGAAACCGCCTGCCACAATCGAGTGGGAATAGGTCAGAGACCCATTTCCTCCCTGATATTTCCTGCAATTGATTTTACAAGCCTCGCCCTGGCCTCGACACTTGCCCAGGCCGTATGAGGCGTAAACCTCAACTTTTCCGGGTGACGTGTCCGAAGCAACGGGCTGTCACCCGGAAGTGGTTCCCGGGTGAACACATCCAGGGCTGCCCCGCCTATAAGATCATTGTCAATGGCCTGTGCCAATGCGGCTTCGTCCACGATTCCGCCGCGGCCCATATTGACAATCATTGCCGTAGGCTTCATCATTGACAATTCCTCTGCGCCGATAAGGCCGGCCGTCCTCTCATTGTAAGGAGCGTGTATAGAAATGACATCGGATGTGCGCATCAGTTCCTCCAGGGAAATGCTCGGCCATTCCTTGCAGTGTCCGGTGCCGGAAGTAGAATAATAGACCACCTCCATACCGAATGCCTCCGCAACCCTTGCGACACCCGTTCCGATTGCGCCCATTCCGACAATGCCGATGCGCTTGCCAGTGATTTCAAAAAACGGCATTGACACATCCGTGAACAATGTCCCTGCGGAATAGGTTCCGTTCTTGACTGTATCGTCGAAGTACGGGGCGTTGCCGAGAAGGGAGAGAATGTGCATGAATGTGGCCTGGACTACAGAGTCCGTCGAATACCCCGCCACATTGCGCACAGGAATGTTACGCTCACGGCAGGCCTCGAGGTCAATGTTGTTGACACCTGTGGCTGCCTCGCATACAAGGCGGAGTTCGGGAGCTGCGTCAAGAAGTTCCCTTGTCACCAACACTTTATTGACAATCAACACATTGCAGTCACTGACCCTGGTCAATGCCTCCTCCGCCGTGGATTCAGGCCAGCAGACCAGCTCGCCAAGTTCCTCTATGCAGGCCAATGAGGTATCCCCCACCGTGGCCGCGTCCAGATATACTATTTTCATTATTCAAGATTTGTTCTTGCAAATTCGACCCGGGAGGCCAGCCACGAGCGGAGAGTCCCCCAATCATAATAGTTGCCTGAAAACGGCTCAATGGAAGGAATACAGGTTTCCTGCTCATTGTAAAGCAGTTTCACGAGGACCTTGCCGGCCGCATTGCGGTAGAATATCATCTGGAGATTTGAGCCCATCGGAATTCTCTCGTACGTATTCCAATTGTCGTGGGCCGTCTCCGAAGGGTATTTGACGCTCATCTCCCTGATGCCGATCAGGCAGGCCAGCGGCAGAAGCCCTGAATCGTGGCCGAAACGCAGGTCGGCAGCCCGGTGTGAATTGTCCTGAAGTGCAGCATCCGCCTTGACAATGAAGTCTTCCAGCAGGTCATCCGCCGGGCTCATCGCCAAATCGCCGAACTCACAAGAGTTGGCCACCTCAGCGAACATATCGTCGGAATCGCATTCTGCAAATGCAGTAAGTTCCTCAATGTCAAAGTATTGTAACAGATCAATCCCGAGGAAGTCCAGATCCGGTGCCATTGCAGCAGCATCATAAAATGCCAATGCAAACTTATACGGGTCCTTCAGCCTGGCAGCGGCCGCATCAGGGTCCGTAAACATGGTCGCGAACAGCTTGCCGTATCCGCAACGTTCCCTTTTGAGCGGGCCGAGATGGTTCTTCACATAAGCCTTGATTTCCTTATGGGGATTACCCTTCATTATATAGGCCATATAGCGGTCGCCCGTGTAGAAGGCGAAGTCCAGGCCAGGGTTGCAGTCATCGAGGCCCTGGGAAAAATTGCACATTGAAATAATGCAACGGTTAACCGTGCTGGCGCAACATTCCACCTCGTTCCTGGTCCTGGAGCGGAAAACGGGCAGGAAACGGTTGTACATCCTCTGCGCTATCCCGTAATGCTCCCTGGCCCCGAGAGGGGTCAATTCGCCATACATATCCTTATGAGCCTCAACAATTTGCAATGCTCCCTCCATCATGATGCGGCCATCCCCGGTCAGGAGGTCGGCAATCTTCGCATACCCGTCATACAATGGCGTGTATGTCTCAGGCTGGGCACGATAACGGGAGCCGTGACGGCCGAAATGCGAAATATAGAAAGGCTTGAAGCCTTTTGGAGCCTGGCTGTCTGTCAGGTCGCCGGTATGATAAGGGTGATAAACGCCGACAGCAGCCTGCCTGTAATCCCTGATAATGTCGGAATAAGTCTGTGCCGTGGCTGTAGCAAAAGCGGCCAGGAAGGCCAGAATTGCAATGATTGTCTTTCTCAGCATTGTCATATTTATGTCAGATTTCATTGTGGCAAATATAAAAAAACGGCTCTACAATACCAAGAAAAGGCGATTTTAATATTTATCCGTTTTCATTTTCCGAATGCGGATAATCCTCCCGTACTTTGCAACAGTAAAACCTTCCGGAACCAGGGCCCGAATTCCGGGGATAAGTAACCGGCTTCCAGGCAGCCAGTCTGACACTATTGCGCTCCAGCCTGGAACGGGGCGCTTCAAATTGAAATTGAGATGCGGAGATTGACAATGACATCATCCATCCTGCTCTTGATGATGGCAGGCGGATGCAATGAGAAAGGAGCTGACATCGGGCTTGACGGATGGGACAGCAAGGAAGAAATGGGACACGACCAGATTGTGCTCGGCAAAAAACTGGAAGACCCATATTCAATAACCAACGTCACCAAGGCATTGGCGAATCTATATCCGACCAAGGCGGACAGGATTGACATTACCCCTACGGACGTGTATGTCAGGTTCCTGCCAAAGAGTGAGGAGGAGTACCAGAGGCTCGTGGATGCGGGCTACGACCTCATGGACCATCCGTTGGATTACAAGATAATCCGGGATGGAGACTATTATCACGACCCTGAGATTGAGGAGGAGGACATAACCTGGCAGTATGCCGTAATCCCCCACGGGGCAGAATTGCCGGAAGGCATTGAACATGAAGTACTTGATGACTGCTACATCCCGGAAACCGGGACCAAGTCGGATGACGGTATCGACTGGGAAGCAGTAGAGAGGGAGGCATTCAGGCTGACCGGCAATGAAGATATGCTCAGCAGCCGGACCCGCGGAAAAGCCGAAAAGCCCGAGGGGAGGATTACGATTGTGGACAAGGACGCCAATGGAGGCAAGCCTTTCGGAGTGGCCGGAGTCAAGGTCGTATGCAATGTTTTCGTCAAGTTCGCATCGGCCTATACCGACAGGGACGGCTATTACAAAATCGGGAAGAACTACTCTTCCAATCCGCGTTACCGCCTGATGTTCAAGAACAAGGAGGACTTCGCCATCGGATTCAACAAGATTGTGGTTCCGGCTTCCACTTCGGCTTTGGGAAAGGATGGTCCGGATGGAAAAGATGCCGAGATTACGATTGACTCCGACAGGAAACTCTGGTGCAGGGCCGTGGTGAACAATGCGGCATACGACTACATCACAAGATGCGGAGCAGATGACATGAACATCACGAGACCGCCGAAGAAATTGAGGCTCTGGATATTCCAGAAGGCCAACAGCAGCAGTGCGGTGATGATGAGACAGGGAGCGGTAATCGACAATGCGCTTGTGAAAAGTTTCCTGGGAGAGTTCTCAAGCATCCTGAAAGCATTCCTCCCGGACATCACAATAGGTGCGCACAATGACATATCCTACTCCACTCTTTATTCGACGACCTGCCACGAACTGGCCCACGCCAGTCATTTCGCCCAGGTCGGAAAGGACTACTGGGACAAATACATCAAGTTCATCATTACCTCATTCGTGTCGAGCGGAGGCGTGACCTACGGGACAGGCCAAGAATCGGATGCAGGGTATTGTGAAATCGGAGAAATGTGGGCCTATTATCTTCAGAACAAGATGTATAACGAAAGGTATGGAGGAGAGATGCCTTCAGCTGGGCTTAACTTCTGGTTTCATCCCCAGATTTTCAGATATCTCGACGAAAGGGGTATCAGCCGGGCACAACTCTTTGCAGCACTGACAAAGGACGTGAAGACCAAGGAGGCACTGCGACTGAAACTGCTGGAACTGTATCCGGACAAGCAGCAGATCATTCAGCAAGTATTTGTAAGATATGCGCTTTAGTAGAATCATCCTGACTATGATTCTGGGGCTGTTTGCGGGTACAGCCCCGGCTGAAGAAGGGCCCCGGGAGGACATGACTGCCAATGCCGCAGGAAACTCACCTGCCCGGGCGGCAGCAGGGAGAAAGGGTTCGATCTCCACCAATGTCGCAGGATATGCCAATCTCTTGACATTGAATGCGGAAGGATCCATCTCCATGGGGAGACACTGGACCCTGACTGCCGGCGCCAAGTACAATCCTTTCACATTCGGCAAGGATCATTTCAGGAACAAGCAGCAGGCCTATTATGGCGGGATGCGGTACTGGCCATGGCATTCCTACTCCGGATGGTGGGTAGCAGGCAAGCTGCAATACCAGGAATTCAACGCAGGCGGTCTCAGGAGAGCGAAGACTACGGAGGGTGACAGGGTTGGATTGGGATTGGGAGCAGGATTCGCCTATATGGTCGGCAAACATTTCAATGTTGAGTTCGGCGCAAATCTGTGGAGTGGAATGGAATGGTTCACAACCTACTCCTGCCCCGTCTGCGGTGACCTGGAACAATCCGGGAGAAAATTCTTCATCCTGCCATGTGACGTCATCATTGGTGTAAGTTATATTTTCTGAGAGTTGAGATGCCTATTGAGAAAACTGTAAATACGGGGATGTCCCTGTTCTTGTTCATCGTCCTTCAGTCCTTTATCACCTGCCCGGGCTGTTCCATGAAGGAGGACAGGGACCAATGCCCCTGCATTTTGAAGATTGTGTATGCGGAGGATGATGTGGAGATGCTGGGAGAAGGTGTTGGCGTTTGCCTGGATGAGGCTGAAGAGGGGCGGAGTGCCAATGAAGGGAGGAGCTTGGCGGAGAGGCGGAGCCTGGAGAAGGGACGTGGCTCCGGAGGGGAGCTGAACGTGGAGGAGGAACGTGGCTCCGGAGGGGAGTTGAACGCGGAGGAGGAACGTGGCAACGAAGGGGAGTTGAACGTGGAGGAGAGGCTGGGCTTCGACGGGGAGAGAAGGCACTTGGACTCGGTCGTCACAATTATTTCCGGGCTGGAAGTCAGCCTCAAAGTTTGGAGAGGAGGTCTGGATGTACTGTCATTGTACCCGGCTGATGCTGAGCGTTTGGAAGAGGATGGGGAATGCTGGTTCAGGATAAAGGAAGGCTCCTCCTGCCCGGAAATTTGGACGGCCCACTCAATGGCCGATACCAGAAGTGATAGGGCCGTTGTGAATTGCGACCTTCGGAAAAATCATTGCCGGATCAGGATATCTTTCAATGGTACAGGCAGTTACACCATCCGTATCCGGGGCAATGTCTGCGGCTACGGATACGATGGAAAGCCTTATCCCGGCAGTTTCCACGCCGATGCGGAGGCAGTTGGAGATGGTTCTCTGCAAGTCTGTGTACCAAGGCAGAAGGACAATTCCCTGATGTTGGACCTGATTTCCGGAGATGGTGGGATTCGTTCCTTCGCCATTGGCAATTACCTGGCGGAAAGTGGCTATGACTGGAGTTCGGATGACCTGCAGGATGCGACAATTACCATTGACTACGCTGCTACGTCCGTGACTTTCAGCATTGACAAATGGAGCAGGACTGTGCATTTCGAGACGGTTATCTGAATGCGGGGCCGGATTGGGAACGACATAAAACCTGGCGTAGAGGAAGCCTGTCCGAAAAGTGCCCCTTCGGGTGCTGCTACCCCCTGCCAGAATAGCACAGAAGGCCGATTGGACTCTGAAATGCAGACTTTTCTGACAGCCTGGGGGGGGCAGGGATTGATGTTATAGTGAGCAGTTCCGGCCAGTGGAAGGGATGATGTAGCAGAAGATAATGGACGGGCTGCTCGTTAGAAGAAAATAACAAGTCCGCTTGCTAATTACAAAACATTTCGTATATTTGCAATCCATTCTGATGCGCGGGTGGCGAAATTGGTAGACGCGCTACTCTCAGGAGGTAGTGCCGTAACAGGCGTGGCAGTTCGACTCTGCTCCCGCGCACGAAAAGGATGACCGATGATTTCGGCCATCCTTTTTCGTTTTCCAGACCTCGTGGCCAACACAAAGCTAGTCAGGCCAGACATCTCATCTTTTCATTCCGGTCAGCCACAACTAAGTAATCTGAAAAAATAACTAGCTTCAGATTTGCATCAGATTCCAGAGGTCAGATTTTCTCCCGAGGATGGTCGTGAGCGGTAAGCCAAACGTCCGGTGGACGTTTGCAGCGAGCAGCCGACGGCAGTCGGACCGGACAGTAGCCGTAGCTACGTGACTGATGAGGGAGGAAATATGGACCGGAAAGATATGCTTAAGATGATGCTGGTTATTTTTTGAAGATTACTAAAACGGCCGGGATTTCCCATATTTCCCGGCCATTTCGTTTCATTTGATGCGAAACGGCCGGGATATACGGCATTTTCCGGACATTTTGCCTTCCGAAGTGCGAAACGGCCGTAAATCTGTTCATTTCCCGGACATTTCCAGATACCAAGTTCTCCGCCGTCTTGGATGCCGTTCTCTCCGCCTCCCATCTGTCGTTCACTTTGCTGTATAAGATACCACCTCCTCGTCTCTGAAGGGTGCGGCGTTTCGCACCTGCCGTTATGCTGTCCATAAACATGTCAGCGGATCAATGCCTGCTGAGCGGGAACAGGTTGTCTACGTCGTATTGACTAAGCCCGAGCACCCTGCGAATCTGGCCGTTTGATGCCCTGTATTCATAGTGAAGCATACGGGCGACATCAACTTTCTGCGCGCCACTCAGACTTGTGACCCGGGTATTTCCATAACGCTCTTTAAGAATGCTGCCGAGCCTGGCAAACAGTTCGGAATCAGTGAGAAAATCATTGTCACCAATTTCCAGTGCCAATTCGCTGTAAGCCTCTATGTTTTTGGTAACTTCCTGGAAGTAGTGATGAGCATCACGGAACATTGACACTCCAAGATTGATGTCACAATATGATGCCGGAGAAACGTAAATCTCGGTCAGGTCGAGTTGCCTAATGATGCTGCGTACAGTCCCGTATTTAGCAGAATCGCTCGCCTCAAGCAAGTTATCAATGCATCCGACCATTATCCAATTACTTGATATTGACAAGGTACGGCAGCGAAATATCCTCCTCAGCCCATCGTAACTCACCCATGAGACCGGAATTCCTGCCGGCCCGTCCAGATAGTAGTAGTGGCCTGTACCCCAGGGATAACTGAACGGTGTGTGATTCGTGTCCGCCACATATCCGTTCCTGTTAACGTAGGTAATGTTGTTCCTCAATGCTGCCAGATCATTGATGTCCTTAATCGACAATGATGTTTTGCCTGCCTCCGGGAAGTACTTCCGGATGCGTTTGAGTATGCGATTGCAAAACGCCAGGCAATCCTCTCTGCCGCCGGCCAGAACGAAGTGGAGATGGTTGTTCATCACTTCGAAAGCCAGGATCCGGACACACGGATATAGATATGCGGCCTGTGCAATGACATTCATCACAAATGCCAAATCTTTCTTGTCGATAAACAGTATTGGCGTGTCTTTCCCTGATGTGTAGGCGTGGTAATAAGGCCCTCCACTGTTGAAGGCATCTTCGCATCTTCTTCTTTTTTCACTGATAGTTCCCATATCGTTATGCTTTTGGTTAATTCTTCTCATTTCGTCCGGGATATACGGCATTTTCCGGACATTTTGCCTTCCGAAGTGCGAAACGGCCGTAAATCTGTTCATTTCCCGGACATTTCCAGATACCAAGCTCTCCGCCGTCTTGGATGCCGTTCTCTCCGCCTCCCAGTTGCTTTGTCCTCTGCTCCCGTCCCCCCCCCCAGCCTGTCCGAAAAGTCGTTCTCTCGGCCTGCAATCGGCCTTCAGCAGTACTCTGGCAGGGGTAGAATCTACTGAAAGGGCACTTTTCGGACAGGCTCCCCCTCTACTGCCTCCTCCGCAGTCTACGATACCGCATTCCCAGTTCTTACCGTTTAGCCGGAACCACAAGTTCATCCAGGCCAACCCTGTGAACACAAAGCGAGCCAGGCGATATAACCTAACTCGCTTTGTGGACTCTTCGTTCCACGGCGTGCAGACTTGTGTAAATATAACTGATTATCCGCTATCCATACGGCAATAATCAGCCAGCATATTGTCATCTACGAGAGCGTAGTCGAGAGATCTCTCCACGCACTTCGCCTAGTCGAGATGACAGGGGAAGGTCGCCCAGCCGAGATGACAGTTTGGGCATTGGACAATGGGTATACACTGTACAAATACGAATATATAAAAATCATCCGATTCCGGCAAGATGGCCTGCAATTCTTCATACCACGTGCAATAACAATAAACACGTGCAACAACAATAAAAAAGAAAGAGACCGGCATCAATGCCAATCTCCAACTTATCATTTTCCCGAATTTGGGGACGGATTAGAACCTCTCCTCAGAAGATACGGAAAGTTTCTTGCGTCCGTGACGACGACGTGCCTTCAGGACGCGGCGTCCGTTTGGTGTCGACATGCGCTCACGGAAACCGTGCTTGTTAATGCGCTTGCGCACAGATGGTTGGAATGTTCTTTTCATTATTTTACGTTTTTATATTATTCGGTTTTCACAAATAGGACTGCAAATTTAGACTATTTTTGGCTGAAATACAAGATTTTTAGCAAAAACTTGTCAAGGCGGGGACATCTTGCACGTTCTCGAAGACGACCGGGACGATTGACAAGACCAAAATCAGGCCTGATGCAATTGTCTAGACCAAGAATTATGGCTATATTTGCAGTTTGATACGTAATCTGAAAAAAATAACTTGCTTCAGATTTGCATCAGATTCCAGAGATCAGATTTTCTCCCGAGGATGGTCGTGAGCGGTAAGCCAAACGTCCGGTGGACGT
>JBJEBV010000041.1:0-2521 GCA_051870395.1 Candidatus Cryptobacteroides sp. | reverse complement strand
GCAACCTATTTGAAGTAACCCAGCAATCTTTCATAATAGGTGTATCCGCATCAGCGGAAATACACTTTAGGAGGATAATGTTATGCTGGATTACAAAGACATTATCATCAAACACTACGGACTCGGAATGTCCGGACGCGAGATTGCGAAGCTTCTCAGCATTAGCAAATCGGGGGTCAATGACTTCCTTGCCGCATTTAAAAAGTGCGAAACTCTCAGTTTTCCCTTGCCGGAGGGGATCACGAATTACGCCATTGCCAACCACGTTTATGGCCCGCCCCAGCCCTCACATGGGCGGGATGTAGGGTTCGCTCTCCCAGATTTTGAGGAGATCCACAAGTCCATGAGCACCCGCAAGAACATGACCCTCGTTTACCTCTGGAACCGCTATGCGCAGAGGTGCAGAGAGGAAGGCACACAGCCCTATCAGTATCGCCAGTTCTGCAAGCGGTACGCCAGTTGGTGCGCAGAGAACAAGCAAACCATGCACTTCACAGCAGTCCCTGGGCAGAAGATGGAGGTGGACTTTGCCGGGAAGACTTTCCAATTTGTAGACCACCTCACCGGGGAGCAAATGGATATTGTGGTGTTTGTTGCCGTCCTGCCGTATTCCCAGTACATCTATGCTGAGGGAATGGTATCCACCAAGGAACCTCAGTGGATTGCCGTGAACAACCATGCGCTTCAGTATTTCGGCGGCGTTCCGGCGCTCGTTGTCTGCGATAACTGCAAGCAAGCTGTGATTGCCAACCGAGACTGGATCGCCCCAGAACTGAACAAGGATTACGCCGAGTGGGCGGAGTACAATCACACCGTGATTCTTCCGGCCAAAGTGAAAAAGCCCAAATACAAGAGTTCCGTAGAGAATGCTGTCGGCATCCTTGAAAAGGGCATCTTCCACGACCTGGAGGACTTTGAATATTTCAGCCTGGAGCAGTTTAACAACGATCTCTGGGCGCGCCTGGACAAGCTCAATAAAGCGTCTTTCAAAAAGAAGGAGTACAGCCGAAATCATTACTGGGAAGCTGAGCGTGAGGCACTTCAGCCGTTGCCAACAGCTCCTTACGAATACATGGAGCGACGGACAGCTAAGGTATCCTCGGATTACCACATCCGCTTCGACAACGCCTATTACAGCGTTGGCCGGGAGTATCTGCACAAGGAGGTGCTGGTTCGGGCCTCCGCTTCCGCGGTGAAAATCTACACCAAGGAAGGTAAGCTCATCTGCCAATGGCCGAGAGCGACCAGCAGGAGCCAGTGGTCTACTGACCCAAGTCACCTTCCCCCGGACTACAGGGAGTTTTCCGAATGGAACGGCACTTATTTCACCAAGAAGGCCATGACCGTGGGACCGAACACTATAGAAGTGATTCAGCGTATCCTTACCAGCCGCAAGTTTGAGGTACAGACCTACCGGATGTGCCAGGGTGTGCTGAGCTTCGCTCGGAAATATGGCAGACAGGTGCTGGAGGAAACCTGCAAGCAAGCTCTTGAATACGGTAAGGTCACTTATACTTTTGTAAAGAACCGTATTCCTGTGGTTGCCGAAGACCTCAGAACTTCCGATCGTGCCAAAAGCGTGAACGATGAGCGCAACAAGGGCGCTTTCGTTATGAGTGCGGAGGCCATGGACATTAACAACCTTCTTTCCCGCAGCCAGAACTTGGCCCACAGCAAGCGGAAGGATGGTGACAAGTAATGCTTACTGGAAAAAGCCTCCTGGGTACGCTCACGGACGAACTGACAGAAATGGGCCTGCGCAGCATGGCTGCGGCGCTGGAAGAAATGTACCACACTCCGAACTTCCCGGAACTCGATCCGCTGTCCGCCATTACGAGGCTCATAGAGCCTGAGTACCAGCAGAAGATGAATAAGCGGATGACCAACCGGCTCCGCAGCGCCCATCTGCTGGGTTGTCCGCAGGAGATTACCAGATGCGTTGATTCTGCTGAACGGGAGTATCTTCCCAACGGTATTACACAGGTTCTTTCTACACTTGACTTTATTGAAAACGGCCTGAATGTCTGTGTTTTGGGACCGTCTGACAGCGGAAAGTCCTATCTGGCAAAGGCTCTTGGTATTGTTGCCTGTTCTAACCACCGGGTGGGCTACCACCACTGTGAACAGCTTCTTGAAGAGATGGTCATGCTGAAGGGGACGGACTACACGAAGTACCAGAAGCGGCTAAAGAAAACCTGCGGCTTTGATTTGCTCATCTTGGACGACTTTCTCCTCCATACCCTTACGGATGAGCGTGAAGTGAAAATCCTTTTTGAGATCCTGGAGAAGCGGAGCGAAATGAAACTCAGCACATTTATCTGCTCGCAGCGTGAGCCGGCAAGCTGGGGAACCATGATTTTGAACGATGAAGTATCTGCCAACGCCATTTTGAAGCGTGCCACGAAGCACTATACAGTGGTAATTAGACCCAAATCTGCCATTTGATTAGGTGGCCGTTCTGACCAGGCATGGTGGCCGCTGGGGCTGTGCCTCAGTGGCCGCCGGCCTGTGCAGATTGCAA
>JBJEBV010000040.1:0-2528 GCA_051870395.1 Candidatus Cryptobacteroides sp. | reverse complement strand
TCCTGTGCAAATAAGGGCGACAAGGTCCTGCATTATTCCAAAATGCCGAAATGCCCCCCGAAGGCAAGGAAGCCCTGGCCTGGGAATACAGGGCAAACAAGAATGACTGGGATGCTGCATTGGCATTTATCGAGAGGAATGATCTGGCAGCATTGGAGGCCGGCCGCAGGGATTGAGGTGACATGTCCACCCGCGGCTCGTGTAGAGGGTGCCCGGACGGAGACAAGTGGCCAGAGCATCCGCAATATCTGCCATACGATAATGCGACCGATATAAAAAGAGAAGCCGGCCCGAAAGACCAGCTTCTCTATTATTATGTAACTCAATGTCTTACAACACGCTGAGAACAGCCTCTGCGATAGAGTTGAGCTTGGTGTCAACGCTGTCGGCACGGCTTGCCAGGATGCACGGTGCGGTGGTACCTACTAGCATACCTGCCTGGCGGACGCCCTCAGCAAGCTTGGAATTGGTCTTCCAGAAAACATTGGCAGACTCGATATTCGGGAACACTAGACAGTCTGCGTCACCGGCTACAGGGCTGGTAAGTTTCTTGATTTCCACGGACTCCTGGTCAATGGCCACGTCGAGGGCCAGCGGGCCGTCAGCAATGCAACCCTTGATCTGTCCGCGATCAGCCATCTTGGCAAGAGCGGCAGCCTCAAGACAGGCAGGCATTGAAGCGAGGACCTGCTCGGAAGCGGCAACGAAAGCCACCTTCGGCTTCGCGATGCCGAAAGACTTGGCCACCTTCACCACATAGTTGGTCAATGTCATCTTCTGCTTCAGGTCAGGAAGCGGAACCACAGCCATATCAGTCAGGAAGATGAGCTTGTGGTAGTTCGGGCTCTCGATAACGCCAACGTGGCTCAGGAGAGCCTTCGGCGGAAGGAGACCGGTCTCCTTGTTGAGAATGGCGCGGAGGAACTTGTCGGTGCTGCAGAGGCCCTTCATCAGGACATCACCCTCACCGTCATGAACCATCTTGACAGCCTGGGCCACAGCCTTCAGCTCATCAGGATTGTCAACAATCTCGAATTTGGCAATGTCAATGCCATGCTTTCCGCACACTTCGGCAATCATCTTCGCATCACCCACGAGGGTGGCGGAAACAAAACCGAGGTCAACAGCCTTGGAAGCAGCCTCGATAGTATGCTCATCTACTGCCCAGGCGGCAATCATCTTCTTGCAGATACCCTTTTCCTTAAGGTCTGCAAATACATCTGCGAAACTTGTAATCATAGTATAAATCAGTTTTCTTCTTCACTCATAACAATGTGCATGGTGTCACGGGCAATGACGATTTCCTCGTCAGTCGTGATCAATGCCACCTTCACCTTCGAATCAGGAAGCGAAAGCATCGCATCCTCGCCGAAAGCAGTATTGGCCTCGTAGTCGAACTTCAGCCCGAGATAAGAGAAATTCTCGCAGACCCTGCGGCGGAGACGGCTGTTGTGCTCCCCGATACCGCCCGTGAACACGATGAGGTCCACACCGTTCATCACTGCTGCGAACTGGCCGATATACTTGATGACACCGTAAGTCAGCATCTTGAGGGCAAGCTTGCACCTCTGGTCACCGGCATTGGCGCGGGCATCCAGGTCGCGGGCGTCAGAAGAAACACCTGAAATGCCGAGGAAACCGCTCTTCTTGTTCATTATCTCGGTCATCTGGTCAGGAGTCAGATTGTCCTTCTTCATCAGGTAAGGGATAATGTTCGGGTCAATGCTGCCGCATCTGGTTCCCATAACCACACCGTCAAGCGGGGTGAATCCCATTGAGGTATCAATAGACTTGCCATTCAGCACGGCGGTGATGGAACTGCCGTTTCCGAGATGGCAGGTGATGATTCTGGAGTTGTTCACATCCAGGCCGGCAAACTTTGCACCCTTCTCGGCCACGAACTGGTGGCTGGTTCCGTGCGCACCGTACTTGCGGACCCGGTATTTGGAATAATCCTCGTATGGGAGACCGTACATAAATGCGTAAGGAGGTATTGACTGGTGGAATGCAGTATCGAACGTAACCACCTGGGGAACAGAAGGAAGCACAGACTGTACCGCCCTGATTCCAAGGAGATGCGCAGGGTTGTGGAGAGGAGCGAAATCGCAGCAGATCTCAATCTTCTTGAGGACATCCTCATTGACAAGTGCGCTGGTCGAGAAATACTCGCCTCCGTGCACAATCCTGTGTCCTACAGCCTCAATGTCATCGAGTGACTTGAGGACTCCGTGCTCTGCGTCCGTAAGGGCATCGAGAACGAGTTTCATTCCTACCTTATGGTCAGGTATCGGAAGGTCAATAACATATTTATCCTTCCCTGTGGCGGTATGCTGAAGGCATCCGGTCTCGAGACCGATCTTCTCCACGAGTCCCTTCGCGAGGACATCATACACGTCGTCATTCTTCATATCAAGCAACTGATACTTGATTGAAGAGCTTCCGCAGTTGATGACTAATATTATCATTATTGTGAAAATTAAAAATTTAAGTTTCGCAAGTGATTTAGGCGGCTGTTTGTAGTTGTTGTG
>JBJEBV010000039.1:1383-2531 GCA_051870395.1 Candidatus Cryptobacteroides sp. | reverse complement strand
CCCACTGCGGCGATCCTCGGCTATACAAATGCAGGGAAACGGGTGGCAATCCCAGCACTGGTCAAGACCTTGGAAATGAGCTGGCCCTACCAGAGTATGCTTAGCATCTTTACGCTGATGCTGGGCTATGCCGGGGTGATGGTGATGATTATGCTGGTGTGCAATCTTCGCTATGGACAAGCGGCAGGGGTGGTCAGTGTTCTGGTGTTCAGTTTGTACGGTATTCTCATGCAGCCGGATACCATCCAACTTCTCCTGCGGCTCCCGGACGAAGCCTACTATATTGCGAATGTCACCATCGGCTGGCTTTCACCCCTGAACCATGCGACTTTTCATATGCACAACTTTGGCTACGATAAGCTGCCAAGGCTTTGGCAGTCATACACGATTTTTATTACCTTGACGGTAATTCTCTATTTCGCCGCTGTCCGGGCGGCAAAGCGCTACAATTTCAATTTCACCGGAACGGAAGGGTGATTTCATGGATGCAATGATCGAAGTCCAGGGCGTAAACAAGTCCTTTGGCGAAGAACACGTCCTCAAGGATGTGTCTCACAGCTTTGAAACCGGAAAGATTCATGGCATCGTTGGTAACAACGGTTCCGGCAAGACAGTTCTGATGAAGTGCATCTGCGGCTTTCTAAAGCCCGACAGCGGCACGATCCTTGTGGGTGGCAAGCAGGTGGGCAGAGATACGGACTTCCCGGAGGATATTGGCATCATTATTGAAACTCCCGGATTTCTGCCCCACCTGTCCGGAACTCAAAATTTGAAAATTCTGGCTTCTCTCCAAAAGAAAGCCAATAACCATACTATCCGGGCGGTTCTGGAACAGGTCGGCCTTGACCCGGATATGAAAAAGCCTGTGGGCAAGTATTCCCTGGGTATGCGCCAGCGGTTGGGATTCGCGCAGGCATTGATGGAAGATCCCAGCCTGCTGATCCTGGACGAGCCATTTAATGGTCTCGATAAGTACGGTGTTGTCCATATCCGCAATGTCATTAAGGGGTTGCGGGCAGAGGGTAAGACGGTGATCCTTGCCAGCCACAATCAGGTGGATATTGACGAACTGTGCGATACCGTCTGCGAAATGGATGCAGGTGTTCTAACGGTGGTGAGATGATGGAAGAACTGTTGAATGCCAACTA
>JBJEBV010000039.1:0-1283 GCA_051870395.1 Candidatus Cryptobacteroides sp. | reverse complement strand
GTTTTCTGGATGATTTACCTGACATTGACCGGGATACCTTATGGCAGGCTTTCCATACTATAAGACCCAAAGACAGCGTTCTCATTTATCTTAGCGGCGCACCGGCCCCGGAGCAAGTGAACTGGACGCAGATGCTGAGAGTATAACCGAGGAGGAATAACCATGAACAAAAGAATACTTGCCGTTCTGCTGGCATTCCTGTTTGTTGCAAGTTCTCCGGTTACAGCTTTTGCTGAGGATACAGTGTCTACAGATGAATCTACAGCAACAATCGGAGCTACATCGGAAAACGGTCAAACGGAACTGCTGGAGCAGACAGGGGGTGCCACAGAGCCAGACCCTTCGGAGTCCTCGCAGCCTTCGGAACCATCACAGCCCACTCAGCCCACGGAACCGTCACAGCCCACTCAGCCAACTACGCCAAGTACAGATCCAACTGACCCCAGCACAGAGCCAACGCAGCCTTCTGTCCCTCCCGTCCCGGAAAACACTATTCCAACCGCGCTGACAATCGATACCGAGAATATTTACGCCGGCATGGACAAAGCCTATGAGGATGGATATGTGCCGAGAACGGAAAACGGCTTTATGTACATCGTTCTTCCTATGCTGAGCAACGGCAATATTTATCAAAACAGGATCAAGGTTTCCCTTGGCCTGGGTTCAGGAGCTTCCTCGCCTTTTGTAATGGCCAATTACGAAAAGACCTTTGAAATGGAGACTGTCACTCCCAAAAACAGCAATGAGGAAAAGGAACTGTTTCTGATTGAATTTACCGTCAAGCTGTCCAGCGGGAGAATCAACGGTGTGTATCCGGTAGCAGTCAATATATCGGGATACGATGATTCCGGGACGCCTATCGATTGCAGTTATACCATTTATGTGACCATTACCGATGGGAAATCCAATCAGGTCACGCAGCCAGCTCCGGAGGTGGCTACTGCGGAACCGGTGGTTTATATCTCCAATAGTGTGGTTCAGCCGGATAAGGTCATGGCCGGGGAGGAATTTACCCTCACTGTAACCTTGAAGAATTCCCTTGCCACCAAGAGCGTCAAGAATATGCTGGTGAAGATAGATACCGGAAACCTGCATATCAATCTTTTGGAAAATACCAATGTGTTTCAGGTGGACAAAATTCCTGCGGGTGGGGAAACGGAGCTAACCTTTCGTTTGGGCAGCGACGCTTCTATCCCGGCAGGCAAGTACAACTTGAATTTTACATTCAACTATGATAGCAGTAAGACCCTAAATCTGTCATCTTCCGGCTCGACGATTGTAGA
>JBJEBV010000038.1:0-2578 GCA_051870395.1 Candidatus Cryptobacteroides sp. | reverse complement strand
CCAATCCGGCCTTGGCAACCTTCTTTTCCATCACCTCCAGCATTCCCTCGGAGAGATCGACTCCGGTCACGTGGCCTGCTTCTTTTGAGACAGTCTTGTCCAGTTCCCTGCCGGCCCGGGCCGTACCGCAGCAAGGCTTGTCGGCCTTCGCCGCCTTTCTCATTGCCTCCGCTATCGCAATGCTGAAGTCTCCCGTCCCGCAGGCCACATCCAGCACTTCAATGCTCTTGAGCCGCCTGTTGTCGTCAATCTCCCTTCCGGCCCGGCGTTCCTCCCTGGTGGATTTCAGAATCCTCTTGAGCGCCCTCTTCCTCCAGCTCTTGTCAATATCAAGGGACATTATGTGATTCAGCTTGTCGTAGTCCCCGGCAATGCTGTTGAACATATCGTGAATTTTCTCCTTGCGAGGCATGGCTTCTATCTTTTGAGTCTTACGAAAATGCTGAGAGGCAATGCTTTACCTGTACGGTCACTAAGGGCGAGCTCGCCGGATTCGAGTGATGGCTTTCCTGCATTGTCCTGCGGCGATCCCTCATCGTTCTTGACTAAACCGCCCAGCCCGAACGTCTCCCTGACCACCGTCTCCCCGAGAAGCGGCGAGAAGCCATTGGAATACAGGTTCAGGACCATAAAGCTGTCCTTCGGGGCCAGGATTGCGCTGACACATTTCATCATGTCGTAGAGGCATTCGTCCAGCTTCCATTTCTCCCCGTCCGGACCGTGGCCGTAAGCCGGCGGGTCAAGGATAATGCCCTGATACACATTGCCCCTGCGGGCCTCACGTCTGGCGAACTTCAATGCGTCCTCCACGACCCAGCGTATGCCGTCGAGACGGCTGCTCTCCATATTGCCCCTGGCCCAGGTCACCACCTGCCTGACAGAGTCGAGATGCGTCACGTCAGCTCCGGCAGCCTTCGCCGCAAGCGATGCCGCCCCGGTGTAGGCGAACAGGTTCAGTACCTTCGGACGGATAATCCTGCCCTCTGCGTCAGTTCCGGCCTTTGAAACCAATGCTGAAGTTTCACGGAAAATATATTCCCAGTTGGCAGCCTGCTCCGGGAATACGCCCACGTGCTTGAACGAGGTCAGGCCGAGCCTCAATGTGAAGTCGAGTCCCTTCTGCGCCCCGTTATATCTTATATACCATTGGTCATCAGTACGTTTAAGCCTCTCCCATGTTCCGCTGTCTTCCTTCCCGGCCTTCCCGAAACCTGCTCCCGGACGGAAGCGGGTATGCACCGCCCTTTCCCATTCCGCTGCGGACAATGTCTTGGACCACAATGCCTTAGGCTCCGGCCGAATCATAAAATAATTGCCGAATCTCTCAAGTTTCTCCCCATCGCCGGAATCCACCAGCTCATAGTCTTTCCAATATTTTCCAGGATATTCAATGCTCATAAATTAATCGTTTCCGCAAAGTTAGTCATTTTTCTCCGCTTCCATACTGTTCATTCCGGGATTGGAAATGAAATATATCTTTGTTATATTTGCGGTTACGCTTTTTTTGAGCGGGTTGTGATAAATAATCATTAATTTTATACATCTGAAATGAAGAAATTCTTTTACCTTGCGATGTCAGCCGTGATTGCTGCAGCAATGACTTCTTGCGACGGCAAAGAGGAAGAAGTCCTCGGACCTGCCTCGCTCAAGGCCGAAGTGTCGGAAATCACACTTTCCGCCGCCGGTGAAACAAAAACATTCGAGCTCAAGGCTACCAGAGACTGGTCAGCAGAGCTTATCGGAACCGATGTAGAGGGCATTGAGGTATCTCCTCTCTCCGGCAAAGGTTCCAACAACCCTGTCACTATCACAGTGACCGCTGCCAAGAATGATGGCAAGAACAGGACTGCCACCATCAAGTTCACAGCTTCCGCTACCCTCACAGCTATTGTTTCCATCTCCCAGGAAGGTGCCCAGGGCAACCTCAAGAGCATTGCTGAAGTGCTTGCTCTCGGCTCCGGTGTTGAGGCTGAGACAGAAGGTGTTGTCGTAGGTACATACACCAAGGGCTTCGTCATTATGGACGAGACCGGCTACCTGCTCGCATACAATGAGGATTATACTGAGCCGGGCGTTGACCTTTATTCAAAAGTAAAGGTTATCGGTACCACCGATGTCTATGGTGACCTCCTTCAACTTAACCCTGCGAGCGTGACCACTCTCGGGACCGGAGTCAATGTGGACGAGCCTAACTGGCTCGATGTCAACAAGGACAATATCGAAAATCTCGACCTGAGCAAGTGCCAGCCAATCAAGATGACAGGAGTCCTCTCAATATCAGGAAATTACCACAATCTTGCAATTGACGGTACAACAATCCAGGGCTCCATCAGCTATCCTCTCGCATCCCTCGGCCTTGCCGACCTTGCCGGGCACAATATTACAGTCTATGGCTACTTTGCAGGCGGGAATAATGCCAAATATCGCAACATCATGGTCGTGAAGGTGACTGATAACGGAGCTGCTGAGACCAAGATGTCCACCATCGCTGAGGTAATAGCCGCAGATGCGAGTTCTCTCGTAAAAACACAGGGTACTGTGATGGCAAGGCACCAGAGGGGTTACATCATTGGCGACA
>JBJEBV010000037.1:0-49709 GCA_051870395.1 Candidatus Cryptobacteroides sp. | reverse complement strand
TCGGGGGTCAATGCTTTTTCAGCGCGAGGGGTCACACGAGCGCGGGTTTTCCAGCGTTCAACATACAGCGTATCCGTCAGTGATGACAAATTCCGTCTGTCGTACCTGGCAGTAGATATCCCGCCAATAAGCATTCCGATGACAAATACGGATATGACTATGATGGCGTCAACTCTTCTCATCATCCTTGAGTTCTTGCTTAATTTTCAGCACGGCGGTCTTTGCGGCATATTCAATGCCCAGTAAGGCTCCGGCGAAAGTAAATGTTTCGCCCGTGCCCACAAGAACTGACTCGTGGATCTGGCCGGATGGAGCGACGATAAAGCCGCAGAAAAGCAGGACAATGCCTGCAAGTACGAGCACCACCGCAAGGATTACCTGTATAGTCCATTGGGTTGATTTCTGGATTTTCATAACGCAAAAAAGCTCTGTTTTTCCACAAAAGTAGAGAAGCAGAGCCTTCGGCGAAAGGACAGGATAGCTATAATAGAGAGATCAAGATGACTATCGAAGCATAGATGATTCCTATTACGTCGCATATTATATCGTGCCATTCAGCAGCGCCTTTACCGCTGAATTTATCATGAAGCTCCTTTGCGACGCATACCAATACAGTAATCGTTATTGCCCAAAGATAACCTATGATTGGCCTCAGGGATAACAGAATGAGGGCTGCGGCCATAAGATGAAGAAAGCCGTCAATCCTGATATAATTGAATACACTTGAGAAAAAGTCCTTGACCTTCGCCCATGCAGCTATAATCTTATTCATTTGCCAACACCTCCTTTGCTATTGACTTGGCCATTAAGCGCCAGGCCTGTAGTTCTTCGAACTCCTGCTTGGCCTGAATGTCGCTCATGTCAGCTAGATAGTTGTTCTGGATAGCTTCAACATCCTGCTGCTGGTATTTCGTTCGGATGATGGCATTGACGATATGTGCTTTGGTAATCTGCGATGGATATAATTCCACCTGAAGGAAAGATACTTCCCCCTTCTGAGGATCTTCCGAATAGCGGACATCGAAATTGAGCAGCACTGTTCGCGTTACGGGATTGATGACGCGCCCGGCCTCCTTGAGGCTTGGCCGTTCTTGACTGTAGATACGTTCCATAAAGATATTCTCTGAGTTGATATGGTTTTTTGATTTTTACCTTGAGAAGATGCGCCATGGGATAGCATACTTTCCAGAAATAGTGCATCTTGCTAAATTGCTTATACAATATACTATATGAGTTGTTATGTGCAGCAAATCCGAGATATGAATTCACGCTGCACAACAGTTCTTCGAGGCGATATAACTTCTCGACGTCAGGACCACCGCTGCAAATACTTTTGCATAGTTCCTCAAACTCATCCATCAGTTCGCGGAACTTACCCCAGGTAGTGTTGGAGAGATATTTTCTACCAGGCTTGATTACGGTACCGACAAACTTCACCCCGTGTTTGACCTCCTGTATATAAACCTTATTTTCGTGCAACTGGAGATGAAGGTTATTGGCGAGCCACAATCTCGCTTCATGCTCTATTTCCTTGATGATACGGGTACTGCTGGCCACAATGGTATAATCATCCACGAAGCGAATATAGAGAGCACCATATTTCTTGCAGATATAGTTCATGAGCTCATCGAAGAATGATAGGAAAAAGTTGGCAAGCAGCTGCGAAGTGATGTTGCCTATTGCCACACCGATGAATATAAGTGCGAAGAAGAGGCTCTTGCGCCTATCAAGATAACCCCATAGTTTGAGATTACCGCGTCTCTCGCAGTTGTCCTGAGGACGGTGAAAGATAGTAATCCGAAGAAGATATAGCAGCAGCTGCATATCATTTCCCGTATAATTCTCCTTGACAAACGGCTCCAGCAGATTCCAAAGTATCCGGACATCGATGCTCATAAAGAATGACACTATGTCGTATTTCCCGACATAGGTCTGTTTAGTGTAGTTCTCCGAGACTTGCAGAATCATAGACTCCAGCCGATTCACAGCAGCCAGAGTTCCGAATCCTTTGCGACAGTTATACGACAGGTTACCCTGTGAGACGAACCTGCTCTCCAGCAGCGGCTCGATCCTGATAACAATCCAATGCTGCACTATCCTATCGCGAAAGTTGGCAGCGAATATTTCCCGTAGCCGTGGATACCTGACAATAAATGCGATGCTTTTGCTTGGTTTATATGTGCCGATATGGGCCTCTACAGCCATACTTATAATATCGTATGCATATAATCGATACAGGATACACTGGGAACTTGATTTCTTATGCTTGCAGCAGTCATCGTATGCGTCAATCCATGATATGATATATTCCTCTCCGAGTGCGGCGAGCGCGCGGTCGTACATCGTGTTGTACTTGTTGTTGTTCGTGTTACCACTACCGAAGTTGACGTTCCAGGCGTTGTTCTGGTTGTACTCCGTGCTGGCCCAGTAATTCGAAGCGGCTCCTGCGTGCACTGTCTTGTTCCTAACTACGGCACGGATTCCTCCGTGCGTAGTGGCACGCCCATTCAAAAAAGAAATAATCACTCCTGACATAATCGTAATCGTGTCAAGCGTGCGACTGCAATTTCTCTGAGGTGGCTTTCTGCCACCCTCCAAGCTGCCGATAGACTGAGTGCAAGGTCTTCAAATACTGTGCGTATTGCCTCTTGCTTACGAGTCTCACAGTCTGTCCTGCTATTGATGACCATTCATACATCGTTCTCACGCAAGTATCGATATTCTCGATGTGTAACGATAAGAGGTCAAGCAGGTCTGAACGGTCCTTGACGGAGGATGTCTTCAAAGCCATTGCGGTTGCCGTCAAGGCATCTACAAACTCATCTGTCATCCTAGTCATAAGCCGTTCCAGAATAGAATTGTTTCGAGGTACTCTTGCTGATGTGGGCACAAGGCTCAGCATCAACAATTCTATCGCTCTGTATATCGATGACTGCTCAGCTTTCATACTTTCAAGCTCCCAGTTCCTGTAGGTTATACCTGCCGACATCAAAGTCGGCAGGCTTATTAAAAAAATCAAAATTAGAATGCGGCGAGCGCGCGGCCGCACACCGTGCCGTACTTGCTGCCGCCGGTCGTGTAACCACTACCGAAGTCGACGCTCCAGGCGTTGCCCTGGATGCACTCCGTGCTGGCCCAGTAACCCGAAGCGGTAAAATCCGTAAACTTACCGTCAGCAATGGCCTTGGCGAATATGTTCCTTTCGGCCGGCGCGAGTTTGGAATACCAGTACAATCTGCCTTGCTGGCCGGCAGTAGGGAGGAACCAGTTATGGGCCTTGAACTTATCAGCCAGCACCTCTCCAGCCTTAACGCTTGGCTGGTAGGCATAAGCGGCTGATACTGCCGGATAGAAGAACTGCGACCACTTCTCGTAATTTGACTCTCCCATTTCCTCCTTGGCATATCGGCGAACTTCAGCCATACCATTCAGCAAATCCTGGAACTCCGATTTATTGCCGTGAGCTTGTGGTACCGCACCAACCCAAGAGAACTTGGAATCTTGAAGAATCTTATTGCGGTGAGCAATAATCTTCAGAGTCTTTATGTAGCCCGAGTTGACTACATCCCCCTCCTTGTATCCTGACCCGGCAAGTGTGGCGAGCTCTGCCGTAAGAGTTCTGGCTTTAATCTGCACTGACATATCGTTGTCCGTCTGAGTACCCTGGTAATGGAAGCCATCTCCCAAAGCCCTGTTCGATGGGAATTTCTTAAAGCCATCAGACTCGTTTTCATCCAGGAACAGTTCATTACTTATGATATTCCCACTGGCTAATCCGTGAGATGTGATATTCAGAATGCTAGAGATGTCATACATATTGTATTCCGGATCATCCTGTAAACTGTACTTCGTGTCAGAATAAGGGACCTCATAACTCTCTCCAGTTGATTTATTATTCCAGTACAAACCCCATTGGAAACTTGTGAATGGTACGCTGTTGCCCTTGGTATCGATGCCGGTGCCTGAAAGATTGGCAAGGCTGACACATAGTCTCTTTTGTTTGTCAAGGACATAGTCTCCATTGCCTTCATCTCCGAGGAAGCAGCACATTCCGACGACTGTCTTGCTCGGATCATCCACATCCGAGTAGCTACCATCAGCAAAGACATAGTCACCTAAAGCGGCCTGCCTATCGTACAATCCTACGGACTTGGAGACCACCATCAGATTACCATCGGTAAGCACGATGTTGCAGTTGACAGTGATATTGTCAGTAAGTACAGACAGTTTAGTCACCGTGAGCTCTCCGGTCTTCTCGTTCATAGAGCACACCGCTCCGTATGCCGGCGCCGATGCGCCCCAGCTGATTTTCTGGAAACCGTTCTGGTAGGCATTGGCGGGAACAGCCTTGTATGGATATACCTTTGGAGCCTCATGGGTATAGGACTCTCCGTTGATATTCACCGCAGTAATCTGACGGACAGTATAATTAATCTTCAGACCGCGGTAATCCTCAGATTCCGTATCGTCAACATTTCCGAACTTATTGATGATTGCCATCTTCATATCGAAGGTGATGGTCGGCAGATTGCCAACCTCATAGGTGCTGATGCTTCCTGTCAGGGATACATTTTCAACACCTATCAGGTAATTCAGAACATCTCCATTCACATCGACCCAATCGATATTCCGAAGACTCAATGTCGATAACGGAGCAGATGCATTGAAACATCCAACCAGAACGGACAGTGTATCCAAAGAACCGACATTCTCGCCAATAGTCAGGCTGGTGAGATAATCATAGCCCTCGAATGTGACATCATTGAGGTTTGGCGCATTGTCTATTGCAAAGGCTGATAGGAGTCTTGGGAGCTTAGCTGTCGTGAGCGTCTCAGCCTCCGGCAGCCTGATAGTCGTAATAGATGTCCCCTCGACATTCACTTCCTGCAACCTAGTGCATCCGGTTAGATTAAGGTTGCCTCCTACGTTAGCGCCCTTCAGGCTGAACCGCTCAAGCAGTGGCGCGGCTACAGTCATCGATGACGGACGGAACTGTGCATCTCCAGTAGGCTCAGCGATGAACTCCGTAAGGCGTTCACCCACCAGAGGGAAGGAATAGGCAGGATTGACCGAGATATCTCCCATATTGCCAAGAGAGCGCATATAGTTCACTCCGCACACGCGCACATTGGTATCGCCGGTGACGGTGCCCAGATTCAGGGTGTAACGTTCACCAGGTGCGACTCGCACGTGAGGATTGATCAGAGTCTGGCCACGAGAACCTGTAGGATAGAGCCACTGGTGAGGCACCAGGTCGAACTTCATCACGCAGCTGCTGCCGTCCACATTCGGATAGCCCTGGAAGGAGAGAGCATTGGAGCCGGTCTGCGAGAATTCTCCATAAGCGGCGTATGACTGCATGTATATGAGCCTGCGCTTGATGAATTGACGCTCGGATTGCAGCTGGTCGCCAAGGCTCTGGGTGATAGGCATCACGCCTCTGGATGGAGTGAAAAGGCCCTTATTGACGGCAAGCTGCGCCTGCTCATATCGGATGCGGGCAGTCTCGTTGAATGCTGTTGCCGGGAAATACTCCTGGATGCTGAAGAAGTACTTTTGCATGCACCCTGCAGGGGACGCCTCTATACCCTTGGCAATATCGGCGGCATTGATGAGCGAAGCCATCGCTGCGAAGATGCTGTTCATCATCTGCGGCAGCTCGGCTTTATACATACGGCCAATGAGGTCGAAGAGTACGTTGTATTTGCCCTCATAGAAGCCTTCATCATAGTCTCGCTCGATGTAATAAGGCTTGGTTTGCCAGCCTACGTTGTCGGTCCTGAATATTGTATCCAAGTCATCCGCATGCAACTCAATTATATACTTTAACGGATCCAGGACATAATATGTATTTTTTGAGTTATTGTCCGATCCTGCTGAGAACTGATTTACAAAGCAGTAATGGAACATCGCCGAGCGTGGATTAAAATAGTTTCCGAACTCTGCTTTTGCGGCAGCCGCCATGGCCTCCTGAAAGTCAGCATTGATCTTATCCCATTGACCTTGATGCGACTCCGGAATGGCGTCAGGGAAGAGTTGGAGTAGATTCTTGGTGTCAGAGATACCTGCATTAAGCATTCCCGCCGGCATCCACTGCCCTATCTCATTACCGTCGGCATCATATCCGCTGACGTGGTAGCAGAAAAGATCATACTGCTGTGCGAGGCCATCGCCCTGCGTCATCCAGTACTGAAGACGGATATCAAGGCCTACCTCCTTCATGAAGCTGCTGGCCGTTCCGTTGTAAGGCTTGAACTGACAGTTGTGCATGAAGAGCCAGTTCCACGCATTTTTCATGTACGGAAGATAGGTGTTGCTTATAGGGACGTCAACCTCTTCGCCATTGATGACGACTGTCTCAGTCTTGCCGGCATCGAAGTCGATATTGCCCATGCCGGCATACTCGAAGTATTCCTCTTTAGGGTTGTATTTCACCGTCTCATCAGTCCATGGAACTCGCATGTCCGTCAAAGGCATATTGTTGTCGGAGCCTTCCATCATGCAGAAGTACGGGAACACCTTTTTATCATAGCCCCAGGTGTTCTTGTCCATCTTGCCCGGGCCGAAGGTGCCCAAGCCCTGGAATACTGGCTCGGGATCATTGTCGTTCTGGGTGAAGTACAGGAATGGCCTCTCTATAACAGCCACGCGGGTGTTCTCGAAACCTTCAGTCTGCTGGATAGATGTCTCCCCGACAACCATCCTGTAAAGGTCATTGTAGAGCTCTGTAGCACCCTGCTTGTGACTCTGCATCGAGGATGCGTAGTTTATCTTCAACACCAGCTTCTGGGCGAAAGGAACACCATCGATGAGCTGATATTTCTGGCCGATATATTCGCCGTTGCCGTTGATGAATCCATCAGGCACTGTCTCTCCGTTCACCACTATCGTACCAGTAGCCTTGTTGAGATCATACTGCTGGTTCCACTCATAGTAGGTCTTGGCCGTAGAGCCCTGGCCCTTGTCCGGAAGAGAAGCGGTAGCCTCGCATATCTTACCTGAATGTATTGGGTCATACTTCCTGTTTGCATCGAGTTGGGAGATCTCAAGCCATCCCATCTTCGTGGTTTTGTCGGCATCCGAATGGCCGCTGGTATGGTAGCCGTGCCAGACAAGGCAGTTATACTTTGCGGATGCTTTGGCAAATGAGATAGTGCCATCCGGGCTGAGGATGTCATTGGCGGCGCGGAAAGACTGTTTCAAGGCCGAGGTAGGCAGCGAGGATATATAGTCCTGCAGAACGTCGGCAGAGCCGAGAGCCTTACGGTAAACGCGGATGGAATAGATATCAATGTCAGCCGCTGATGAACGGCCTTCCTGGCCTATTTGGCCGATACGGATACCAAGGCTGCTGCCATTGATGAACTCATGCTCTTCGGTCATGTCGAACATAAACTCACGATTGATCACTCCATTTATGAAGACGCGCACGAGCGAGAGCGTCGTGTTGTCTCCGGCTGAAGAGCGGAGAGCATGGACGATATTGAAGGCGATATGAGTGCGCACACCCTCCTGCCAGGAGAAGTTCTGCTCGCCGTCAGTAGTCTTTGAGGTGGTCATGAAGCGTCCATCGAGAGGCATCATCTCAATACCAAGAGGCTTGCCTGTGGCTGCCACGTAATTGCATATGCGAAAGATAGGGTCAATCTCATTGGTGATATTTCGCACTGCAAAATCCAGCTCGATGGTGAGGCTGTTCTGGTTGGACACCAGGAAGTCCTGAAAGCACTCGAATGGGATATCAACCGTCTGGCCGGCACGAACTCTCAGCACCTTGTTGTTGCTGCTGTCATTCAGCCATCCGTCATTGATGAAGCTGAAGCCGCTGAATACAGAGCCGGCGATTTCAGCTCCATTCTTTGCCGCGTTGAGAATCCTCGCCGGATTCGCCTCGCTGTTGTCTCGGGTTTTTGGGTTAAGGACGAAATCAGCGCCGGTTGTAGGGCTATAGTTATCTTTATTGTCAACCAAAATAGCAACGGTTGCGGCGCCGGTAGAGGCGGCCATGAAGTCCACCTCGCTTCCATTCGGAAGAACCCTGCGCACCCTGAGGTAAGCATACAGTGTAGTCTGGTCGGATGACTCAATCTCAATAGTGCTGATTACACTCTGCGCGGACCCGGACTGCACATTCTTCTGCACGCGGAGGTATTCCAAATCCCCGGAGTAGTCAGTATATAGGATAGCTACATCTGTAAGGCCGGCCGGATTATACACGGCAAAGTCCAGAAGCTTTGTCTGGACGTAGTTATGGACACTGGCCGCAATGTTCTGAAGCATCAGGAATGGAGTGGTGTCCGCTTCATCCGCTACAACCATCAACTGATTGAAGGTATGGGCTGACTCCAGCACACCTCCGGAGCCGTCATCGCAGGTAAGCCAGGCTTCCACCTTATGCACGCCGTGCACTGACAGTATCTTGCAAGCATCGTTCTCCGAATCTGTAACGGTTGTTGACCACGGAGTTGTAGGATATGTAGCGGTGCCAAGCGCATAGACGAGCTCCCTGACGGAGGATGTTCCGTTTGCCGTCTTACCGGAAATGTTTACGTGTAGTGTTTTTGCTACAGCACCGTTGACGTAGAAGCTTAGAGGCATCTCATCACGGCAAGGCCTCTGCCATTCGCCTGCAAACTCAATCTCCAGCTTGGTGAAGATGATGCTCGCAAAAGAGACGATAGAGCTGAGGTTGCTCTCAACTCCTGTAGCCTTAATGCGAATCTGTTGCTCTCCGGAAATGAGGAATGGCGACACATCGACCGTGGTGTAAACCTCGCTGTCTTCTGCCACGGCTGAAATGGCCGCCGTGCCGACGGACGTCCAGCCGGTAGTCTCATTGAATCTCTGGATGTTGAGCACCACATTCTCATAAGTGTCCGAGCCATTAACGACGGAAGTTGCCCTCAGATGGAGCAACAGCTGACCGGTAATATTGACAATTTGTGTTAAATTATCAGAAGTGGTCAAAGAGAATCGCGAATCGGAGCTGATGGGATTGATTTCCACAACTCCATTCTTGTTCTCCAGTTCTTTCTTGTTGTAGATGATCTTCTTGACGGAACCTTGGTTTTCAATGACAGCCTGCACCAGGCGGTTAAACTGTTCAGCAGGCAGCGTTCCTTCGGGAGTCGCACCTTCATTCTCGACCTTGCCAGCAAGGTCCTTGATATCTGTTGCCATATTGCGAAAATTACATGAATATTATTGGGAATATATATGGGAAACCAACCGAGGCCTTGTCACCTCTCTTGGCGAAAAGGAGCTTGCCGACATAGACCCTCTCCAGGTATGTCTTGGCATAGTCACGATATATGAGATACCAGGTATGGACATTGAGCGCGCCGGCCTTGACCTTGGCGTCATATTCCGCCTGTGTCAAGCGCTCGCTCTGGAGGCTGTTCTTCAGCCTCTCATCTATCTCCTCACCTGTATAGACTGATTTGTGGATGTCAAGCATAACTAGTCCTCCCTGCAGAAAAAGATCTTGCCGTCCGCCGTCATCAGGAACCGGCCATCGGCAGTTATGAAATTCGTAACCCAAGGATAAGGCATAGTGCCCACCTCTTCAACGACGCATCCCCTGACGGATATTTGAGACTGTGGAGAGGCAACCACGAGAGTCAAGCCCAGAAGCACTGCCGCCATCGCCTTGACTGACGGACGGCACTGCGCTGAAGCTGTGATGGTGTCATCTATCAAACGGACTTCAGCCCCTATCGATTCGACAGAGACTGACGCTGTGAAGTCACTTGATATTATGTTAGCATAGGCTCTCATATCACTGTTACCTTGGTGTCAACGGTAACCACATCCTTGCGGATACCGCCATTGAAGGTATCGTCCGGAATGCTTGCCGAGACTGTCATCAGGATGTCGCCTATCCCAACATCATTGCTGCTAAAGCAGGCAATATAGCTGCCAATGCCGGCCTCATTCTCAATTCGCACGAGGCTTGCCTTATCCTTGGTTACAGACATGTTCGGGGTGGCGAATTTCACACTAAAATCGATGTCGTCCATTGTGCATCCTTCGGGCAGATCCGACAGGATGACTTCCATCTTGATGTCCGAGGGCTGACGGAAGATTTTGCGAGTCTTGTCAATCATAATGAGAATTTATTGTTGTCATCAGAATACATATATGTGAAAGTGATGCTGTGCAAATCGGCATCCTTCTCAATGTTGGCTTCCACGGCATCGATGACTACAGGCTTCCAAGCCCCGTCCACAAGGTGATATACCGCAGGGGATTCAAGCAGCTGAGCAAGAGCAATCGCCGACTTCATTGTAAGGCTGCCGGAGTTCTGCTTGTATTTCCTGGTATTCTTTACCGACGTCTGAGCTCGCCTGCCGTTTTTAATGCCGTTGCTGAACTCATATTCCGGAGCGACTGTGCATCGTCCGGACATGGCAATATTATCCCAACCTCCGAGGCGGTTATAGAATAGGAACTGCTCCATGGATGGACGTACTATGGTATAGAAAGGTGAATAGACAGGGTCGCCGTCGCAATAAACGACCACGCGGAAAGTCTCGCCCGGAAGGAGGTTGAAATCCTTGATTGAGCGAAGAAAACTGATAATGCCCAGCGGACGATCACTGTCGTATGGGCAGAACTCCGTGATGTCTATCATTCCGCTACGGGTAGCGATATATGCCTGGTTAACGATGTCGGTATGGACATAGCTGATTGGCAGGATGTAGTTCTCGGGCACATTGAGTTCATCGGCGTCGCTCATTATCTCAAGGGCATCCTTTGAAAAGAGATTCACTGAACCGTAATGATAACTGCCATCTTCATCATCTTCATCCCTGTATTTGAGGGTGATGTAGTTCTTCAGAAGGGAGGCAACGCTTCCCGGAAGTTCCGGAGAGTATGAATCCTTTATTTCCGGTACAAGTTCAATCTCAAGGCGCCCGGAGAAATCCGGCCATAGCGAACCTTCAAACAGCACTACATTTCTGAGGCTGTCGTATATGTAAACATAAGGACTATTTTCCGGCTCAGTACGGATTATTATCCTTGGGCTCTCATCAATGTATGAGATGTCTTTTAATTCCTGATCTATCATAGCTATACTTCGTGAGGGTATTCGATATCTGGCAATATCCACAGGCTGAACTGGCCAGAGATGATGCCTTGGTTACTTGCTGTGAAACTGTATCCTCTGACTATGGCGCGATGGTGCCTTACAAGCACAGGCTTCGTGATATCGATGGCGGTCAACTTATCTGCCGGAATATGCACGCTTACACTTGCTTCAGGGGCATGGTTCAGTTTGAATGTATTATACTTTCTCCAGAATCGCCCGAAAAGACCTTCAGGGTTCAGTCCGGGGAAAAGAGCGCTTCCATCACTTTCAATCCCCGTCACTGAGCCGCGCCAATGGCTTCCGTCATAATATGCCCAGGCAACCATCAACGGATGGTTTTGCTCTTCTCCCTCGCCTTCAATAGCTGTGTTATAGTGTATGGCATTGCCAAGATTCAGCAAAATCGGAGAAGGCTTATAATGACTGATAGACTCACATCCCGGAATTTGATCTTCAGTTGTCTTGGAATCTCCTTTGGAATCAATCCATCCACCGCTAAAGGGGAAATTGTTATATCCAAGAAATACCTGGTTATAAGTATTACCAGACTTGACGACCTGAATGATTCTCCCTGTCGGTGTGTGAAGATATACGCCTGTTACATTACTCGGTACATTTGCAACCTCGGTGAATGAGCCATATTTGTCATTGAAATCCTGCAACGCGTCCGCAGGTGGTTCTGCAAGCGAAGTATCGAGTTCAATGGCCACGTGCTCCATGTCAGGAATTTCCAGCAATAAATCATCATCCATATATTGCGTCAAATCAAATGGAGCAGGTTCGCCCAAGATTTCATCAAGTATAATGATGCTGACCTCCTTGCCATTGATGTAAATGTAAGCTCCGAACTTATCCTGAAGCCAGCTAACAAAATCTGCAAGGGTGATATCAGGTACCACGTCTTTATATGCTACATTCCCTTTGCACATAAGATCGGCACAAGGATGCAGAAGCACAAGGTGATTATATGGCTCTCTGGAGAAGTCGTTACGAACAACAGTATAATTTCCAGTCGAAATGATAATCTGCTCGATGATATGATGTAAGAATGGGAAAGCTGTAAGCCCATAGCCATCAGGAACGTTGATAGTAACGTCCCCTTGCGTGTAAGAACGGGCTTTATATACAATATCGCCGAACCATATACCATATTCGTCAGATTCATCTGCGAGTTCGTTAAGACATATAGAGTAGCCATCCATCAACTGAACCTTAACCGGAAAATATGCGAACTTGCCTGATGATTCTTCATCCTCCATGGCGCGCTGGGTAAGAGTGGCAAGTGTCGCCATGGAGTATGTTGCCGTGTATAACTTCTGGTAGTTCAGAAGGCTTTTCAGTCTTCTATCTTTGTATGACACATAGAAATCACCCTCACTGTATGTGAAGCAACAACCAATTTCCTCGCGGCTACAGCTTGTAACTATCAATCTGCCCTGGATCTGGAAAGCACCGTGCTGTAGTATGCATTCGACATCGTTGATGAAGTTGGTGCGGCGGGAAAGCCTGTCCGGGCGATCTGCAGCTTCCAGGTTCTCCTTAGTAGCCGCAAGAGTGAAGGTAGCTGACGCGCTGCCTTCATCGCTGAATACCGGATTATTCGTCTGCATTTCAATGGTGAAATCTTCCGGAAGAGTGAATTCACCTTTCTCTGTATATAGCCTCATTTGAGTGATATCTTGGATTTAACTCTCTTCTGATAGTCTTGCTTGGCCTCCAGCTGTGACAGCACGACATACGACATCGGTGTCTGGTCGATGTAGGCCTTCAGGAGTGAATAGATTCGTACTAGGACACCGTCATCAGCCATGGATGAACTATCCCCGACATAACCGCCATCGGCATAGCCGGCAGCAGATTTGCGCCCGGCCATACGTCCTAGACGTTTGCGTTCGATGCGGGCCACCTCGCGGGCAACGGACGGATCCCTGAGCTCCGGGGCAGCGACCACATATTCACCGCGATGGACAATGCCGGCAGGCTCAAATCTTCCCCCGTCACCGGTATAACCGCCGTCTGCATAGCCGGTGACTTCCCTGGTCTTGACCACGGCATTGGAGCCGGAACCCGAGCCCCCGGAAGAACTGACACTGGAGTTCTTGATGGCGTTGCGCTGCTGTACGATAGAGGCGACCTCCGCTGCTGTAGTCGCGGCAATGACTGCGGCCATAACGGCTCCGGCAATAGGGCCGAGCTGGGCGAAAGACTGGATGGCAGCCAATGCTCCGGCAGCGATAGTCTTCGCAATCTGTATGGCCATATCGACATCGGCATATTTCTTCTGGGTATCGAGCTTCTTCTGCTCATACTCGGCCTCAATGCGTTCGCGCTCCTCGGCATTGTCTCCGGCGGCAGTGAGTTCTGCCTGCATCTGTGCATCCAGTTTATTGAGCTCCGCATCGCGCATTGCATTGACCATATTGCCAGCTGCATCAAGGAACTGATTGGCCACCTGCAGGGAGTCCTGCCAGGTCTTGACGCTGATTTCTGCAATATTCTTGGAGTACTCCTCGTGTAGCTGCTTCTTCCGTGCAAGAAATTCTTCCTCAGAGATGAGTTGCAACTCGTGCATGGACTCCAGGTCGGCAAGCTCAGCCTGGTAGTCGTTCTGTGCCTTGGCGAGCTTCCCGCTCTTGCTGGCCGGCTCGGTGGAATTATTCTTCTCAATGAGGCGGCTCATTTTCTTGACGATGTCCACATCCTCCGGAAGACTGTCGAGTAACGCCTCTATCTCGGCTTCTGTATCCGCAGTGAGGCTTTCAAGCAGTTTGTCAGCTTCCTTCTCTGCATCATCATTCATCTTCTGCATCATCGCCTTGAATTCGGCGTTGTTCTTCTCGAAGAGCTGCTGAAGAGAGCGCTGCGTGGCCAGCTGCTTATCAACTATCTTGCTCTGGAGGTCGGTGACATCCTTGCCGTATGCCTGGTTGATGGCAATCTTGGCATTGAGCATGGAGATTTCGGCAGCTTCGCTCTTGACATTGAACTCCGATTCGGTGATTTCCCTTCGTGCCAGCTGCTGCTTCAGCACGAGCAGTTCCTTATGATAGGCTTCCTGTGCGGCATTGATGCGGTCCTGATATGCCTTATCCCTGGCAGCCTTCTCGTCTGCATCAATCTGTTTCTGGAGCGTGCCACGCTTACGGGCCTGAGAAGCACTTGCTGCCGTCATCTCTTCATCAGCCTGCTTCATAGCCAATTTGGCATCAATATAAGCCTTCACCAACTCGTCATTGGCAAGGTTATACTGGGCAGAGAGAGAGGCAAACTGCTTGACATCTTCGGATGTGCCGGAAACAAGTTCTTCCAGTTTAAGTTTGGCAGCTTCAATCCTTTCGGTAGCGATATCTTCAGCCAAAGCATCATCAGCCTGGCTGAGAGTCCAAGACCATAGTTCAATGGTCTCCTGTGCCGATTTGAGCTGCTTGTTGTATTCCTGAGCCTGCTGGATGATTTCGCGGTTCTGCTCATACTGGTCAACAACGCTCTGGATCTGCTCATCATTCATCTGAGTGCGTGTCTTGAGCACGAGCATTGCGGCATCCATATCCTGCTGTGCAATGCTCTTCTTGGCCTCGGCCAACTCATTCTCCTTGGCAATTACCCTGTCAAGAGCATCCATCCTGGTCTTGGCATCATTGGCGGAATTGTTGGCGATTTCCATCTGGGTATTGATGTACACCCTGGCATCCGCCTCCATAAGCTTGTATGAGTTCTGCCTCTCGAAGAGCTCATCACGAAGCTTCGCTGCTTCCCTGGCCGCCTCCATCGCATCCTTGATGGACGCCTTCATCACGTTGGTGCCCTGCCCGATATTGGCTATGAACTGCTGCCATCCGGCCTTGGCCATCTCTGTGGCGATAGCCCATTGGTCAGCCCAGGTCTGGGTAGCGGTGGTAAAGGTCTGGAAGGCTTTCTTGGCAACATTGATCGCTGCGCCGATGGCTTTGACTGCGAGAGTGCCGACGGTGAATCCGCCGGCGATGCTTGCCCCAAGCCCCTTCATCGTAGATCCTGCCTTCTCGCCGCCGGCCTTGACCTCGCGGATACGTGCTTCGGTCTTCTTAAGCTCGTCGTTGTACTTCTGCCAGACCTTCGGATTGGCCTCCTTATGGGTGTTGGCCAGAGCAGCGCGCACCTGCTTGGCGTGCTTCTGCAGCTGGCTCAGTGACATGGAGTTGATACCAAGGGCTTCGGCATACTTATCCGCCCCCTTGGTTGCTTCCTTCAGGGCCTTGGTGTCCGCATCGAGGGACTTCTTCAGCGCCTGGTATGCCTGCGTCGATTCCTGCCCGGAAGAGCGCATCTGCTCCATCTTCTCGGTGGTCTCGGAAATGGACTTCCGGAGAGCATCGGCGGAGCGCTCGCAGTCTGCCAGATTCTTCTGGTAGGCCGCCGCCTGCTGCGGGTCCAGCTGGATGTCGGCTATGAACTTGACTATTTCGTTTTTAAGAGATGCCATACCTTACATTTTCAGCGAAGGTACGGCATAGGCGTGTCCCAGGAAAGGACAGATATTTACACTTTTCTCCCGGAGAGGGCCCCGTCGATGGAGCGCACCATCAGGTCAGGAATGACCCTGTTGAGCCAGCGGCGCACTCCTCCCACCAGGTATCCATAGACCTGCCTGTTGTAGATAGGCACCTTCTTCTTACGGCGGCCACCCTTGCCCAGCTTCATATCGATGAAGCGGATATACTTCGGGTAGGTGACAGTTACATTGCTGTCACCAAGAGCAGCGCTGCCCTGTAGGGATGATGCGAGACGGCCGGAACGGCGCCTGAGGGAAGAGGCGGCGATGGCATTCTGTTTGGCCAGAAGGGCCGTTGACTGGGTATTGAGCAGGGTCCTGGCATCCTGCCTGAATTCATCAGATAGCATTGCTTGAGATTTTTGACGAAGGTAAACGAAAAACCCTGTCCTCGAAAGGACAGGGCGGGTCACAAAATGCCAGGAGAAAATGTCAGTAAACTCCTGTCGGCTTATTTGTAGATGAAGAACTCGGCAACGGGGTTGCCTTTGTCGTCAAGAAGTATAAGACAGGGAAGCTCAACGGGTACCACGCCTTTGATGATATCAGAAAAAATCAGCCTCTGGTGCTCTCCCGCCGGAGATACATCTTTGCCGACGGGCATAGATTTCCTGTATTCAATTCCCTTGAACCCTTTATCCATCAAAAGCGCTGCTGTATTAATGGCTTCACGGAATCTGTAGAAGATACATCGCATCATATCAATAGAGTTCAAGGATTGCTTCGGAAATATTGACAGAGACCAGATACAGGTCGCGTTCAATGTCATCAATGCTGTCGCCGAGAAAGTCCTTCTCTTTATTGGTGAGGTCACGGCGAACCTTGTCGAGCTGGATGGAACACTGCCTGGTCTGGAGCAGCAGTTCAAAAAGTGATGTTGGTGCCGTCATTGCTTATCCTCCTCAAGTTCTGATACACAAATGATGTCTAAAGTCCTTTCGGCAAGCAGGTGCGAGCAAAGGGCAATGTAGTTGCTGCGAGCATCCATCAGGCAGGTATATGCATTGTCGAAAAGCTTTTCGTGATTGGTTCGCATTTCTTCCGGATAGCACTCAAAGACTTTCCTGATTACGTTCATAGCATCGCCGATTGCAATGGTGCCCTGGCTGATGAGTTCTGCATCCATCTTGATCCTGCTGATAATGGAAACCGTCTTATTCATTTTTCCCGGCCCTCCCCGGCTCGCTCTTTTTGTCAATTTCTGACAACCAGCTTTCAACCTCCCTGTCATCCTCGATGCCGGCAATGGCCAGATCGAGCTCTGCCTTCTGGTCGAAGAGCATCTTGCGCATTGACAACATCATCTGGGAGAGTTCAGAGAGCCTCTGGCCATCGACAGGGAAGCCCTTGTCGTCGTGGATTCTCTTGAGATAGAGAAAGGCCCTATACATTTCGGAGGCACCATCAATCAAGGTGTCCATTGCTTCGTTTGCGGTCTCCAGCATCTTGCTGGTGAACTGCTGATTTTGGGAGTTATGCATATAAAAACAAAAAGGAGACCTGCATAACTCCTCATTACTGATTTGTTGCCTCGGTCACCCTACGGCGGTCTCCTAGATTAATAATCTATTTATGTATGCAGTACACCCTGACAACAGAGTACGACTACCGTATGAGGAATTATGCACTGCAAAGATATATAAATTTTCTTATTTCGTGCAACTTTTTTGCATTTTATGCAAGTTTTCAATGGGGAAACAATATGCGGGGGCTTTAGACCTCCGCATCATCTGTCACTTACCGTGGCAATTCTTGTATTTTTTCCCGCTTCCGCATGGGCAAGGGTCGTTCCTGCCTGGTTGACTTCCCTTGATAACCGGTCCGGGTTTTGACGGAGATTTCATAATAAAATCGATATCGTGCGTAGAAGGAACCTGAAAACTGAATTTGGTTTTCCCGCCTGCACAAGTGACGGCAAAGTCTCCAATGGAAATGATATCCATACCGATAAGCACCTTAGTTCCGTTCAAGCATCCTTCTGTAACCCTTACTGTAGGAAATGTCAGCCCGTTAGGAAGAGCTATACTGATGGAATATGTATTGACTATCGCTTCCCCATTGGCGTGGAATACTTTTGCATTACCTGTTGGCTTCAACCCCAACTCCTTGACCACAGAACCGTCAATAACAGAACCCATGGCACCTGTATCCCACAAAGCTGGAAACTCGTGCATCTGCGGAGGATTAACGCCTGGTTGAAATTTAGGATTGAAGGCTGGCGATATCCAGCAATTAGTATTCAGGCTCTGAGCTCTTCCCGAATATTCCACGGTGAATGACATCGGCTCCATATCACACAAACATTACTCTTGAATGGAAGGTTTGTGTATATGCGCTGTCGCCCTCAGTACATTCCTGAATGAGAAACGTGCCAAGTTCATGCTCCTTTGAAGTCTCAAAAAGAGCCTCCTCATAACTGTCATAGTGGCCTATGACCTTACAATCCTTGATGACAAGGAACTTATGATTAAACTCCTTCACCAGTTCGCTCTGATGATCGAGATAGTATTGAAAATCATTCTTCAGCATAGACGACAACTATTATTCACCGCAAATTTAGTATTATTTTATGAAAGATTTAATGCATAGAATGATAAAGTTACAAAATCAGCTGTAAATCTTCTTTTTCTTGGGGTCACGAAAAAGGTATGCACGGTGGATGGCCTTCCTCTCCAGATGCTCATCCCAGGTCTTCTCAAGCCTGTGGAGCGAATCCCATATTTTCTTTTTGGTCTCTTCTTTCATTGCGTGAAACTTTTGTTTTTCGCAAAGATAATAAAAAAGCCGCGTACCTCACGGCAGACGGCTTCAAATCAATCAGTATTCAAAAGTTTCACAACGTTCTTGACAATATTGAAAGATTCAGAGGTAAAGCAAATCCTGGTATTCAGGTATAGCGTCAAAGCACGGGCATTCCTTCAGGCGCTCGAACTTGTCCACGATACCATTGCCATTCTTATCTGGGGAATAATCCCTATGGCCGGCAATTTTATTGATGGTAGGGAAAGCAGAGACAAGCTGCTGAAGAAGGAAGCGTAGGGCGTCCTTCTGTTCGTCTGTCCTGGTGTCCTTGGCCTTCTTGTCTTGGTCGAGCCCGCCGATATAGCAGATGCCGATGCTGCATTTATTGTAGTCCTTGACGTGGGCGCCAACCTCGCGGAGGGGCCGGCCCTGTTCGATGGTACCGTCCAGGTCAATCACGAAATGATATCCGATTTTCCGGAATCCGCGCTGCTTATGCCACAGGTCAATGTCGTGGGCATAGAAGTTCCTGCCCTCTATGGTATCCGAACAATGGATGACGATGTCTGTCACCGTCCTGCTTACAGGAACGCTCTCCTTGATGTAGGTTTGTGTTTCTTCTCGTGTCATAATCAAACTATATCTATTCCGTAAATGTCAAACTCCATACTCCACCCCTGAGAATTGGCAAGCGCCTTGGAGGCGAAAACCGTCAGCGTGGCCGGGTAGTCCATCCATTCTATGCCACGCCTCAGGTCGTCGTCTTCCCTCATACGGCGGCGTATGGAGGATAAGATTTCCAAACATTGGTCATTGATGATTGCAGAGCTTACAAGATCCATCGAGTCCGGCACAGGGCAGGCAACGGTGACTGCAACGTGAAAGCGGTCATCCTTGCGGTCAGTGGCAGTGTTGACCGTGCTGGAGATGCGGTCATACTCCACAAATAGGTAGATGCCGGCAACCGAACTGATGACAGTTGTGAGCTTATCGGGATCCGTGCCGAAGACATACTCCGTAATCCCCTCGATTTCTCTTCCGGAAGGCTCAGCTAGCAAAGTCTTCATCAATGCCTGGTAGTCGTCGCCATCAGGAATGCGGAAGGTCTTCCTGAGTACCGCAGCCGGCACGAAACGGGCGAAATACTTGAAGATATCCAATACTATCATATCCTATTCCTCCTCTTCAGATACTGTTGTGAACGGAAGCACCTGCTCCACATCCAGATTGAGTTTCTGCGCAATCTTGCCAGGTTTCATTCCGGAGCCCTGGAGGGTATGGATGCTGTCAACTGTCTGCTGGACCATCGCTGACAGGAAAGTATGCACGTCCATTTTGCTGACGCTATCAAAATCGCCATAACCGGCCTTGGCAAGAACGAAGATGCCGGAGTTGCTTCCTACCGGTGACGGCTCTGCCTTCTGGCCGGCTTTGCGGAAAATGAGGTCGTAAGATGAATCCCTGCGGATGGATTCGGTGATGCCACGGAAGTTGTACATCACTGCAATCCTTTCATCTATATTGGCGACGGATTGCCCGTTGTAAAGCAAGCGCATCAATGTGTCCAGAAGTTGTAATGCAAGGTCTTCCCTGTAGTTCTGGATATACGATGCCTGGAGGTTGAGCAGGCTGATTCCGGAGGTGTACTGTGCGGCATTGAGGGTGGTGTCGATGACTCCGGCTGCGTCAGTATCGTACTTGTAGCCTTCTATATCCCTGATTTGAGTGTAAAGGTTTTTTTGCATTACAACTTCAACAAAGGCCGTCTGAGTCCCGTCGGAGTTGTAATGCAAAGTGTAAGGAAATGTAAGCAACTCGCTGAGCGAGTAGAAATTCACCCCTAGAAAGTCGGTCAGCCTGGTTGAAGGGATATCCACGCCAAGGCAGGCTGCGACTATCTCGATGCGGAAGGATTCGAAGTCCGTATGCCCCATCTCGAAATTCCACATTGCCCGAGCAAGCCGGCTGAATGTGGCAGCATCGCATTCCTCCCATTTGGAAGGTATGTGATATATATGCTGGTTGATGGTAAGGGTTATCATAGAGTAGTATAGTATTTCTGGTCTTCAGTCTGGGATGTACCGATACTTGATGCTCCTGAGGCAGTTGCCTTCATCCTGTCAATGGACTGCATCAGCGAGTTGTAGCGGCTGATGAACTGGTTGTACAGGCTGGTGCGCTGCTGCGGCTGGGAAGCCTTTGAGTATTCGTGCGAATCGTCGTAGCGCACGGACCGTGGAAGCTCCGTGATGTCGAACTGCATCACGGCGTGGGCCATCACCTTGTAGCAAAGTGCCTGTTTTGCAAGTTCAAGCATCTGGTCAGAAGCCCCTGACGGAAGCACGGAGGCAATATCGCTCCAGTTCTGGCGTATCAGATACAGTGCCTTGAAATAAAAATGGGAAGAATTCCCTATACCGAAATATTTGTCAAACTCTGAGGCGCTTCTTACAGGCAGCTGTTCACGATCCTTGAAAGTGACTGTCGCATCCCATCCATAAGATTCGGAGTGAGCGTCCAGCCAGTCAAGCAGGGCGTCAAGAGATGCCCAGTATGACTCCAGGTGGTGAGCCTTGACCTCTTCGTGCTGGTATTTGTACATCGAGGCGTCTGAGCCATTCTTCTTGGCGGAGGCGAAGATCTGATACTTGAAGGAAGCCCCTGAAGCAATGGCCGACTTCAGAAGTTCAAGCGGTTCCTCTTCGTCCCCGCCAAGAATGGCGTCAAACACATCCTTTGGTATATATTCGTTGATATCGCGAATGCTTGCACGGATGGACGGCAGCAGCTGCCCGATAGTGGTGTCGGCCACCATTCCGTCACTGTACTGCTGGAATTCTCCCAGATTCGGGAATATCTCTTTTGCTGTCATCTCTATTGTTCGCTTTGGTTGGCCATGCGGTTGGCCGGTGAAACATCTTCCTGCCGCTGAATGTTCGGACGGTGGAAGCCTATGCGGATACCGTCAGCATACTTTTCAGGGAAATTCAGCGCAATGGCCTCGTTCAGATCTGCGCACACCACGCTGTCGGGAATGGCCTGCTGGGTGAGGTAAATCATATAGTTGTAATAGGCATCGCTTCCGGACTTGGATATGGTTCCGTCGGAGGTGATGTTGGATATGGATGGGTCAATACCCTTCGCTGAAAGCAGCACCATATCGGCCCTCTTATCGACGGTGATCAGCGCCTCGATATATTCTTTGTACTTCTGCGGCACCTCTTCAATCTTCCACTGCTCCAGCTCGCCATTCTGGTTCATGAAGCTTCTGGTCGCATAGGTCTTGCCCTGGTTCTTGCCACGGCCTGCAAGAAATGATGTGAGGTTGGCCAGCTCCATGTTCACGTATTTGTCGAGCAGGGCTTCGCTGTACTCTGTGCCGATTTTGAGTACCGAGCTGCCGACCTTGATGGTGATAAGGTCTTCATCCCTGCATCCCTGTGCTTTCTTCTCTTCATTGGTGCGGCAGAGTTCCTGAAGGGCCTGAGCCTTGGCATTGTACCAGGCATCAGGTATGATGATGTGGTGTCTGGCTGAGAGGGCGTTTTCGAGGAAGGAATTGATATATGACGGCGTTGCATTACAACCGATAATCCACTCCCTGATACCGTTGAAGAACACGTTGGAAGCATAGATATCCTGGTCGTAGTCGGCATTCTTGCTATAGGATATGGCACCATTGGCAGCAAGCGGATTGACAGGATTGAACTTCGGATATACCTTGAAATTGGTTTCTGATGTCGTTCTTGCCCAGTTGCCTACCATTACTGAATCGAAATCGGACGGCTCAACATCCATCTTGTTATGGATGTCCTTCGTGGTTGCCATCCTCACTCTGAGTTCAGAGATATGCTTCAACCCGGCCACAGGATGCGCACCTGGTATCATTGCCATCTGGCCTCTTGAAAGCATCCACTGGCTAAAGATACCTTCGCTGTAGTAATATGAGCGGATGCACTTGATAAGATATGACTGGTATGAGTCCGGGAGGCCGTTGCGCTTCCAGCCGTCCAGCCAGGCCTGAATCTCCGGATCGCGCAGGTAAACACGGCTGACGGTGCCATCCTCGTTGGTCTCTTCCCTGAAGAGCATCGGCCCGGTACCGTACAGGATGGCGACCTGCTTCTCGATGAGAGAGGGCAGCAGCCTGTTCCCTTTGATAAGGGCTGCGCACACGTCCGGGTCATCATTGTTGATGCCCGCCGGCCAGAAGAAATAATTGCCCATCCTGCGGGCTGTGATGGCAGGAAGGCCATTGGCGCTGGTGCCACGGCCGCTGCCAGTCAGTGAGGCTTGTGGCACTGACTCTCCTATCTGGTAAGTGAGAGCATATCCATTGCCTGTGTATGTTCCGAACTTATTCATACCACGAAACTCTGTACAGTTTGTTCCCTTCATCGCTGAAGCCGATGGCCCTTATCAGGCAGCGGTAGCAGCTGCGTGGCTGCCCGTCGGAGGTGAGGAAGAGAAAGTAATTCTTGCCGTCGATGTCGAACTTATCGTGCGGGAGAGGCTTCCGCATAGTGCATCCGGAGAATGTCTTCAGGGCAACCTTGTCTCCGGAAGGCTTCTTTGTTCTGGAGTATGGGAAGAACACCAGGCTGAAGCTTCCTCCAGCCTTTGAAAGCACCTCTGCCTTTTGTAATGCAACTGTTCCCTTGATAGTCTCCATCGGTGTGATTTTGATGCGAAGATAACCCCTTGGCGGGCGCGCGGAAAGGACAGAAACCGTCATATTTCCGTCCTTTCGGCATCTTGTATTACAAATCCAGAACTTAGCGGCGCCGCGCATTTCTTCCGCAGATTTTTGAAAAAGGTCCCAAATTTTTCATTCAAGTCGCTGAGAATTATAGACTTAACCATTTTATAAATGACACAAACCCCCAACTTTAGCCCGAAAAGTTGGAAGAAATGGCCCCTGCAGAGCTATAATTTCGCACTCCAGGGAAGTATTTTTCAAACAATCCCCATACTAAATAGGTCAAAGCAGACGGAATTTGCGGTGTCAAACCGGCCTGCAAATCGATGCGAACCTTCACCTCCGGAGACTTGTCCAGCTCGACAGGCGTTGAGCCTACAACTTTCTTACAACAGTACATTGCACTCACCAGATTCGGGCACTCATTCGCATCGATGCGGATGCGGGGAACGTTTCTCTCGGACTCCGACAGCAGGCGCTTCCAAAGCCGGTAATGCTGCCAGTGGTAGATTGTGGCCTGGCCGAGGTTCATCAGCTTCACCCTCCATCCGTAGCGCTCAAGTGCCTTCTGCAATTTCTTGGCATCAGTCTCGGCATCCTTCTCGTACTGCTTGTTGCGTTTGTTGCCGGCACGGTCATAGTAGAGGTCTATGCTCTTCAGGCGGGCCGCCTCGGAGTAGAAGGCGTTGATTTGTCTTGCAAGGTCTTCAGCATCCTCCGGGGGATAGACATAGAACTCCTTCAGCACCCGCAAGGCATTCGAGCCCCGGTCCATCTGGGCGCTCACCACACTGGAGAAGCTGCCCGGATCGTAGCCAAGGAGCAGGCGCTGGGCCGGCTCATAATATTTCAGATGGTCGGCGGTGACAGTGAAGGTCTCCTTCAGGCTGAGTTTGTCGATGATTTCATACTTGTATGAGTCGCTGAAGGTGTGGGTTTCCTCATTCCATAGCTCGAAGAACAGATTATCCCTGTTACGGTCTCCGATGGAGCAGATGGATGACAGGAATTCGCTCATATCGAGAATTTCCTTCTGGGTCTTGAAATAGTCCAGTCCGAGCACATCCCGGTTCACAAATGTGCTTGCACGCACGAAATAGGTGCATTTTTTCCGCAGTTGGCTCAAAAGAGGGCCCCATTTCCGCAGTTTCGCCTCCGAAATTCGGGTTTTGACGCCATTACGGAGGTTGATTTCGCACTCATTGAGCATCAGGGATAGGGTGATGATGTCGGCAACCAGCTGCTGGTCTATGTCCTTTTCGTAGTCCATAAACCAGTTATTCTCACCGATTGACACTCTTCCGATGTCCGAAACGCCTGTAATGCCACCGTGAAGATGCGATTTATAGGCTTCAGAGCCGGAACCGATGCGGGATGTACGGATGGCAGGGATGATGCGCGTGCGCACCTTCTCGCCGTCGCTGTACTTCATCTCTTCCAGAAAGGCGTGAACGATGCTCCGGCCTGCGATGGAGTCGGCGCGGTCCACGGCCACGGCCTGAAGTACCGCCCCATTGGCAAAGACAATGGTGCGCTCCGGATTGAGCAGCGGATATCGAGGTGACTGGAAGTGTTTGGGAAGATCTTTCTCGCCGACGACGTAATCCCATCCTTCTATGAGCATTGGGCGCTCGCTACCGTCCGGCATCTTCACGTCGCTCCTGAAGGTTTCCAGGATGGTGGGGATGACGTTGGTGAAGAGCGCCACGAATGATTTGTGGGATATGATGGATGTCTCGCGGGGCATCTCCTCGGCAACCCTGAGGATGCGTCTTGTGGAGATATGTGATGTCTTACCTCCGCCTCGGCCGATGACGGCGAAGAGTTTGTTCGGGTCGATGATGTTAACAAGAGCCTGTACCTTGTTCTGGTACATCTCTATGTAGTCGGGCTCACTGTTCGTCTGCTGGTTCTTGTCCATATATGTCTGCATCAGGGATATTTGCATCAGCCAGAAGCCTCTTCTTTTCGGCTTCCGTGGTCTCAAGGCCGAGGATGAGTTCCTTGTACTGGGCATCCTCCGCGCGCTTGGCAATATCCATCAGTTTCTGCGACTGATAGCCCAGATCCTCCGGTCTCACATTGATATTAACGAGGTAGATAGGCGGTTGCCACTGGCGGTTCTCCTGCTCACGCTGCTTGGTCCTGAGCTCGTGCGCTTTGTCAAGCGCAGCCTTGGCCGTAGCGAGTTTGTCGGCCTTGATGGCGAGACGTGCCAGGTCGTCATAGGCATCCGCATACTTGAGATCCCAGGCCCGGGCAGATATGCCTTCGTCCTGGTAGAAATACTCCAGAGCATCACGGTAGATGCTCCTGGCCTGGGCGATGGTGAGCTGTGGCCATTCCTTCCGGAGACACTCCACCGCTCTTGAATAGTTGTGCTTGTGATAATGAAAGAGTCTTGACATACTATCCAGCTGAAGGATGTATTCCTGCATATCAACAGGGATGACATCCGATTTCCTTTGGGAGAGGAAATACTGGATATCATCTGCCTTATAGCTTTCTAGTAGTGCTAGTCTGTCTTCTTTCATACTCCAAATAGCTCATCTTTGAGGCTGTCGACCTCTTTTTGCCGGTCCACGTGAACCTGGAGTTCCAAGGCATCAACATCGCCTGCCATAGCGACTTCATTGATGGCAGCGTCCAGGTCATCCTCCCTATGGGAGCGGGATATCAGGTATTCTTCGTGCAAAGGGTGCTTCTTTGAGCATATATCGCACAGGAAGTCCATTCTCTCTTTGCCCTGCAGCCCCAGCCTCTCGGCAATCTGGACCGGCCAGAGACCTATCACGGCAAGGTCTTTTACCCTTGCTACAAAATCTTCATCGTAAGTTCTGGCTGCCATGGCTTATCTCTTTATGAGTTCAGAAAAGACGTCCTTGAAGACCTGAAGAACAGCCTGGTATTTCTCCAGATTGCTTTTGGCTTTCTCCTTCTTGTCGGCATCCAGCTTTCCGCTGTTGACCTGCGAGCTGTAGCGGGCTATGTTCAGCTCGACATTCTTTCTCTCCTGGAAGTAGGCCTCCGGATCGCTTCGGAGCAGGTCGAAAATACGGCTGCGCTCATCCTTGCTCTCGATGAAAGGATGCTTGCCGAGGAACTTGCCTGTGTTATTGAAGTTCCGGAGTTCGTTGAAACACATCTCCAGCCTTGCAGCGAGCCTCACAATCTCGGCCAATGTGCTGAAATCGGACATTTCTCCCTGCGTCTGAACCTCCAGCCTCTTCAGCTCGGAGTAGCAGTTGATGCGGTCGGTGAAGATGCTGTCGGCCATCCTGACCAACGGATTGTCCAGCTGCTTCCACGGGATGTTCGGGTACTGCTCGAACTTTGAGATTTTGGCGGATTTTGGAGGCGAGGAAGAGAATCCGACGGGCGCAGCGGCCACTTGTGCCACCGGGGCTGATGCAGCGCTTCCTGCGGCCATTATTTCATCCATCGTGTAATGGTCGAGCAGGATATATACCAGAGAGATGGCCAATGCCGAGCGGTTCCTGCTGATGGTGCCGGAGGCGGGCAGCCTCTTTGCGGCAAGCATCTGCCTGTAGATTTCAACTTTGGCCGGATCTGCAATGCTCTTTGAGATGGATTTCTTCTGTTGGAATGTGTACATAGCTGTTTTCTTAATTGAAAAACAGGGCCGTCAGATGGCGGCCCTGCAAAACACTCAAGCCGGTTATTCGGCTGCTGGAGCACCCTCGACAGATCCGAGGTATTCAAGAGGCTGGAACGGGAACGGGCTGCTGAACGTTACGTCGCAGCTGGAGTTATCCGAGTTCTTTTTCTTGTCGTGGTCGGTGAAGTAGTACGGGCAGCGTGGGCGGCCATAGATGTACTGCTTGCTGTTGATGCGGTCACTGACGACGATGAAGAAAGGCTTGCCATGGAAGTTCTCGATGAAATTGTCAATCTCAATCCTGTCGCCGGCCAGAGTGCCGGTGAGGGAATTGGTGGTTTCGGTTGTCACGTCACCGTTGCTGCCCTGTGATGTGGCTGCTGCGGTGAACTTGGCAAAGTCAAAGTGAGCGATGGCAGCACCTTCCTTCAGCTTCAGAGCCCCCATAGTGCGGGCGGCATCTGATACTGTGATTTCCGGCTCGCCGGCAGAGAGGTCAACGTCCTCCTCCTGAATGAGGTGGATACGGTTGTAAATCCTCTTTCCTGCACTTTCGAGGTCGGAAACGGCAGCGATATTAGGTACTTTTATCATATTCTAAGGTTTTAAGGGAGGGCCTGAGCCCTCCGATGTTTAACCACGAGATACTTCGAAGAACTTGGCCTTCTTGGCATCCCAGTACACTTTGATGTAGCTTCCCTCGGCTGCTGGAGTCCAGGCATCAACCTCTGAGAACTTGCCGGCCTTGGAGATGGTGGTAGCATTGGCGGTTGAACCGCACTCGATGCGGTATACGACACCCTCCTTGGCGTTGACGATGTCACTGAGGACGGTTGCCTTGCTGTTGGCAGAGGTCTTGATAAGGAAGCCGAGGTCTTCGAGGTCTTCGGCCTCTACGTCCACGGTGGTAGCGTCTGGAGCGGCAACGATAGCCGGCCAGTTGCAGAAGATGAACTGGTTGCGGCCGTTGTTCTTCAGGAGCTCCTCCCTGTTCTTGAACTGCTCGCCTGCGAATCCGAAAGCAGCACCCTCCTTCCAGTAGGAAGCGGTGATGACCTCTTCAAGGTGGCGCTCGAAGATGTTGTTGTACTCTTCACCAGGCACGTTCTGGAGCAGCATTGCGTTGCCGGCAACGGTAGCGAAGATGAACTTCAGGTTGCCCATGAAAGGAACCCACTTGATAGCCACCTCGTAGTTAGGCACGAGGTCGGAAACACCGGCAAAGTCGGTATCCTTGCCGTACTTGTTGCGGTACCACTCCTTGAACATAGCCCTGTGGGCTGCGCTCAGATAGATGGTGAAGGACTTGTAGTCGCTGCGACGGGTGGACATCTTCTTCACGAAGTAGATGAGCACGTCACCGATGTTGGTGGAGTCGAAGTCAGCGAGTTCTTCGTCAGTGAACGGAAGCACCTTGTTCTCCTCGACAAGGTTGATGAGCCTGTGGAGGATACCGGTAGATGCGAAGTTGGTGTGGCCAGCCTCGCCTGCTACAGGCGGAACATAGCAGCCGACGATGGAGCGCTGGTTGCGCTCGTTGTTGATGATGGTGGCGATCTGAAGGATGATCCACTCCAGAAGAGTCCACTTGACAGGGTCTGAACCTTCCCTGTTCAGGTAGTTCAGGTATGCGTGCTCAAGAGCAGACATATCCTCGAAGCGGAGCTTGGCCATTGCCTTGTGCACATAGGCCTTCTCCGGCTGGAACTTGACGTCACCCTTGAATACCTCACCTGCCTGGTAGGCCTGAGATACCTCAGAGAAGAGGACGTTGGTAAGTACCTGGCCGCTCTGGATGTTGGATACAGTGTCGAAGATGCCGGCGAGGGTAGGAAGAGCCACGATGCGGGCAATCACCATATCCTGGCGGATGGTGAGCTGGCGGGCGCCTATCTCATTGTCGGAAGTGAGGGCGGTGTAGTCCACCTTGGACTGTTTCTTCAGCTGGGCGAGCTGGCCGTTCTTGCGGAGCTCGTTGTAGCGTGCAGAAAGAGACTCAGAGTACTGTCCGAAGTCAGCCTCCAGCTGCTCGCGGTCCTTGCGGCTGGCAGTGCCGTCGATGCGTCCGTTCACCAGGATGGCGTTGTAACGCCTCGTAGTGGCGAAGAGAGGGTTCTGGATGCCGAAGGCATATCCAGCTGTGTGAGGGCCGGTCACTGACGGAGTGGCGGTCACGGTTGCTGCGGGAGCAGCCGGAGCAGCCTGCTGGGTGAGCTTGGCGATGTTGGCATTGGCCTCGTCAAGGCCGGTCTTGAGAGCGTTGACGCTCGCAAGAATCTGTGCAAGTCCTTCCGGGGTGTGCTCGCTGCCCTCGGGAACGCCGGTAAGACCGGCGAGCTGTGCAAGGGTGCTGGAGATTGCTTCCTGTCTGGAAGCCTCCTCAGCCTGCGCATCCTTGTAGGCGTTGAAGTCAGTGTTGAACGCGTCCTCACCGTGGGCTTTGTTGTAAGCCGCTATGAGTGCTGCCTGATCTTCCTTGGTGAGCTCCTTCGCATCGAACTTGCTCCTGAGGCCAAGACTTTCAATGATGGCCACAAGACGCTTGAGAAATTTGTTCATTGTGCTAAAGATTTAATGAGTTAATATCTACGGATGGACTTGATTCTGTTTTGCCTGCCTCCTTGCGGAGCATCTCCAGTACCTCCTCCAGCGAGAACTGCCCGTCGATGAGGGCAGCTGCCTGGGCTTCCGGGCTGTAGTAGATTTCGCCTTTCTGGGCATCCTCGCTCACGCCTTCACGGGTGGACTTGATGTCTTCGATGAACTGGAGAGCCATCGGATCCAGGAAGCGCCTTACATATTCATCACCATTGCCTTCGAGCGCGTCGTAGGTGACTTTGTTCTTGAGCGGAGAATAGTTGCTGATGTAGGTGCGCTCCTCGATTCCTTCTTTCTTCAGATACTCGGACCAGTCATAGTAAGTGCACATCACCCCGATGCATCCTGCCTCGGTGAAGATGGAAGATGCATAGATCTTATCGGCGGCGGCCGCCAGGTAGTAACCGGCTGAAGCGGCGATGGATTCGATGAAGGCATAGACCGGCTTGGTCAGATCCTTCACTGCCAGGAAAGCTTCGTGGCATCCGAAGGCTTCTCCTCCGCAAGAGTCAACATAGATAAGGTGCCCCTTGATGGCGGGATTCTCATCAGCTGCCTTGATATCGGCAATGAACTGTTTGGTGGAGAATCTCAGAATCGACTGATAGTACACATCCCCCAGAACCGGGTGGAATGCGATGGATCCGTCCGGAATGTTCGGATCTGAAAAGTCAGACGGGTACGAAAGGCCGCAGTCAGGTGGTACTGCCACGCACTCCCTGTACGGCTTCCTGTCTTTGTCCTCGATGATCACGAGATGTGATGAAGCGGCGTGCTGAGGCACGGAGGCGAGGAAGAGTATTTTGATATCCTGATTCGGCATAATTTGATTTTTCAGCAAAATTATGCCTTGCAGGGCACTTCAGGTAGGACACTTGGGCTATAAGATAACGGGGTCGAGGCTGCTGAAAGAGACTTCAAGCTTCAGCGCGCCGGCATAAGGAGTGATTTTCAGGCGTGGCGCGGAGGATGCATTGCCGATGAGCCGGAGACTGCCGTCGCTCATCCAGAATGCAACGAGCATACGACAGCCGTTGTGCTTCATCACCTCCCTGTCGTCCGTCACCAGGGAGAGCTCCTGCCTCCAGCTCAGCCCGGACTCGCCCTCTTCTGAGGTCTGGTCGAAGAGTATTTGGCTTCTGGCTGAGAATTCGGAAGCGCCGACCGGCAGAAAGTTCAGCGGCTGCATCCTGAGGTAGTCGCAAATTTCGGGAGTTGGCTCGATGAGCGCAAAATGGGAAGTGATGGCGATCGTGTTCATATCTTGTGTCGGCACTTGTGCTGTTGCTTGTAAATTCTGCCCCGAAAACGCCCCGGAATCTTGGGACCTCTCGGGAGGTATATTTTGTTAAAAATCACAGTTTTCCACGGGAATAGGACTTGCGGACCCGTGCTTTTTTCTGAAGCGGAACCAATCCTTCCGGAGCATCTCGTACGTGATATTCTCCATCGTGATGTGGTACAGCTCGCAGAAGGAGTAGATGGCATCGTGGATGCTGAGATTCGGGTTGTTGCCCAGAGCTCCGGTCATATAGCTGCGGTAAGTCATCTTGAAGGTGTGCATCAGGTGGGCGGCCACGGCTTCCTGCCCTACGGGATTGAGGTAGTTGCGCCAGATGGTGTCCACCACGAACTGAGGGTTCGGGCGCTTCTTGCCCGGGTCCACCTTGCGGGAGTTATGGTTGTACTGCTTGCGGTGGGAGCGGAAGATGGCGATGCGGATGCATTCCTCGGATCCGGAAGCCGGCACGGGCTTGTAGTCCGGAGGCACCAGGTCGAGGTGCATCTTGACGATACCCCACAGTTTGGATTCACGGCCGGGGGTAATGATGTCCGAGCCTCCGTTGACACTGAGGATATATTCCCTCAAACACGGAAGCACCTTCACCGATGCGGTCTGTATGTCCTGGCAATCTTTCATATGCGCAAATATAGCGTCAAATCGGCGTCCCTTCCTGGGACTGTGACCGTGGCAAATTTACTTTCTTTTGATGATAAAAACCACGATTTTCCGGCCTTTCCGACATCCTGAAACAGAGACACACCTTCCCAAATTTCGGTTTTTTACAGAACTTTAGAACTGACGGGGGGTAAGTCGCTGATTTTCAAGCATTTTTTCAGCACTGTTGCTCTGAACTGAACAGTGCTGACCCTCAGTTCTGTTGAAAATGCCTTCAGAACTGAACAGAACTGAAACAGAACTGAACTTTGGGACTGATAATCAATGCGTTGCAAAGGTCAGTTCTAAAGTTCAGTAAATATATACTTTTTTATAAGGATACTCTATTTTTAATAAAAGAAAAATATATAAATGGGCGCTATCCGCTGATTTACAATATATTAAGTCCAAAAGTTCTATTTTTCTTTTTGATAAAAAAGGGATGGGGAGGCGGGGAAGGGACCGCCTTCAGAACTGAAAAACCAGTTCTGTTCAGTTCTGTTCGTTCAGAACTGAACGAGCGAAGCGGTCTATTTTTGGCCTTTTTTGAGCGTTTTTCCTCCGAATGAGCCTTTCTGCGTCCTCGAATTTCAGTGCTTTTCGGGTCCTTTGTGACGGCCAAAAATAGGAAGTTTATAACAATAGCCGGCAGCCTTTCGGCCACCGGCTATTGAATCCTGATGGAAGATGATCTGAGCGCCTGAAGGGAGGCTATCTGAGGGCCGTGGCGGCTCTCTTCAGCTCCGGCTGGGCGTTGATGCGGTCGATGAAGTTGCGCACGGCCGTGGCGGCTCCTTTGCCCCTGGCGACGGCCCTCTGCTTGACTCCGGAAGGGAGGTGGCATTCGGCCCAGATGCGGCAGCGGCCCCAGCCGTCGAAGTGAGCGTGGAGGTTGATAAGGTTCGGGTAGATGGCCTGGATGGCCTGAGTGGCAGCAGCTGCCTGGTTGTGTGTAGTTAGCATATTACACGGTATTTAATGACAAATGCCTCGCGTACAGGGTTGCTAACTACACACAACATTTCTGCCGTATATATGCACCAGGTTTCCCGGGTGCGACCCATCGCGAGGCAAGCGTCTATATTTCTGTTGGGATTGTCATTTTCCGGCCAGAAGATAGAGCGGTTGTATATAGTTAGCACTGCAAAGATATGCAAATTTTCTCATTTTATGCAAGTTTTTCTGTTCCGGAATGAAAAAAGCCCCCGGATTTCTCCGAGGGCGTGGCCAGTGCCTGTGTGATAATCAAGCGAACTTTATGGCCGTTAATTCTTTTGCGAAGCGGTCAACCCCGCTTTGGATTTTGTCAATGGTCTTGCGGCTTGGCTTGCGCCTTCCATGAAGGAAGTGGCCAAGCTGTGCCTGGCTGACTCCGGTAATCTTCTCAAGCCCGGAAAGGGAGAAGATACCTGCATACTCGGAGAGGAAACTGGCCGTGTCATAACAGAACTCAATCTCCACATCCTCAAACTCACCTCCGCCGGCAATATAATCCTGCTTCATTGCCTCGAACGTCCCGAGGAAGTCTTCTATTGTCTCCTCGACGGTTTTCCCTTCTCCAATGCATCCGAACTCAAGCGGAGTATCCCCGATATAAGCGGAGTATCCGTATTCGGATTTCTCGATAAATACCTTACATTTCCTCATAACTCGAAACTGATGATTCCTATTTTATTGAAGGTGGGGGCTATTGCAGCCCCGCATCCCTCAAGATTGATTTCAATGTCCCCGTTGCGACTTCCTGACTTTTGTGGTTGCTGGTCGTAAACCTTTTGTTGGTCTTCGGACTGAACCAGACAGGATGTCCGTGCATCTGCTCCCCGGTGGGGTAACAACCGAATTTGAGCAGCTTTCGTTCTAATTCGCTGTATTTCATAGAGCTCCTTGATTATCACACTGCAAATGTAGGGATTTTCCTACACAGTACCAAATTTTTTTATCATTTTATGCAAGTTTTTCGTTAGGGAATGAAAAAAGCCCCCGGATTTCTCCGAGGGCGTGGCCGCGTCTCCGGACGGCCGGTTGTTATCAAAAAATAAAGCTCTTGGAGACTTATAGTGAGTCAGCCGCTTTCCTGATGCGGTCTGATAAGTCATATAGTGCGCCCTTGAACTGCTCAAGTTCTTCCGGACTGAAATCAATTTCCTTGCCGTTACCATCTCTTTGGTCAAGCTTGTGGTAGAGCCATCCGGAAGACTTGCCAAAATACCTGTTTGCAATCTTTGCTATGTTGATATCCAAAATGATATCATAAATCTTTTCCTTTACCGTTGCCATATCGCTTTGTTTTTAAGGGAGGCTCTTTCGAGCCTCCTCGTTAAATTCCCATCAGTTCATGAAGTAGTTGGTAAATGTACCATTCAAATTCGGTGGGGTTTTCCATCCAGCCTCTTGAGGCTTTGAAGTTCCTGATTGCTTCAATCAGTTCCTTCTCTTTCTTTGTCAATCGTTTCATAGAGCTTTGTTTTTGATAACGATACAAATATAGTACGATTTTTCGTATTATGCAAATTTTCAGGCATTTATTTTCAAAATAGTTGATATTTTTTACGAAAAACCTCCGGATTACTCCGGAGGTGCCTGCATCGGATTTGCGATTTAAGACTACAGAGTAACTGCAAGCAGCTTCTCTGCACATTGATGCAGACCAGTCTCTATTTTCTTCGCCTGGGCTTCAGAAATGTAGGTATCCCCGGCCTTGTAGTGCCTCATCAGCCCCGGGGAAATACCTATGTATTGAGCAAATTTCGTTGCATTTATGAACGAAAATTCATTGAACAGCGAGGCAATGTCGTACTTGAACTCAAATTCAAGCCCTACGAGTTCTTCCGGAATATCCTCCGACCCGTATGACTCAAGAACTTCCTTGTATGAGTTATAGAAGTCCTTCTTTGCCTCCTCGACGGTTTTGCCTTCGCCGATGATGGTTGATTTCAGATTCGCGGTGAATACGCTGTATCCATTCTCGTCTTTTTCTATCAATGCCGTTGTCTTCATACCTCTGTATTTTTTAAGTTTCAAAGTCAGAGGGCCTTAGCCCTCCAACTGTTCAAGTAGTTTCTTTTGCAGTCCTGGCCTGATTTCCTGCGACCAGTGTCTTTCTATCTGCATCACGTCCTTTCTGTCAGGATGACGGTAGATGTCGTGCCGGCTACCGTGCCTGTAAAACTGCCAGCCTTTACTTGTTGCTAATTTCTTGAATTCGTTCCATGTCATAATGTTGTTGTCTTAAATCGCATTACAAATATAGCGCATTTTTGCGATATATGCAACTATTTTATTATTTAGTACAATATTTTTTGCATATAATATTATAATTGGCCACGGGCCAAAAGCCCGCAGCCATAACCGAGAATAATCATTGTAATGCCGCAACCGCCCTGGCCAGATATGAAAGGGTCTTGGTTGTGCCGTAGCAATGGCCTGAGCCGAAATCGACGACCCACTCATTACCCCTACTATACTCAGACGAAGAACCAAACCAGCCTTCCAATAGGTCCCCATCGTGCTCCTTCAGGATAGCGTTGATTTCATCCTTCTGGAGATACATCTGCAGGAGTTCTTCCTTCGTGGCCACCTGTTTCCCTTGGGCTTTGGCCAGATCCATAAAGTCATACCAGGTCATTGGCTCCGGAGCCAGGTTCTTCGCTTCGAGCACCTTACCAATTAGCGGCACAAATACGCCGTTCTTCTCTTCGCACCATCTTGGCGCAATCATTTCTTTGAGTTCTTTTGTCATAATGTTGTGATTTTATGAAGTGATTCCTTTTTCTTTGCCTGAACCTCGCGCCTGATGGCGTATGATTGGAATGCTATGGCGATATCGTGGGCCAACAGCTTGTCGTTGTGAATAGGCTGAACTTCCATATCGTCAAACTCAATCCGGATGCGCTTTGCTGTCTTCATCCGTTCGATAACAATTCTCATTGATTTATCCATAACTACGCCCCCTCTGATATACATAGAACGACATCCCCGACCACGATATCCGACAGCTTTGCCAATCTTCGGCAAATGCCCGTTGCAAGTGGATTATATCTATTGTTTCGTGGGTTTGGATTGACATACAGGGTAGTACTTCCGTCCAGTTTTATAGGCCGTAAATAACCGTCACGTTTAATCTGGTCAATGCTGTCGTCAAGAAGCTTATTTACCCTGCCGTCCGCCCTGAGCATCATAACCGGGGAAGAGTAGTTCACAATGTCCTCCGTGGATTTGGAGATGATTCCACCCTTCAGCTTATAGTCGTGGCCGTCTATCCTCGCCATAAGACTCTTTCTGTGACCGTTGTACTCAAGCAGACAGGTCGCGTCCACGGTGTTGTAGAGGTGTTTTGCAACATCATAATTATCGGCGGATTCGTAGAGCTCATCGTCGATTTTAATTACATAGCTGTTCATTTTTTGAAACCTTTGAAATTCTTCTTTATATATTCTTCATATTCCTCGTCAGATATGGGCCCGCGATATACCTTTGTGACTTCTTCATTTACGGTCAGATTGATTTGGCCATCGATGTAGAGGATACATAGCAGCCCGATGACAGCCCTGGCCATCTTATCATCCATCCAAGGCAGCGGCACCCATTCCCACATCGGCAGTCTTTGGAACCAGTGCCTGTATCGCTCACCATATTTCTCGATGAAGCCGGCATATTGCTGGCGGTATTGGTCAATCTGCCACTGATATCTCAGTAGGTATTGTTGTCGGGGGTATTCCATAATCAGTCTTCCTCAAACGGGAACGTGTCAACATCTATAACATCATCCAAGTCTATGACGGGAGCAGCCGGTATCGTACCTTCAGGGGAGTATGCCTGGTTACTCTTATAGAAGTCCATTGTACCAATCGTGAAGTATTCGCTGCCATTGCGCTTGATGGAGCGGTCAATGATGCCATCCTTAATCTTGATGTATTCCCGCTTTTCAGGGTCATATATCTGCGGATTGAAGATGTATCCCTTGAGTTCGCAGTACTTGATGAGTTTCGTCTTGAAGGTTCTTGGCTGGTAGTAGGTTCTTCTGGATGGGCCGATATATTCGAGGAAGTTGTCGTACATATCCTTTCGCGGGATATCAACCTGGTTGAGTTTGGATGGATTCGCCGGATCCGTCGAGGCGCTGAAGTATTCATCAGCCCAGAGGATGAATTCCTCGCCGACCTCTTGGGTGAGCTTCCTCTTCTCAAGGCGGTCGCCAGGTGCAGGTATATATCCGAAACGAAAATATATCTGTATGGCCGTAGCCACCAGATTCCAAAACAGGTTCCATTGCTCTGCATCCCATTCATCGCTGAAGAAGTGTCTGCCGAAGTCCTGGATAGGCTTGTGTTTGGCGTTATAGAAGTCGCTGAAGGCTATGAGCCATTGACGGTCTTCATAGCTGTCGCCATCGCCTGAATTGGCGTGATTGGTCGCCTGGTAGATTTTCGGAGAGTCCTGCCAGGCAATGGTGAACGGGCTGTGGCCTTTCGGGTTGACCGGCCAGTCTCCGGAGACGAGAGGGAAGAAGCCCTCAAAGTCAAAGTCCTTCGGGGTATCGTCCAGGAATACAAGCCTGGTCCGATCATTGAGCCCATCCCAGACAAAGGGTTGCAGAGGCCCGCCTCTGAATTCCTTTCCGTTCTTATAGAGGGTGTTAACGACAACCCTGCAAGCCTCGCCAAGAAGGGACTTTCCGGAACGGCCATTGCTGACACCTACCTCTGACTGCTTGCCATCCATACCGATTACAGCCTTGCAGATGCTCTTGTCCTTCATCGATGTCACGAGGTAGCCGAAAGCGGCAAGCTTGCTGATGAAGTGCTGGGCATTCTCCAATCTGTCCTGCTGCGTAGGCTCCGACTTTCGCCAGGTGAAGTTGCTGGTGTTTTCGAGGAATACCAGGAAGTCGCATTTGCGGCCTATTTCTGTGATGGTGTAACTCCATTGATCATCTTCGTGAATGATGTCGATAAGAGGCGGGAGTTTGTACACCTCAAAGTCTTTCTTCTGGCTTGACCAGATGTTGTAATTGAGCTGGGTGTATGATTTCTCTTTAATGTCTCCTGCATTGACTTCCCAGATAGTGTTCCGGAAGAAGATGCGCTCGATGCTACGCTGCGGCTTGTCAAAAACGCCCGTGAAATAATCAAGCATTGAAAGGGATACTTGTCCAAAATACTGGGCAGCCCCCTTATAAAGCATCTGACGGACAGCCTTGGTGAGGGTGTCCTTTGCAAAACTCTTAATGAAGTCGGCAATCTGATGCGGCTTGACGGTCTCGACAATATTGTCCGCGACATATACGAATTCGTATTCGTGATTGAGGGTTTCATATCGCCAGAAGCCACGGTGCTCCAGAAAGTTCTTGCAGCCATCGTAGTCGAAATAGCATTCTGTCTGGCCATCCTTCCTTGTGTTGGTAATCCAAAACTGCTCATCAGGCTCTACCGGCTGGGCTGACTCGAATTCACCAGCTTCGTTGAAGCGGTACTTGCGGCGGCCTATGGTGAACTCCGGCATATCCTTCAGTTCTTCAAAGTGGGCCTGGGCAAACTCCTTGGCGCTGTGAAGGTGCCACTCTTCCTGAAGCTTGTTATCCGGGATGGTTGTGATTTTCTTCAGATAGACATATTTGCCCTGCATCGGACGTGCATTGCGGGCCGTATCGATATCCTTCTTCAGCTCCTCTTCATGGCCCTTGAGGGTATTGGACAGAAGGTCATCCACTCCTTTGTCCTGGGCATCGTTCTTCATCACGTGGCCATAGATGATCTCGACATAGATTCCGAGGTTCTTCAGGGTGTCGAAGTACTCCTTGTAGTTTTTGACTGCGTTATAAAAGCCACGCGGCCTCGTGTCGATTGGCTTGTTGACGCTCAGGGATGTGGAGAGGTCGTTGCAGTCGCTATCAAGCAGGAAGATAACCTCTTTCACCTGGCAGACCTGTATAAGGCTCACCAGATCTTCCGGAAGCTTTCCTCCGCAGGCAATATTCTGGATCCCGGATACTGCCACGCTCGGGATGCCGTGTTTCGTTGCTTTTTCGGCCTTTTTCTCGCCTTCCTGGATGAACAGACACTTTATTTCCTGCCTCTTTTGATAACATTCACGGATGGCCTGAGGATAATAAATGAATGCAGGCGCGCCATAAGGTGTCCTGTACTTCATCGCCTTCCCTTCTTTCTGGTCTTTGTGCAAATCCGGATTTTGATACCTGACTCTGTAGTAACGGCGAGGACGTTCGTCCTTGTCGTATTTTGAGATATAAGTCACTGGCTTGCCGTCCAAGTCGTAATAGGCGATTACACAGTCATCGCCGTCGGGAACGATGTCACCTTTCGGAGTCATCGTTCCGGAAAAGAAGGTTGGTTCAGGCTTTGTATTTCCATCTTCATCCTTGACCGTGGCGGTTATGTCGGCAAGAGTGAGGCCTGAACCTGTTAGCATTCGTTTCCAAAAATCGTTGTGCTCTTTTGTCTTAGCCTTATAGCGCTTGGGTTCATCTTCATATTCGACGATAATATTAAGATGTGTAGCAAGCTCGGCTATTACATCCATGGCATCTTTGTGCTGAGCTGTCAGGAGATAATGGTATGCATTTCGTCCCTTGACTTCGTTGCAACCAAAGCATTTGAAACCCTTCCCTGGGGTTATGATTAAAGAGTGGCCGTGGCATACCGGACACTCTGTTCTAAACGACGCTCCTTCCTTGCGAAGATCACCGTATTGGCTGGCCACCTCCAGCAAGACTTTGTCGTTATCTTGGCGCTGGATGATGCGGTCATAAATATCTTGTTTAATGCGTGGCATATCAATATCGTAATAATAGTAGTTCAACATCGCTCTGCAGAGCTCGGAATTCTTCAATTCTGGAGAATAGCGTTGCCTTTACGGATAGCTCATCGGCGTTGAACCGTAACCTCTCCAGCCGGTCAATGTGCGTAGTAAGCGCTTCATTTACCATCTTCAGCTGTTTCTCGTTCATTTCCATCATTCCTCCTTTCTTCTGTTGCGTTGCACTCGCTCTATTCGTGTTGTCCTCATTGACCTGGATGTTCGGGCTGCCTGATCCAAATCAGCTGACAGAATCTGCGGCATTACGATTACAAGGAAGACGATGGAGTAGATGGCTCGTTTAATGTCCTTCAGCGGTGACAGGTTGGAATCGACCCCAAGCTTGTTGCAAAACCACCAGGCGGACAATTCATTGGACTTGCCTATGTAGAGCTTTGAGAATATGTTCTCGACAATCCGCTTTACAGTATTGACGGATATTTCCTTGCCGCCATATTTCTTCTTCAGCAAGTCCGGGACTTCCTTATATGCCGCACCCCAGGCTATGAGTTCGGCAACCTGCTCTTCCCTGCGCGTAAGTGCATCATTTATTGCCATATCTCCATAACGCCGTGACGATTGAAAATTTCTGTGATTGCTTCAGCCTCGGATACAGTAGGCTCCGGCCTGCCCTGCATTCTCCTGTAGAACTGCGGGTCGGACTTGATGTTCAGAGCAATCTTGATTTCCTCTTTTACAGTTGTTGTAGTCTCTTTTGGAAGCTTCTTCCAACCAATTATGAATGAACTCTTTGCCATATTATGATGTTTATGATGATTATTCCCCATGTCTGCGAGCATCTGTTCAGTGACATTTGCTGCAACAAAAGTTTCACGCCACGAAAGTACACAATAATTTCATTTTATGAAAGTTTTTATTGCATTTTATGCAACTAAATTTAATTAAAAATCATAAGTATTTGATAATCAATCAGTAATTTTGAGAGTATGGAATCATCAGTAAACACAACGCAGAAGCAGTTAGTGGCAAATCTGCTTAAAATCATGAGAGACAGGAATATAACTCAGGCCGCTCTGGCTGAGTATATGGACACGACTCCGTCGCAACTTAGCCGAATCCTTAATGGAAGCCTTAACTTGAGCCTTTCTCACATTTCAAATCTTGCATCAAATCTTTCATTACGTGTAATTGACATTTTCACCTATCCGGAGAAATATGTATGCCCAACGATGAAAGAGGAGGAGCCGATTGAGGCCATTTTACAAATCAGGCTCACGAAAGACAAGAAAGACCAGGTTATGAAATTGGTCTTTGGGGATAACAACATTGAAATCCTGAACAAATGAAATTCATTGAAATCAACCTTACACAGACGAGGACAGTAAGCCTCAATACCAGCTGCATACTATATGTCGAAAAATCGGCTGATGGCAAGGCTGTTTTGACCTTGACAAATGGCGAAAAATACGTGACGAATGAAGACTACGATGAGCTTATCGCAAATCTGTGAAATGGCATAAATTATTGGCGGAGAGGAAATTCCCCTCCGCCAATTCGGGTCAGAATCGTGTCAGTTTCGAGTAAAAATCAGCGTTTTTGAAAATATAACTGCCTGAATATGAGAGATTTACATTTTAAGAAACGGCGGAATAGAGTCCCTCCCTCTCCGCAAACAATGTGAAGCTCAGCGCAAAGCGCTGGGCTTTTTTCGTGCAAGGCCGTCAGGAGCTTGCTCCTGTAAGGGCTTGTGCGGAGAAAGCCCAAAGGCCGTAAGGCCGTGAGCTTCAAATTGTTTGCAAGGGCCCCCGCGGCGAGCGGCAAGGGATGTGGCGCACAAAGTGCGGCAAATCCCCCAGAGAGGGAGGGATCCTCCCCGTCTATCTTCTGACTACCTTTTGCAGCCATTTCGCTGCCAAATTTTCTATGCAAATCGTAAACATCCCGATGCAGACCGTATGCATACCGGCTGGCCATTTTCGCTGCATACACCTTTTCCGGACCGTTGGGGATTCGAACCTAACATTGATTATCAATGAGTTTGACCGGCAAAAGGGCTCGTGTTTACGAAGTGCTTACGGGCGAAAAATCGCGGTGCGGAATTTGTAGCGGGCGGCAGCTAATCAACCGTAGCCACCGCATCGATCTCTTTAGCAAGGGCTGTCAGCCTCTTGGCTATATCCCTGAAAGACTCCGCGATCTTCTTAGCTTCCTCTGCTGAGAACTCAGTCTGTGATCCTCCTACAGGACAGCCATCGAGTTTCTTATTGAAATCCTCACTCGACTCGCCCAAGTATTGCTGAGCAAATTCAGCCTTGTTAATAATATCTTCCAACTCAACAAAAGCTGTATAGATGGCACCTCCTCTATAGGAAATGCTCTGGTTCCTTGTCTCTTCGTGTCCTTCAGGATTAAAGAGCTCGTGTTTTCCTTGGTACATATCTTTACTTATCTCGTTCTTAAATACTGTCGTAATACTTGTGAATCTTGTCTGCCATCATCTCGCGTCTCCTCTGAAGGAACTCTCTATAATCAACATGAGTCATAGAGGCAATCTCGACCGGAATACAGTTCTGCCTAAGATTCTCCAGCAATTCTTCATAGTTGTTGATGTTGCCGTAAGCAGCCTCGCCAGCCTGACTTGCGGCAATCGCTTTTGAGAAGTAATCGCAAGGAGCATCGTCAGAGATATCCTTGTTCACCTGAGTGTCAAGATAGGTGTAGTTGGCAATCTGGTTGTACTCGCTCTTGTTTGTTATCCCATTGGCAGTCAGATACTTCTTAGGAAATATATGATGCACGTCACCAATAATGGACAGAAGATCGTTAATTTTGGTACCTCTTGAGAAAAGAGCATTATCATTTCCGAAAATCTGGGCGGCAAGGAAAATATTGAAATAAGGGCTATTAATCACAGGCGTTTCAAGTTTCTGGACAAGACCAACTTGCCAGAAAGTGTCTGACAATTCGGCTGCCTCAACATCTTTAAAGTATGCCTCGAAGCCCTTTGCTTTTATATTCCTCAAATCTTCATCCATTTTTGACTCTGGAGACATGATATAACGGCTGGTCAGAGTTGAAAGGACATACCATTTCTGGACAAAACGATCAACCGTCTTGGCATCGAAATTCTGGTCTTTGGAAAGAAGCAGATATAGCGTATAGGCGAAGTCCAATGTCAAATCCGAATTGATGAGCTTTTTGGACTTGATGCCAATGGACTTGATTGCCAGAATGAAATTCAGATGGCTATACCTGTTCATAAAATCCAACACACCCTCTTTCAGGAGTTTGAATGACTGCTCAGCAATTTCAACATTGTATTCCTTTGTCTCAAAGTTACGGCCACCAAGCAAGCTCACCAGATCCTTCATTTTGCCACGACCGAATTTGTACATATAAGAAATACGCAGGATGTCACTGTACCCGGAATCGAATATATCTTCCTTGTCGTCCTTAAGCCACTCAAGAGCTTTAAAGAAATCCGTCTGATAAAACTCCTCATCTTTGCACATGTCTTGGTACCATTCCGGCTGTACTGCAAGGTGGGAGAAATAGTCAATGGCCTTACGCAGCAGATTACCTCCATATTCGGTATTGGCGGCAATCTTTGACATGGCGAAGTCGGCCTGATTCAGCTTGGCTCCCTGACTGTTGATGCGGATGAAAATATCGGTAACCTGATCTATCGTCAATTCCTTGTCAAGAGTTATCACACCAATCTGTCGGGACTGAATTTTCATAAGCTTCATTATCGCTGCATTGATGTCCCTCTGATTGACTCCCGGATTATCTTCACAGTATTTTGTCACAAAATCGAAACTATCGAAATCGTGGGTAAACACCTCTGAAATGTCCGAGATCCATTTCTTATCCTTCAAGATGGCATTATCCTGTACTTTGAAGCGTTCCTCTTCGGTTTCCTCCGGCAGAAGCGGATTGAAAGCTATCTTGATGCGCTTCTTGGTAAAGTCTTCGGTGATTACCTCAAGGCCCACTATGGCCGTCATCAATGCAGTTGTCCTCTGCTGGCCGTCAATCATTATCTTCTTTCCGACAGATAAAGTTCCATCCTTGAGGCGCATATCTGGATTCTGGGATATAATCAGATATCCTGTCGGGTATCCTGTGTAAAGCGAGTCGATGAGATCACGCACTTGACGAGGCTTCCAAACAAATGGTCGCTGGATTTCAGGTATAGCAATCTCCCCGGATTTGATGTATCCAAGGAGAGTCTCGATAGGAATATTGGAAACGGTGTATTTCTCTGCCATAGTATAAAAATCTATCATGTCAAATCAAATCCCGGAACCTCTCGAAGAATTCGCGCAAGCGGGCAAGTACGGTTTCCTTCTTGGTTGCGCGGTCCTTGCTGAAACGGGACATTGGAGGGAGGATTGCTGCCACATCAGTGCCGGCCTCGCGTATGGCGCCGTCCCTGAACGAAGCCTCGATGAACTTGTGGGTAGGCTCGCTCTTGAGATGCTCCTCCTCTATGATGCGGTCGAGTTCCATCTGACGCTGCCTGCGCACATATTCCTGCCACTCCACGTCCACCTGAGACACCTCAGGAGTAAGTGAAGATATGAACTGTTCGATGAGGTCCTTTTTGTTTCGCAGCTCGATGCTCGAATCGATGGTCTTCGCGATGGAAAGACGGATTTCCGCATTGAGAGTATGCTCTTCGTGGTGCTTGGCTATGAGCGAGATGATGTAGTCGATATTGACCTCTACCTGCTTGACCAGCTCAATTTCAAAGACGATATCCTCGTTGATGCTCTCCTTGTCAACCTTCGAGCGGCCCCTGAACTTGTTATAGATATCGATATACATACTCTGGTAGTCCTGCATATCGCGCTCGCTGATGAGCTGGGCACCCTTGAAGTCGTCAAAGCACTGAAGGATATTGATGGCCTTCAGCAGGCTGCCGAAGAGCCGGGCAAACTTCTTCTGCTCTTCCTCCAGCATAATAGGCTCACCCACAGGGTAATTCTTAAGGAGTTCATCCACCAGCTCGCTGTAGCCGGCGTGGTGCTTGCCCTCATCGTCATATCCATAGAAGTAATCCTCAAACTTGCGAAGCAGCACTATACCTCCTGCTTTCTCGTCTCCGAACAGGGCCAGAGACTCGTTCGTAGCATTCTCCAAATTCCTGAAGCAGACAATGTTTCCAAAGGTCTTGACCGAATTCATCTTGCGATTAGTACGGGAGAATGCCTGAAGCAGTCCGTGCATACGCAGATTCTTGTCCACCCAGAGAGTGTTCAGCGTGGTAGCATCAAAGCCGGTAAGGAACATATTGACCACGATAAGAAGGTCCACTTCCTTCTGTTTCATTCTCATCGACAAGTCCTTGTAGTAATTCTGGAACTTCTCGGAAGAGGTGTCGAAGTTGGTATGGAACATTGCGTTATAATTGGCAATGGCCTTCTCAAGCGCATCGCGGGAATTGGAGTCCAATCCGGATGTGTCGTCAGAATTCTCCTCGTCCATAAAACCCTCCTGCTCGAAATCAGCTTCATTCTGGCCGTAACTGTAAATCAGGGCGATCTTGAGCCTCTTGTCCGAAGGAAGAGCCTCCATCTGACGCAGGAACTCATTGTAATACAGAACCGCTGCAGGGATGGAAGAGGTGGCGAGAATGGAGTTGAAGCCGGCCACGCGCTTGTCCTTGAGCTTATAGAAAGAGTTGCGCTTAGTCTTCTGGTCGAAGTGCTCCAGAATGTAACGGGTGACATTGGAGATATTCTCCGGCGACATAAATGCAGCATCGGTTTCTATGCCCCAAACCTTGTCTTCCGATACTCCATCCTTTTCCTTCATCGTCTGGATGTAGTCGATGCGGAACGGGAGGACATTCTGGTCATTGATGGCATTGACTATGGTGTAACTGTGCAGACGGTCTCCGAAGGCTTGTTCTGTGGTCTTGAGATGAGGCAGTCCGCTGCTTGAAGAGTTTTTCGGGAAAATCGGCGTTCCGGTGAAGCCGAACATATGAAAGCGCTTGAATGCGTGGGTGATGCTGTCGTGCATCTGGTTGAACTGCGAACGGTGGCACTCATCGAATATCAGCACCACGTGGGCGTCGTAGATGTCGTGCTTGCGGTTCTTCGCTATGAAGCGGCTGAGTTTCTGGATGGTTGTAATGATTATGCGGCAGTTCGGATCTTCAAGTTGGCGCTGGAGTATGGCGGTATTTGCATTGCTGTTGGCAGCTCCCTTCTCGAAGCGGTCGTACTCCTTCATCGTCTGGTAGTCAAGGTCTTTGCGGTCCACAACGAAGAGTACCTTGTCTATGCCGTCCATCTTGGAGGCAAGCTGAGCTGTCTTGAAGGATGTGAGAGTCTTGCCGCTTCCGGTAGTGTGCCAGATATATCCTCCCGCCGCAGTGGTACCGAGGCGCTTTTTGTCATACGACGCAATCAGGATGCGCTGCAGAATCTTCTCCGTTGCGGCAATCTGATACGGGCGCATCACCAGAAGGTCCTTTTCGGCTGTGAATACGCAGAACTTGGTGAGGACATTCAACAGGGTGTGCTTGGCAAAGAATGTGCTTGTGAAGTCCACGAGGTCGGTGATAACCTTGTTCTTCTCGTCTGCCCAGTATGAGGTAAACTCAAAGCTGCCTGTGCTCTTGGTGGAGTTCTTGGCTTTGAGTTCATTGGCCTTCTTTACGTGGGCGTTGCGGGTGGTGTTGGAATAGTATCGTGTGAAGGTGCCGTTGCTGATTACGAAGAGCTGGACATATTCAAATAGGCCGCTGCCAGCCCAGAAGGAGTCGCGCTGGTAACGGTTGATTTGATTGAATGCTTCCTTGAGGTCCACACCGCGTTTCTTGAGTTCAATATGCACGAGTGGCAGGCCGTTTACAAGGATGGTAACATCGTAGCGGTTGGAGCGGGCTCCGTTATCCACGACATACTGATTTATGACCTGCAGGCTGTTGCGGTGGATATCGTCCTTGTCTATGAGCTTGATATTGCGGAAGCTGACTCCGTCATTGCCGCCGTCAACCAGCGAAAGGACTTTTACTGAGTCGTTCTGAATCGTGTTTGTTTTCTCAACTATCCCGTCATTCTGGTTGGCAAGGACCATCTTGAAGAAGAGGTCCCACTCACTGTCGGAGAACTTGAAGTCATTGAGGCGTTCCAGTTGGGTGCGCAGATTCCCGATGAGGGACTTTTCGTCCACTATCGGGAGGTATTCGTAGCCTTGCTCCTGAAGCTGGCGGATGAATGCCGCTTCGAGGGCAGCTTCGCTCTGGTAGCTGCGCTCGCGTTTGTCGTCTCGTTTGAATTCCGATACCAGAGTGCTCTCCGGGTTCTGGGATATGAGCCTTAGTTGTGTCATTAGTTTGCTCTTTTGAAAGTCAAAAGTTGATCTCTGTAATACTCGTACTGCTGCTGGCGGGCCTTGATTTCCGCCGGAAGGCCGGAGGTGAGGTCGTATGTAAGGGATTCAAATTTGTCCAATACATCAGCAATACTTGCCTGAATGGACAGGGACGGGATAGGGACATCAATTTGTCCAAATCTCTGTTTTGAGACATTGAAACGAGTTACTCCACTTGCTGTTTTCCCTATTTGCTTCCTCATAAATGAACCTCTGAAAAGGTGTTTCAAAAATCTAAGGTCGAACAAGTCTTTTTGATTTAATCGAAATCCAAAACTAAAGCTGTTCAGATAATAGTCCTCGGACACTTTTCCGATAACAACTGATGACATTCCACATTCGTCTGGAGTCTCAGAAGATCCGGTAAATAAAATATCGCCTTGACAAACCTTGTTTTGTTTCTCATCGGGGAGAATCTTTACTTTCTCAATAATCTGAAGATTCAAAGATGGATTTGAATACACGTTCATATAGGTTATGAAGTTTGCATTACCATCTTCAAAATCAGACTTACTCTTGCCAGATAATCCACCATAAAACTTACCAAGTTCTATTAGCTTATACCATTGAATATCACCTACTTGCCCCCCCCCTATTGAAATTCAGGAGGTTATCGCGGTAGTACTCGTACTGTTTCTGCCGCGCCTCCAGCTCCGCCTCCAGCTCCGCTGTAAGCTCCGAAAAATTGTCGAGTATCTCGACAATTTTTCTCTGCACCTCCAAAGGAGGCACGGGGATTTCGATATTAGCGACTTTTTGAGTATTAATAGTTGGAACCCCACCTTCACTTTGTAAACCAATAATTGAAGCTTCCCTGTTCTTTAAACAATAATATAAGTACTTAGCCTCAATTAATCCCTCCTTTGTACAAATAACCGAAAAGCATTTATCATTGAGATAAAATTTTTCATAAATGAAATTTACAAAGCCAGCATAAGCTCCAACACGTGATATAGTTACAGTGTTTTCAGGCCTATTCCACTCATGATACACACCCATCGAACCCTGACCTCCACTTATCACAGGATATTTGCCATCATCTGAACAATCTTTTTGCGTTATACCTTTTCCTGTTTTGATTTCACAAATCTCCCCCAACTTCCTATACTCCACCCCGTCCGGGCAGAGCCGCTGAATCATATCGCTTATCTCACTCATATCGCCAAATCTTTGATTATCGCATCAATCGCAGTGCGAAGTTCATTCTCGCGGGCAACAATCTTTTCAATGCGTTCGTTCAACTCCACGATGTCAATCTTCTCCCGCTTGTCCTCCTGCTCGACATAGGACGAAACCGACAGATTGTAGTCATTCTCTGCGATGGCACTGTTGTCCACCAGCTTGGTGAAATGCGCCTCGTCCGTCTTGTCAGCGTAGGCCTTATGAATGCGGGCAATATTCTCATCTGAAAGCTTATTCTTGTTGCCTTCGTGCACAAATTCGCCAGATGCATCGATAAACAAAGTCTTCGCCTCGCTCTTGTTCTTGCGGAGCACTATGATGCACACCGCGATGGTAACTCCAAAAAAGAGGTTGTCCGGCAACTGGATAACCGTATCGACATAGTTGTTGTCCACCAGATACTTGCGTATCTTCCCCTCAGCTCCACCCCTGTACAGCACTCCCGGAAACTCAACTATCGCAGCTGTTCCGTTGGTGGAAAGCCAGTGGAGCATATGCATCGTAAAGGCAAGGTCAGCTTTGCTCTTAGGCGCGAGCACTCCGGCAGGTGCAAATCTCGGATCGTTAATCAGAAGCGGGTTCTCGTCACCCTCCCACTTGGTGCTGTACGGAGGATTGGAAACAATCGCATCGAACGGCTGGTCGTCCCAGTGGTAAGGATTGAGCAGGGTATCGCCGAGGGCGATATTGAACTTCTCAAAGCCCACATTATGCAGAATCATATTGATGCGGGCGAGGTTATAAGTCGTGATGTTGATTTCCTGCCCATAGAATCCGTTAAGCACGTTCTCCGGGCCAAGTATCTTGGCGAACTTCAGAAGGAGAGAACCGCTGCCGCAGGCCGGGTCGTAAACCTTGTTGACCTGAGTCCTGCCGGTGGTCACGATTCGTGCAAGAAGTTCGCTGACTTCCTGCGGGGTGAAGAATTCACCTCCAGACTTGCCTGCATTGCTGGCGTACATTGTCATCAGGAACTCGTAAGCATCTCCGAAAGCATCAATGGTATTGTCCTGCAGGTTACCGAGCTTAAGTTCACCGATGCGCTCCATTATCTTGCAGAGCTTGTTGTTGCGTTCCGCTACGGTGTTGCCAAGTTTCTTGCTGTTTACATCGATATCATCAAACAGACCTTTGAAATCATCCTCGGAAGGAGTACCATTGGCAGAGCCTTCGATGGAATCAAATACCTGTGCAAGAGTGACATTCAGGTTTTCATCGCTTGCGGCCTTGGCCCTGACATTTTCAAAGAGCTGTGAAGGAAGAATGAAATAACCCTTCTCGGCCACGATGTCATCCTTGCCCTCTATTGCAACACTGTCCTGCTCATTTGCATAGTCATAGTCCGCATTGCCATAATCCTGCTCACCCTTGTTGATATAAGACCTCAGGTCCTCTGATATGAACCTATAAAAGAGGAATCCAAGCACATAGCTCTTGAAGTCCCAGCCATCCACACTTCCGCGAAGTTCATTCGCAATAGCCCAGATAGCACGATGGAGTTCCTGCCTCTCCTGTTCTTTATTTGCCATATTGTTGTTTGTGTTATTATCTCCTTGCCTACAATCCCGCAAAGATACCACCAGCCTGTGACAACTCTTGTCAATCGGCCAAAAAATGTAAACAAATAATTATCTTTTTCTTGGGTACCTTTACTTCGTCTCACAAAAATAGCAAATTTTCCGCACAGCCCATAACAACCTGTGAATAATATTCATATATTTACGTCAGTTAAACGCCAATCGTTTAGCGATTTAGCCAAGGCAACTGATGATATTTCCTGATTGACTCATAGCATCTTACAAAGACAAACCTCCCCAGTAGGGAGGCGGGACGTCTTGTTGCGTGTTGTTCAAGTGATATTCGCAGGGAGACTACTGCAGATTATGCTTGCCGATATCCAATTGCAATGCTTTAGAAATCTGCATTGTGTATATCTCTGCAGCACTCCATCTGTCCTCTTGTCAAGCATGGTAACGAAGTACATACGATGTGCCCAAATATTCATATTCTTTCGTGAATTTATGTCAAGTTTTTTGCGCAATAAACTTGACTTTTTTGTATATTTGCGGAAAAACCGGAAGATGATAATTTCAAGCGACATAAAGAAGATCATCCAGTCCTTCCCTGAAGGGCGGGTGTTTT
>JBJEBV010000036.1:0-14042 GCA_051870395.1 Candidatus Cryptobacteroides sp. | reverse complement strand
AGCACGCAGAACAGCAATCCCGGTCACGTAGTTACAAGGAGACCGGGATTTTCAGATTGTAACGAAGCGTTCAGCTGCTGAACCCTTTAACGTCGGTATTGCTTTTACATATACAGCCATAGTTTCCACAACTTTCGGGCGAAGTTAAAGAAATAGCACTAAATTTCAAAATTATATTCACAACTGCCTTCATTGATAACCGGCAAAAAGAAGCCAGGCATTCACTCCCCCACCTCAAGTTCGTCGGCGGCCTCGCGGAAGAGGGCGTCGAGGGCGGTGGAGTCAAGGGCGGTGCGGTGTTCGGATGCAGAAGGGTCAGCTGTCTTGGAGGAGGAACCATTTGCGCTTCCTGAAGTGGTACCGGTCGAAGATTTTGAGGAAGGCTTGGCTGAAGAGCCGCCAGCCAAGGACATGCCTGGCCCGGGGCCGGGCTCCGAACCACCGGTCACGCCACCTGAGATGCCACCTGAGATGCCATCTGAAACGCCACCCGAGACGCCGCCTGAATCGCCATCCGCAGCGTCCTCTGCCGCATAAGCCATCCCGGACCCGTCACCAGCCGGGCCGCCATGCAAACCAGCCGGAGATGCCTCAGAGCCAGCCTGGACTCCATCCTTGGCCACTGACGGGCCAAAACCGTGACCAAGCGAATCCGCCTGATAGCCGCTCCGTCCGGTATCAATGCCCAGGAAATCCCGTCCAAGGAAACCTGCCAGCACAAACAAGGCAACCAAGGCTGCGGCGATGCCGAGCCACATTCCCCTGCCCTTGCCTAGACCGGCAATATCAGCGGCCACAGACTCGGCGTTCGGATAACGGTCGGCAGGATTACGCTTGAGACATTTCGCCGAAACCCTCCGATAACGTCGGCCCAACTCCTGCATTATGATGCCCAGCGACCAGATATCAGTACGGCTGTCCACATTGTCCCCGGCTAGAAGCTCCGGAGAAGCATAATACTGCGTCCCGGCAGCCACCTTCAGCATTGCGAAAGAATCGGTATCCGAGAGGCCGAAATCAATAAGCTTGGGATGGAGGCCGTTGAAGGTCACCATAATGTTCTCCGGCTTCAAGTCCCTGTGAATCACCTGTTTGCGGTGAAGATACGAAAGTGCGTCGCAAATCTCTGCCAGAATCCGGTCCGTCACTGCAGACGACCTATCACGATGCCCTGCCAAGAATTGCCCCAAATCTTCACCGTCAATCCACTCCATGACAATGCTATTTCCAATGCCAGGAAGATTGACAAAGGCGAAATACTGGCAAATGTTCGGATGCTGGAGCGAGAAACCGATTTCAAAATCCTTGCGGAGCAGGTCCTCGTATGTCTGGATACCGCGATAGCCGGGCTTCAACGACTTGTAAATGAAAAACCGGCCCGACCTCTGGCAACGATAAAGCATAGTGAAGCCTTCCGGGGAATCCCGGAACAGTTCCAGGTCACCGGAGACAATGCTGTCATCCTCAGGTATGTCGGCGAAAAAGCCTGACGGTCCGTACATTCACAAAATCATTTGGAAATTCAAATATAGCGAATCTTGTGCGTAATATTTAGGAAACTGCCAAAAAATAGGTTAAATTTGCTTCACTATAGACTTGAAAACTCAACAATTGAAAAACGCGGCAACATACCTCATCACGTTTCTCCTCATCTTTTTCCTCTGCCCTTACAAGTCGGCAGCCCAGGACATTGATAGGGAATTGAAGTCGTACGCCACCCTCTGCGACAGCTGCCTCATGCTAAAGAAATCATTGTCCGAAGGCAGCACAATCAGTCCCGACAAGGCAAAATCCCTGATTGGAAAATTCGTGGAAACAGGAAAGAAGCTCAAAACCAGGTCAATGAGCCCGTGGCAAAAAGATATTTACAGGCATATCACGGAGCGATTCTCCAGTTCAGCCTACACGGAGCCTTTCGCCGCAGGAATACCTGTCCTCCCGGCAATGCATTGCGAAATCTCCGGTGCCAATGAAAAAACCGGCATCATTGCCAGAGAAACAAATGCCCAAAAAACAAATGCCGAAGAAACCGCCACGACGGACAAAGCCGAAAAACAATTGCGTTTCAGCATCATTGCCACGGCCTCATTCCCATATCTCACAGGCGGACTTATGCTGGGCATACAATACAATGGCTGGGGCGGATACATCAGGGGTGCCACGAATTTCACCAAGACAGAAAGCACCTATACCTGCCTCTCCAACGGGACGCTTCCCGACGGGTCCGAGTTCTGGGGAGGAGGACAAAACCAATTGGCAATCAACACATTTACAGTAGGGGCAATGCTGCCGGTCATCAAGAATCTCTGCTTCTATGCCGGAGCGGGAGCGGGCAAATGGACATTGACCTGGATGGATATGGACACCAATTGGGCCAAGGTCGCCGACCTCTCACATTCGGGTATCGCAGCCGAGGCCGGCCTGGTCGCAAACTGGAAATTTCTCGCATTCTCCGCCGGGGTCACCACGATAAAATTCCATACATTCCAGGCCAATGTCGGTGTCGGAGTCAGATTCTGATATCCGGACGCAAAAAGGGGCTGGCCTTCCGCCAACCCCCAGAAAACTATTCCGGTTTGTATGAATCCTTCAGGACCGTAGTCCTGTTGAATACAGGATGTCCAGGTGTACTGTCAGGGTCCTTGAAATAATAACCTACCCTCTCGAACTGAACGGCGATGCCCGAGTTGTCATCGAGGATGGCCGGTTCCGCATAGCCCTTGCCTGTCACGAGAGAATCAGGATTGAGGAAATCCTTGTAATCCTTGTCCTCCGGGATAGCACTCATATCGGCCTGGGTGAAGAGGCGGTCATAGAGACGGAGTTCTAGTTCCTTGGCGTGGGCAATTGATACCCAATGGATTGTACCCTTTACACTTCTCCATTCTCCACCGCCTGGACGGGTGGTCGGGTCGTAGGTGCATTTGAGTTCGACGACATTGCCATCGGCATCCTTCATGACCTCATTGCACTTGATGATATAGGTGTATTTGAGACGCACCTCCCCGTCAGGTTTGAGACGGAAGAACTTCTTCGGAGCCTCCTCCATGAAGTCTGCCCGGCTGATATAGAGTTCGCCTGTGAACGGAACGCTCCTCTTGGCGCCCTCCGGCTCGGCAGGATTGAGAGGGCAATCGAACCACTCCACCTTTCCCGGCTCCCAGTTGGTGAGAGTAACCTTGATCGGGTCTTCCACTACCATATAGCGGTTCGACCTCGCATTGAGGTCCTGGCGGACACACCATTCGAGAAGCTGGATATCCATCAGCTGGTCACGCTTGGAGACACCGATTTTCTCACAGAACATCTTGAGAGCCTGAGGGGTATATCCCCTTCTGCGCACTCCGCAGAGCGTCGGCATACGCGGGTCATCCCAGCCGCTTACAAGTCCCTTCTGGACCAGTTCGAGGAGCTTGCGCTTGCTCATCAATGTATAAGTGAGGTTTAGCCTTGCAAACTCGTACTGATGCGAAGGATAAATGCCGAGAGTCTTGATGAACCAGTCATACAGCGGCCTGTGTACATCGAACTCAAGTGTACAGATGGAATGTGTGATGTGTTCGATGGAGTCGCACTGCCCGTGGGTGTAGTCGTACATCGGATAAATGCACCACTTGTCCCCTGTCCTGTGGTGGGAAGCGTGCTTGATCCTGTAGAGAATCGGGTCGCGGAACATCATGTTCGGGCTGGCCATGTCAATCTTGGCGCGAAGCACCTTTGCCCCGTCCGGATAGACTCCGGCCTTCATTTCCCTGAAAATCCGGAGGTTCTCCTCCACGCTCCTGTTCCTGTAAGGACTCTCCGTGCCCGGCTTGTCCACAGTACCCCGGCCTGCGCTGATTTCCTCCTGGGTCTGGTCATCGACGTATGCCAGCCCCTCGCAAATCATTTTCTCTGCCCATTCGTAAAGCTGGTCGAAGTAGTCGGAAGCGTATTTCTCCTTGTCCCACTGGAAGCCGAGCCACTGGATGTCCTCCTTGATAGAGTCCACATATTCGGTATCCTCCTTGGTCGGATTCGTATCATCAAACCTGAGGTTGGTCTTTCCGCCATATTTCTGGGCGAGACCGAAGTTCAGGCAGATACTCTTGGCATGTCCGAGATGAAGGTATCCGTTAGGCTCCGGAGGAAAACGGGTAAGGATGCTGTCCACTTTTCCGGATTTGAGGTCGGCTTCAATGATTTCCTCAAGGAAATTGAGCTTTCTCGGCTCAGTTGCCTCATTCTTCACTTCTTCCATCTTGCGAATTAAGTTTTTCAATAATTCCGCAGAAATTCCCGTCAATGTCTCCCGAGGTCCGCGGCTAATCCTTCAGGGCATTTCAAATGTTTTCCCGGCACAGGAAAATCCCGGGCCGGGTACATTTTGCAAACTTAAGAAAAATCCTCCTAAAGTTCACATTATTTTGACAGTAAATTGTTTTACAGTTCACCGGGAGTTCTACTTCACCTCCTCGACGTGGTAGAGAATCACTCTCTCGATAGCCCTCTGGCAAACCGGGCAGAACATCGGGCCGATATTGGACTTCATCCTGCAGTCAGGATATGGCCTGAATACGCCCTTGGAAAGGTATCCACCTCCTTCATAAACACCTACAATAGCATCGGTATCAGCACCTTCCGCAATTGATTCCCACAGCTCGGCATCCTTTACCGGAGGAGTCGGAAGATAATGTCCATCCGCATCCTTCAGGGCATTGGCAGGCATCATGTCAGCCCACTTGGAATCGAAATCCGCCATAGTGGTGATATTCTGCTCCCAAGGCTCAACATCAGGGAAATAGTACGGAGAATACATATCGTCATAATAGTACTCGTCAGCAAGACCGGCGAAACTGTGCCCGAACTCGTGTACGACAACAGGCCTGAAACCTGAGTGATGGGCAGTGGTGAGAGTGTATGAATTGTAGATGCCGCCCCCGCCGTAAGTATCTGTATTGGCGAGGATTATGATATGTTCGTAAGCAATGCCCTGAAGTCTGTCGGCCAGGTCCTTGAGGCGCAATGTGGTAAGATACCTGTCCATATAGAAGGTGCTGAAGCCTGAGCTGAGCGGTGTCCTCTTCCAGTCATTCTCGAGAGGAACGGTAACCCCGCTATCCTCTGAAGGCAGGGCAACGGCCACGAAGTTGAGCCTGTCACGATATTTGGCGAACGGCTCGTGCGAGAGCAGGGCATCCACGGTGGCCCTGGCATCCTTGTAGAAAAGTTTCGCCTCCCTGGCAGTGTATCCTTCCGCAACTATCGCAATGTCAATACATTCCCCAGGGCTGCCACTTTGGAGAAGATACTTGTGGGGAGCAGGCTTCGGAGTCATTTTCCTTATGAGAATATCGTCCGGCTTCACCGCATGGGTCAATGAGGCACACTTCACTCCCTTGTGGTTGAAAAGTTCCACGGTAACAGTGGCCGCATTCTTCGGCATCGGAAGCAGATATACATTTTCAAAGGACTTCTTGACCATGGTGGCCTCCTCAGTTGTCTGCCATTCCTGGAACAATGTCGAGAATGTCAATTTATAAAGGACAGTGTTGCTGGCGGAGTCCCTGAGAGTGATGCAGCCATTCCCCGCAACCGGGGCTTTGTCCAGATTGACCCTTCTACCTGCCCAGCCCTCGGCCAATGACATCTCATCCAGATAGATTTCCTGGCTTGCAGCATCACCGGCAAAGATATAGTCAATGCGCAATGTCCTGTCGCTCAGGTATTTGTCAAAGATGCCCCCGGCATTGTCCTGTGCCTGGGCATTAACTGCGGCCAGCATTGCGGCAGCCGCCAATGATAGAATCATCCGTCTCATATTATTTTATCAAATTAAGGAACTCGTTCCTGGTCCTGGCAGATGTCAGGAATGCGCCCGAAAAGGCTGAAGTAGTGGTCACCGCATTGGATTTCTGCACTCCCCTGATTTGCATGCAGGTATGCGTGGCCTCGATGACGACTGCGACTCCGAGCGGATTCAACGCCTCCTGGATGCAGTCCCTTATCTGTACGGTAAGCCGCTCCTGGACCTGAAGCCTGCGTGCGTATGTCTCCACTACCCTGGCTATCTTGCTGAGACCGGTAATCTTCCCATTGGGAATATAGGCCACGTGAGCCTTCCCGATGAACGGAAGCATGTGGTGCTCGCAGCTCGAATACAGCTCAATATCCTTGATGAGGACCATCTGCTGGTATTCCTCGTCGAAAATGGCGGACTTGATGATTTCCACCCCGTCCTGGGCATAGCCTTTGGTCATGAATTGCATTGCCTTGGCCACCCTCTCCGGTGTTTTAAGCAAGCCTTCCCTCCCGGTGTCCTCACCGAGAAGTTTCAATATCTCCTTGACGTGAGCCGCAATCTTCGCCGTGGTCTCAGCATCGTATATATCTTCAGAAAAATATGCCATCTTATGTGTTTAATTCAATGATAGTCAATATGTTATTAAAAACCACCCCGTATTATCGCCTCCTCCGGCCCGGCTTTCAAGGGGCATCTGTCCGCAACAAATGTAATAAATTTACAGAAAATATACAATCTATCTGAAGATTACTTATCAAGTGGAATCCAATTGGGGTGCACGACATAATTTCAAGTCAGGAAGAATGACGGCAACCTCCCCACCACCAGATGAATCATCCTTGGGTCTCCAGGCAACAATGAAACGGACAGATGCAGAGACAACCTCATATCCCCGTTCCTGCCAGCCGGCCAATGTTCCCTTCATTGCGGCGGAAAGAAGGGCAACGCAGGCTCCCCTCGCTTCCTGCCCGGCATCATTCTTTGTGACCTGATATAGTTTATTCTTGGAGAAGGCCAGGGAATCGCCGCTGCGCAATGAAAGCACATCTTTTTTCTTGGACTTGAAGCAATCCAGGAAAACATCCTTGTAGGACAGCTGGAGCACAATTTCCTCAGGTAATGGATATTCCGACCTGTCCAGAAAGTAATGGCAACCTTCCAGACCGTCGAACACGTCCGAATTCGTATGGATGAAAAGCCCCTTCTTCGCCCGCGTAATCCCGACATAATAGCTTCTCATCTTTGCGTCGTCCCGCCGGCTTTGATCATTGACGAGCATATAGACATTGTCAAACTCATGCCCTTTGGATTTATGGATAGTCGAGATTATCACGTCCGCACCTGCAAAATCATTGAAATCCTCCAATCTGGACTCGTGTGCAAACTCCAGGAAATCGGTCCAATATTTTTCCATCTCGGTCTTCTCGAACTTGGCCATGAAATTCAGGACGTATGGCAGACAGGAACTTCCGGAATACAAGCGTTTCAATGCATCCCTGGCAGCATTCCAGACATCTTCCGGGATAACCGGCAGGAGCTGTCCGCCGGGAAGGGTAATCCCAGTCTTCAATTTTTTGAAAAGATACATCATTTCGGCCAGCCTGGTGAACTTCAAGTTGCCCATTGTCTGGACGAGACGGGCCTGTACACCCCTTTTTGCCAGCATTGCAAGAATCATTGCGGCCTCATCATTGGTCCGGGTCAGCACGCAGGCATTACCTCCTTCATTCCTCCTGCGCATCAGGTCATTCACCAGGGGTTCAAACATTTCCCCGGAAGTATGCTTGACCACCTCCACCCTGCCATTCTCATTGCTGACCGGCTCAATCGGGGTTTTCTTCAGCCTGTTTCCTATCCTTTTCGCAAACGAATTGGCAAATTTTACAATATTGCGGCTGCTGCGGTAGTTCTGGGTCATTTCAATGAAGCGGCCTCCCGGTCCCCCGGAGAGCATCCGCAAATATTTGGAGTCGGAACCCCGGAATTCAAATATATTCTGGTCGTCATCACCCACCGCTATCACCCTCATTTCCTCATTGCGGTCAATAATGGCCTTCACGAGTTCGTAATCCTCACCGGACATGTCCTGGGCCTCATCAATGACAAGTACGGATTTGGATATCCGTGACGGTTCGGCCTCCCCGTCGACAATCATTTTCGTAGCCCTTGCCACCACATCACCCGCATCATCAAGATTCCCGACACGTCCGAGAATATCGAAGGCATAGGAATGGAAAGTCTTGATTTCCACAAACATAGCCGCATTGCCTATCAACTTTGCAAGCCTCTCCTTGAATTCCGTAGCCGCAGTCCGGGAGAAAGTCAGCATAAGGAGCTGCTCGTGCTTGACATCCTCCAGCATCAGGATGGAGGCAAGCTTGTGGACAAGAACCCTGGTCTTTCCGCTTCCAGGGCCGGCGGCAACCACGATGCAGCGGGATTCCTTGTCATTGATGATTTCCATCTGCCTCGGCGAGAGCTGCCTGAAGAGCTGGTTGCATTTGGCCGGGGTAAGATTGCGCTCGATTTCCTTCACGCGCTCTCCCTTGAAGTACTTGGCTATGAATTTCTTGTAATCCATCCGGAAGTAGTCGCTGACGTACCCGAGAGCGGCATTGTAGTCCTTGACCATAAGATTGGCGTACTCCCCGACAATGTGGACCTGCTGGATTTTCTGCCTGTAGAATTCGTCCAGCATCTTGTAGTCATCTTTCTTGTACTGGAACTTGGCATCCTTGACCCGTCGGATATCCATTGCGTTGTAAATCACGAGGAAGCCACCCTCTATCTTCAACGCCCCAATCTTCGACAGGTACAGCAGTGCCTCCTCGACATCCTCGCTCCGGTATTTCCCAGCATTGTCGAATAGCCCTTGTCTCCCGTTCAGGGCATTTAGCAGTTCCAGGACGGAGAAATGAAGTGCCTGGTCCTGCTGTCCTGCGCCCTGCCCGTAAAGGAACTCTATGACAAACTTGCTGACATCTATCCTTCTTTCATGTTTGGCGAGGCTTGTCTCCACGTCATTGACAAGGTTGAGCCGCATCATTCCTCCGCCTGCCCCTCCGGTGTTCTTGAGGTAGCCTTTGATTGTCAGGAAAAAGATGATTGTCCTGGTATCTTTCTCCGAAGTGGCTGATATACCATCATTTATGGCTTTCTCGTTCAGTTGTTTGGCGGTGATGCTGACACCTTCAGCCGGAATCATTCCCAGCAGGTATTTCTCGATTCGTGCAAAGCGGTCCAGGACAGCATTCGCCTTTTTCCCGGTGGCGCCTCCATCATTGAGAAACACTGTCAAGTCCTTCGAGTCAGCCAGAATCCCCTCCTGCCTCATCCTGTCCACGGCGGAGATTACTTCACTCTTTGTAAGTGCCAGTATGTCAGCAAGATAATCAATGCGGGACTCGGCCTCGGAGCCAATCCCCCTCGATTTGTATTTCTCAGATATAAGTGACTTTATAATGCGCACGGCCTTCTCCCTGTCCTTATCGTCGAAGAGGAGAGACTTTTCCAGGCGGGCCCTCGCCTCATCCATATTGCGCACGGTAATGCCGGTCGCAAAAACCTGCGGGACATTATTTCCCCTTTCGAGATAGCCGCTCTGTTCCAATGCGGCGACGGCCGTCCGGACCCTTGTCTCAATGTCATTGACCGAATCGTCCCACCCTGCGGCACGGGCTATTTCTAGGGCGGAGCAGCATACGTGCGGACGTTGCCTGGTCATTGACTTTACTGCCCGCCATACCTGCTGTATCTCACTGATGCTCAGCTTGGTCTGATTTAGCAGGATGAAATGCTTGTCCAGGTCGGCATCATTGTACAGGACATAGCAGCGGGCCTCGAGATGAGGATCCCTGCCGGCCCTTCCCGCCTCCTGCACATAGTTTTCAAGCGAATCAGAGATATCGTAATGAATCACCAGGCCTACATCCTTCTTGTCCACACCCATTCCGAACGCCGATGTCGCCACGATAATCCGGATCCCGCCGGACATGAAAGCTTCCTGGTTACGGATTTTTTCGTCAACATCCATCTTCCCGTTGAACGGCAATGCGGGATAGCCGTCCGAAGTCAGTTTCCGGGCAATGTCTCCTGACCTTTTAGTCCTTGACACATAGATAATTACAGGGCAGTCCGACTCCGCAACAAGATTTCTGAGCAGGGAATATTTCGCATCGTCAGTCTCTGCATAAAGAACGGAATAGTGGAGATTGGTCCTGGATGCCGATGATGCGAACAGGGCGAGTTCAATTCCGAGTTCCCGCCGGAAATAATCACATATATCCTGGATGACTTTCTGCTTGGCCGTCGCCGTAAAACAAGAGACCGGAATCGGCTCAAAGGATTGTTTCTTCTTCCGGTACTCCCGGATAAACCTTCCGATATACATATAGTCCACCCGGAAGTCATGGCCCCAGGCAGAGAAGCAATGTGCCTCGTCGATTACGAAGCGGACCACTGTACGGGAGAGCAGGATTTTCTCTATGGTCTTGGACCTCAGCATCTCTGGGGAGATATAGAGCAGCGATGCCTCCCCGTCACGCACTCTTCCGATGGCGTTGGCCCTCTCAATCGGGTCGAGGAGTCCGTTGATGGTTACGGCATCAGGGATTCCGCGGTCGGCCAGGTTGTCCACCTGGTCCTTCATCAGGGACTGGAGCGGGGAAATCACGACTGTGAGGCCCCTGACGGAACGCCCCGCCATAAGCGCAGGCAACTGGAAAGTCAATGATTTTCCGCCTCCTGTAGGGAATATGGCAAGCAGGGATTTGCCTTCGACGGCGGCCCTGGCTGCATTCTCCTGCAATGCCTCTCCATCGTATTTCCGGAACTGGTCAAAGCCGAAAAACCGCTTCAGGTTATGATGCAGGCCGAGGGTCTTGTCGCAATATGCACAGCCTTCGGCACAATGCACATGTCTCAGAAGATGAATAAGATACTCCACTTCCGGATAATTGTATAGCACCCAGGGCGGGGTCACTGACCGGTAGTCGGTGGTGCCGGCGAGGGCAAGGGCGTAGGCCAATGCGACAGGATGCCTCTCTATCATCATTTCCAAGTCAGAATGGCCGCAGATCCGGCCCTCAAAGGTACGGGCAATGCGGGCGGCGGCCTCCTTCACAGAGCCGGGATTATCTTCTTCCAGGCCAAACCCCGAAACGAGTTCAAGAAAACCGTCGAATTCAGCATTGCCCTGAAGGAGATATCTGAAAATCAGGCGTTTGTCGGATGAGAGACGGCTCCATTGGGCAACTTCGTCCATAAGAAGGTCCCTTGCCTTCATACAGTCATTGACCGGATTGTTCAGCTGGTCACATTGGAGTTTGTCGTCCTTGAGGAGTTTGTGGTATGGTCTTTCCGGAAACAGCAATGGAGACATATAGAGGGTGTCCACTGCCATCCACTCCTTCGTCCAGCCAGAAAAATCATGATGTACAATGCAGGAGTCCTGGTTGGGGAAAATGTATTTCAGGTCGTGGTGGATGATGTTGTGCCCGCAAATGAAATCCGCATTGCGGAGCATTTCCAGAGCTTTTTCCTTGGAAGCCGAATGGTATGTGGCCCCGTCGTAATTCAACGCTCCTATATCGTGAATCTTATAGTCGCCTGTGCCCACCTCTATGTCCAGAAATGCAAGCCGGGAAAGGTCACGCCTGCCCGCAGTTTCTTTTCCGCGCACATCATTATTTCTTAACAGCCTGTTCCAGAAAGACATATTGATTATCGTTGAACCATTGCAATTTACAAATATACTTCAAGTTTTGGAAGTTGCCAACAATTGGCGTCTCCCACAACCGGCACGAGGTCAAAGTCATCCACAAATTCATTTTATTTATAAATAAATTTTGCATTTATGGAAAATACACTTACCTTTGTAAAAACGCTGATTATGGAGGTAACAAGACAGAAAATAGCAGCCGAGCAGATTGAAGAGGCGATGAAGGCCCGGGGGCTGGGCAGGAAGCAGTTCGCGGATTTGATGCACAGGAATCCTTCCGAAGTGACAAAATGGTTGAGCGGCAAGCACAACTTCACCATTGCCCTGCTTCAGGAGATATCAAATGTGCTTGGGGTACAGATTACCGGAGTGGAAAACATTGATGCATTGATCGATGGTTTCGAGGATGGCAATGTACAGGATTCATTGGAGGAGCCTGTCGCTTTCTATGGGAAAGGAACCGGTCTCAGCAGGAAAATCAAGAGGCGTTCCGCCGAGCTCGGGATCAGCGCAAGGAAGTATATTGAAGGCCTGGTGGATGAGGAAATACGCAAATCCACCGAACTGCCGAAGATAGCATTCCCTTTGGCTTATAATGAGTTGGTCGAAAGGTTCGCAGGAATATTACCCTGCCCGTCACCGGAAGATTTGGCCAACGATGAAAGACTTGCGAGGATATGGAACAAATAAAAGTATTCGTTGACACAAATATTGTCCTTGACTACTTCTATGACAGAATGAGAGACGGATGGGCGAAAACTATTGTGCTGGTCGGACAGGAATCGAAGTATGAAGTGTGCATCTCGATTCTGACTGCCATTAATGTCCTATATATCGCAAAGAAGTATGAGACCAGAGTGAACCCGGACGATATAGCCCGGATATTCAGGATTCTGCCGCAAGATTATGGACAATACTGCAACGCACAAACTATCAATATCGATGATTTTGAAGATGCCCTTCAGTTAGCCTGCGCAGTCAGTGGCGGTTGCAGGGCATTCGTGACACGTGACAGACATCTGCTCGATGCTGATATCAGGTCAATTTTGGTTCTCTCTCCTGAAGAGTTCATTGAAAAGATCAAATTATAAACGCCATGAGACTATTCACGTTCTTTTTGATTACCACATTGCTTGCATTTTTGACACCATCTGCCGCCTATGCTCAGTACAGGGACGCCACTGAAACCTCAATGATGTCCTACCGGAAAGGGCATCTGGAGATGCAGGGCAGCAGGCTAAGCAACGAGGAAGTCAGGCTACTGGTCGGAGAAGACTACGCAAAATACTGCCGAGGCAAGAAGCAGCGGGTTGCCGGCTACATCCTCACTCCGATAGGCGCCTGCACACTCGGCGCCTCCCTATACCTCAGCTACGTAGGCCTGATTACCACAATGTTCGGGAAACCAGTTCCTCTTTACGCCGGCCTGGCCCTGAATGCCTTCGGAGGCGGCGTGCTGGCCTCAGGAATAGCCACCCTGCGTGGCGGCCGCAGCAACCTGAAGGAAATCGCCACCGACTACAACGGCAGGCAGACCGGCGCCGAAGTCTCATTCGGACCTACAGAAAACGGAATAGGTATTGCAATCAGGTTTTAGGGGTGGCGCCAACTAAGAATAACATAGCCGAAGAGGAACACTTTGGAACCAATATTTTGCTTGTCCGGCATCAATATTTGACAGTTCAAGCAGAATTTCTGCCAACATCAAGAAATATGTTATATCTTTACCCAAAAAATGAGCGATGAAGAAGGGCCGCTTAATTAAAGAATGGTTAGGTATTACACTTGAGACATACCTGTTGTATAACCTGCTTTGGTTCTCAATTGACTATAGGGATTTTCATTGGGACTATCTCATTGATTCCTTGGATGTTGCCTATTGCGTATTGTTTGCATTCTCAAGCATTGTCATAATGCACTTAAGTTTGAAAAAGACATTGCGCAATAATAAATTATCTCCGCACCGAGTCTTCCTTAATGGTCTGATGACATTCCTGCTGAATATCCTCCTTGCGATATCTTTCGAGATAATCTCCAATACCTATGTATGGCCGGCTGAAGGTAAGGACTTCTGGTTCAGTACGTATATCATGTGCATCGTGGCAAGTTTCGTATCCATTGTTCACCTTCTCTACCATTATACGGAAATAATCAAGCGGCAATCTGAGGAGAACATTTCACTGACCAAATCAAATCTAAAAGCGCAATTGGATCCGCACTTCGTTTTCAATAGTTTGAGCATACTTGCCGGACTGGTAGAGGAAAATCCCAAACGGGCGGAACAATTCATCATCTCATTTTCAAGGATATACCGGAACCTCATTTACAATCTCTCAAATGACACGATCCCGGTATCAGATGCCATACGTCTAGCCAAAGACTATTTCGCCATTATGCGCGAACGCTTTCTGTCAGCCATCGACCTCGTCATTGAAGATTTTCATATAAAAAAAGGTGAAGAAATCCTCACAATGGCAACTCAGGTTCTTATTGAGAATGCGATTATGCACAACAGACCCTCTCCTGAATTTCCACTCGTAA
>JBJEBV010000035.1:0-114000 GCA_051870395.1 Candidatus Cryptobacteroides sp. | reverse complement strand
TATGAAGAACGAACAGGATATCGAATACGAAAAGAGTATCTGCTACAATGAAGGGAGAGAAGAGGGATTGGCGGAAGGGCGAAAGGAAGGTGAGCAAATCGGAGAGAAAAGGGGACGAGAAGAAGGCAGGCGGGAAAAGGCGTTGTTCGCTGCTAAGAACGGCCATTTTGCAAGCATTGCAACGGATCTTCTGTACGATTTGCGGAAAACCAGACAAAAGAATCGGCTGGCTTTGCAGCCAGCCGATAGTATATTACTTCTTGATCGGGTAGAGCCGGACGAGCACCAGCATCAATGTGGCTATTGCGGCAGGGAAGAGAGAGAACAGGGCCCAGATCATATTGTTGACAGCTACCGGGTTTGTGATTGTCACCACCGTCTCACCTGACGGGTCAGTTCCGGATACGAATCCTGCGAAACCCAGGAAGACGGCTACAAGTGCTCCCGAGATGGCACTGCCGAATTTCTGGGCCATTGTTCCGGAAGAGAATATTAGGCCGGTAGACGAGGTACCGTTCTTCTCGGTGGCATAATCGGCCACATCAGCGTACATGCTCCATATGAGAGGGGAGTAAAGTCCTATTCCTATTGATGTCAGAATCACCATTGCCACCATCAGCCAGATGTAACGCGGGTCCATCGGGATGAAGAAGAATGCTATGGAAGTGACAATGCAGATGAGGGCCGCTACCGTGAAGGCTCCGGACTTGGAGCCGACCTTCTTTGTGAACCATGGTGAAAGTCCCCCGAAAATCATGCAGGTCACCTCGCCGAAGGTCATGAATACCGTATAATTGATAATCAGCCCGCTGACGGTGATTTCTCCACCGAGGCAGTAGGTGATGAGGTAACCGGCGACTGCATAGCGGAATCCATTGAAGAAATTGCTGCAAATACCGATGAGTGTCAGATAGATCCAAGGCTTGTTCCTGAACAGGTCTGCGAACGGTTTCAATGAGAAGTGCTCAGCCCTGACCGGCTTTAGCCTCTCCTTGGTCAGAAGCCCGCAGGCGAGAGTCATTGCCGAAGCGAGCAGTCCCATACCTGCACCTATTACGGCATATTGGTGGGCCGGGCTGCCTCCAACTGCCTTCTGGAGATAAGGGAAGGCAAGCAGGGTTATGAATCCCATTGCGTAGGCACCTACCATCCTGTATGAGGAGAATTGGTTCTTTTCGTCATCATTGTCCGTCATGACTCCCAGGAGCGAGCCGTATGGCACATTGACGGCAGTATAGACGGTCATCATCAGGAGATAGAGGGTGTATGCGTATATCTTTTTCCCCATCGGGCCGAAGTCAGGGGTGAAGAGCAGTAGGGCAAAGACGAGTCCCAGAGGCACGGCTCCGAATATTATCCAAGGCCGGTAGGTTCCCCATCTGCTTTGGGTCCTGTCCGCAATGCTGCCCATAAGCGGGTCCGAGATGACGTCAAACAGCCTTGCGACAAGCATCAACGTGGCGGTATCTGCTACTGTAAGTCCGAAAATATTGGTGAAGAACAAGGGGAATGCTATGCTCATTACTTTCCAGGTAATTCCTCCGGCTGCGGCATCCCCGAGCGCATATCCGATTTTCTCTTTTAGTGAAGCCATAGATTATGTGGTCGTTTTATCGGTGCTAATATAGTGAATAAATTGGACTTTTCAGGCAATAATGCCTATATTTGCGAGCAAATTTGCGGAATAGCCCGCCCTGTCGTTCGGCAATTGAAGATTACTGAAAATATACTGAACTATGACTAATCAATCTACCCTGTGCGGGAACCAGACCGGCAGAATAGTCTTTATCGACTATATCCGGGTCGTTGCCTGCTTCCTTGTGATGCTGGTCCATGCCAGTGAAAATTTCTATGCGGCCGACAGTTCCGGGCTTGCAGGCAATGTCTCAATGCTTGCGAACGAGGCCAACCGCTTCTGGGTCGCCTTCTATGACGGTTTCGTGAGCCGCACCTGCGTTCCTCTGTTCATGATTGTATCCGCATTCCTGCTGGTTCCGATGAAGCCGGGTGTGTCTATGGGTGAGTTTTACAGGAAACGCTTCACCCGTATTCTTCCTCCGATGATTGTGTTTATGCTCCTCTATACCTTCCTTCCGCTTCTCTGGGGAGGAATGAGCTGGGACCAGTCGCTGGATGACCTCAAGAGGCTGCCCTTCAATTTTCCTTCAATGGCAGGACATCTCTGGTTCATGTATCCTCTTATAAGCCTGTACCTGATTATCCCTGTGGTTTCCCCTTGGCTTGAGAATGCCTCTGCCAAGGATGAGTTGACCTACCTCGGCATTTTCGGGGTTTCCACTTTCATCCCGTGGCTGCACAGGTTCGTCTCTCCCGAGCTTTGGGGAGAATGCTTCTGGAACGGGTTCACTATGCTTTGGTACTGCTCAGGCTATCTGGGATATCTGGTGATGGCGCATTACATCAGGTTTCACCTGGGCTGGGACAAGGCGAAGAGACTTCGTGTCGGCATCCTGTGTTTCCTTGCCGGTGCCGCATTTACGGGCTGGTCTTTCTGGCTGAAGGGAGTCCCGGGCCAGCTTATCGAGACGCCGATGCTGGAGTGGTCCTGGGAGTTCTGTACTCCTAATGTGCTTCTTGCCTCGTTCGGCGCCTTCCTGATGTTCTCCTGCATTGAGCGAAAAGAGGCTCCTGCAATGGTGACCGGCCTATCCAAACTCTCGTTCGGAATGTACCTGATGCATCTTTTCTTCCTCGCTCCAATAGCCGGTTTCTTCGTCAACGGCAATGTCGCAGACCCGCTGATTCCTGTCTGGGCCGCCATCCCTGCCATAGCGATATGCACATTCATCTGCTGTGCCGTCACCTCCTGGATTATTTCCAGGATTCCCGGCAGCCGGTGGGTTATCGGGTGATAAAAAATCGGGGCCGGACATATTTCCGACCCCGATTTCTGTATATCGGATTCCAATCTTAGATCATAAGCGCTGCAACGAGTGCGAGAATAGCGTAGAACTCAGGGAGAGCGGCGTAGATCATGGTGTTGGTCTGGACGTCATGACCCTGGCTGATGCCTACGATACCGTTTGCGCAGACCTGGCCCTGGCGGATGGCTGACATAAGGCAGACGAGACCTACTGAAATGCCGACACCGAAGAGCATTGCTCCGTCAGCGGCGATGTCCTTGCTGAGCCACATAAGGAAGGCTACGAAGCCGTAGAGACCCTGGGTGGCAGGCATCGCAGAGAGAATCATGTAGCTTGAAGACTTTTCAGGATTCTTCTTCAATGCACCTTCTGCGGCATTGCCCGCAATTGTTGTTCCGATTGAGGAACCTACACCGGCCAGGCCGAGCATAAGGCCGAGACCGAGATAACCAAGAATTGTGTTAAGCATATTTTTGTGTTTTTAATAATTATTTCTTCAATGGGTTGTATTTGAGGCCCTTGCCCTCATAGCCGCTATTCTTGAAATACTCCACGAAATTCAGTCGCAGAGGATGCACGAATGCGCCAAGGCAGGACATCAGGATGTTGAGTACGTGACCGAAAAGGAGAATAACTACGAACAGGAGCCATTCCCAGGTAGGGTTGGTGCCGAGCACCATGGAACCGAGATTGTTGAAGGCTCCTCCGAGCATTCCTCCGGACAGGCCGAGAGCATAGAGACGGATGTAGGACAATACGTCACCGAGGATTCCGGTGCCCATGTTGTAGGTGTCCCAGAGTCCGGCTCCGATGTTTATGAGAGGATTGCGTCCCGGCTTGTTGAAAATGAAGATTCCAAGTGCGGAAATCACTCCTATCACAATCACGATAATCTTCACTGCCGACTCAGGCACGAGACCCAGCATTGCGACAACCGCTGTGATTATGCCTCCGAGAATGAGGATGAGCCATCCCCAAGTGCTGATATTCTCCTTGAAGCCGAACCTCCTGGTATAGAGGATGGCCTTCACTGTCATGGCCAGACAGATGTGGAAAACTCCGATAAGGACGGAGAGAACCATCTGGAGAGCATAGCTGGAACCACCTACCTGGATGTCTCCGGTCAGCATTACTGACTTCAGGGCATCCGGTATCCAGGATACCTCAGTCAGGTTCACACCGAAGGCGGTACCCAGGAAGAATCCCACTATGGTGGTCGATATTCCCAGCACGGAAATGAGCTTTCCGAGCCCGTCAAACATGCTGATATTCACTATCTTCCTGTCCTGGAGAATACCGTAGATTATGAGAATGATACCGTATCCGGCATCGCCCATGCACATTGCGAAGAACAGGAAGAAGAAAATCGACAGTATAGGTGTCGGGTCCCATTCTCCGTAAACAGGCATTCCGTACATTCCGGTAATGCATTCGAAGAGTTTGCTGAATCTGTTGTTCTTCAGCTTGATAGGCGGATTGTCCTCTTCGGCTGCATCTTCCTTGATGTAATAGACATCCATCTTGTCGAATGCGGCACGGAGCCTCTCGTCCTCATCCGCCGGAGCGAATCCGGTGAACGTGGTGATGTGGTTCTCCGCAGCCTGTTCGCCTGTGGCGCCTGCAAGGTATCTGTCCAGTTCTGAACCTGTATTCTCCAGCTCGGCATCAAGTCTGCCGGCCTCTGAAGCAAGTTTCACCAGAGTGGCCTTGTGGCGGACAAGAGCCTCGTCCAGGGAGGCTATCTTCGCCTCCGTTTCTTTCCGGGAGCCTGCCGGAGCAGGGCATTCCTGGGCAGGGAAAGCGAAATCCCCGTCGCCCGAGGCCACGACTACGAAATAGACGTTCTTGCCGTCCTCATTGATAACCTGAAGGGCGTATGCTGACTTGTCGAGTGCCTCGAATGACTTCGTGCCCATCTTGTAGTAGTGGAACACGTAGCCGAGCCCGGCCAGCCTGTCTATTGCTTCCTTGTCGAAGTCGCCCCAAGGTTCTCTCTCGCGGAGTTCCCTTCCTGCGGCCTGGATTTCCGCCTCGATTTCACTAATGCCGGAAAATGTCTTTGCGGCAAGTTCTGCGAGGGCGTCCGCACCGAGGCCGGTGAGGTCAATGCCTTCCGCCGATTTCGCAATCTGTCCTGCTTCCGCATCCTTGCTGAAGTCAACTGAGGACAGTTTGGCAATGATGGACTTCAGCCTGCCCGTCTTTTCGAACAATGCCGAAGACCGCTCATCCACCGGCTTGGCGGAACGGGTGATGTCCACCACACCGAGTTCCTGAAGTTTCTCCAGAAATGTCTCCTGACCTTCTGACAGAAGGATAAAGGAGTATTTGGTCATCTTACTGATCATTTCCCAGCTCCTCCATAGCTTCTTCTTCCTCGTGGCGGCTCTTCACGATTTTGGACGAGGCCTTGCTCAGGTTCTCGTCGTCTTCCATATATCGCTTGATTTTCCGGATAGCCTCCTGATAACCGGGGATTTGCACCTTCTCGTAGAGGTTCACCTTCTGGGTGGTCTTCTTCCTCTGGTAGTCGAGAATACGGCTCTTCTCCTGATAGACTTCCGACTCAATGCCGAGACGGGAGAGTTCCTTCAGGATTGCAACCCCGTCGGCATACCAGGCCGGCTTGACGAAGGCATTGAAAGGATGAATCTCATAATGGATTTCCTTCAGTTCCGGCGTCTTCACTCCGGCGAGCTTCACGGTCACCAAATCCACATCGGTGATGCTGATGAGGCCCGGCTCGAACTCGTTCCAGAGGGCGGCGAGGTAGTCGTATTTCTTCATTGAGGCATCCAGTTCCTCAATAAGCCTCTCCGATTTCTCCTTGGCTTTGCGGACTTCGAGGCGCAGGGCCGACTCCTTGTTCTGTAGGGTAGGGAGGGCCTTCTGGCGCATCTTCAGCTGCTTGCCGAGGTTGTTCAGGGAAGTCTTATTGTATTGGAATTTAATTGCCATATTGTTCTACTAATTAATCTTTCCAGTACTTGTCGATAAGGGCCTGCTTGATTCCGGTCTCAGCCTTGCTGAAATACTTGCCGAACAGTTCCCAGGCGGTGTCGAGCATCTCGTCAATGGTGATGTTGACATCGATGGAGAGGAGCCTGGTGGCATATTCCTTGGCGTATTCGAGACATCTGTGGTCATAGTCACTGAGGTCGAAACCGTTCTCCAGCTTGGTCTTCGCATTCTGGGCGTCGGCGTAAAGACGTACCCCGGCGTTCATCACCTGGCTGTGGTCCTCACGGGTCTTCTTGCCCTGTACGAGCTGTTTCAGACGTGAAAGCGAGCGGAACGGGTCAATGATGACCTTTCCTGAATCCGCATCGGCACGGAGATAGAGCTGGCCCTCGGTGATGTAACCTGTGTTGTCAGGCACAGCGTGGGTAATGTCTCCGTCGTTCAATGTGGTCACGGCAATGATGGTGATGGAACCTCCGGAAGGAAGCTGCACAGCCTTCTCGTAAATCTTCGCAAGGTCGGAATACAATGAGCCAGGCATGGAGTCCTTCGATGGAATCTGGTCCATACGGTTGGACACGATACTCAATGCGTCAGCATACAGGGTCATGTCGGTAAGGAGGACCAGCACTTTCTCGTTCTTGTCCACTGCGAAGTACTCGGCGGCTGTCAATGCCATATCCGGGATAAGAAGCCTCTCGACAGGGGAGTCCTCGGTCGTATTCACGAAGGAGATAATCTTGTCAAGTGCTCCGGCCGACTCGAATGCGTGGCGGAAGAAGAGATAGTCGTCATTGGAAAGACCCATGCCTCCGAGGATAATCTTGTCCACATCGGCCCTGAGGGCAACATCGGACATTACCTGGTTGTAAGGCTGGTCCGGGTCAGCGAAGAAAGGAATCTTCTGTCCGGAGACGATGGTGTTGTTCAGGTCAATGCCGGCGATACCGGTAGGAATGAGCTCGGAAGGCTGCCTTCTCTTGTAAGGATTCACGGAAGGTCCGCCGATTTCCCTTTCCTCGCCTTCAATCTCAGGACCGCCGTCAATCGGCTTTCCGTATGCGTTGAAGAACCTTCCCGAAAGCTGCTCGCTCACCTTCAATGAAGGAGGGTTCCCGAGGAATGACACCTCTGCGTCGGTAGGGATGCCCTCTGTTCCGGCGAATACCTGGAGTGTAACGGCGTCACCCTTGGTCTTCACGACCTGGGCAAGGCGGCCGTCCACTGTGGCGAGCTCGTCATTGGCAACTCCTGTCGCTTTCAGGCCCACTGTGGCCTTGGTTATGGCGTCGAGCTGTGTATATGTTCTTTGAAATGCCTTATTTGCCATATTTTTCCAGAAGTTTAGATATTGTTTCCTTATATTTCTCGAATTCCTCGCTATGGAATTCCGCATAGTTCATCTGGCGGAGATAGTTGATAAGCTCCTTGAAGAAGTTGCGGCATTCCTCGAAGTCCTTGAAGCCGTATTCCAGCTTGCAGATGTCGAGAATGAGATTGAGCATATATTTCTGGCGCTCAACAGGACAGAGGCTGTCCACTGCGTCGAATGCGTCCTGCTGGAGGAACACGAAGTCGAGAAGTTCCGACTTCCAGAATGTCTCGTGATATCCGATTGGCACACCGTCGTCTCCGAGAATGTTTATCTGCTCTGCGGCGTCACGGCCCTGGCGGATAATGTTCTTGGCCTTGTTCACCTTTTCAACCCAGCCAGGCTCCATCTTTCCGTCGAGGAATTCCTTGATTTCCGGATACTCGAGATATTTTGAATAAGAGTCGATAGGGTTCACTGCCGGGTATCTCTTCTGGTCAGCCCTGTTCTGCTCGAGAGCGTAGAAGCAACGTGCAGCCTTCTTTGTGGACTCTGTCACAGGCTCCTTGAGGTTACCTCCTGAAGGTGATACGGTTCCGATGAAGGTCACGGCACCGGTCTGCCCGTTGTTGAGGACTACCATTCCGGCACGGGCGTAGAAGTTGGAAATGATGGCCGAGAGGTCAACCGGGAATGCGTCGGCTCCAGGAAGCTCCTCCATACGGTTGGACATTTCCCTGAGGGCCTGCGCCCAACGTGATGTGGAGTCGGCGAGGAGGAGACATTTGAGACCCATTGCCCTGTAATACTCGCAAATCGTCATTGCGGTATATACGGATGCCTCACGGGCAGCCACAGGCATGTTGGAGGTGTTGCAGATGATGGTGGTCCTCTCCATCAGGTGACGTCCTGTGTGCGGGTCAATGAGTTCAGGGAACTCGGTGAAGATTTCCACAACCTCGTTTGCACGCTCTCCGCAGGCTGCCATGACGATTACGTCTGCGTCACCCTGCTTTGCAATGGCGTGCTGGAGTACTGTCTTTCCGCATCCGAAAGGTCCCGGGATGAAGCCGGTACCACCTTCGGCTATAGGGTTGAGGGTATCGATTACCCTGACTCCGGTCTCCATTATCTTGTTCGGCCTAGGTTTCTCAAGGTAGTTCTTGATGGCTACCTTTGCAGGCCATTTCTGCACCATTGTCACGGCGACATCTTCGCCTTCGGCATTGGTGAGTACCGCTATGGTATGGTCAATGTTGTACTGGCCGGCCCCTGCCACGGATTTGACTGTATATTCTCCCTTGAATGAGAACGGAACCATGATCTTGTGAGGCAGCCAGCCTTCCTTGACCTCTCCGAGCCAGTCTGCAGCGATGACTTTGTCGCCCGCCTTGGCTATAGGAGTGAAATCCCAGAGTTTGTCGTGGTCCAGGGGCAATGTGTATTCGCCTCTCTTGAGGAACACGCCCTCCATGGTGGTGAGGTTGTTCTGGAGACCGTCATAGACACTGGACATGAGGCCCGGTCCGAGGGTTACCTCGAGCATCTTGCCTTCAAATTCCACGGAGTCTCCGTTCTTGAGTCCGCGGGTGCTTTCGAACACCTGCACGGAGGCATACCTGCCCTTCACCTTGATGACCTCGGCAAGGAGTTTTGTGTCACCCAGGGTGATGTAGCAGAGTTCGTTCTCGGCCACCGGACCGTTCACTTCCACGGTCACGAGGTTCGAGACGATGCCCGTTACTTTTCCTGTTGTTTTCATTATCTGTTTTTGTTTTTATTTTTCCATTTTCGCCTCTCCGTCCTTATGCGGAGTAGCGGCTGTTTCAGGATACCGCCTTGTCGGCAGCTTCCCTGACTCCGGTGAACGAGCCTCTCACTTCCTTGACAATGCGTGAGAACATTTCCTTGCCGGTCTCCGGATCAAGCCGGTTCCAGCGCATTGCAATGTTGAGCTTGGCGATGAATCCGAGGATTGCGTCAATATCGAAGTAGTCGAAGGTGTTGAGGCTTTCAATTTTCTCCCACATCAGGTCATCTATGCCCCTTTCACGGCCGAGGATGTCCCCGCTGGCCAGCACTGCCCCTAGCCTTGCTCCCTCCTCGAATTCATTTTCGTCGGTGAGGAAGATGTCGGTGCCGGCAGCCCTGCCGAGTTCCTTGTTGAGGTATTCCACTTTCGCATTCCTTACATTGAGGTCAAAGCGGAAATACTCTCTCAGGAATCTGTTTCTGTGGGACAATGCCTTGAGATAGAAGTCCTTGTCGAGATTGTCAGGGACGAATCCCTCCCGCAGGAAGTCTATCAGTTTCCGGTCGCTCTCCGAACAGCCCTCGCGGAGCCAGTCCACAATGGCATCGCCGGACATTTCTCCGCTTTCTTTCCAGTCGGAGGTGATGTCAGGGAGACTTGCGATGAGATATTCGTAATTGTTCATTTTGTCAATGGTTATTCTCCGAAGAGGAGTTTCTTGGCGGTAGGCCTCAGATACTCTGAGATAAGGCTCTTGAAGGTCTCGTCGGTGAGGCTGATGAAGTAGCTTCCGTCCTTCGGCCCGATGGTGAACCCGCCCGCGATTTTCTTGGAGAATGTGGCTGTGACTCCTGCCCCGAGAATGGTGGAGAGTTCCTTCTTGACGAAAGGCTCGAGAGCCTCCTTGAGGGACTCCGGGAGTACGAGATTGAGATCCTTTGCCTCGTCAGCGCTGAATCCGGCTGCCACTGCCTTGATGATTTCTTTGATGAAGGCTTCTTCAGAGAGGGCTTTGTCCACTGCGTTTCCGCTCATCTTGAAGACAATGAGGTCCTCGATGTCTTTCCTGGTGGCCTGGATGCTCTGGGATGCGGCCATCTTCAGGTCTCCCTTGACCTTGGTCGCATAGTCACTGGCATCTTTCTCGGCTTTGGCCACAATGGCGGCTGCCTGCTTCTTGGCCTCGGCGATGATTTCTTCCGCATCGGTCCTGGCCTTGGCGAGAATTGCCTCGCCTTCCTCCTTGCCTTTGGACAGGCCCTCATTGTAGAGCTTGTCGGTCAGTTCTTGCAATCTGTTGTCCATTGATATTGAAGATTTAATCGTTTTTCATATACATCCTACAAATATACAATTATTTTTGATATTTCCGCTTTCAGATTGCAAAGTCTGTGCAAGTTGATTGTTCTAAAAGTCGTTTTCTTTTGCCCTTTCCGTAAAAATTGATTGTGATGATAAAAATTCATAAATTTGTAGAATGTATAATTAATATCATGAAAAACTTTTTTACCGTCTGCTTTTCCCTTCTCATGCTTTCTGTGTGCGGTGCGGAAGCAAAATCATCAATGCCGGTGAATGCTGAGTATTGTTTCCGGTCCATAACGATGGAAGATGGTTTGTCCCATACTACTGTCACCCAGATTGTACAGGACAGGCGCGGCTTTATCTGGTTCGGGACGCATAACGGGCTCAACAGATTCGACGGCAAGTCCTTCCGGATATACAACAGTGGCAATTCCAATCTACAGCGCAATTTCACATCGGCTCTTATGGAAGACTCTTCCGGAAGACTGTGGATAGGTACGGATGACGGTGCTTTTCTTTATGATCCGGCTACCGACTCCATCAGCGCATTGAAGGATTTCCCGGAGTCAGGCTTTTTTCTGGATAGCCAGATAACTGGATTCCAGGAAGATAATGACGGCAATATCTGGATGTCCGCTGAAAAATACGGAATCTTCAAGATTTCTTCAGGGAGCGGGAAGGCGACCAGGAAAATCAGCACTGTCGGGAAACCCAATATTTTCAGGTTCTTTCTCGATGGGGACAAATTATGGTATTCCAGCTATTCGGACAATCTATACGTGACCGATACCACTTTCAGGACTGCGCCAAGGCCATTCAGGAATAATCTTGGCGAGGAATCTTTCAAGGGCGATGTCGTGCATCATATCAGTTCTGACGGGCGGGGCAATATCTATATCTCTTCCAAGAGAGGGCTCTTCCGCATTGATGCTGCCACTCTTGAGACAGAGATGCTCGTCAATGACTTTTTCAGGGTGCATGCCTTTTATTCGGAAAATGAACTCTGGGCAGGAACAGAGTCCGGATTGTACATCCTGGATCTGTCCACCGGGACCAAGGTGCATATCAAGTCTCCCGAACAGGCCAACGAATTCTCCCTCTCTGACAATGCGGTCTATTCTCTCTGCCGGGATTCCGAGGGTGGAATATGGATAGGCACTTTCTTCGGAGGAGTGAACTATTATCCTCCCCGGTATACCCGCTTCGACAAATATTGGCCTCATGATGAATACCGCTTTTTCGGGAAGAGGGTGAGGGAGTTCTGCAAGGATGCGTCAGGGAGGCTCTGGATAGGTACCGAGGACAAGGGACTTTTCTATATCGACAACGGTTCAGCCGAGATATGCAGATATCCGGATTCCCGGGTCGGTACCAATATTCACGGACTTTGCGCCGATGGTGACAAGTTGTGGGTGGGTACATTTTCAGGAGCATTGAACCGCATTGACCTTGAGAAGGGTACCCTTGAACAATGGGAACGCGGCGATGAACAATGGCCTCTGCCATCTACAGATGCATTCACCATCAGGAAGACAAGGGATTCTCTTGTGTGGATCGGGACAACTCTGGGGACGGCGGTATATGATCCGTCCCGGGGATCTTTCTCCAAAATCGAGGAGTTGGGAGAAGCATTCGTCTATTATATCCTCGAAGACAGGTTGGGCAGATTATGGTTTGCAACATACGCGGACGGAATTTATTTCTGCGACCGGAATACGGGGGAGTGGCGTCATTGGACTGCCGACAAGACCAGGCCTGGTGCTTTGCCGGGAAACAAATTCTGCGACATCTTTGAGGATAGCAGGGGAAGTCTCTGGATTGCAACTGTGGGAGAGGGGCTGTGCCGGTATGATGAGGCTTCAGACAGATTCGAGCGGTTTTCTGCCGACTGGATGCCAAGTTCCATCATTTTCAAGATACTCGAAGACGAGGCCGGCAATCTTTGGATTTCCACCGGAAACGGACTGGTCTCATTCAATCCCGAAACAGGAGCCCACCATATATATACGGTGGCAAACGGCCTGGTGACCAATCAGTTCAATTTCTCATCCGCCTTTGAATCGGACTCGGGAAGACTGTGGTTCGGTACCATTTGCGGATTCATTACCTTCGACCCGAAAGCCTTTGTCATCGATGACAATCCCCCAGGCTTCGTGGTGACGGATCTGTTTATTTCCGGTGTAAGGCAATACCCCAATGCCACTGGCTCCCCGCTCAAGACTGCAATTGACCGGACAGGGAAAATTGTACTGAAGCATTACCAGAATACCTTCTCTGTCAAGGCCTCCGTGCTGTCCTTCCATGACCCGGACTTGTATCATCTGGAATACCGCATTGATTCAGGACAATGGGAAAGGGCCGGGGCTGACAACAGGATATATTTCAGCAATCTGCACTCCGGGAGATACAGGCTGGAGATGAGGTGCACCAGAGATGGAATCATCGCTATTCCTGACAGCAAGACATTGATAATCAGGATAAAACCGCCTTTTTACAGATCTGTGGCTGCTTATTTGTTGTACTTCGTCCTGGCCGGAGCGGCGGTTTTTGCCGCATTTCAGTGGTACAGACACCGGCAAAAGATACGCAGGGCTATCCAGATGAAGGAATTCGAGTATAAGAAGGAGAAGGAACTGTATGCTTCAAAAATTGACTTTTTTACAGATGTCGCCCATGAAATCCGGACTCCTCTTACATTGATCAAATGTCCTCTTGAGAATATGATGCAGTCCTCGGATATCCCGGATAATCTCAAGCATGACCTCGATGTGATGAGTATGAATACCGACAGGCTGATGGACCTGGTGAATCAACTTCTTGATTTCAGGAAAATTGAGTCAGGGGGTATCAATCTCAATATTGTTACCTGCAATGTGACCGAGCTTTTGGAACGGCACGTGAAGATATTTGAGCCTTATGCTGTCAAGAAGGGGTTGGGATTCAGCGTCAGCATGCCGGGCCCTGTGACGATGTCAGTTGACTGCGACGCATTCATAAAGATAGTGTCCAATATGCTCAACAATGCGTTCAAATATGCTTCTTCGTACGTGTCTTTAATGGCTGGCGTGAATGATGGAGTCTTCGAAATTGTGACCCACAATGACGGGGACAAGGTTCCCGAGTCGATGATGGAGGAAATTTTCAAGCCGTTCGTCCGCATTGGTTCGGGCGAATTGACTGTATCCCAGGGTTCGGGAATCGGACTGGCCCTGGCCAGGAATCTTGCTGAAGCACTGGGGGGAACGCTTGCGATGGATGCCTCGCAGGAAGACAACTGCTTCAGATTCTCTCTTCCTGTCAGTGTGGTGCCAGGAAATCCTGCCGGGCCTGGGCCTCAGGAACCGGAGAATGCTGAGTCGCTGCTTTCGGAATCTCCTGCATTGTCCCAGAGGCGTTTCACTGTCCTGGTAGTAGAGGATAATGCCCAGATGCTCTCAATGATTGCCGGACAAATGGAGGAACATTACAAGGTCTATACAGCCAGGAACGGCAATGAGGCCTTGGATGTCCTTTCCCATCATACTGTCAATGTGGTAGTCTCCGATGTGATGATGCCCGGGATGGACGGAATGGGACTATGCTCTGCCATCAGGAAATCTCTGGATTTCTCCCACATCCCGGTACTTCTCCTGACAGCCCGGACAGATATCCAGTCCAAGATTGCAGCTATGAACATTGGTGCTGACATGTATGTTGACAAACCGTTCTCGATGGCCTATCTGCTCGCTTGTGTCGGGAATCTGATCAATGAGCGAGACCGTCTCAGTACGGTTATGCCGGCCATCCTTGCCAATAAGCAGGATGAGGGGACGATGACCAGGGCCGAGGACAAATTCGTCAGGGATTTGAAAGCCGTGATGGAGGAGAATATGTCCAATCCGGATTTCAATGTACAGATGCTCGCGGACGCCCTGTGCATGAGCCGGTCCTCTCTTGCGAGAATAATGAAGTCCACCTTTGACTGTACAGTGATGACTTATATCCACAATGAGAGGATGAAGAAGGCTGCGTCCCTTCTCCGGACAGGAAAATACCGGGTAAATCAGGTAATGTATATGACAGGATACAACACGCCTTCCTATTTCGTGAAGGTGTTCAAGAATAAATACGGGGTATTGCCTAAAGATTTCATGAAATAAAATTGAACTATGACAAAACAGATTTTGAGCGTACTTTGCTGCATGGTGACCGCATTGGCCGGAATTGCCGGAGACAAGTCCGGAAAACTTACGATAGCGGATCCCTACATTCTTGAGCATGAGGGCCGTTATTATGCATATGGGACAGGTGGACCAGCCCCTTGGGACGGCATATCCTGCTTCGTGTCCGATGATATGAAGACCTGGAAGTTGGCTTCACAGGCCCTCAATCCTGACGACAGTTATGGCGAGACTGGTTTCTGGGCACCGGAGGTCTATCCGTTGAACGGAAAGTTCTATATGTTCTACACTGCCCAGGAACATATCTGCGTGGCTGTTTCAGACAGTCCGGAGGGTCCTTTCATCCAGGAGGAAAAGAAACCTGTGAGGGAGGAGAGAAGCATTGACTCTTCCCTTTTCATTGACGATGACGGCAAGCCTTACATTTATTTTGTCCGTTTTACCGGAGGCAATGTCATCTGGTGTGCGGAGATGACACCTGATTACCGGGCCATCAAGGAGGAAACCCTGACTGAATGCGTTCGCGTTTCCGAGCCATGGGAACTTGCCCAGGACTATAAGGCCAAGGTGGCCGAAGGTCCTTCCGTGTTCAAGCGTAATGGGCGCTACTACCTTCTTTATTCTGCCAATCATTTCAAGAGCAGGGAGTATGGAGTGGGCCTGGCAGTGGCCGACAATCCATTCGGGCCATGGAAGAAGAGCAAGACCAATCCTGTTCTCCAACATCTCGGAGGCCTTCAGGGTACAGGACACGGGGCACCGTTCACGGACAAGGACGGACAGCTGAAATATGTATTCCACTCTCATCTCAATGACAGCGTCGTGGCTCCGAGAGTACTTCACATTACAGATATGAATGTCCGGGGAAAGAAGGTGACAATGGGGAAGGATTGCCTGACTCCGGTCTATGAAAGGGGAGGGATGTATTCCAACCCGGTATCGCTGGAGGCTATGCCGGATCCGTCCGTGGTGAAGGCTGATGACGGCTGGTACTATGCATACGCTACAGCCCGCAATGTCTCGATAATGAAGTCCCGCGACCTTGTTCGTTGGGAGAAGGTGGGAACCGCATTTACCAATGAGACCAGGCCTTCATTCGAACCCAAGGCTGCTATCTGGGCACCTGATGTGACCAGGGTAGGGGACAAGTACGTGATGTATTATTCGATGTCGGTTTGGGGCGGCGAGTGGACCTGCGGTATAGGATGCGCAGTGTCCGACAATCCGGAAGGACCGTTCATTGACAAGGGCAAGATGTTCAGGAGCAATGAGATAGGGGTGAAGAACAGCATTGACCCGTTCTACATTGAGGAGGATGGTCACAAATATCTTTTCTGGGGCAGTTTCAGAGGCATCTTCCGCATTGAGCTGACAGATGACGGTCTTGCTTTAAGACCTGGTTGTGAGCCTGTACAGGTAGCAGGTACCGCTTATGAAGGAACCTATATCCACAAGCACGACGGCAAGTATTATTTCTTCGCCTCGGTTGGTACTTGCTGCGAAGGCGTAAATAGTACTTACCGGACGGTCGTGGGCCGTTCAGACAGCCTTTTCGGCCCATACTTGGACAAGGAGGGAAGACCAATGATGGAGAACCATCACGAGGTCCTGATTCAGGGTGATGGCCATTTCGTAGGCACCGGCCACAACTCCGAGATTGTGACCGACGAGGCCGGCAATGACTGGATGCTCTATCATTCATTCGTAGTGGACGGTCCGAAGGGACGTGTCCTGCTGATGGACAAGATTGAGTGGAAGGACGGCTGGCCTTATGTCAAGGCTTCCAAGCCATCCAGGAAGGCACCTGTGCCTGTGATTGGGCTCTGACTCCATTAGAGCTTGGATGCCGGTAGGGGCAATACTTGTCTCGGGGCATGTACCCACAAATAGCTGTAGGCCATCAAGGCGAGTCAAACTGGCGCGATAAAAGGCATCTTGTCTCACCGTGCTGGCCTACAGTTATGTGTAGTGCTGGCGGGTGAGACAAGATTGTCAAAATACGTATTTATATACATCTGATTCGGCCAGTCTTGTACATATTGCGATTTGCCTTGGTGATATATTGTAGCGCCTTTTGATTTCCTGAGCTAATTCTATTCGCTGGGCCAGTGACATGTTCCTTATATCGTCTGAATGGTACATTTCCATTGCAGCCTTCCTCGAATATTCCAAAGCATCACCATCGTTTACATTCAATCCGACCTTCAAAGCCATATTCTTCCGGACTTCATTGAAAGCAGCTTTCCTTGCAGCCGTAAATGCCAGGAAAGCATTGTGAGTCATGAAGATGCCTTCAAACATTCTTACATCTACATAATTCTCAGGGAGTATCAGCCCATCCGCTATCAGCCAGTTTCCCGGCAACTTGACAGTCCGGCTGACCATCCTCTGTTTCCTGGTTGACAGCGCTCCGAATTGCGTGACTGCAAGCTTGTTACCGTCATGGTCCAAAAGCCATGGTGGTGTGTATTTGCGACTTCGGAAATACATTGGACCAGTTCCCCATGGATAATCGTAAAACATTATTCCTTTTCCATCCTTTGTCGGTTGTATGATGGTATATGTAGCAACGTTCTTGAGGTAGTTATCTCCTTGAACCTTTATCAGGAAGAAGTCAATACTGGTTTTTGCTCTAATATTGTCCGGACCTGAAGATCGCCATTTTGTTCGCCTTGAGTAGAGTGTCTTGAATGTGTTGCATTCTTTCTCTGTCCCGTGTAACAATGCGTGCGGATGTGTTTCCTCAATGGTGAATGATAATACAGTTGCTCCTGATAAGAGCGAGCATATACCCATCAGATTGAACTGGTACTTGAAATCGCACTCTGTCAGTGCGAAAGACTCTGCCTTGTGACCATCGGCAAAGAAATGGTAGAAATCCCTTCCCTCCATAAGATTAATGAATATTTGATTAATCCTGCCCTTTTCTCTGCGCAAGGTAGTTATTATTCTTCAAACATTCAACTTTTGGTATACTTGACACGCAGAACTCTATCTGAGATAGTTATAGGCCATCAAGGCGAGTCAAACTGGTGCGATAAAAAGCATCTTGTCTCACCGTGCTGGCCTACGGTTATGTGTAGTGCTGGCGGGTGAGACAAGATTGGACAAGGGTGATTTATTCAGTGAACAAGTAGTTATGCTTGAATCTCTTGTACCTGTACCGGTTTCTCGGGACAGGGAGCGGGTCCACAGTGGCGATTTCCCATTTCAGGAGTTCCTCCAGCATTGTCTCGCAGATTTTGGAGTATTTCCTCACATTGTAGAGGTTGTTGATTTCTGACGGGTCCTTCTCCATGTCATACAGTTCGCCGTGTCCGAGCATGTCATAGACCAGCTTGTAACGGCCCATCCTGAGCATTGCGATGGTTCCGCTCTGGCTCCAGGTGTTCAGCTCGTCGAAGAACAGCCCCTTCTTTCCCACGGCACCCTCGGCCTGGTAGTCCGACATGTCCTCCTTGGTGATATATTGTCCGCCAAATCCGGCTTCAGCCAAGATACTGCGGAACTCGCCGGCCGGATACTCCCTGCCTTCCAGCATCTCCACAAGACTTCTGCCCTGTACTCCCATGGGTATTTCCCATCCTGCAAGTTCACACGCTGTCGGGAAGATATCCACCAGCGAAACGTGGCTGTCCCTGCGCCCTGCGGCCTCAATATCCTTCCCGAACCATACCATTGGTACCCTTGTGATGGCATCCGGGACGCTGGCTCCCTTCTTCATGAGGCCGTATTCTCCTGCATAGTCACCGTGGTCAGCGGTAATGACGAATATTGTATTGTCATACAGGCCCAGGTCCTTCATTCCGTCCACGAACCGTCTCATCTGGTCATCCAGCATCCTGATCATTCCCATATAGGTGGTCCTGAGCCTTTCGAGGTTCTGGTCGTAGCCTTTGTGGCCGAGTTTCATCATTTCATTGAGCTGGACGAACTTCTCTCCCTTGACTGTCAATGCTGAGGCGTCGGTCAATGCGGGAGGAACCTTGCCTTCGAACATTGAGAAATATGGCTCGCAGCATTGGTACGGGTTGTGAGGTTCAGGGAATGAGAGCCACATTACGAAAGGCTCGTCCTCGTGGGTTCCTGCCCAGTCCAGCGCATCGGAGACCATTCTGTAAGGTATCTGGTTTTCGATGGTACCGGGAGATGCCTCCAGGCTTGTGTAGAAATCAGTGCCTCCCAGAAATTTGTCGAAAGCCCGGTTCCCGGCCGACAATGTGTCTGCACTGCCCTTCATCCTTTCCTGTCCAAGATGATTGTAAGGGCACCAGAAATCGGCATTTTCCGGTCTCAAGTGCGAGTGGTTTTTGCCCACCAGGGCTGTAAGGTAGCCGTTTGCCCTGGCGGTGCTGAACAAATCCTCCTCGAAGAATGCGTCCACAATATTGTGGTTGGAGTCAGTGCCGGTGGCCTTCGGGAAACGTCCCGTAAGCATTGATACCCTGGCAGGACCGCTCGCAGGGCAAGGAGTGTAGGCCCTGTCGAACCAGCAGCCTGTTCTTCCAATGCTGTCGGCGAACGGGGTCAGGTCCAGAGGATAGCCTTCCCTCGCAGTAAGGTCAGCCCTCTGCTGGTCTGTCATTATTATCACAATGTTCGGACGGCGGCCATCTTTGGCCGGAGTCTCTGCAGCCTTGGCACTGCCTTGTACCGCAACGACCGCCCCTCCTGCGAGAAGGGCGGCCTTTTCGAAACATATATTGCTCATTATCAGTCTTTTGTAACTATCCATTCGAATGGTGCCTTGAATCCGTCCTTGCCTTGGCCGTATGGGATTTCCTCGTAATATGGCTTGATGGCATCATATTCCAGAATCATTTCCCTTAGCGCCTTTCCGGCGGACTTGTCAATATAACCATCATACGGGAGTTTCTCGGAAGGGTCCTTCTCTATGTCAATGAACATATCCTCCTTGAGCTTCATTCCCTGGTTGCGTCCTGCGAGAATCATCTTCCACTGACGGTTTACTGCGGCTCCGACTCCCAGATAGACTGTCCTGTCGATACGAGCCGTCCTACCGTTCAGTAGAGAGGTTATGTCAATGCCGTCGTATGGATTGGCAGGGGTTTTCCTGTCCTTGAGAATGCTCTTGAATGTCGGAACGAAGTCCACGAAGGCTGTGACCTCGTCAATCTTCCTTCCTCCTTTTACATTGCCGTTCTCCCACCAGACGGCGCAGTTTACTCTTACTCCTCCCTCGAATTCGAGGAATTTGTTGCCCCTGAGCGGTTTGTTGGTGCAATAAGGCTCCATTCCAGGGCAGCCTCCATTGTCGCTCATGAACACTATGATGGTGTTGTCCTTCTCTCCGGAGGCCTCGATGGCATCCAGAATCCTGCCGATGCCCTTGTCCATCCTGCTTACCATTGCCCTGTAGGTCCAGCCTTTCTGGTCCTTCTTCGGAAGCTTCTCGAATTCATCTTTGGAAATCATTGAGTAAAGCTCGTCCTCCGGTACCTCGTAAGGGGCATGAGGGGCATTGAAGGCGCAATATACGAGATACGGGCTGCCCTTGGAGTATTCCTTTATGCATCTTGCGGACTCTGCGGCTATGAGGTCCGTGGAGTAGCCCTTGTCCCAGCAGGACTCCCAGTCATTGTGCCAGTCGAGCTCCCCGTCCCGGAAGTGGGTGAAGTACTCGATGGCTCCGTTGAGACATCCGTAGAAATGGGTGAATCCGCGGTTGAGCGGGTAGAACGCCTTGCGGCCGTGGCCGAGATGCCATTTGCCTATGATGGCCCTGTTGTCGTAGCCGTTCTGGCCAAGTACGTCGGCCATTGTCTCCTCGTTCTCCGGAAGTCCGTATTCACGCCAAGGCGGTATCACGGTCTCCCTGATGCCGAAGCGGCTCGGATACCGGCCTGTCATCAGGCCGCATCTGGTCGGGGAACTGACCGGCGCAGCATAGTGACGGGTCAGTTCGACTCCCTGGTTGAATATCCTGTCGATATTCGGTGTCGGGATGACGCTTCCGTGGCAGCCGATATCTCCGTATCCGAGGTCGTCAGCGAGGATGATGACGATGTTCGGACTCCTGTCATTCTTCTTGCCCTGCCGTGCCTGGCAGTCGCTGTCTCCGCTGAAAAGAAGCGGCAGTCCGGCTGCCAGGCCGGTCATAGGCAATGTTATAAGTCTCTGCTTGTTCATTTCCTGAAAATTACTTTGCGGCGGCTTTCTTCTTTACTGGTGGTTCCACGAGTTCGCCTGCATGCTTGCGGAATGCCTCGTTGTACCAGTCGATTGCTGCTTTTTTCATTCTATCGGTGATGGCAGGGTTTTGCTCCGCCACATTGGTGGTTTCCTTTACGTCATTCTTGAGATTGTAGAGTTCGACGTCGGTTCCATCGTAGTTCACGAGGAGCTTCCAGTCACCTTCGCGCATGCAGATGTTCGGACTTCTGGTCTGGTAAGCGTTCTTTGGCTTGTCCTGGCCTACGAAATGGTGGCCGAACTCCCAGAACATAGGAGTCTTGCGGGCTTCTTCCTTCTTTCCGAGAACGCTCTTGCTGAGGTCTATTCCGTCGAGAGTGTAGCCCTTTGTGAACGGTTCTGTGCCTGTCAGTGAGCAGATTGTCGGGAACAGGTCAATGCTGGTGATTACGGTATTGTTGTTCACGCTGCCAGGTTTGATTCTGGCAGGCCATCTCACCATGAACGGCATTCTGATTCCTCCCTCGTACAATGTGGCTTTCTGCCCGCGCATTCCTCCTGTGCGGCCGTTCTGGTAACTCGGGTTAGGCCCGTTGTCGGAGGTGAAAATGATAATGGTGTTGTCCGCTATGCCGAGAGAGTCGAGTCCGTCGAGAAGACGGCCTATCTGCTTGTCAAGTTCAGCGAGAACAGGGCGGAAGTTGATTTCCTTCTCCCAGTATCCTCCCTTGCCGCTCTGGTCGTAAGCCTCCTTGGAAGGGACGTATGGGGTGTGCATGTCGTCCGGCCAGAGGTTTACGTAGCAAGGTTCGCCCTTGTGACGGGCGAGGAAATCGAGGGTCTTGTCCACAAAATACCTGGTCCTGTCCCATCTCTTGATGCTGTCCTTCTCGCTCCAAATCCAGTTGGATGCAGTCAGGAGCGGATCCGGGCTTGGGCTTTCCCAGGTGGAATTGTACTCATCGAATCCGTATTCGGAAATCTGCGGCATATCCTTCACGTCACGGCCACCGCCCATGTGCCATTTCCCGAAGTGGCCTGTAGCATAGCCTGCGTTCTTCATTGATTGGGCGAGGGTTGGTGCATCGCTGAGGAGATAGTCGTTCGAATGGTTGTTGTAGTTGGAATTCCTGTCATTGAGGAAGGTGGTGATACCCCATCTGGTAGGGTACATACCTGTGGTTACGCCCACGCGGGATGGTGAACTGATAGGGCAGGAGGTGTAGTACTGGTTGAAGATGATACCCTCTCTTCCGATCCTGTCCATGTTCGGGGTCTGGACATACTCTCCTCCGAATGCATTGATGTCGGAATATCCCATGTCATCAATGTAGAGGAGGATGACGTTCGGCCTCTCCGCATTTTTTCCGCCCTTTGCCGAGCAGTTGTCACAGCTTGTCATAGGCGCTGCAGCGAGTGCTGCGGCCGGAATACCGGCCAGTCTGACGAATTTGTATTTCATAGTATTGTGAGTTTGTTTTACTATTTGAAATCAAGTTTCACATTGTCGATGTCGATGGTGCCGGGCCTGGTTTTCCCGAGATAGATGACCAGCTGGTATCTGCCCTTCCCAGGAATTCTGATGCCGTCGAAATAAGCATTGCCCTGGGGATTATTTCTGTTTCAGCATTCTGGCTTGATGCTCCAGCGCTTCCATTTCGGTTTCCGCACCCTTGTCACCCTGCTCTTCCATCCATTTTTCGAGCTTGGCGGCAAGTTTCTTCTTGATGCCTGCGTATTTAGGGTCGTCGGCGAGGTTGTGCAGCTGGTCAGGGTCGTTTACCCTGTCATAGAGTTCCTCGCCCGGGCGGCGGAGGTACCTGCCGACGAGCTCGGCTGCCCTGGAATTGCTTCTGGCCATATTCACCCAGGATGTCCATACGGAATCCTTTGCGCTTGTGCCCGCACAACTGAATTCTGCTTCCGGGGTGAGATTTCTTATGTAAACGTATTTGTCGCTGCGGATAGAGCGGATGCCGTAATGGTCAGGACCGTTGATGGTTCCACGTGATGTCTGGATACCATAGGAGTAGTCCTTGAAATGCTGCTTGCCCTTGGTGAGGAGTTTCTTGAAACTGTAGCCGTCCACTTCTGCCGGACGTTCCCCGCCTGCAATGTCAATCATTGTCGGCACTACGTCCACATACTCTGCCATGGCATCGCAGGTGCTGCCCGGCTTGACAACTCCCGGCCACCTTACTATCATACCGGTCTGGAGTCCCATATCGTAGCAGGTCCACTTGGCGAAAGGAAGCGAGTTGCCCTGCTCCGAGGTGAAGAAGAATACGGTGTTGTCGGCCACGCCCGTCTCCTCAAGCATCTTCATCACCTGTCCGACCTGGTTGTCCATATAATTTATCTCACCATAATAATGAGTGAGACTTCCTCTGGTCTCCGGGGTATCGACGTAATACTCCGGAAGAATGAGTTTGTCCGGGTCGAACTGGCTGGCGTCACCCTTGTTCCATGGAGTGTGAGGCTGGTGAGAGCAGATGAAAATGCAGAAAGGCTGGTCTTTCCCGGAGGCCTCCCTGATGAAGGGGGCTATCTTGGAGGTATCCACGTCCGCTGTGTCCGGGCTCAGGTATTCGTAGTCGAACACGGATTTGGGAGCAATGTGGCGTTTGCCCTCCAGTGCTACCCTGTAACCCTCTTTGCGCAGGTATTGTACCACCGACTTGGTTCCCGGACGTGCAAATGCATGGTTCGGGTATGCCCCGTTCCTTACCGGATATTGCCCAGTCATGAGGCAATGCCTTGTCGGGGAACTCATTGGTGCTGCCTGGAAGAAATTGGTATAGCGCACGCCCTGCGACGCAAGCCTGTCAATGTTCGGAGTGATGGATGTCCCTGCAAGTGGACCGTTGTGAATGGTGTTTACTCCGCCATAGCACCCGAGATCCCTGTAGGTGCAGTCGTCCGCAATCATCAGTACGATATTCGGCCTCTCCTGCCCGCTTCCTTTTCCTGGGTGGTTCCCGGCGAATGCAGGAGTGGAGATTGCCGTCCCTATCGGAACCAGCATTGGAATAATCATCAGTCTGTGTCTCATTGATTGTCAGGTTTGTTTGTGTGCAGGGAATGTGGCCTGCCTTTACAAATATCTGAAAATCAAATATAATCATTTTAGCCCTTCGCTGTCACTGTTTTGGTAAAGATTGGATAAATCGTTATATATTTGACACAAATGCAATATCCCTGGTGGCAGATTCTTTAATTTTTTCTTTTGTACGAGATTTTACCTTTTTGTCCGAAACTGAGTTCAAAAATTCATTTCCTATCTTTCTAAAAAGTATTAAACAGTGAATTATTAGTCTTATTTTACGCCAAAGTGAAATCCTTCTCAATGGGACTCTTTCTTGTTTGAACTGAATAATTCTATATTTGCTATACAACTTTGTGCTAAAACTAATAACAACAAACTACTTATTTACTATGAGGTTTTCACTATCGACGGGCAGAATAGCGCTGGTGTTTCTCGCTTTCTGTCTCTGTTTGGCTCCTGTTCGGGCTCAAACGGGTCGAATGTTGTCCGGAACCGTAGTCGATAAATCCACAGGAGAACCGATTATCGGGGCGTATATTTCGCTGAACAATTCCGGTAACAAGCACGGTTCCATCACCGACATCGATGGCAGATTCTCTTTCAATGTACCGTCAGGAACCGGCGACAATGCCGAACTGACTTCCGTATGCGTCGGTTACGATGATACCGTCATTACCCTCGCTGACATCCTCAAGTCCGGGAAGGTCATGATGACCGTCAAATCCGAACTCCTCGAGGAGATTGTCGTGGTCGGATACGGCACTCAGAAGAAGGCTTCCTCCGTGGGTTCGATTGCCCAGACCAGCGGTTCCGAACTTATGAAGTCCGGAAACATCAATTCCGTCTCGGAGGCCCTTCAGGGCAAGCTCAACGGTGTAATCTCAATCAACTCTACCGGCCAGCCTGGCGCCAATACAGCCTCCATCTACATCCGTGGCAAGAGTTCCTGGCAGAATACCAATCCTCTCGTCCTCGTGGACGGCATAGAGAGAGATATGAATGATGTTGACTTCAATGAAATCGAGTCAATATCCGTTCTCAAGGATGCATCAGCGACAGCAGTCTATGGCGTCCGTGGCGGTAATGGCGTCATCCTTCTCACTACCAAAAGGGGAGACAGTGAAAAACCCCGGGTTTCGTTCAATATGAATGTTGGCCTGAAGTCTCCTACGGCTACCGGTAACTGGGCTGACTACGTGACTGCTATGAAGATGTACAACGAGGCTGCCGCCAACGAAGGCAACTGGTCCGCCCTCTATTCACAGGCTACCATAGATGCTTGGGAGAATGCCCTCCGGACAGGCAATTACGGCCCTTACAATGATGTCTTCCCACAGGTTGACTGGGCTGAAGAAATCCTTCATGTCGGTGTGTCCGAGAACTACAACGTGAACATAAACGGAAAGTCGGATTTCATGAAGTATTTCGCATCCGTGGGCTATCAGCACGATGGAAGTATTTACGATATTCCGAAAAACGAGAATTATGACCCGAGAGCCTACTACAACAGGCTTAACTGGCGTGCAAATTTTGACTTCAATCTCACGAAATACACTGTTTTCAGCGTCAATGTGGCCGGCAAGATGGGATACAGGAACAGCCAGTTTTACTCGGATGTGTATGGAAAACTGACAGTTGCTCCTACCAATGACTTCCCGATAAAGTACTCCGACGGGTATTGGGGAGACTCCACCAACCAGGGAGCAAATCCTATTGCCGACATCACAAATGGCGGACAGGTGCGTCACAAAGTATTCCAGGGCTGGTACGATGCCAAACTTGTGCAGAAGTTCGACTTCCTTACCGAGGGTCTCAAGGCACACGCCCAGGTTTCATACAACTACGCCAATACTACAAGGGACAGAATACGTACCGGCGGCATCTATGGCGGCGCCGATTTCTCCCAGATGAATATGTTCCCGAGGGAGTGGAGGTTATATGATTATGCCAATCCGGTTGTTGCTGAGGATGGAACAATGACCTATAACTATTCCTCAGGTTACCACGGAAACAGGTATTACACTCTTCCTGAAGGTACTGATTTTGATGCCCTGACGGCCACAAGTCGCAGGCTCTACTATGAAGTCGGCATTGACTATAACCGCAATTTCAGCGGTCATGAGATAGGAGCGATGGCACTTTTCAATCGTCAGAAGGTGGTAGGACTTGCCTCTGGCAGCACTCTCGATTTCCCTTCCTACAGGGAAGACTGGGTAGGCCGTGTGACATATAACTGGAAGGAAAGATACCTTGCAGAGGCCAATGTCTCCTATACCGGTTCCGAGAAATTCGCTCCGGGCAAGCGCTTCGGCCTGTTCCCTTCATTCTCCGTGGGCTGGCGACTCACTGAGGAGCCTTGGATGAAGGGCGTGAAGAAGGTATTGTCCAATGCCAAGTTCAGATATTCCTGGGGCAAGGTGGGAACTGATGCCGGAGCATCCAGGTTCCAATACATCCAGCTCTACGACCAGGATGGCAGCGTGAACTTCGGCAAGATCGAGAATTCTCCGTTCGGCCCAATGTACAAGGAGGGCGCCATAGCCCAGCCTAATGCTACCTGGGAGACATCAGTAAAGCAGAATCTTGGAATTGAACTCGGATTCTGGAAGAAACTCGCCATCAATGTTGACCTTTTCAATGAGGAAAGGACCGGCATCCTCCTGGCACCGCGTACTACGGCCGCATGGGTGGGTGTTTCCCTTTCTGCTGCCAATCTCGGCGAGACCAAGAATCACGGAATCGACCTCGAGGTGAAGTGGAACGACAAGATTGGTCATGACTTCAACTATTTCATCAACTTCGCATTCTCTACCAGCGAGAACAGGGTAATCTTCCGTGACGACCCGTCAAACTTCCTTGACTATCAGAGAGACGCCGGGAAACCAATCGGCTGGCAGACCAGACTGATAGCGACCGGAAACTACGAGACGATTGATGACATCTTCAATGCCGCACAGGGCAGTTACCTCGTTTCTTCCAAGGTGATTCCGGGAGACATCGCTTATGCGGACTTCAATGCTGACGGAATTGTCAACAGCAACGATGTCGTGGTTACCAACCATCTCAATTATCCTCTCACGACCTATTCTCTCACCCTTGGCTTCGATTGGAAGGGCCTCTCATTCAGTGCGATGTTTTACTCCCCGCAGGGCGTTTACAAGAACTATATCAACAGCTATCTCTGGGATTTCCCATCGGGATATACCCTGGCCCAGCCACAGACACTTGACCGATGGACACCGGCCACGGCCAATACTAGCGGGTTGCAGAGGCCTGCCATTCACTTGAATGATACGCAAAACAACAACACGACAAGCACCTACAGGTTCAGGGACTATTCCTATGTCCGTCTCAAGAATGTGGAGATAAGTTATACGCTTCCGAAACGCTGGCAGAAGGCTGTAATGATGAGCAACTGCCAGGTATATGCATCGGGAAACAATTTGCTGACCTGGTGGAAAGGTGACAGCCGAATTGATCCGGAGACGTCCAACAGTGACGGTACGGTCAGTGAGACCGCCAACATATATCCGATACTCCGGACGTACACCATCGGACTCCGTTTCGCTTTCTAAAAGACAAGTGCAATGAAAAGATTTTACATATTGACAATTTTGACTTCAGTGGCGGTTTTGGCCGGTTCCTGTGAGAAATATCTCGACAAGTCTCCGGATCTGGGCCTGGATGAGAGTACCATTTACGCCAACTATGAATCCATCCGGGGCTTCCTCGACGAGTGCTATCCTCTCCTTGTAAGATGGAATATGCAGTATGGCGGAGGTCTTTCTCGAAATGCCAATCCGATGGCCTGCACGGACGAACTCGCTTCGTCAATGTCATCGAACAACTATATAGTGAACAACTTTAACCAGGGTAACTGGTACACTGTACAGCGTGCCGGAAACTGGGAAGTCGGTTATGTCGCCGGCGGTAATACGACCATCATCAACCGCTCCTATCTCGCAATAAGAATCGCCAACCGTGTTCTGGCCAACATTGACAAGGTTGGAGTGATTACTCCGGAGCAGAAGGATCTTATTCTCGGACAGGCTCATTTCTACCGTGCATGGTACTATTATCAGCTCATTACCCGCTACGGAGGAATGCCGATTCTCGACAAGGTCTATGATGCTGGCGAGGATGATGTTCCGCGCGTTACCTACAGGGAGTCGCACGAGTGGATGATGAAGGACATTGATGCAGCTGTGGAACTGCTTCCTGCCCTCTGGGACGACACCAACTACGGGCGTCCTGACAAGGCGGCAGCTCTTGGCTTCAGGGCCCAGGCATTGCTCTATGCTGCCAGTCCTCTGTTCCAGAACGGACTTGAGGCGACGGTAGAGAAGGATTACGACAAGGAACTCTGCCTTGAGGCAGCCAAGGCTGCGCAGGACTGCATTGATTTCATCAGTAATAATGAGACCGGACGCCGTTTCACCCAAGGTACTATGGATGACTACTCCGGCATATTCATTCTGCCTACAACCACCTTTATGCACGAGGAGTATCTCTGGTGGGACCGCCGCAAGATGACAGACGACGAGCAGGCCAATACTATCCGCGTCTTCTGGCAGTGGATTGACTGGGACAAGAACACAGGTGTGGATGCCCAGTGCTTCGCCTCTCCGAACTCTGAGATTGTAAAACTCTACGAGAGGAAGGGACCTGACGGCAAATACTATCCTGTTACGGACCCGCGTTCCGGATATGTGGGAGTTGACGCTGACGGCAAGAACGGCCCCTGGTCCGATTTCCAGGACAGGGATCCGAGATTTTACAACAACATTCTCCTTCCGGGGCAGCGCTGGGGCAGCAAGGACGGAGTGCCTTATTATGTGACTTCCTGGGAGAACGGCTCGGCCTGGACAAGGGTCAAGACCGGCTCCGAGACATCCAAGAGGCAGTTTACAGGCTTCCTCTGCCATAAGTATTTCTGGGAGGAGGCAAGCCACTTCTATACATCGGCCCACGACAACACCGGCTACAATATGTACCGTATCAAGAGTTTCTACATTCGTGTGACCGAGATGTATCTCGACTATGCCGAAGCCCTCTTTGAGGCTACAGGAAGCGCCACAGATATACCGTCGGGCTTCAGGATGTCGGCCGCTGACGCCCTCAATATTGTCAGGGCTCGTGTCGGGGTGACTCCGATTGTGGATGATTACCTTGCCGCCGACAAGTTCCGCGAGACCTACAGGAGGGAGCGTGAGGTGGAACTGATGTTCGAAAACCATCGTTGGGAGGATCTCCGCAGGTGGATGGCCTTTGACGAGGTGTTTGCCGACTCTTTCCCTATTGTGAATACAATATGGACCTGCCAGCAGGGAGACAATGCCAACGGAGCCAACTACAATGACGGAAAGGACCTGACCTTCACATATCGTGAGGAAAAGAACACTGTCGAGAACCGTGTTTTCGCGGCATCCAACAAATATTACCTCTATCCGTTCCCTGGTGCGGAGATAGGCTCCCTGTACAACCTCAAACAAAACCCGGGGTGGTAATCTAAACTATGACTGAAATGAAGAGAATTTATAGCAGAATATTGCTGGCAGCAGCATGTTTGAGCCTTTCCGGCAGCGTTCAGGTCTTTGGAAAGGGTGGAAAGACCACTGGACCGGAGATGAAAACCGGTGACTTGGAAGAGGTGGAAAGGCTTGACGGAGCCACAGTCAGCAGGCGGAGCCTTGGCGCCGCAATATCGGAGATTATCGTGGATGATCTCGTCAAATATCCGGATCTGACTCTCACCAACGCCCTTCAGGGACGTGCGGCCGGCCTTATCACCATTTCGGGAGACGGTGGCCTCGGGGTCAACTCATCTTCCATCTATGTGCGCGGACAGCATGCCGGCGGTACGGCCGCCATTGTCGTGGTTGATGGCATCGAACGCTCCATTGACGATATCTCGGCTGAGGAAATCGGCAGCATTGAAATACTTAAGGATGCCCCTGCAAAGATTATCTATGGTCCTCGTGCGACAAACGGAGTCATTCTCGTCACAACTAAGCGCGGTGTGGCTGATACCAGAGTAATCAATGCCACTCTGGAATATGGCGTGACACCTGTTACCAGGATGCCTTCGTACCTCAATGCCTACGATTACGCTACGCTCTACAATGAGGCCCGGGGCAATGACGGGCTGGCTGATTATTACCTTCCTTACCAGCTTGAAGGCTACAGGAATTCTTCCGGAGAGAACGATATGCTCTATCCTGACATCGACTGGTACAAACGCTTCACGAAGAATATCGGCACCTATCGCAAGGCTTCCGTGGAGTTCAGGGGTGGAAGCGAGAGGGCGCGTTATGCACTCGTAACCACCTACACAGGAGGTTCCGGATATGAGAAAGTGGCCGATGAGGCACAGCTTCACCGTTTCAATATCAGGGGAAATCTTGACATAAAGATCAATGATTTCCTTACCGCATCGGCAGATGTGGCTGCCAGGCTTGAAACCAAGACGTGGTACGGAATGTCTTCATCCAATCTCTTCGGGAAACTCTCTACCTACAGGCCTAACGAGTATCCGTTCATGATGACCGCTGAGGAATGCGGCCTCGAACCGAATGAGGACGGCTCTCCATATTATGGAGGCAGCCTTCTCCATACTGACAATGTCTATGTGGACATGACCTATGGCGGGGACAAGGATGAACGCTATGTGAACAGCCAGACCGATCTCGGTCTCAAATTCAACTTCGACAAATTCGTGAAGGGTCTCTTTGCTGATGCCTTCATTACCTTCGACAACTACAGTTACCAGAATACGGCAATGACAAGGACTTACGCTACCTATGCCGTGGACGGTTATCTAGATGAGTATGGCCAGCAGCAGATGAGGGTGTCCCAGGTGAAGAAGTTGAATCAGAGTGATGATATCAATGTTTCCAGCCACGTGACAACCAGGACTATGGGTTTTAGGGTAGATGGCGGCTACAGGGGCCAGGCCGGCAAGCATGAGTACTCGGCCGTGGCTGCTTTCCGCTACTACAAGGATGAGGTGCCGGGCGCCAACCAGAACTGTGTCACCTCCAATGCCACCCTCCGCCTCAACTACGGCTGGAATTCCCGATTCTACGCCGAGGCGATTCTCGGTGTCACCGGAAGCAACCAGTTCCTGGACAACAGGTTTCTATTCGTAGGCAGCGGAAGCATCGCCTACGTGTTATCTGATGCCCCGTATATCAAGGTCAAGGTCAGCGGTGGCCGTCTGGGCTATAATCCCAACGGGAACTATCTGCTTTACAAGACTGCCTGGGCCAATGCCGGTACGTATTCACTCGGAAACAACAACAATACCAGCGTCCACATCACCAATATCAACCGTGTAGGGAACCCGCAGATTGGCTGGGTTACCCAGACTGAAGGAAATATCGGTTTCGAAGGCTCGCTGCTGGACAATCGTCTCTCCTTCGCAGTGGACGGATTCGTAGAGAGAAGGGACAATATCATTACCGGCCTGAACTCCAAGTTCAGCGAACTGATTGGACCTTACACTCCTTCATTCAATTATGGTTCTGTCCGCAATGCCGGTGCCGAACTTGATATTGCCTGGTCGGACATGGCTGCAGGGGGAGATTTCCGCTACTCTGTCGGTGCCAATGTCTCATTCAGCAGAAACTGTGTCATCAAGACCGATGAGGTGGATGGGATAGAGAGTTACCGCAGTGTCGTCGGACATCCTACAAGTGCAATATTCGGACTCCGCAGCGAGGGCCTCTTCGGAAGGGATGTTGACATAGAAGGCCATCCGAAGCAGCTCTACGGGTACTATACCGATGGCGATGTGGCCTACAAGGATCTCAATGGGGACGGTTTCGTGGATGACAAGGACCAGACTTATCTCGGCCAAACTTTCCCGCTGGCTTCCCTCGGCATTGACATTGACTTGAAATACAAGGGCTTCGGCCTCTACATACTCGGTACGGCCAATTTGGGGCAGTCGGTTATTCTTTCAAACAACTATTACCAGAATTCCGGGTCCAACTCCTATTCGACCTATGCTCTCAACAGATGGCATCCTGTCAACAATCCTGAAGGAACATTGCCTCGCCTGACAACTACCTCAGGCGGCAATTCCTACCTTACTTCGGATTTCTGGATGAGGAAAGGCAGCTGGTTCAGGCTCAAGAATGTGGAACTCAGCTATACGCTCCAAAGCAGGAAGGCCAATTCCTTCTGCAAGTCGGCCAAGTTCTTTGCCAGGGGGACCAACCTGTTCGTCCTGTCAGGTATCAAGGAGCTTGATCCTGAAAGACTTGATGCCGGTGTGACCAATTATCCGGTTTTCAGGACTGTCACTTGTGGTGTAACCGTAGGATTCTAACAGTATGATAATTATGAATAAGAATATATTGATTGTGTTGGCTGCGGCCATCCTCCTCTGTTCCTGCGAGAAGATGTTCAAGCCGAAGCCTGTTGGCGAAGTCTCCACTGACGTGATGTGGACTGTACCGGATATGGCCAGGGGTGTCCTGATGAATGCTTATAGCAGTATGCCTGCCCGTTTCGATACCTTCGACGGCAATTATCTGGATGTTGCTACCGACAATGCCGTGACCAATTCGTTCAATGGAGGTATTTACCGTCTCAGCCTCGGAAGCCTGAGCAGTACGAACAATCCGCTGGGCGTATGGTCCCAGTGCTATGACAATTTCCAGAACATCCACATGTTCCTCAATTACGGCCTGACTGACAACACAAGGTATGTGCCTGACAGTGAGGAACAAGATGCGGCTGAGAAACGGAATCTCAAGGCCGAGGCCTTCTATCTCCGCGCCTGGTGGGGAGCCTACCTCCTCAAGTATCACGGAGGACGTACCCTCGACGGCCAGGCGCTGGGTTATCCTATTGTAACTGACTATGTCAGCCTTGAGGAGGCTTCTGACCTGAAGAATATCAGGAGGAATACATACGAGGAGTGCGTGGCCCAGATCTGCGAGGACTGTGATAGTGCCTCCAAGGTTCTTCCGCTCGACGCTACTGGTGCCTATATCGGACGGGCGACCGCCAAGATGGCTGAGTTCCTCAAGGCCAGGGTTCTCGTAGATGCGGCTTCTCCGGCATACCAGCCTGCGGATATCGTGCAGATAAACGGCATGGGTGACTTTACTGTAGTGGACGAAGCAGCCTATCTTGAAAAATGGGAGAGAGCGGCTCTCCAATGCGCCAAGGTGCTTTCCATCTGCGGAAATCCTTCCTATATTGCCACCAAGCGTACAGATATGGTGGATGTGGACCAGAATAATCCCGTGACTCCGTCACATTTCATTTTCCGCTACTATGCTCTTTCCAACGGTACTGAGGGAAGGCATTTCCCTCCATACTACTTTGGAAATGCCCAGAGTGCCCCGACCCAGAACCTTGTGGATGCTTATCCGATGAAGGCCAATGGCTATCCTGTCACCGATGCCGCTTCCGGATATGACCCTCAGAATCCTTACGCAGGCAGGGACGACAGATTTGAGTTCACCGTTTATCATCATGGTTCCAAGTTCGGTGAGAACGACTCCTACATTGACGTAGTCGAAGGAGGAAAGGATGCCCAGTCATTCATGAGCGGAGGCAACAGGGCTTCCCGCACAGGATATTATCTCCACAAGGCAATGTCAGAGAGGGCCGATATGCTGAATCCTGTACAGTCCGTGAATGCCCTTCATTTCTATCCGATGATGAGACTTGCGGAAATCTTCCTTGACCTTGCTGAGGCAATGAATGAACTGTACGGGCCGGAAGGTACCGGTTCCGGACTCTCAAGATCAGCCTATTCGATTCTGAAGGATATCAGGGCCAAGTCTGGAGGCATTGAGAACGATCTCTACATTGAGACAGTGAAGGACAGCCAGGACAAGTTCCGTGACCTCATTCTCAACGAGCGTCGTCTCGAGTTCGCTTTCGAGAACTTCCGCTTCTGGGATCTGCGGCGCCGTCTTCTGCCGCTCCGGGTTGCCATCAACGGCGTCAATGTCACCCGCAACGAGGAAGGAGCCCTCTCATACGAAGTGAAGGAAATCGAGACAAGGGATTTCGACAATATCAGATACTACTACCTTCCTGTACCTTACTCTGAGATGAAGAAATGCCCGAATTTGTTGAACAACATGGACTATTGATATTGTTATGAAATTAATGGAAATACTTAATATCAAGAGAGTTGTGAGAATCGCTGGAGCCGTTTCCGCACTTCTTGTCGCGACATCATGCTATGAGGATTACATCGGAGACTATGACTATCCGAACATGGGCTTCGCCCTGCCTCGGCAGGTGCGTACGGTAATGTCGAAGACCAATACTATCTATGTCGGAGTATCTATTGGCGGTCTTCGCGAGGTCGACATGGATGCCTGGGCACAGTTTACCTTCGACCAGTCACTATTGAAAGGACTTCCTTACACCATCCTTCCGGAGCATTATTATCAGCTTTCGGATCCTACTACTTTCAGGGTACGTAAGAGCAATCTGATGGTGGCAGACGTGGCCATCACTTTCACGGAAGACTTTTATGCCGACCCTGCCGCCCTTTCCAAAACATACGCCCTTCCTTTCCGCCTCGTGGCCGCATCCATCTCCGGCCCCGATGCCAATGGCAATGTAGGCAAATACGGTTCTATCCGAGAAGGTGCGGAGACGGCCGTCATAGTAATAAAGTACTCCAGTTCGTACAGCGGAACCTACTACCGGCTCGGTGAAGTAGTTGAGGTCAATGAGGAAGGAACCCCTGTCGGAGACCCTGTCATTTACAAGGGCTCTGAACTTATGAAGAATGCTACTGTCAACCTTGAGTCAGCCGGACCGTCCACTCTCACATTCCAGGGCTATGCCAACGGCCTGACAGCCGGGACAGTCACCCTGGATGTAGACCCGGAAAAGTGCCTGGACGAAGATGCGGATGTTACCCTTACCCTCAGTGATGGTCTTGTTACAGGTTCGGCAAAATGGGTTCGTAAAGGAAGATACAACTTCTACAATGGAGACAATCCGGCCCCTCAGTTCGAACTTGACTATACATATCAGAGTGAAGGACGGTACTACCACGTAAACGAACTTCTTGTCCTGAGGAAATGGGCTGAGGAGGAACTGAGAGTCGAGACCTTTTAACATTTGATTATATGAAGAAGATGAAATATGCCATTATGCTTCTGTCAGCTGTGGCTCTCTTATGGTCCTGCTCGGGCAATGAGGAAACCGTGGAGGGGGATTACAACCTTTCTGCTGCTGTGGCTGTTACTCCGGAAGACAATATCTCCATTGACCTGGATAACTATGCGGATACTCTCCGCATCACCTGGTCGCCTGCCAGCTGGGACGGCCCTGGCTGGCCGACATACAGCGTGGCCTTTGATACGGAAGAAGGAGACTTTTCCAGGCCTGTTGCCGTATTCTACGCCCCTCAGTTGGAAGTGACCGGGATTGCTCTCACCAAGACCGAACTCAAGGAAATCTACAATAAGATTGCAGCCGGGGAGAAGATAAAAACTCTGTCGGTGAAGTGGAAGGTCCGCACGGCAGCATTCAAGACAGCCAAGTCTGACGAGCCGCATACCATTGTCCTCTCAATGACTCCGGACCCTGATGCTTTCAAGGCCGGAAATGACATCTTCATTGCCGGTGAGGGAGCAGTCGAGGCCGGAAGGAAGATGATCTATATTCCTAATACCACCTACAGCTGGGACAAGTCGATATCCGCACATTACAATGACAACGCACCTCGCTGCAAGGAATTCGACTACGAGATATTCACCGAACTCAAGGGCGGCGCACCGTTCTACTTCTGGTCCGGTGAGTCCACCGGTGACAAGGACTGGATTTTCGTTTTCGACAACAATTCCGCTTCCGATGCCGTTAATTATTCCCTCTCCATCCTGCGCGAGGCTACATTTAACTGCACGGTCGCAACTGACGGAGTTTACAGAATAAGAATCAACTCCGCTGCCAAGGAAGTCTATGTGAAGCAAGTCACCAGTGTCTCCCTGAGGCATTGGAAACCAGTTGCAGACAACACGATGAGTTATGCAGGCAATGGAGTCTGGACGATAGATCTCGAAATCCCTGCCGGAAGATTGGGCTACAAGTTCCTTTTCAACGGACTTGACGGCGACCAGCCTACAGGTGCCCAGTATCCTTCCGAGGCCAAACCGGATGTTACAGACTTATCCCAGCTCAATCCTGCTGACAAGTACTGGCACATGGTTCCTGTCCAGGGAGGTGCGGCCAACGGAAACAAGGAGAATGGAACTTTCCTCTTCCTTGATGCCGCAGTCGGCACTACCTGCCGATATACTGTCTATATGAATGACACCTACGGTACATACACTCATTGTGTGTCTGCTATAGAATAATGTCCAATTGGGCTGGCTGTATTTGTCAGCCCTCTTTTCAATAACCTGCTGAAATATGAAAAACAACATTCTACCAGTGCTCTCCGCATTGAAATAATCAGTGGGCATATTCGGCAAGGCTGATATAGAATCGGGGACGTTCCACCGTTTGTGACAATGCGAACTCTACATTTGAAGCAATTGTTACTATTTTGGCTGAATTGTTATAGACTCCAATGGCGGATTATCCATACTTTTGAGATTGCAGGCTATAATTTCAACCGGCCGATAATATTAACATTAAAACTTTAAACTTTCTATGCAGAAAACACGAGAATGCGCGCTTGTCATTCTACTTGCGCTGCTTCCTTTGTCCATTTTTGCGGCAGGGAAGGAGTCGCCACAGGATGACGGGCGAATCACATTGACCGGACAGGTCACGGACGATTTCGGTGATCCACTCGTCGGCGTTTCAGTTTTCGTTGAAGGCACTATGACTGGCGCATCGACGGACCAGGACGGAGTTTATACCATCGATGTCCCAGCCAAGACCAAGATGTTGGTATTCTCCTGTGTCGGATTTGAAACCCAGAGGGTTCCGATTCAGGGCAACAAGAAAATCGACGTAGTGCTTATGATGGACAATGAGAGCCTTGATGAGGTCGTCATCGTGGGCTACGGTGTCCAGAAGAAGGAATCCAGCGTCGCCGCCATCACCCAGATCAAGGGAGAAAGCCTCGCCAACACCAATATGACATCGGTGGCAGGTGCCCTCCAGGGCCAGATTGCCGGTGTGGCTGTCATCCAGAACAACGGTATGCCTGGACAGGACAATACCTCCATCAAGATTCGTGGAGTGTCTTCGTGGGTCAGCTCATCACCTATGGTCCTCGTGGACGGTGTCGAGAGAGACTTCAACAACATTGACCCTTCTGAAATCGAGACAATCTCAGTCCTCAAGGATGCCTCTGCAACCGCTGTCTTCGGTGTACGCGGAGCGAACGGTGTCATCCTCATCACCACCAAGCGAGGCAAGTCCGGCAGGGTGAAGGTAGACTTCTCATCCGAGGTCGGAGTGAAGCAGCCTATCAACATGAAGAAGCCTGAGGACGCATATACCACTGGGCTTGTGATGAACATTGCCCGTGCCAATGACAATGACTGGGGTGCACAGCTCTCAGATGAGGTTCTTGAGCATTACAGGACCCACGATATGCCATACGTTTATACTGACACTGACTGGCAGGACTTCATGCTCAAGAACGGTGTGCAGCACAAGTACAACCTCAATGTCTCCGGCGGTACCGACTTCGCCAAGGTATTCGCCTCCATCTCGTATCTCCACGACGGTAACGTAATCAATACAGTCAAGAACGAACTTTACGACCCGACCTGGAAGTACGACAGGTACAACTACCGTTTCAATGTAGATATGAATGTCACCAAGACAACGGTGGTATCCATCGACGCCGGTGGTTACATCGGTATCAGGAACGCTCCTTTCGAGACAAACAACCAGAGATTGTTCAGGCCTATCTTCACCCTCGGACCTATGGACGGAGTCCCGTTCTATCCTGCCGAGGTGCTTGACCAGTATCCGGACAGCCAGCGTCCTGACGAGACAGGCATGCGTCTCGGCTCGACCAACATCACGAACGCTGAGAACCCGATGATTGCCAACAGCTACAGCGGCAGCCGCACCATCAAGACTAACAACATCAACCTCAGCCTCAGGCTGAAGCAGGACCTCGAGTTCATCACCAAGGGTCTCAGCCTCAAGGCGCAGGTTTCCTACAACAACCTCAGCCGCTGGACCAGGACCATTTCCTACAAGGCCATTACCTATCACCTCAATACAGACCTCTCCTGGGTACGTCGTCTCGGACGTGACGAGACCGGCCGCGAGGATCCGGAGGAGATACCGGCAGTAGGTACAGATTCTATGAACGACAGCCCTTATCCTACACGTAACTGGTACTATGAGGCATCGCTCAACTATGACAGGACATTCGGCAGGCACGGTGTCACCGGCCTCATCGTGGGTCAGCGCAGGCAGACCAGCAAGGATGCTGCCTTCCCTAGCTACGAGCAGGGTCTCGCAGCCCGTGTCACTTACGAGTATGCCAACCGCTACCTCTTCGAGGCTAACCTCGGATACAACGGTTCCGAGCAGTTTGCGAAGTCAAAGCAGTACGGTCTCTTTCCTTCATTCGCATTGGGATACAACCTTCACAATGAGAAATTCTTCCAGCCTGTGCGCAAGGTTATCAACAAGGCCAAGTTCCGCGCATCCTGGGGCCAGGTAGGTAGCGATGCCACTGGCGGAGAAAGATGGCTTTTCAACTCCTCATATTCCACCGGCGGCGGATTCCAATACACCCCGGGTACTCCTAGCACCCCTGGAACCAGCCTCCCGACCATCGTGGAGGACAAAGCTCCTAATATCAATGCAGGATGGGAGATCGCCACGAAGCGTGACCTCGGTGTGGAACTGAGCTTCATGAAGAACGATATGTTCGTCCTCTCGATGGACTTCTACAATGAGGACCGTGACGGCATTCTCCTTTCGAGGCAGCAGGTTCCAACCTATATAGGTAACCAGCCTAAGAAGATGAACCTCGGAAAGACCAAGACCAAGGGATATGAGATTGACCTCAAGTTCCAGTGGGCATCCAAGGACGGTAGCTGGTATGTCTGGGTTAAACCATCCATTGCATTCAGCGACAACCGCATCATCTCCAAGGATGAGCCTATGTACACTCCGGCCTACAAGAAGGAGGAGGGTCACAGAATCGGCCAGATCTTCGGATACCACCATACCGGATGGATTCAGGACGGCAATGTAGCCATGACTTCAGCCCGTTACGGTGGTGGACTCTTCGGTCTCGGTGACACTGAGTATGTGGACTTCAATGGTGACGGTATCATCGACAGCAACGATATGTACGCTCTCGGCTATACCCAGACATATCCTCTCTATACTTACTCCACCCCGCTTGGATTCAGCTGGAAGGGACTGAGTTTCGATATGCTCTTCCAGGCTGTCAGCCATATCAGCCGTAAGACCGTGGACAACTTCGCCTGGCCTATCCACAGGCTTTCCAACCAGGTCTTTGACTTCCAGATGGACTCCTGGAGCCCGGACAACAGGGATGCCAAGTATCCTTCATATCACTTCGATACCAACCGTACGCACAACAACGTGGGTGACGGAACTCCTAAGTCCACCTGTGTGTATGACGCATCCTATCTCAGGCTCAAGAGCCTCTCTGTAAGCTACAAGCTTCCTGAGAAGGCACTCGGCAAGATGGGCGTGTCGTCGATGAGGTTCTATTTCAAGGCCAACAACCTCTTCACCTGGGCTCCAAACTATCCACTTGCGGATCCTGAGGCCTCTGACGGAGGCAGCGATATGACCAATGGTTACTATCCTATGACCAGAACCTTCACTTTCGGTTTCCAACTCGGTTTCTAAATATTCACTATGAAAATGATAAGAAAATATACATTGGCAATCGCGGCCGTCCTGGTTTCGGCAGTCTCCTGTGACTATCTCGACAAGAGGGAGAACACGGACGGACTTTCACTGGAGCAGGTGTTCGGCGATGCCTACAACTATGAAAGGTATGTGGACTGGATGGTCCAGAACCCTATGATCCAGTATCAGCAGGCCGGTGCCAACCCTCACGGGACCTGGGATGACATCTCGGACAACTCCATGTGTACCATGCAGTTTACCGTGCCTTGCCTCCTTTCCGCCGACGGCGCATACCTTACCATGATTACCAACGGACGTTCCACAATGTGCAATCAGGATGTGTGGACCAAGATGTGGAAGGTAGTCCGTATCGCCAATATGGGTCTCAAGTACATTGATATGTATCCTGGAGACGAGGCTGGCAGGAACAAGATTCTCGGTACCTGCTATTTCTACAGGGCTTATGCATATTTTGAAATCTGCCGCAGATGGGGCGGAATGCCTTATATGTTCGAGCCGGTGGAGGATTTCTCCCAGGACCTCGACTTTGAGAGGGAGGATATGCGTACCACCTATCTCTATATCGCAGAGGATTTCGAGAAGGCTGCACAGTATCTTGAGCCTGTAATAGATGACTCCGAGTGGCAGCATCCTACCGCAGTCGCCGCCATGGCTCTGCGCTCAAGGGCAATGCTCTATGCGGCCAGCCCTCAGGCTACCACAGAAGGCGGTGAAGTCCGTGAGAATCTCTGGGCTGATGCAGTTAAGGCCGCCGATGATGCTATCCGTCTCGCTGAGGACAATGGCTATCAACTCGCCGACGGTGCCAATTACTATGACATCTTCAAGGGTACCAACTCTGATGTATATACAAAGGAAGTCCTCTTCGGCCGCCGTGCAAAGATTGCCTGGGGTTCAGAGGCCTACAAGATTACCATCAGGCCTCCGGGAAAACTCTCCGGAACTTACGGCCCGGCTGCGAACCAGAAACTCGTGGACTGCTTCGACCTCACCAACGGCTATCCTATCACCGACCCGAAGTCAGGCTACAACCCGCAGGATCCTTACAAGAACAGGGGACTCCGCTTCAATCACGACATTCTCTACAACCAGGCAGTGGCATTCGGCAACAAGAAGATGGATCTCTACAATCAGGTGGAGGGAGCTGCTGCGATGGGCGGCGGTGACATCAGCTACAACGGAGGTTCAGTTGCCGCAGGCTTTACCAAGACCGGAACCTACGCCATCAAGTGGATGGGCAAGGACTGGAACAAGGAACTGAATCAGGTCTGGCCATATATCCGAATTGCCGAGCTCTATCTGAACTATGCCGAGGCTGCAGTCGAGACCGGTCAGGACATAAATTCCAATGCAGGATTCCGCTATACACCGCTCGAGGCTCTCAACAAGATCCGCAACCGTGCCGGCATCGCCGACCTTCCGGTGGAGTACCAGACTCCGGAAAGATTCAAGGAGAGGGTACAGAACGAGCGTCGCGTCGAGCTCTGCTTCGAGGACCACAGGTTCTATGACATCAGGCGCCTGCTCATCGGCAAGACCTATGACAATGATATTTACCGTGTGAACATCGTGAAACTCAAGAAGGGTTATGACCCGGCAGTATATCCTACAGGATACAGGTACGAGGAGGTCAAGGAGCCTGTTCTCGTGAGGGTCTATGAGGACAAGCACAATTTGTTCCCTATCCTTCAGGACGACACTTACATCGGACCGAAGTTCAAGCAGAACCCTGGATGGTAAACCAGCCTAATATCACATTGACATTATGAAAAATTTATTGAAATACGCAGTCACGCTCCTTCTCTGCACGTTGGTGTCCGGCATTTTCACTCCGGCATCAGCCCAGAAGAAGAAAGTCGTGTACACCACCATAAGGATGGAAATCGTCGACCAGGACGGGAATCCTGTTCCGGATGCGTCGATATGTTCATCCCAGGAACGCTATGAGTATCCTGCCGGAGCGAAGGGCAAGGTAGCCATCCGCGTCAAGGTTACGGACAATCTCAAAGTCAAGGCTCCGGGATACGGAACCAAGTTGCTCGCTGCGGCGGATTACCGCAATGCTGCTGCGACCGTCACTCTTGACAGGCTTCCTGAGCGCGCTGACGAGCTCCATCAGCTCAATACTGTGACCGGAGACAAGATTTCCGAGAGAAGAACTGTCGGCTCATTCTCCAAAGTCATCGGGGAAGAACTTGAGCAGAATCCTACGATGTTCCTCTATGAGGCACTCGGAGGCCGTCTGAACGGACTCTTCACCCAGACCAACTCCCACGTGCCGGGCTTCACCATCCAGGGCGGCCACGTCAGGGCGACTGACGGAGGCGGACTCATCATCCTCGTGGACGGTGTGCAGAGGTCTCTGGACTATGTCGAACCGGAGGTCATCGAGAGTGTTCAGCTTCTCAAGGACGCATCCCTGAAGGCATTGTACGGCGGCGGTACCAGGGCGAACGGTATCCTTCTCATCACCACCAAGAGGGGTGTCCCTTATGAGAACAGCGTGCGTGTCAACGTACAGTCAGGTGTCAGGGTGCCTACCCGTCTTCCTGAGTATCTCAACTCCGCTGAATACACCGCAATGTACAATCAGGCACTCGAGAACATAGGCCTCGCTCCTGTTTACGACCCATCCAAGTATGACGGGTCGGACCCTCTCCAGTATCCTGACGTGGATTATTACGGCCAGTTCCTGAACAAGTTCATCAAGACAACCCGTGCCAATGCCCAGCTCACCGGCGGCAGCAAGAATACCAGGTATTTCCTCAATCTCGGCTATCAGGCAGAGGGCGGACTTGAGAAATACACAGACTACCCTAACAACGACAACGTGTTGACAGTCAGGGGAAATGTGGACAACACCATCTTTGACTTCATTACCATCAAGGTAGGTGTCAATGCAGCTATCCAGAAGAAGCACTGGCCGAACATGTCCACCCAGACATTCTTCGACATGCTCTCCAACACCAGGCCGAACGAGTTCCCTGTGACCATTCCGGGGTATCTCGTGGGAAGTTCGGAGGAATATGTTCTTGGCGGTAACGAGTACAGGATGACTAACCCTCTCGGTGCCCTTACTAAAAACGGCTATGTGGAGCGCGAGTACTCCTATATGCAGTCAGACTTCGCCATTGACTTCAATCTGGACAAGTTCATACCGGGTCTCAGCATCAGGCCTTCATTCTCGTTCGATATCTACAATGACTACACGCAGAAGAAGGATGGCGGCTATGCCGTATATGAACTTCTCTACGATGCTGACGGCAATATGCTGATGGATGAGTCCGGAGAAAGGGCCCAGTTCATCAAGAGGGGCGTTGACAACCCTAATACGAAGCAGGTCCGCGGAGGTACTTCCACCAACAGGAACATGGCCTTCCAGACTGTAGCGAACTGGGGTGGGGTATTCGGAAAGCATGACATCAAGGCTCTTGCCAACTTCCAGATGCAGCAATTGAACAACCACAATGAGATCAATCCTCGCCGAAAGATCAACGCCGGCATCTGGGCCAACTACATGTTCGACAATATGCTGGTAGTGGATGCTTCTCTCACTGCTCTTGCAGTGCCTACTTTGGCCAGGGACAAGCGCTTCAGGCCGTTCCCTACCGTCGGCGCAGGCTGGATTATCTCCGAGAACGATTTCATGAATGACGCAAAATGGGTTGATTACCTTAAACTCAGGGCCTCATGCGGAATCATTCCTTCAGCCAATGCCGGTATCAGCAAGGGTGCCTCTTACCTCTACAGGGACGAGTGGACCGCAGGGGGTACCTATACCTTCAGCTCGTTCAATGATATTGTGACGCTCACCCAGACCGGAAGTCCTGAACTCAGGTATCAGAAGACAGACGAGTTCAACCTCGGTCTCGATTTCGAGTTGTTCAAGCACAAACTCAGCGGATCCGTAGGATACTTCCGCAACTATTTCCATGGCGGATTCTCCGGAATGTCAGCCATCGTGCCGGGTATCACAGGCAAGGGTGCCACATTGCAGCAGATTAATTACAACGCCACCCTCAGCCAGGGTGTCGAGGCCGAGCTCAATGCTAACCTGACCTTCGGAGACTTCTCGATGAGAATCGGAGGAAACATCTGCTATGGCTATTCCAAGGATACCCAGAAGGCATATATCGACTATCCTGACGAACTCGCCGGACTCGAGGTTCTCTGGATGAACGGTGACCAGCGCGGCTACAAGGTCATCGGTACATTCAAGGACGAGGATGATATCGCCAATTCTCCCAGACAGACCTTCGGCAAGGTATATCCTGGTGATTTCAAGTATCAGGATACCAACAATGACGGTATAGTCAATTCAGCCGACCGCACAGTGATAGGCAACACCACTCCTACCATCCAGTACGGCATCAATCTGGCATTCAAGTGGAAAGGCTTCAATCTGGACGTTCTCGGATACGGTATCGCCGGATTCGACCAGATGCTCACCACCAAGTACTACCAGATCTACGGAAACCGCAAGTATTCCAATGTCCTGAAGACCGGACTTCCTAACGGCAATCCACACCCTGTCCTCAGGGCGGATGATGCCAACAACAACTTCGTATCATCAGACTACTGGATGGTAGATGGCGGATTCTTCAAGCTCCGCAACCTTGAGTTCGGTTACACATTGCCTCACAACGCTTCAGACAAGATTGGCCTCAACTCGCTCAAGTTCTTCTTCCGCGGAACGAACCTCTTCACCATTTCGAAGATCAAGGACCTCGACCCTGAGAACATTGACGCCGGAGTAGGCAACTTCCCTCTCACCTCGACATTCACAGGAGGTATCTCATTTACATTCTGATGATGGCAGCGAGAAACATTAAACTTATTGAAGACATGAAAAGAATCGCATATACAATACCTTTGATTGCCGCATTGGCCATCTCCGCCTGCGATTATCTCGACCCGCAGACGGACAATTCCCGCGGGGAGGAGATTCTCGACGAGGTGGCTTATTTCTGCGGTCCTCTCAACGGCTCGTACAACGACTTGCCGACATTGTTCGACAACTCGATGGACCTGATGACCGACAATGCGGTCAGAAGAGCGCTAGGCGGGGATTATTACCATACTTCGCTCGGCAACCTCTCTCCTGCCAACAATCCTCTCGATACCTATGAGCAGTGCTACAGGAACATCCGCAACCTGAACATCTTCCTCTCCAGGATGGTGCTTGACGAGAGCAAGGAATGGCTCACTCCTGTACGTTTCTTCGTATTCGACAGCGAGACAGATATCAAGAACAACCTCAATATGTTCTGGCGTCTCAAGGGTGAGGCACATGCTCTCCGCGCATACTGGCAGTTCGAACTCCTCCGCAACTTCGGAGGAAAGGCAGTGAACGGAGACATCCTCGGCTATCCGCTTGTAGGCGACAGCGTCATTGACCCGAAGGAGGACAATATGAGGATACCTCGCGCACAGTACAAGGACTGCGTCCAGGCAATCGTGGATGACTGCGACAGCGCAGCGGCACATCTTCCTGACAGATACGGTGTTCCGGCCTCGATGAAGACCGACCCAGTATATGGAAGTGCATTGCGTGACCATTTCTGCGGAGCGGCTGCCAAGGCCCTGAAGGCCAGGGTTCTGCTCTATGCAGCCAGCCCTGCCAACAACCCTTCCGGGGACATCTCCAGATGGGAGGCGGCGGCAAAGGCGGCTGGTGAGGCCATCAAGGCAGCAGGCGGTATCAATGCCGCACTCTCCACACGTGACGAGTATTATTTCACTCAGCTCAGCAACACTGACTTCGCCAACTATGACGTGCTCTTCAGGGCCAAGGTACAGACCGGAAACAGTGCTTTCGAGTCCTCGAACTATCCTGCCCAGCTCTATGGTTCGGCCCTCATCAATGTCTCCCAGAACTTCGTGGACATTTTCCCGGACAACAAGGGATATCCTATCTCCGAGAGCACGGTCTATGACCCGGCCAATCCATACGCCAACAGGGACCCTCGCTTCGACCTCTTCGTAGGACACGACGGCAGTGCATACGGCTCCTACAAACTTGACGTTCGGGAAGGCGGACCGGAGTCCTACATGCCTCTCAACCTCGGTTCACGTTCGGGCTACTATCTCAGGAAGACGCTCCGTATCGGTACTGTGAATCTTGATCCTGCCAATACGAAGAAGACCCCGAGGGCCAACATCATTCTGGGACTTCCGGAACTTTTGCTTAACTTCGCAGAGGCTGCCAACAAGGCCTGGGGACCGAAGGGAGACCCGCTCGGACTCGGATTCAACGCTTCCGACGCGTTGACACGAATCCTCAAGAGGGACAATGCCAACGGTGCGGAGTACCTGAACAAGGTAATCGGTTCCGATGCCGCCAAGTTCGACGAATATGTAAAGGTACAGAGACGTATCGAACTCAGTTTCGAGGGACATTACTACTATGACCTCAGGCGCTGGTACGCAGGTACTGACGAGTGGGAGGAAAAGATTAACAATGATGTTTACGGAGTCCGTATCAGCAGGGAAGGAGAGTACAACTATGTGCTGCTTGAGACACGTTATTTCAAGTCACCTTATCAGCCGATATCCTACTCCGAGGTAATCAATGGCGGTCTTGTCCAGAACTGGGGCTGGTAGTCACCAACACATAAACATTGAAATTATGAACAATATCTTCAAATATCTTTTGACGGCAGCCTTTGCTGCCACTGCCCTGACTGGTTGCAGTTTCGATGACTACGATACCCAGTATCCTACCAAGAGGGTCCTCTTCACCTATCAGCAGTACAACCGCCAGGTGGTAGTAGGCGAGGGCCTGGGCATTGAAATAGGCTTCGTCTTCGCAGGTCTCCCTGAAAGTGACAGGGACAGGGTCGTGAAGTTCGAGATTGACCCTACTCTTGTCACCGATGAGAAACAGTCAGTTCTTCCGGCGGAGTATTATACTCTTGCGCAGGAGGGCCAGACGGTGATCAAGAAGGGAAGCCTCAAGTCATACGTCCCTCTTGCACTTGATTCCGCCGCTTTCGTGAACGACCCGAAGGCACTCACCGGAGAGTATGTTCTTCCGGTCCGCATAACCGAGGCAGATGCGGATGAGATTTCGGAAGGCAAGGATTACACCCTTATCTCATTGAGCTATCAGGGAAGGCAGTACGGAAACTACACTTATTACGGTACAGCTTCTTCAAGCACTGTCGAGCAGGGCAAGAAGTATATGAACCAGAGTACTGCGACTAACAGCGTGCGCCAGCTCCAGACTGTGGCCTGCAACAAGTTCAGGGTCTATGCCGACCAGAGTTCCAATGTGGACCCGATGAAGGGTACATACTCAATGATTGTCACGGTTCCGGTAGATGGCGGAGGAGAGATAACTATTGAACCGGATACAGAGTATCTCCCGGGGATTCAGGTGGAGCAGGACGGAATCTGTACATACGACGTGGCTTCCAAGACCTTCGTGCTCAGGTACAAATATACCGACAAGGATGGCAATGTCTGGCATGCTGAGGACAAGATGACCTTCCGGAACAGAATCCGGGATGACCAGGGAGATGGCCGTGTCCTCTACGAGTGGCGGGGATTCTGATGCCTGGTTCAAACTGGATTGTAGTTACTCTAAACTTATAACATTATGAAGGAAAACAAGTCGTTTTCTCGTAACGGTATTGCTGGGGTAGCCGCATTCACGGCGGCGGCCCTGAGTCCGTTTCCGGGCTCAGGTGCGGAACTGTGTACGGCTGCGGAAAAGGGTACTCGGGATGAGCGCCCGAACATTGTCGTTATTATTGCCGATGACCTGCTGTCTTCGGAACTCAGCTGCTACGGCGGCCAGAATCTGCGGACCCCTAACATTGACCGCATCGCTTCCGAGGGAGTGCGGTTTACCCACAATATCGCCTCCATTGCGATGAGCGTTCCGATCAGGGCCTCCATGTACACCGGTCTCTATCCGATGCATCACGGTGCCTATCAGAACCACAAGAATACCTACGAGGGTACAAAGACTGTCAATGAGTATATGCCTGAGGTAGGTTACCGTGTCGGCAGGACAGGCAAGGACCATCCGGGTCCCAAGTCGGTCTATAAGTTCTACGAGATTCCTGGCTTCGTGAAGGGATGTACCGCATTGAAGGCTCCTTACAGCACTGATGGAATTCGTGACTGGATGCAGCAGGGCGACGATCCGTTCCTGCTCTATGTATGCAGCATCAACTCCCACGCTCCTTGGACTTGGGGCGACCCTTCAGAGTTCGACCCGGACAAACTTGTGATGCCGACCAACTGCGTTGACAGTCCTGAAATGCGTGAGATTATGACCCATTATCTCGCCGAGGTGCGTGCTCTCGACAACGAGGTGGGCTCCGTTCTCCAGACTCTTGAGGAAATCGGCAAACTTGACAACACCATTGTCATCTTCCTCGGAGAGCAGGGACCGCAGTTCCCAGGCGGCAAGTGGACATTGTGGAATCCTGGTGTTAGCAGCGCTCTTTGCGCCCGCTATCCTGCCAAGATCAAGCCGGGTACGGTGTGTGATGCCATTGTGCAGTATGAGGATCTCCTTCCGACATTCATTGATATTGCCGGAGGCGAGCCGAGGCCTGAACTTGACGGACAGAGCTTCAAGAAGGCCCTTTTCGGAGAGTCCAAGACAGCCCGCAAGTATGCCTATGGTATCCACAACAATTATCCGGAGGGACGTCCTTATCCTATCAGGAGTATCCGTGACGACAGGTATGCCCTTATTGTGAACCTGACTCCGGACAGCTCATATCATGAGAAGCATCTGATGGCCAAGACCAACAATCATACCGGTGTCTGGCCGGCCTGGGAGAAGGCCGCGAAGACTGACGAGAGGGCCGAGTGGCTCTGCGACCGCTTCGTGCACCGTCCTGCCATCGAGTTCTACGACCTCAAGAAGGATCCGTGGGAGATGAGCAACCTCGCCGGAAGCCCTAAATATGCGAAGAGGATTGCCGAGATGAAGGCTGAGCTTGACCGCTGGATGGAAGAGCAGAAAGACCCTGGAGCATCTCTCGACGTGCCTTTCAACAACCAGATTGACAAGCACGAGACCGCCGTCCTCGTCAAGGGTGGCTGGATTCGCGACCCTTACATTGTCCTTGCCCCTGACGGATATTACTACCTTACCGGCACTGTCCCGACAGAGGATGACAAGCGTCAGCAGGATGACACATTCAATACAGGTCTCGGTGAGGGCAGCGTAGTCGGCAATGAACTCCGGGTATGGAGAAGCCAGACAATGGTGGAGTGGGAGTATCTCGGGGTGGCTTACCGCACTACCGACCAGCCTGAGGCCCTCGACCGCTCGAAGGCCAACTGGCAGAGGCTCTGGGCTCCTGAACTGCATTGGACAGGGGACAGATGGGTGATGGTTCATTGCCCTGCAGGTGTCAGCACATTGGCTCTCAGCGAAGGCCCAAGCCCAATGGGACCTTGGACATTCCCGAATATGGAAGCATTCCGCGGCCGTCACGACCCGTCCCTTTTCAGGGATGACGACGGTACCTGGTATATGACTCATGGAAACGGCTTCCTCCTGAAGTTGAAACCGGACTTCTCCGGCATTGACGGGAAGCAGGTGAGAATCGACCCGGCTGACCGGAAAATAGGTCACGAAGGCACCACCATAATGAAGTTCGGCAAGAAGTACGTGATGTTCGGCACCGGCTGGTCCACCGACGAGGGTCGCAAGGGCTCCTACAACCTCTACTACTGTACTGCCGACAAGATTGAGGGACCATACTCAGAGAGACGTTTCGTGGGGCGTTTCCTCGGACATGGAACGCCTTTCCGGGACAAGAAGGGGAACTGGTGGTGCACCGCATTCTACAATGCCAATGTCCCGCCGCTTCCTGCCGCCGGCATTGAGACCAAGGATTTGAGTGAAAATGCCCAGACCATCAACCAGCTTGGTACTACCATCGTCCCTCTCGATGTCAGAATCCTACCGGACGGAGATGTCTATATCCGGGCAATCGACCCGCATTATGCTACTCCCGGTCCGGATGAAGCCTGGCCTGTAAATTACTAATACTCCATACAATGAAAATCAACAAAAAAGTACTCCTGCCTGCTGCGTTGATGACGGTGGCTTCACCTGCCTTGACGCATGCCGCCTGCAAGAAAGCAGACAAAAGACCCAACATTATTGTCATAATGGCAGATGATCTCGGCTATTCGGACCTTGGTTGTTATGGTGGGGAAATACATACCCCGAACCTTGACAGGCTTGCCGGGGAAGGCGTGAGATTCACCCATTTCTACAACACCAGCCGTTCCTGTCCTACCAGGGCATCCCTGCTTACAGGCCTTTACCAGCATCAGGCCGGCATTGGACGAATGACATTCGACCAGCATCTTCCCGGTTATCGCGGAACATTGTCCCGCAATGCAGTGACCATCGCCGAAGTGCTCAAGGAGGCCGGATACCGTACTTCAATGATTGGAAAATGGCACGTTGCCGAGACTCCTCTCCGCGAGGACCAGAGGGCCTGGCTGAATCACCAGGTCTTCCACGAGCCGTTCTCCGACCTTTCCAACTATCCTGTCAACCGCGGTTTTGACACGCACTACGGAACTATCTACGGAGTAGTCGATTATTTCGACCCGTTCTCCCTCGTTGAAGGTGAGGTTCCTGTCAAGGAAGTCCCTGAGGGATACTACATTACCCAGGCTCTCTCTGACAGGGCGGTAAAAGAGGTTGAGCAGTATGCCAATGAGGACAGGCCGTTCTTCATGTATCTCGCATACACTGCTCCGCATTGGCCGCTACACGCCCTTCCGGAGGATATTGAGAAATACAAGGATACCTACAAGGTGGGTTGGGAGGCAATCCGAAATGCACGGTATCAGCGCCAGCTTGCAATGGGCCTCTTCGGAGACCAGGCAGACTTCCTTTCAGAGAGGAAATTCAACGACAGTTGGGAGAACAATCCTGATGCCGAGTGGGATGCCTGCGCAATGGCCGTGCACGCCGCAATGATAGACCGTATGGACCAGGGTATCGGCCATCTTATTGAAGCTCTTGAGAAGACAGGCCAGATGGACAATACCCTCATCCTCTTCATGTCCGACAACGGCTGCAGCAATGAAGTTTGCCAGAATTATTCCCCAGGAGACAATGACCGTCCTGATATGACCAGGGCCGGCCTCCAGATGGTTTATCCGAAGAATAAGGAAGTTCTTCCGGGCCCGGAGACCACATACGCATCTCTCGGCGCCAAGTGGGCAAATGTCGCCAATACTCCTTTCCGCTTCTGGAAGGCCAAGTCTTATGAGGGTGGTATCTGTACCCCTATGATTGCACACTGGCCCAAGGGCATGGACAAGAAGAGCATCGGCGGCTTCAATGACGAGTACGGTCACGTGATGGATGTCATGGCTACCTGTGTCGAACTCGCAGGTGCTGAATATCCTGAGACCTACAAGGGCCACGAGATTATCCCTATGGAGGGTATCAGTCTTGTCCCTCTCTTCAAGACAGGCCACAGGGTAGGCCACGAGTACCTCGGCTTCGAACATTTCAACGAGAGTGCTCTCATTTCCAATGACGGATGGAAACTGGTACGCCCTGGCGAGAGGGCCCAGTGGGAACTCTACAACCTCAATGAAGACCGCAGCGAGCGTCACAATGTGGCCGTACAGCATCCAGAAATTGTGGAGAAGATGGTCAAGGCATACGATGAGTGGACCGAACGCTGCATGGTCGTGCCTTATCCGGGACAGAAACGTAATAAATAATAACCTTGAAACTATGAACAACAAATCCAGAATTGCATTGATGGGAGCGGCTGCGGTGGCATCCGCAACTGTCGCACAGGCTGCAGGGCCGAAGAAGACATCCGGGGCGCGCCCTAACATTGTCCTCATCATGGTGGATGATATGGGATACTCCGACATTGAGTGCTATGGCGGCCTGATTCCGACACCGAATATCAACAGGCTGGCTTCCAGCGGAGTCCGCTACACTCAGTTCTACAATACTGCAAGGTCTTGTCCCACAAGGGCTTCGCTGCTTACAGGACTTTATCCTCATCAGGCAGGTATCGGTGAGATGTCGGAAGATCCTGGCAGCAAGATGTTTCCGGAGGATGACTGCGACGGATATATGGCAGCATTGAACCGTCACTGTGTAACTATGGCGGAGGTTCTCGGAGATGCCGGATACCATACCTACATGGTCGGCAAATGGCACGTGGGTATGCACGGACAGGAGAAATGGCCTCTCCAGAGAGGATTTGACAGGTTCTACGGCATTCTTGCCGGAGCGACCAGCTACCTTGCCCCTCACGGAGGCCGCGGTCTCTATCTTGACAATACCAAACTGCCGGTTCCGGAGCAGCCGTACTATACTACTGATGCATTCACGGATAAGGCAATCGAGTTCCTCGGAACAAGGAAGGATGATGACCCGTTCTTTCTCTATGTAGCCTACAATGCCCCTCACTGGCCTTTACATGCAAAGCAGGAGGACATTGACAAGTTCAATGGCAAATTCGACGCAGGCTGGCAGGTGATTCAGGAGCAGAAGAGACAGAGGATGATTGACCTGGGGATTGTCCAGCCTGAATGGGGAGTCGCCGAGTGGGAAAATCGCAATTGGGACGAACTTACCGAGAAGGAAAAGCAGAACGCCAGTCTCAGAATGTCAGTCTATGCAGCCCAGATTTATTGCGTGGACTACAATGTCGGCAAAATCCTGGACTATCTGGAGGAAACCGGACAGAGGGACAATACTCTTATCATCTTCCTTTCAGACAATGGGGCCTGTGCCGAGCCTTACAGCGAAACCGGCTTCGGCACTGTCAATGATATAAATAACCCTGACAGCTGGGTGGCTCCTTCATACGGCAAGCCTTGGGCACAGGTCAGCAACACTCCGTACCGCAAGTACAAGGTTCGGGCATACGAGGGAGGCATCTCCACACCTCTCATCCTGTCCTGGCCGGAGAAGTATGCCAAGTATGACGGGGCCTGGAGGAACAATGTAGGCTTCCTGCCAGACATTATGGCCACCTTCGTGGACGTGTCGGGTGCGACATATCCTGCTGTCTATCACGATGGCAACGAGATTTATCCACTGGAGGGATCGTCTCTCTGCCCGACTGTCAAGAACCCGAAGAAGTCCATCCACGACTACATCTATGGCGAGCATTTCGACAATCGCTATGTCCGCTGGAAGAACTGGAAGGCCGTCTATGACGAGCAGGGAAAGGTCTGGGAACTCTATGATATCGAGAATGACAGGACGGAGCGTTACAATGTCGCCGCCGAGCATCCTGATATTCTCGCTGACCTTACCTCACACTGGCAGGAATGGGCGGACACTCATCACGTATATCCGAAGAGGCCGAAGAAATAATAGCCCTTTCATAATCATTTGAACAAGCCTTCCTTGTTTACCGGAGAAATTTCATTATATTCGCACGGAAATGAGGAAGGTTTATTTGACCAGTATTTTTTGATGAAGATGCATACAATGGAGCATACCAATATCGTAATAATGGCCGGTGGCATAGGCAGCCGCCTCTGGCCTGTCAGCACGCCCGGGATGCCGAAGCAGTTCATTGATCTTCTCGGCGTGGGAAAATCCCTGTTGCAGCTTACCGTGGACAGGTTCCGACCCGTGTCGGAAGTCGGGAAAATGTGGGTGGTCACATCTGAACGTTATGTCGATATTGTAAGAGAGCAGATACCAGAGATGCAGGAGGACCATATTCTTGCGGAGCCGGTAGCCCGAAACACTGCGCCTTGCATCGCATACGCCTGCTGGAAGATAATGCGGGAGGACCCTGAGGCCAACATTGTGGTAACCCCATCGGATGCTCTCGTGATGAAGACGGAATTGTTTTCGGAAATCATTTCCAAGGCATTGGCGTTTACGGCCGGTTCATCCTCCATTGTCACTGTGGGCATTCATCCCAGCAGGCCGGAAACCGGCTACGGATACATCTGCTCCTCTTCCAAGGAGGAGGGTAATGTCGTGAAAGTCAATGAGTTCCGGGAGAAGCCGGACAAGGCTACGGCGGAACGATATCTCGCAGCAGGCAATTATTTCTGGAATGCGGGAATCTTCGTCTGGTCGGTATCCACGATTGTGGACCAGATGCGCCGGCACGCCCCCCGGATTGCCGGGATTATGGACAGGATAGCCGCATCTTTCGGGACTGGGAGCGAGAAGGCCGTGCTCGATGAACTCTTTCCTCAATGCGACAAGATTTCCATCGACTATGCCGTGATGGAGAAATCCGACTCTATCCATGTCATATCAGCTGACCTGGGCTGGTCTGACCTTGGAAGCTGGACATCGGCAGGGAACCATATCCGGGAGAGCGGGGATGGCAACAGAGTAGTCGGGGAGGATGTCAGGCTCATTGACAGTGAGGGATGCATTGTCCATACTGGCAACTGCAGAAGAGTGGTTGTCAAGGGTTTGAAGGACTATATCATTGCCTTCGGGGACGGAAATCTCCTTGTCTGCCCGAAGGCGGACGAACAGAGTATTAAAGATTATTCGGCAGACAGGCCTCAATGATGACCAGGTTCCGTCCAATTCAGGTTTGCAATATGGAAAGGCCTCATTACAAGACAGTTGTCATTTCGGACGTTCATCTTGGCTCGCCCCATTCAAAAGTCAGGGAAGTGTCGGAGTTCCTCAGCGCCGTGGACTGCGACAGGCTTATCATGAACGGTGACATCATCGACGGATGGCAACTTCATAATTCGGATGACAAGTGGAATTCATCCCATTCGGCATTCTTCCGGGTGATAATGAAAATGATGGAGAACCACGCCACCGAGGTCATTTACGTGTCCGGCAACCACGATGACTTCCTGGACCCTATCGTGCCTTCCAAGTTATTCAATATCAAGTTTGGAAGCGAGTATATCCTGAAGGAGGAAAAGCATTCATACGTTGTCATCCACGGACACGCATTCGACAGCATTACAGCACAGATGCGCTGGATATCCAAATTGGGTGACAAGGCCTACAGCCTCCTCATCAAGTTCAACAATGTATGGAACCGTGCCAGGATTCGTCATGGAAAAGAGTATTATTCTTTCTCCAAAGCCATCAAACACGGAGTGAAGCAGGCAGTGTCGCTGATTTCAGGCTTCGAGTCCGATCTTGCGGATTTCGCCAAGGCCAGGGGCTGCGACGGAATAATCTGCGGACACATCCACAACCCCGAGGACAAAATGCTGAAGGGCGGAATACATTATCTCAATTCCGGGGATTGGGTCGAGTCGATGTCAGCCCTGGTGGAGGACTTTGACGGGAATTGGAGTATCCTGAAGTACAATGATTATGTAAATCAGCAGAGTTGACCATGAGATATTTGTTCATTATCCAAGGTGAGGGAAGAGGTCATCTGACCCAGGCCATGACGATGGAAAAACTCCTCACGGCCCGCGGCCACAATGTCGTCAAGATGCTTGTCGGCAAGAGTCCGGCCCGTACCTTGCCGGCATTCTTCACTGGAGGAGTCCGGGCTCCGCTCGCTTATTTCGAATCAGTAAATTTCGTGGCTGCTTCCTCGGACAAAAGGCCTGACGCATTGAAGACATTGCTGTACAATGTGGCCATGTCCCCGAAATTAATACCGTCCATTTCATTGATACGCAATGAGATAAAGGAATCGAGGCCGGATGTGATAGTGAATTTCTACGAACTTCTCGGGACCATTGTCCATGATTTTTCATACAGCGAAATTCCGATGATTTGTATCGGGCATCAGTTTCTTTTCCTGCATGCTGACTTCCATTTCCCTTTAGTCGGCTATGAGAAGCACGTCGGTCTCAATCTCTTCAGTCGTGCGATTGCGAACGGGGCTGTGAAATTGCTGGCATTGTCGTTCAGGAGGATGCCGGATGATGTGGAACACAGAATCAAGGTAGTTCCGCCTCTCCTCCGCCCGGAAGTGTTGGCCTACAGGCAGAGTCCGGATTTCAGGGAGGGGGACTATATCCTTGGGTATATTCTCAATGCCGGATTTGCTGAGGAAGTGAAGGAGTGGCACTCCTCGCATCCCGATGTGCCTCTGAAATTCTTCTGGGACAACAAGGATGAGGCTCCGGTCAAGGTAATCGACCGGAATCTGGTCTTCTATTATCTGGATGACAAGGAGTTCCTCCGCCAGATGGCAGGCTGCCGTGCATACGCTTCCACGGCCGGGTTTGAGTCGATTTGCGAGGCTATGTATCTGGGAAAGCCGCTTATGATGGTCCCTTCCCATATCGAGCAGAAATGCAATGCCTACGATGCCACCCGTTTCAATGCTGCCGTGGAAGCTGACAAATTCGACCTTGATGTCCTTCTGGATTTTGCGGAGAACCGCTTCCGGCCCGATGAGGCTTTCCCTGGCTGGGCATTGTCGGCGGGGGATATCATCGCCTCGGAACTGGAGAGCCTCTGACGCACACGATTCACTACGTCGGTGACAGAGGAAAACCTTCATTTTTTTTGTAATTTTGCGGCCTTGAACTTGACAATATGTGGCTTGGCCTTGCCTTCATCCTTGTCGGTATGTTGTTCATCTTGATTGGTTCGCAATAGGAAACGGCCGTGGAGTCCCTGTACGAATAGAGGATAGACAGTGATGATTATACAAACCTTATCCTGAATGACAGGGCTGTACTGCCACCGACAATGCCGGAAATTTCCCTGTTGCCATCTTCCCTGGTGCAGAGCGGCATCCTGTCAGCGAGTTCCACGGCAATGAGGTCTCCGGTACGGATGTAGAGCCGCTTCGTGGCTTCGCAAACGGCATTGTCCAGGAGACTTCCTGCCTGTACTTTGCCTTCAAAGATGCCTGCCCCGTCCATCTTCACAGTGAAGGAAAGCCCGTTTGCCTCCTCAATGCCCATCTTCGGGCCAGGCAGGAAAGAAGTATGGTCCAATGTCAATGCTTCCGCATACTGTTCAGGACCTTCGCCAATGTGGTCAGCAGGGTAGAGCAGGACGCCGTAACCTACTCTGTCATAATATCTTCTGACAAAGCGCCCACCGACACTCCGGCCCGGTTTGCAGATACGTGCGAAAACCACGGGAGTCCATTCGAAACTATCCGTGAAATCAGGAGGGAAGAAATCTTCATTATCCTTTTCCCAGGTCGTGTCCGGCCTGGTGACATAATGCCCTCCGTATGTTCTTGCTATTATGTTCAACGCTGATGTTTGTCGCCGCCGAAATGCTGGAAAAGCAATTGGGTGGCATCTTCGAAGTCCTTGCCCTCCAGAGGTTTGCGGTTTTGTCTTGCAATTTCCTTCTTCTCGACATCGAACTGCTGCCTCAGAATATCAAACTGCCTCTTCGTGTCGAGTGTGAATTCTCCGTTCTGTATCCAGGCGAAATAAGACGGCTCAGTGCGGTAAACCTCTCTTGCGGTCTTTCCCTTGTGCTTTCCGAAACTGATGATGGCCTCTCCGTCCTTTCCGTAAAGAAGTCTGCCGGCATAGTCAACTGTTTTCGGGCGGCCTGCAAAGTTGGCAAGGAAGTCCACATTGTTCTTGAGCTGTTCCGGATACCTGTCCAGCTGTCCCTTGAGAACTTCGTAGGTGGCGAGAGTGTCTGCCTCTGCCGTGTGGGCATTCTCGAAATCCTGGCCTCCGCAGTAGAACCTGTATGCGGCCCTGAGATTTCTCGGCTCCATCGCATGGTAGATGGTCTGTACGTCCACCATCTTCTTTTCGTGAAGGTTGATGTCTATGTTCTTGTTAAGGAACAGACGTACCCTTTCGATTTCCTCGGCCAGCATCGGAAGGTCGAACTTTGTTGAGTTGAATCCTGCCAAGTCGCTGTCCTTGAGCCAATCCACTACCTCGTCCACCACCTCATGGAATTTCGGGCAACCGGCCAAATCTTCGTCCTTGAGCCCGTTCACCTCGCTTGCGCTGGGGTTCATTGGCTGCTGGCATCTTGCCACATAGTTCCAAGGACAGAGTTTCCAGGTCTTTATCCTCTGCTCCCCGTCGGGAAGTATCTTGACAAAACTCAGTTCCGCTATGCCGTCAACCGCAATATTCAGCCCCGTGCTCTCGATGTCGAAGAACAGGAGCGGCCTTTCAAGATTGAGATTCATTCCAAAGTCGTGTTTTCAGTTTTCCACAATGCAGCCGTCAGGCTATTTTACCATGATAGGCATCACGATGCCGAATACTTTCTCTGACTTGGCATCTTCCTCGGAAGGCATCAGCAGGGCGGAACGTCTCTTGTCGGCGAACTTCATCACCACCTCGTCACAGCTGAGGTTGGAAAGCATCTCGATGATGTGGGTGGATTTGAATCCGATTTGGAGATCACTGCCGTCATACTGGCAGGCAATCTTCTCATGAGCCGCAATTTCGAAACCGAGGTCCTGTGCGGAAATCTCGATGAAGCCCGGGGTGAGGTCGAACTTGATATGGTTCGAAGCCTTCGGGGAACATACGGAGATACGCCTTACGGTATTGAGAAGCATAGTCCTGTTGATCTTGAGGATATTGGAGTTGTTCTGCGGGATAATGGTCCTGTAATCCGGATATTTTCCGACTACCAGGCAACAGATGATCACGGTTCCGTCATATTTGAAAACAACGGTTCTCGCATCGAAGGTCACATTGACTGAAACGACATCCTTTCCGATGATGGACTTGATGACGGCGGCGTGTCTCTTGTTCAGGATGAATGAGCAAGGGTTCTCCGCCTTCACGTCGTCAGCCGTGTAGCAGGTCAGTTTCTGCAGGTCGGAGGCTACGAGAGTGGTGGAATCAGGTGAAATGTCGAAGAAGATACTGTTCATGACAGGACGGTTGTCTTCGTCTGAAGATGCGTAGATGGTCCTGCTGATTCCGTCCACCAGTGTCATTGCCGGGAACTCCACTGTTATTGCGTCAGGACCTGTGGCCTGGCAATCCGGGTAGTCATCCGGGTTGAAATAAGGGAGAGAGGACTCTCCGCTTGCCCAGGCGCATTCGAACTGGTTCTCGCTGATAGTCCTGATGGTGAGCGGCTGGTCCGGCAACTCCCTGAGGAGGTCGTTCAACTGCCTGGCCGGGACGGCTATCCTTCCGTCTCCTTCCTTGCTTTCTACGGCAATGGTGGTCTTCATTGTTATCTCCTTGTCCGAGGCAGTAACCTCGAGCACGTCTCCATTGAGCGAGAAAAGATAGTCTTCGAGAATGGCTTCGGTCGTCTTGGACGGAAGTGCCTTTGAAACTGTCAAGAGCCCTTTCAGCAGCTCTGAACTTGAAACTATGAACTTCATATTTTATATCCTTTTATATTCAAATACTGATGCTGGTCCTGTAACGGAGATGAGCACCCACAAAGATAAACAAAATTCCTGACATCTGGCATATAATTTGATTTTTCAATCCCCGGTTTTTCAATGAGGGAAAAACCCAGATACAGAAATAATTAAAACAGAAAGCGATATGAACAAGTCATTCATTACAGTCTTAGCATCGGCCCTTGTTGCCGGTTTCACCGCAGTCGGAGTTGTAAAGGCCTGCGTGCCGGGCGGAGCAGAAGGTTCTACTGTCATTTCTTCCGATGGATCCGCATACAGGACTGTCAATCTGTCACAGACGGACTATCCTGATTTTACATACGCGGCCGAGTCAGCAGTGGATGCCGTTGTATATGTCAAGGTGACAATCAAACAGCAGCAGAATTACAGCGTTGATCCTTTCTTCAGGTTCTTCTTCGGGGACCAGGCTGCCCCTCAGTCCAGGGAACAGCAGGGCAGCGGCTCTGGCGTCATCATCCGTCCTGACGGTTATATCGTGACCAATAATCACGTGGTCGATGGAGCTACCAAGGTGGAAGTTACATTGAACAACAACAAGACCTATCCGGCTACCGTAGTGGGTACCGACCCGGCTACCGACGTAGCCATCATCAAGATTGATGCCCAGGGCCTGCCGGTAGTTCCTTTCGGTGATTCCGACGAACTCAGGCTCGGCCAGTGGGTTATTGCAATCGGAAGTCCTTATGACCTCAGGTCCACTATTACCGCAGGCATTGTCAGTGCCAAGGGACGCCAGATGCCTCATTACAATGGTGAATTCAAAATTGAATCATTCATCCAGACCGATGCTGCCGTCAATCCCGGAAACAGTGGCGGAGCTCTCGTGAACCAGAAGGGTGAACTTGTCGGTGTAAATACTGCAATCATTTCACAGACAGGCTCTTATACTGGATACTCATTCGCTATCCCTTCCAACATTGTAAGGAAGATTGCTGACGACCTCATTGACTTCGGCAGTGTCAATAGAGCCTTCCTCGGCGTGACAATGACGCCGATTACTGACGAAAAAGCGAAAGAATTGAAACTTTTTTCACCAAACGGAGTATATATAGAGGGGGTTTTGGAAGGCGGTGCTGCTGACAAGGCCGGAATCAAGAAGGGCGATGTCCTCGTAAAGGTAGATTCCACAGCCATCACCACCCCTTCATCCTTGCAGGAAAAAGTCAGTTCATACAATCCTGGAGACAAGGCTTCGGTCACTGTCATTAGGGGTGGAGACGAGAAGGTTCTGGAAGTGACATTCCAGGGAGAGTCCGCAGAGACAGGAGCCAAGGATATTGACGGTTCCACGGCGTTCTTCGGTTCCAAGATAAAGGAGGCGTCGAAGGAGACTCTTGCCGCTTTGGGATTGAAGAACGGAGTCGAGATTGTATCTGTCGGTCCGGGCAAAGTCCAGGAAGCCGGTGCCAAGGAGGGATTTATCATCTTGTACGTGAACGACCAGCCTGTAAGCAAAGCCGAGGATGTGATAAACATCGTGAAGAAGGCGAAGAGGGCCGTGTATGTCGAGGGCGTAACATCTTATGGCAAAGCCGCTTACTTCGCTTTTGGAAAGGAATAGAACCAAAGGCAATATATGAGACAACTTAAGATTACAAAATCGATTACCAACAGGGAGAGCGCGTCACTTGACAAGTATCTCCAGGAAATAGGAAGAGAAGAGCTGGTTTCACCTGAGGAAGAGGTGGAGCTGGCTCAACGCATTAGGAAAGGTGATCAGAAAGCACTTGAAAAACTGACAAAGGCGAACCTCAGGTTCGTCGTTTCAGTGGCAAAGCAATATCAAAACCAGGGACTCAGCCTCCCGGACCTCATCAATGAAGGCAATCTCGGCCTTATCAAGGCCGCCGAGAAGTTCGACGAGACCAGGGGATTCAAGTTCATCTCCTACGCCGTGTGGTGGATTCGCCAGTCCATTCTCCAGGCCCTTGCGGAGCAGTCCCGTATAGTCAGGCTCCCTCTCAACCAGGTGGGCTCATTGAACAAAATCAACAAGGCTCTCTCGAAATTCGAGCAGGAGAACGAGCGCCAGCCATCCAGCGAGGAACTCTCCGAGATGATTGACGTGCCGAAGGACAAGATTTCCGACACCCTCAGGGTATCCGGACGTCATGTATCCGTGGATGCTCCGTTCGTTGAGGGCGAGGACAACAGCCTCCTCGACGTGCTTCCTAACGACGATTCCCCGAGTGCTGACCGCGGTCTCGTGAACGAGTCACTCAATACCGAGATAGAAAGGGCGCTTTCCACTCTCTCCAGCAGGGAGAGGGAAATCATCAAGTCCTTCTTCGGCATCGGCTGCCAGGAAATGACCCTCGAGGAAATCGGCGAGCGTTTCGGCCTTACCAGGGAGCGTGTGCGCCAGATTAAGGAAAAGGCCATCAGGAGGCTCAAGAGCCCGTCCAGGAGTAAACTTCTCAAGGGCTACCTCGGTTAATAATTTCAAGGGCTACCTCGGTTAATAATTTATAAACATTGGAATGACACCAGAAACATTTATACAGGGCAAGGCCGCTGAGGCCATCAAGAGCCTTTACGGCGTCGATGTCGAGCAGGGTTCGCTGCAGGTCCAGGTTACAAGGAAGGAGTTCGAGGGAGACTATACCCTCGTGGTCTTCCCGCTGCTGAAAGTATCCCATTCGTCCCCTGAGAACACGGGAAATGCCATTGGGGGATGGCTCAAGGAGAATGTCTCCGAGATTGCGGGCTACAATTGCGTAAAGGGCTTCCTGAATATCTCATTCTCACCTCTTTACTGGAATGAACTTTTCACGGACATATTGTCCGACAAGAATTTCGGCCAGCTTCCGTCCACCGGACAGAACATTATGGTCGAGTTCTCCTCACCGAACACCAACAAGCCGCTTCACCTCGGCCATATCAGGAACAATCTCCTCGGAGACTCTGTTTCAAGGCTCCTCAAGGCCTGCGGCAACAATGTGATGAAAGTCACCCTTGTCAATGACAGGGGAGTGCATATCTGCAAGTCAATGCTGGCCTGGCTCAAGGTCGGGAACGGCATTACTCCGGAGAATTCCGGCAAGAAGGGAGACCACCTCGTAGGCGATTGCTATGTGGCATTCAACGACATTTACAAGAAGGAGGTTGACGGGCTGGTAGCCGGCGGAATGTCCAAGGACCAGGCAGAGAAAGAGGCCCCGTCTCTCAAGGAGGCCCACGAGATGCTCGTCAAGTGGGAAGAGGGGGACAAGGAGGTCAGGGATCTCTGGAAGACGATGAATGGCTGGGTTATGGATGGCTTCGACAAGACCTACAGGGAACTCGGCATTTCATTCGACAAGACCTATTTCGAGTCAGAGACCTACCTGCTCGGCAAGGAATTGGTACAGAAGGGACTGGACATGGGCGTATTCGTAAAGGACCCGGACGGCTCAGTGTGGTGCGACCTTACTGCGGACGGGCTTGACAGGAAACTTCTCCTCAGAAGTGACGGTACTTCTGTTTATATGACCCAGGACCTCGGTACTGCGGAGAGAAGGTTCTCTGAATACAAACTCGACAGCCACGTTTATGTGGTCGGCAATGAGCAGAATTACCATTTCCAGGTTCTCAAGCTCATTCTCGGCAAGCTCGGGTTCAAGTGGGCGGATGATATTTTCCATCTCTCATACGGAATGGTTGAGCTTCCGGAAGGCAAGATGAAGTCCCGTGAGGGAACCGTTGTCGATGCTGACGATCTTCTCGAGCAGATGTACGAGGAGGCCAGGAAGACGTCGGAGGAGTCTGGAAAACTCGCGGATATGTCTGGCGAGGAGAAGACGGCCCTGTACAAGATGATTGGCCTCGGTGCCCTCAAGTATTTCATTATCAAGGTGGACCCGAAGAAGACAATGCTCTTCAATCCGAAGGAATCCATTGACTTCAACGGAAATACCGGTCCGTTCATCCAGTACACCCATGCTCGTATCAAGTCCATCTTGAGGAAGGCTGACGACCAGGGAATTTCCCACAAGGCGGCTGACGTGCTTGCGTCCATTGAACCTTCCGCCAAGGAAACCAGGCTCATAAAGTTGCTCGGCAATTATCCAGCCAAGGTTGCGGAGGCCGGGGCTGCATATTCTCCGGCTGTCATAGCCAACTATGCATACGACCTTGCCAAGGAGTTCAACCAGTACTATCACGATACCAGGATTCTCCAGGAGGAGGACCAGGATATCCGGAGGTTCAGGCTGGTTCTTATCCAGACTGTCGCTGAGGTGCTTGTGAAGGCTATGGACATTCTCGGTATCCGGCTTCCTGAGAGGATGTAATGGCTTCCATTGAACAGAAAGAGTCCGCCTATATGTTCCCGACTTCGAAAAAGGAAGTCGATGCTTTGGGATGGGACTACATTGACATAATTCTTTTTACAGGCGATGCTTTCATCGACCACCCGTCGTTTGGAACCGCCTGCATTGCACGCTGGCTTCAGAAATGGGGCTGGCGTGTTGCCGTTGTGCCGCAGCCTAACTGGAGGGACGACCTCAGGGATTTCCGCAAACTGGGAAGACCGAGGCTATATTTCGGTGTCAATGCCGGTGCAATGGACTCCATGGTCAACCATTACACTGCGTCCAAGAGGCTCAGGCACGATGACGCATACACCCCTGAGGGCAAGTTCGGGCAGCGGCCTGACTATGCCGTGACTGTATATACGAAGATTCTGAAAGAGATTTATCCGGATGTGCCGGTCGTAATCGGGGGAGTCGAGGCTTCGCTCCGGAGACTTACCCATTACGATTACTGGAAGGATTGCCTTATGCCTTCCGTTCTCGAGACTTGCGGGGCTGATTATCTTTGCTACGGGATGGGTGAGAGACCAATGCTGGAGCTGACCAGGGGCATTGAGGCCGGTTGGGGCAGGAGGGAGATGCAGAAGATTCCCCAGATTGCCTTCAAGGTCAGCGGAAGCCCCAAGCCGGGTGAGGGGGTCACGGTTCTCCATTCATTCGAAAGATGCCTCAAGGACAAGCGGGCTTTCGCAGAGAATTTCCATCACATTGAGACATTGGCCAATATGATGCATTCCGACATTATCCGGGAAGGCTGCGGGGACGGTTATGTCCAGGTCAATCCTCCATATCCCCCGGCCACGCAGGAGGAGATGGACTCGTTCTGGGACCTGCCTTTCACCAAGTTGCCTCATCCGAGGTACAAGGGGAAGCGAATCCCGGCCTACGATATGATAAAGTACTCCATTACTACTCACCGGGGATGTTTCGGGGGCTGCAATTTCTGCACTATAGCTGCCCATCAGGGCAAGTTCATCCAGTCCCGTTCGGAGGAATCCATCGTGAAGGAAGTCAGGGGGCTGCTCAATGTGCCGGGTTTCGCCGGGAATATATCTGACCTTGGCGCGCCGACTGCAAACATGTACGGCATGAGGGGCAAGAACCAGGAACTTTGCAATGTCTGCCGCCGCAAGTCCTGCCTCTATCCGGCACCTTGCCCGAATATGGACAGGGACCATACCAGGCTGCTTGGCCTGTATGACAAGGTGTTGAATGTCAAGGGAATCCGCCATGCTTACATCGGCAGCGGCATACGTTATGACCTCTTCCTTACGGAGAAGGGCTTCGTCGATGCATCGTCACGGCCATATTTCCGGGAGCTTGTGCTGAATCACACCTGCGGCCGTCTGAAGGTGGCCCCGGAGCATACCGAGGACAAGGTCCTGAAATATATGGGCAAGCCGTCATTCAGGCTGTTTGACAGGCTCCGTATCGAGTTCGACAAGATTACCCGTGAGGCTGGCAGGAAAACAGGCATTGTCCCGTATTTCATATCGTCCCATCCGGGATGCACGATGAGGGATATGGAGAAACTGGCCTCTAATCCTTCATTGAGAGGGCTTTATATGGACCAGGTGCAGGATTTCACGCCTACTCCCATGACCACTTCCTCCGTGATGTTCTACTCGGGGCTTGATCCGCGCGACATGAAGCCTGTATTCTGCGAGCACGATATGAAGAAGAAACAGCTCCAGAAGTCATTTTTCTTTTCTCGTAAGTCGCGGTAAGGTTCGGCTCCGGATGTGACTTTTACCGATTGTTGAAAAATTTTTTGCGAAACACTTTCACAATTCCAAAACTATGTCTAATATTGCAGCCCGAAACTATGATTAACATTTCAACATTCAAGAATAGAATAAATTGATAAATATCTGTAATTATGGCAGTCAATCAGAAGAAGAGAGCTGTTGTGAGTTATGAGAACATGTCAACCGAACTGGCGGCGGCTTTTGCAGAGAAATATCCCAAGGGATTCAATGATTATTTTCCGGACCTTATCAAGTATGACAAGCCGGACGGCTCCTGCTTCTATGCAGTGACCGTGGAGATTCCTGACGCGATTTATCTTGTCAAGATCAAGGTGAAGACCGACGATGCCGACGACATCAAGAAGTGGCTTGACGAGACAGATGATGAAGGCGAAGGAGAAGGAGGAGAGGGAACACCGGACGATACCGGTTCCACCCTCCCGGATGACAACATTGCCCAGTATTCCGCTGGGGATGACGATTCTTCGGACGCCTAGGATATAAGGATTCCTATTTGACAGGAGCCGGGTTCCGAGGTTTTGACCCCGGAACCTTTTTCTATTGAAGCCGGACCGATATACCGGCAATGCAACTGAACCGGCAAATGAAGATACAGGCCATTTTCAAAAGAAGACTTGCTGCTTTGAGGGACTATCTTCGCAATGTCTCCGAGAAGAACAAGCTTCTGGTTCTATCCCTCGCTGTAGGAATTTGCAGCGGGCTGGCTGCCGTGTTGCTTGAGACACTTGTAGAGACTATCCATCACGCTCTCACTTGCTGGTTCGAAGGGTCATCCTACAATTATCTCCTCCTCATTTATCCGGGAGTCGGAATGCTCCTGTCCCTGCTGATAGTCAAGTATGTCATCAAGGACAAGATTGGCCACGGCGTGACCAAGGTGCTGGTGGCTATATCCAAGAACGAATCGAAGATCAAGCCTCACAATATGTGGTCTTCCATCTTGACCAGTTCGCTGACCATCGGATTCGGAGGCTCAGTAGGAGCAGAGGCCCCGATTGTATATACCGGAGCGGCAATAGGTTCCAATTTCGCCCGCTGGATGGGAATGTCCTACAGGAACATCACCATTCTCCTCGGTTGCGGAGCTGCGGGTGCTGTGGCGGGTATTTTCAAGGCCCCTTTGGCAGGTGTGCTCTTCACGCTGGAAATATTGCTTTTCAATATCTCAATGACCTCAATGATGCCTTTGTTGCTTTCCTCAGTGTCCGCAACGATGGTATCCTACATATTCCTCGGGGACTCCCTTCCGTTTGAATGTACATTGACCCCATTCACATTGAAGAATGTCCCGTTCTATGTACTCCTCGGGCTGTTCTGCGGCTTGGTATCCCTGTACTTTCTCAGGACTACGCTTTCTCTTGAGGACAGGCTCGGCAAATTCCGTAATCCTTATGCCAAATGGGCCCTGTGTGCAGCCGGGCTCGGCTTGATGATTTTCCTTTTCCCTCCTCTTTACGGAGAGGGTTATGAAGCACTCGGACCCCTTCTCAACGGCCAGCCGGTCTCTTATGACGGGCAGACCATCCTGGCATTTATGCTCCGGACCCCGTGGCTGGTACCCGTATTCTTCGCATTGATATTGATACTCAAGGTGTTCTCCATGACATTAACCAATGCGGGAGGAGGTGTCGGCGGAACGTTCGGACCGACCCTGTTCGTGGGCGCCATTGCGGGCTTCCTTCTGGCGAGGGTGACCAATCTCATCCTGGCAGGCTCCTCCTTCATCGTCCCGGAGCAGAATTTCGTGCTTGTGGGAATGGCAGGCCTGATGGCCGGGGTAATGCAGGCACCTATGACTGCCATCTTCCTCATTGCCGAGATATCCGGCGGGTATGATCTCTTCATCCCGCTGATTATCACTGCCACCATTTCATTCGGGACTATAAGGATTTTCGAGAAGTACTCCATCTATACCAAGCGAATTGCCAAAAGCGGGGAACTTCTTACACATGACAGCGACCAGGCTGTCCTTACCCTGCTCAAGACTTCGGACCTCATAGAGAAGAATTTCAGCAGCGTGAGGATTGACGCTACCCTGGGAGAGTTCGTGCAGGTGATATCCACAGCGAAGAGGAATATTTTCCCGGTTGTGGATTCACGTCATCATTTCCAGGGCTATGTCTCCCTGGAGGATGTCAGGAGGGATATGTTCCAGCACGAGTTGTATGACAGGATGCACGTTTACAACTACATGAAATCATCTCCCGCATACGTCTATGAGGACGAGAAGATGGACAGCGTGATGAACAAGTTCGAGAAGACTGACGCCTGGAACCTGCCTGTCGTGAAGGAGGACAGGACCTATGTGGGCTTTGTCTCCAAGTCGAAGATTTTCTCGGCCTACAGGGAGGAACTGAAAGAACTTTCGCAAGACTAGTAACCATTGTTCCGCCTGGCGGGACTGACGAATTTACATAATATGAATCGGATTTATATTTCTTATATAGCCGGCACTCTTGAAATCAAGGACTGGCAGGTGGAAAATTGCGCTGCTCTTTTCGAAGAGGGCTGCACGGTGCCGTTTATCAGCCGTTACCGCAAGGAGAAGACCGGTGGACTGGATGACGAACAGGTGGCCGCCATCAGGCATTGGACAGATGTGTTCACTGAACTCGAAAAGAGAAAAGCATCCATCCTGGCGACAATCGAATCTCAGGGGAGTCTCACTCCTGAACTGAAAACCGCAATTGAGAAATGTGTCAATGCTTCCGAACTCGAGGACCTCTATCTGCCTTTCCGCCCGAAAAGACGCACGAGGGCAGTAGTGGCCAAGGAGGCCGGCCTGGAGCCGCTGGCTGACCTGATGTATGCCGTCAATGTCCGGAATCTTGAGGCTGAGGCAAGGAAATATGTCAATGATAAAGTGCCCGATGTCGAGGCTGCCCTTGCCGGCGCCAGGGATATCATTGCCGAAAGACTCAGCGAGACGGCGTCAGTGAGGGAAACCCTCCGCAGCATTTTCAGGACGAGGCGAATAGTGTCCAAGGCTGCGAGAAATGCCAAGGACAATCCCGAGGCCCTCAAGTACAAGGGCTATTTCGACTATTCCGAGCCTCTTTCCAGAATTGCCTCGCACCGTCTTCTGGCCATACTAAGGGGAGAGAATGAGGGCTTCCTGACTGTCAGGCTCGATGCGGATCCCGAGAAATGCGGCAACAAGCTTTACTATGATTTCTGCCAGGAGCGGCGTTATCCTGCCGGGGAATTGGCCGCACAGATAAGAATGGCCGTTGACGATGCCTTCAAGCGTCTTCTCGAACCGTCCATTTCCAACGAAATCATCGCAGAGTTCAAGGCAAAGGCAGATATAGAGTCCGTCAATGTCTTCGGAGAGAATTTGAAGCAACTTCTGCTTGCCCCTCCTGTCGGCCAGAAACGGACAATGGCCATTGACCCGGGTTTCAGGAACGGCTGCAAAATCGCCTGCCTCGATGCCCAGGGCAACCTCCTCCATCACGAAATCATTTTCCCGCATCCTCCTCAGAGCGAGAAAGTTAGGTCGATTGTCGCATTGTCCTCAATGATAGAGAAATACGACATTGAAGTCATCGCTGTAGGCAATGGCACTGCAAGCAGGGAGACAGAGGATTTCCTTAAGAAAGTCGCCATGCCTGAAGGCTGCAAGGTGTTCGTGGTCAGTGAGGACGGGGCTTCGATTTATTCCGCTTCTGAAGCGGCCAGGGAGGAGTTTCCGGATGAGGATGTGACCGTAAGGGGTGCGGTGTCAATAGGCCGTCGCCTGATGGACCCCCTCGCGGAACTGGTCAAGATTGATCCCAAATCCCTGGGTGTAGGTCAATATCAATATGACGTGGACCAGAACCTGCTTAGGGAGAAGCTCGACAATACTGTCGTGCATTGCGTCAATACAGTGGGTGTAAACCTCAATACAGCAAGCCCCTATCTCCTTGGTTATGTATCCGGAATCGGCCCTGCCCTTGCTGCCAACATCGTTAAGAAACGCTCTGAATCCGGGGCCTTCAAGTCCCGCAAGGAACTTATGGACGTCCCGCGTCTCGGCGCCAAGGCCTTTGAGCAATGTGCGGGCTTCCTCCGGATTCCCCAGGCTGACAATCCGCTTGACAACTCCGCCGTGCATCCGGAGTGCTACCACATTGTAGCCAGGATGGCATCTGACCTTGGAGTATCCGCGAAAGAACTCGTCGGCAATGCTGACCTGTGCTCGAAAATCAAGGCTGGGGACTATGTGGATGAGGTTTTCGGCCTCCCGACAGTCAATGACATAATCAAGGAACTGGCCAAGCCGGGTCTCGACCCGCGCGAGTCGGCGAAGGAGTTCTCATTTGCCGAAGATATCCATTCCATTGATGACCTGGTTGAAGGAATGGAGGTGCCGGGCATTGTCACCAATATAACTGCATTCGGGGCCTTCGTTGACATTGGAATTCACGAGAACGGCCTCATTCACGTCTCGCAGATGGGTGGCGGCCGTGGAGGAAGGGTCAATCTCAAACTTCACCAGCAGGTCACTGTCCGGATTATCGGAGTTGACCATGACAGGAAGCGGATATCGTTGCGCCTGGTCAGATAAATCGTTAAAAAATTTCTGTATTTTTATTCATATTTAATTCAAATTGATTATATTTGTAATCGAAAGAACCGATTACAATGATACATTGCAAGCAAAAATGCGTTATTAGAGTGTATTTGTTATCACTCCTCGCCATCTTGTTCTGGGGTATGTCCTACATCTGGAGTGATTCCCTTCTCTCGAAAGGGATTCCTGTGGAGTATATCGTTTTCGTCAGAATTGCAATTGCGTCGGTTTTCCTGCTGGTTCTTAATCTGGTGACAGGCAAGAATTTGCGGATAGAACGCCGGGATATCCCGAAGTTCCTCCTCGTGTCCTTGTTCGAGCCGTTAATCTATTTTGTCACCGAAACATACGGCATACAGCTTACGGAATCTCCTACCTACAGTTCCCTGATTATTGCCTCAGGTCCGGTACTGTCCGTGTTGGTGGGAGTGTTTGCGTTCAAGGAAAAGATTACGCCGCTGAATATTGTCGGCATCTTCGTGTGCATCGGAGGTATCGTGCTTGTCACTATGGTTTCCAATACTGTCGGCGAAGCATTCTGGCTCGGGGCCCTGCTTCTTGTTATAGCAGTCGTTTCCGAGGTGGGCAATGCGTCTGTCACCAAAATCCTGACAGCAAGGTACCATCCGATGGTTATTGTCATGTACCAGTTCTTTATCGGTTCGGTATATCTTCTCCCGCTTTTCCTGAATCGGGGGATGAAAGACTTTGACTTCCAGGTGTATTTCAGCTGGGAAGTCTGGCGTCCGATGATTTGCCTGGCCATTCTCTGTTCAGGAGTGGCATTCTCATTGTGGGCCAATACAATAAAGCATCTGGGTGTGGCCAAGTCCAGTATTTTCATGTCCACTATCCCTGTCGTCACGGCATTGGCCGGCTGGGTTCTGGGAAGCGAACTGCTGACCGTTAAACAGTGGATTGGAATTGCCCTGGCCACATTGGGTGTGGGTATGTCCCAGCTCAATCCGGGTTCTCTGCTATTCAAACGTAAGAGGTAGACCTGATGCCTGCTCCGAGGTCAGTTTGCCGTCATTGACGACTTTGATGCCTCCGAGAAAGACTTCTTCCACCATACCCTTCAGCATTGTCCCTTCATACGGGCTCCATCCGCATTTGTAGCCGATTCCGGCATTGCTGCAGTCGCTTTCTCCGACTTTGAATGTACGGCCTGGAGCCACTACAATGAGGTCTGCTACATATCCCTCTTCCAACTTGCCCCTGCCCCTGATACCGAACAGGGCAGCAGGCTTCCCGGAAATGGCATCTGCAATGCGGCTTAGCGGAATGTCCTCTTCAGAGGCCACTGTAAGCAGGACTGGCAATGCCTGCCGGATGGACGGAACTCCTGACGGGCAGGTGGTGTATGGTCTTGATTTTTCTTCCGGAAGATGAGGTGCGTGGTCTGAACCGATGCTGTCTATTATGCCGTCTTTCAATGCTTTGCGCAATGCTGCCCTGTCATTGGCCGTTTTGACTGATGGGTTGCATTTCAGCCTGCTGCCAAACCTGTCATAGTCCTCGTCGCAGAACCAGAGATAGTTGGCCGATGTCTCTGCGCTTATGAGAGGATTGTGAATCTTGGCCGCCCTGATCATCTCCACTTCCTCAGCAGTGGTGACGTGGGTTATGTGCAGGGCAGTGCCGCATTCCATAGCCAGTTCCAGGGCCTTTGCCGTGCTTTTGATACAGGCCTTGCGGCTGCGGATATACTCGTGCTCCCTCATCGGTATTTCCTTTCCGTAACGCTCCTCGGCTTTCTGGAGGTTCTCCCTTATGGTAGCTTCATCCTCGCAATGTACCAGGATGCGGACTCCCTTGACGGAGAAAAGCTCTCTCAATGTCAATTCCCTGTCAACCAGCATATTGCCTGTCGAGGAACCCATGAATACCTTTATGCCGCAGAATTCGCGTCCGGGCTTGAGCATGCCTTTGATTTCGTCAATGTTTTCATTGGTCGCCCCGATGTGGAAACCGTAATTGCAATAGGACCGCCCTCCTGCCAGTTCGAGTTTTTCACTCAGCCTGGCGGCCGATGTCGTGGCAGGATTCGTGTTCGGCATGTCAATGAATGAGGTGATGCCTCCCAGCAGGGCAGCCCTTGACTCCGATGCTATGTCAGCCTTTGCTGTCATCCCCGGCTCGCGGAAATGTACATGAGGGTCAATGCCTCCAGCCATAATAATCCGCCCCTCAAGGTCCTCGAATACCGCATCGGGATATTTCTCCCGCAGGATTTCACCTAGCCTTTCCGGGGACATTTGTACATTGTCGTATGTGACTGAGCCTTCATTATTGACCTTCCATACTCCGCCGATGAGGGAGTCGGAAATGAGAAGCGTCCCCCGTGCTGACCCGGAGGCCGTGACGATGGACGCATTCATAAGAATTGTTGTTCTTCCCATATCAGGATTTCTTGTTGAATTTCCGGAACCTCAGCATAAGCACGCCCCAGAATGCCTCTCCGAATATGCTGCCGCTCATTTTGGATGAACCGGCCTTCCTGTTGACGAAGATTACCGGCACCTCCCTGATAGGGAAGCCGAGTTTCCAGGCCGTGTATTTCATCTCGATCTGGAATCCGTACCCCTTCATTTTGACATTGTCGAGATCAATGGCCTCCAGGACTCTCCGGCTGTAGCATTTGAATCCTGCCGTGCAGTCGTAAACCTTCATTCCCAGCACCGTGCGGACATATACAGAGGCGTAGTAGGACATGATGATTCTGCTGATTGGCCAGTTTACCACGCTGATTCCGTCGCTATATCTGGAACCGATTGACACGCCTTCCCCTTCTTTGCAGGCCTCCAGAAGTCTTGGAAGGTCGTCAGGGTCATGCGAGAAATCGGCATCCATCTCGAAGATGTAGTCGTATCCGTGGCTGAGCGCCCATTTGAAGCCTGTAATGTAAGCGGTTCCAAGCCCGAGTTTTCCGGCCCGTTCAATGATATTGAGCCTTTCCCTGAACTCCGTCTGAAGGGATTTGACAATGCCGGCAGTTCCGTCCGGGGAGCCGTCGTCAATGATAAGTATCTCATACCCTCCATCGAGGGAGAACACCTTGCGGATTATCCTCTCGATGTTCTCCTTCTCGTTGTAGGTCGGTATTATGACGATTTTTCTGTCGCTCATTTCCTGTGTTATTTCTTGGTTTCAGCAAGCATCTCCCTGACAGCCGCCTCAAGCTGCTTGTCCTCGCCCCTGAGTACTGAAGCCGGGTCGTTATACACGAGAATGTCCGGCTCGATCTGGTGGTTCTCGCTATAATGTCCCTCGTCAATGCACCATGAGCCTACCTGGGGGATTCCGAAGATGATGCTGGAATTGATCTGGTATTCCCACCATACTGCCGTCATTGTTCCGGCCACCGGAGCTCCTATGAGTTTTCCGATTCCGAGGGCTTTGTAAGCGTAAGGGAAACCGCAGGCGTCAGAGTAATTGTCCTCGCATACGAGTACGCAGGACGGCTTGCTCCATTTGCTGTACGGGTCCTTTCCGATGAACCTGCCGCGCGGCTGGTAGTTCACATAGTCCTTGCCGCCGAGGAAGGTTACGAGGTCGTCGTGGAGCCATCCTCCGCCGTTGTGCCTTGTATCTACGATGAGGGCATCAGCTGTCCTGTATTTTCCGAGAGCCTTGGAATAAACTTCCCTGAAGCTTGGGGAATCCATTCCCTGGACGTGGACGTATCCGAGTCTTCCGCCTGAAAGTTCCTTGACCTTGGCCTCGCGCTCCTTTACCCAGCGTCTGTAGAGAAGGGCATTGTCTGAATAACTTGGAGTGACGTAAAGTTCGGTTTCCTTCTTTCCGCCTTTCTTGACAGTGATTGCTGTCTTCTTTCCTGCCTTGCCTGTGAGAAGCTGGTACCAGTCCTCTCCGGCCTTGATCGGCTTGCCGTCAATGGAAGTGATGATGTCACCGGCCTTGATTCCAGAGTCGGCAATAGAGAGGACACCGTCCGGGAGCACTTCCTTAATCTTAAGTCCATCTCCCTGGTAATCATTGTCATACAGTACTCCGAGTGTTCCGAAGTTAAGTCCGCTGGAATATCTGTATCTTCCTCCGGTATGGGAGGCATTGAGTTCACCGAGTATCTCGGAGAGAAGCTCCGCGAAATCGAAGTCATTATTGATATACGGCAGGAACTTGCGGTAGTTCTCCTTGTAGTAATCCCAGTCTACTCCATGCAGGCCAGGGTCGTAGAATTTCTCCTTGACCTGCTTCCACATATGGTCGAAGATGTACTGCCTCTCAGCCTTTGGCTTGTATTCATATTCCCCGGCGTAACTGATGCTCTTGCTTTCACCGCCATTGACGTTCATCTTGGAAATGCCGCCTCCGGTGCTGATGTAGATGTATTTTCCGTCAGGTGATGGAACGAAGCCGTAAACTCCCTTCTTGAGAACTTTTACACTTCTGTCCTCGAGATCCATTGTGCAGAGATCATATCCGCTCTCAAGCCTTACGATGTAGAGGAGTTTCTTTCCGTCATCGGTCAGGAGATGCGTACCTATTCTTCCGGAGTTGCGGGTCAGGCGGAAAATCCTGTCATCCCTGCCATCGAGGTCGAGCTTGATTTTCTCCACCTTCTTCACGCTGTCCTTCTTTTCATCTTTCTTCTCGTCCTTCTTCTCGTCGCCGGCCAGCATCTTGGCTATCTCTGTGTCCTCCTTGTCCCGGAAGAACTCCGTCATTGCCTTGGCATCGAAGAACATAATGTATATGTCGCCTTCAGCGCCCCAGCTGCCGTGGCTGCGGTAACCGTCCTTGTCGGACTCCCAAGTCATAGCCTTGCCACCGAGCGCCCAGCGGAAACTTCCGTCACTGTAACCGCTTCTGGTCAAATTGGTTATCTCTCCTGTTTCAATGTCCACGACAGCTACGTCCTCATTGTTCCAGCCTCCGTCTGCCTGATAGGATGAGAGGAGGTAGTGGCTGTCCGGACTCCAGCTGAAAGACAGGTCTCCGTCGGTGTATGAGTAGTTTGCGTCCTTGATGAGGGATTTGGTCTTGCCGCCCTTTGTAGGCTTGATGACGAGTTCTGTCCTGTCCCTGAGATACGCTACATATTTGCCGTCAGGGGAGACTACAGGCTGGAAGCAGGTCTCGCCTTCGTCAGAGAAGAGTTCTTCCTTGAATTCAGTCGAGTAGGTGAAGTATTTGTCATCCTTGTTCACCAATGATGTTCTCCAGATACCCCAGTGTCCGTCTCTCTCGGCGGAATAGTACAATGTCCTTCCGTCTTCGGAGAAACTCAGGTCCCTCTCCTGTGTGGCTGTATTGGTGATTCGTTTGGTGGTCCTGTAGTCGGCGGATGTCACGAAGACGTCGCCCCTGAGGATGAGTGCGATTTCTTTCTGGCTCTTCGGAATGGCAATGTCAGTCGCCCCGCCGCTGAAAGTGGTTCTCTCGATATCCCTCTCGTCCTGGTCGGAATAAACTGTAATTTCGACTTTTACCGGTTCTTTACCCTCGGTCAATGTGTAAAGGTCACCGTTGTAGGAGAATGCCAGTGTGCCGTTCTTGGAAACGGAAAGGTAGCGGGCAGGGTTCTGCGTATAATGGGTGAGCTGGACTGACTTGCCCGGGTTGGAGACTGAGCTTTTGTAGATGTTCATAGCCTTTCCGTCCCTTTCGCTCAGATAATAGAATGTATCCCCGTCGGCTGCGAATACAGGGTTCCTGTCCTCTCCCTTGTAGTCGGAAAGTTTGGTGAATGTACCGTCTCCGTCAATGCTGAGGCGGTTTGCTCCCTTGTAGAGCCAGATGTCCTTGGTAACGGCTGAGGTGTGGTGCTTCCTGAGCGGGTCCTCATATCCCTTGTGGTCCTCGTAGAGGATTGCGCCTTCCCCGGACATGCTGATGGCATCGACAGGAAGGGATGTTATCCTGACAGGTCTTGCTCCATTCAGGTCTGTGTAGTAGAGCTGGGTGCCTCCAGGGAATCCGTCGTATCTCACATCCTGCTCCACGGCTGCGGAGAAGATGATTTTTCCGTCAGGGAGAACTGCCATCGGAGTTTCGTTTCCCGGGTGGAATGTGAGTCTCTTCGGCTTGCCTCCATTGCAGGATGTAACGTAAATGTCCTTGCTTTTCTCCCTGTATGAACTGAATACGATGTTTTCGCTGTCGGCTGTCCAAAGCGGATCGGACTCGTATGCTCCATTGGTTGTGAGCTGCAATGCTCTCCCGCCTGCAGCCGGAACTACGAAAATATCTCCTTTGTAACTGAATGCAATTTTGCTTCCGTCAGGTGAAATGCTGTTTTTCCTGAGCCAGCCGGGTGTTTCCTGGCCGCCTGCTGTTCCTTCCGCCAATACTGCCGCTCCCGCAGCAATTATCGAGGCAATGAGAAATATCTTTTTCATTATGATAAATGTGATAGTATCAATACATTACGACGATTCTGAATACCATTGCCTCTGGTACGAAAGTCTCGTCAATCTCGTAGTTGAAGTCGCTTTCAGTATAGATTATGGTCACCTGTCCGGCCGAGATTTCCGCAGTTACCTCGCTTGTATAGAAGCCTACCATCTCTTCTCCCGTCTCCTTATCAGTGTAGAAATACTCCTGTTGGAGAAGGAACGGAAGTTCGGTATGGGTCTCGTTGTTCTGGTTGAAGTTATATACGCGATATACCTTCACGACACCGTTGTGGAGCACATCCTTGGTGATTTCCGGTGCGGAGATTGTCGCATGGAAATAGTTGTTGTTTCCTTCGTTTGAATATCCCCAGGCTGCCTCGGCTACGTTGCCGATGATGGTCTTGATGTTGAGGCTGTCACCTTCGGTGTAATACTCTTTTGTGCAAGAGCTGAGCAGCATTGTCATTGCCATGGCTGCGAATGTAAGTATCTTTTTCATTGTCTTGTTTGTTATCTGCGGGTTGTTGTGCTTCGGGTCGAACTGGTACCTGAGGAACTTGTAGATGTCCCGGAACTTCTTGTGCTTGAGCTAGTTCCACTGCTGCGAGTGGCCGATGTGCTGCCTGTGCTCCTGGTAGCAGAACTGCTGGTTGTGCTCCTGGTAGCGGTGGCGCTTGAACTGCCCCTGCGGACTGTTGACTGCTGGCCTGTGGCCGTGGTAGTGCTTGTCCTGGTGCTGCTGCTTCCTGACGACTGCACACGGCTGGAGGTAGTGGATGAACTTGACCTCGTGGCACTGCTGCCTGATGTGCTGCTTCCTGTGTTACTTGTGCCGGCTGTTCCCCTGGTGCTGCTTCCGGATGTGGTTGTGGAGCTGGTTCCCCGTGTGGCGGATGAACTGGAACCGGTGCTGCTTCCGCGGGTTGCGCTTGAACTTGAAGTTGTTGATGAGCCTCTTGTGGCACTTGAACCAGATGTGCTTGCGGAACCTCTCGTTGTGCTTGCGGAACCTGAAGTTTCGGTTGTTCCTCTGGTGGCACTTGTGCCGGTAGAAGTCGAGGTTCCTCGTGTAGCGGATGTACTGCTTCCTGATGAAGAACCGCGGGTAGCTGAGGTGGTAGTGGTCTTGGTAGCATCGTATGCCATTCTCACGTCGTATGCATTGGCCTGGGTCCTGGTGGCGTTTTCAGCACGCTGAACCGCTGAATTGTTCACCGGCAGGTTTGCATTGCGCACTGTGAAAGAACGCTCAGGGTACTGCTTCCCATAGTCGTTGCGGCATATTGTGGTGCAGAGACGCTGGTAGTTCTGGTAGTGGCAGGTATTGTAATAAAGCACCTCGTGGCAGTACTTGTGATTTTTCATGAATGTGTTCACGTAGGCGTGATAATGGTTTACGTGAACTGGCGCCGGATACTTGTAGTATGAAGGATAATGGTTCCAGTACCAAGGTGATTTCCAAGGGCTGTAGTCGTGCCTGCAAATATGGTTGAAGATGTATGGCCTGGTGTAATAAACCGGGCGGATGACATAGTTCGGTCCGTAAATGTAGGAGGAACCTATCACTTCCACGTAGTAGTTCCCGTATGCAGGTACTTCGGCCACGACAGTGGCCACGTCCTGGAATACGTTCGGACCGAGGGCAGCCTGGATTACGAATACGTGGTTGTAGCCCTGCATTGCCGAAACTACCCTGAGATAGTCCACGTAGCCATCCCTGTTGAGGTCAAGGTTGGATATGATGTAGGACGAGTTGTTGAGAAGAGACTCGAACTCCCTGACAGTTGACGACTGTGCGAATATTGCCGCTACAGCCTGAAGGTCAAGATATAGGGAGATGTCCGGTTCTGTTGCATAAACCTGTGTTGTAGTGGTGGTTAAGTGCGTCTTTGGCATTGTGACTACAGTGCTGTACGACGGCGTGCTGCTGACCGGCTCGGAAATGGTGACAATCCTGGTAGGAAAGCATGCGGTACAGAATACTGTAACCAGGGCAATGGATGTCAATCTTATTTTCATAAGTCTAAACGATATTTAATAACTTACAAATATAAACATTTCTTCCCGCGATGCAAATTTATATTTGTTGATTCAGGTTGGACAGAATGGCATCTGGCATCCTGGCGGAAAGGTTCTAATCACCTGGATAGCACTAGTCCCTCAAGGCCCGGATGGCTTTCAAGCAAAAAATTACCGGGAACTGCAAAGGCGGCTCCCGGTAAAACTATGCTGTAAAAATACTAGAGCTGTGGACCAGCCTTGACAAGTGCCTTGCCGGCACGGTTGCCTTCGTATTTCTTGAAGTTCTTGATGAACCTTGCTGCGAGGTCCTTTGCCTTAACTTCCCACTCCTCAGCATTTGAGTAGGTGTCGCGAGGGTCGAGGATGTTGGTATCAACACCTGCGAGTTCTGTAGGCACGGTGAAGTTGAAGTAAGGGATAACCTTGGTAGGAGCCTTGTCGATGGAACCATTGAGGATGGCGTCAATGATACCGCGGGTATCACGGATGGAGATACGCTTGCCGGTACCGTTCCAGCCGGTGTTCACGAGGTAAGCTTTGGCACCGCTCTTCTTCATCTTCTTTACGAGCTCCTCTGCATACTTCGTAGGGTGAAGCTCGAGGAATGCCTGTCCGAAGCAAGCGGAGAAGGTAGGAGTAGGCTCGGTAATACCGCGCTCTGTACCTGCGAGCTTGGCTGTGAAGCCGGAGAGGAAGTAGTACTTGGTCTGCTCAGGATCAAGGATTGATACTGGAGGAAGTACTCCGAATGCGTCAGCTGAAAGGAAGATAACCTGTTTTGCGGCAGGACCCTGTGACTTAGGACGAACAATCTTGTTGATGTGATAGATCGGGTAAGATACACGGGTGTTCTCGGTAACGCTCTTGTCATTGAAGTCGATAACGCCGTTCTCGTCAACGGTAACGTTCTCGAGGAGAGCGTCACGCCTGATGGCACCGTAGATATCCGGCTCGGACTCCTTGTCAAGCTTGATGACCTTCGCATAGCAGCCGCCTTCGAAGTTGAACACGCCCTTGTTGTCCCAGCCGTGCTCGTCGTCACCGATGAGGAGACGCTTAGGGTCGGTGGAGAGGGTGGTCTTGCCGGTTCCGGAGAGACCGAAGAAGATGGCGGTATTCTCGCCGTTCATATCGGTGTTGGCAGAGCAGTGCATTGAAGCGATGCCCTTGAGAGGCAGATAGTAGTTCATCATTGAGAACATACCCTTCTTCATCTCACCGCCATACCAGGTGTTGAGGATAACCTGCTCCTTGCTTGTTACATTGAATGCAACGGCTGTCTCTGAGTTGAGGCCGAGCTCCTTGTAGTTCTCAACCTTTGCCTTGGCAGCGCAGTAAACTACGAAATCAGGCTCCTGGTCGAACTCCTTCTGGTTCTGTGGACGGATGAACATGTTGGTCACGAAATGTGCCTGCCATGCAACCTCCATGATGAAGCGAACCTTCATGCGGGTATCCTCGTGTGTTCCGCAGAAACCGTCGACTACGAAGAGTCTCTTGCCTGAGAGCTGCTTGAGGGCGAGCTTCTTGAGAATCTTCCAATTCTTCTCGGAGAGAGGGTGGTTATCGTTCTTGTACTCGTCTGAGGTCCACCATACGGTGTCCTTGGAGTTCTCATCCATTACGATGTACTTGTCTTTAGGAGAACGTCCGGTGTAGATACCGGTCATTACGTTAACGGCACCGAGTTCGGTTACCTGACCTTTCTCATAGCCGGTGAGCTCCGGCTTTGTCTCCTCGTTGAAGAGAACTTCGTAAGATGGATTGTAAAGGACTTCTTTCACGCCCTTGATTCCATACTTGCTTAAATCCATTGTTGGCATAAAAACAATATTAAAATTATAACTGATTTTCAATGCTTTTCCGCATATCCGAAAGCATCTTCGGATTCCGGATGCAAAATTAATCAAAAATTGTTAATTTTGTGCATGTTCCGGTCGGAATACATAACAAAAATTCTGCCATCCGGCTCATTTTTTTTTGCTGTTCCGGAACTAAATTGTTTTACTTCCTATGGTTTCGTTACGAAAGCACGAAGATTATAAAGCGAAACCCTGTCAGAATCGAAGGGAATGGAGAATTGAAGATGAAGGACAATGAGTTAAGGCCGATTGACATATTGTCGGAGTATTGGGGCTATCCCTCATTCAGGCCAATGCAGGAGGAAATCGTGAATTCCGCGGTCGAGGGCCGGGATGTGCTCGCCATTCTCCCGACAGGAGGTGGAAAATCAGTATGCTTCCAGGTCCCGGCAATGATGAAGGACGGCATTGCCCTTGTCATTACTCCGCTCATTGCCCTTATGAAGGACCAGGTGCAGAATCTCAGGTCCAGGGGCATAAAGGCATTGGCAATCTATGCCGGAATGACAAGGCACGATGTGGAAATGGCCCTGAACAATGCCGCCTACGGGGACTTCAAATTCCTCTACATTTCTCCGGAACGTATTGCCACGAGGCTATTCCAGTCGTGGCTTCCCGAGTTGAATATCAATTACATAGTCATTGACGAGGCGCATTGCATCTCCCAATGGGGCTACGATTTCCGCCCGGATTATCTCCAGATTGGAAGGCTCAGGGAAGTGGTGGATGCTCCCGTAATTGCATTGACGGCCACTGCCACCCCGGAGGTTGCGGACGATATAATGGACAAGCTCCGTTTCAGGGAGAAGAATCTTCTCAAGAGCGGGTTCGAGAGGCCCAATCTCTCCTATATTGTACGCAAGGTGGAGGACAAGATGGGGCAGTTGCTTTCGATTTGCTCCGGAGTCCCCGGGACAGGGATCGTCTATGCGGGAAGCCGCAACAAGACGGAGGAAATTGCAGCCGCCCTTCAGTCCAAGGGCATCAGTGCATCATTCTACCACGCTGGTCTCACTCATTCAATGCGTACCGACAGGCAGGAGGACTGGAAATCCGGAAAGACGAGGGTCATGGTCTGCACCAATGCCTTCGGAATGGGAATTGACAAGCCTGATGTGCGTTTCGTGGTGCATATCAGCCTGCCGGATTCGCCGGAGGCCTATTTCCAGGAGGCTGGCCGTGCCGGTCGTGACGGGAAACCCTCCTATGCCGTCCTGCTCTGGAACGCCACGGATATCCGCAGGCTCAAGCAGTTGGAGAATGTTTCTTTCCCGACATTGGAATACATCGAGGACATTTATCACAAACTTTTCGCATTCTTCGAGATACCTTACGGGCAGGGGATGGGCCGCCAGCTGAAGTTTGACATCAAGGCCTTCTGCAGCCGGTTCAAACTTGACAGGGCCCAGGCCTTTTATGCGATGAGATATCTGGAGAGGGAGGGGCATTGGACATTTTCGGAGGACGTCGAGGTCCAGACGCGTGTCAGAATCATCATTGACAGGGATTCACTCTACGATGTCGAATTCGAGAATCCGAAAATGCTTGAAGTCCTGGACTGCCTGATGCGGAAGTATGAGGGAATGTTCTCCTTCGCAGTCCCGATAGAGGAGGAGTATGTGGCTGACCGCTGCGGAATCACCGTGGTGCATCTCCGCAAAGTTCTCTACAAACTGTCGGTCGGCCACGTCATCAATTATATCCCGGGAGACCGTTCCGATGTGGTATTTCTCCACGGGGAGCATCTTGCCGAGGGCAATGTGAAACTCTCTCCCCAGCGCTATAAGATGTTGAAGGACAATGCGAAAACCAGGATGCAGGAAATGATTGACTATGTCAATGAGGATGACGAATGCCGTTCCCGTTTCCTGCTGCGTTATTTCGGCCAGGCTGAGAGTACCGACTGCGGGAAATGTGACATCTGCAGGGCTGGAAGGAAGAAAATCCCTGACGAATCTGAGATTGCAGAAAAGACACGCCGGGCCATCATCAGTTTCATCAATGACAAATGCGGCGGTTCCTATTCCCTCAAGCAGATCAATGCCGAATTCGGCAACCCTTCCGCTTCCTGGTCCCCGGATTATCTTTCCATCCTGCGTGACCTCATCGATGAGGGGGCTGTGCCGGCTTATGAATATTGAGTAATCTTCAAAATCAAAAAGCTGACCACCGGGGCCAGCCTCTTGATTTTCATAGTGAGTAGTCTCTTAGTAGGTAATTACGCCAGGAAGAGTCTTGGCCTCGTCAATCATCTTCTGGAGTTCAGACTCTACAGGAATCCTGCCCACGAGTTTCTTTTCAGCATTGACCTCGGCAATTTTGGCTGCGAGATTGGCGGCAACCCTGTGGGAGAGTTCCTTTACGGTGTCAACACCTGCAGCCTCGAGCAACTCAGCGAACTGGGGGCCGATTCCCTTGATACGGTAGAGGTCTGCGTGGTTGGTCCATTTGAGAATGAGTTTGTCGGTAATGCCGGTGGTCTCTGCGAGTTCCTTTCTGCCCTTAGGGGCTGCGCATTTTTCAAGAAGTTCCTCAGCAGTGTTGATACCTGCTGCAATGAGTTTTTCGGCGTATGCCGGTCCGATGCCTTCTACATCGATAATCTTGTAAGCCATACTGGATAATATTATTGAGTTATTCGGTAAAGATAATGAATATCAATGAGAATTACAATTTTTTTGGTGATTATCCACTTATTCCCCCTGCTGCGGCATAGCCCATGCTCCAGGCCGCCTGGAGATTGAATCCTCCGGTGATGGCATCCACATCCGTGACCTCGCCGGCGAAAAACAGGCCCGGATACTTCCTGGACTCCATCGTCTCGGGATTGATTTCCTTCAATGACACCCCTCCGCAGGTTACGAACTCGCTCTTGAACCTGTTCCGGCCGACAATCCTGAACTCGTCTGCGTGAAGCCTCTCAGCAATGCGGTTGATGCTCTTCGCCCCGGTCTCCGCCCACCTCAGTTCCGGGGAAATGTTCAACTTGCATAGAAAATATCTCCACAGGCGGGCATTGAAAATATCCGGAAACGCATTGGAGACCAGTTTCTTGGGATTGCCGGAGGCGATAACCTTCAGCATTGACGAAATCTCCTCGACAGACATTTCCCCGAACCAGTTCACAATCATCGTGGACTGATAGCAGTTCTCCGACAGGAAACGGGCAGCCGCAGATGACAATTTCAATACAGCCGGGCCGCTCAGCCCCCAGTCCGTTACCAGAAGCGGACCCCGGCCGTGGAATTTCGTTCTCGGTATGGAAACGGTAGCGTCCTCCACAACAGTCCCCATCATTTCCTTCAGGGCCTGGTCGTCAATCTTCATGCTGAACAGGGAAGGGACGGGGCTGACAATCTCCAGGTCCAATCCTGAGAACAGTCCCTGCCAGCCGGAACCCGTGCATCCTCCAGTCGTTACCAGCACGGAGCCGAAGACCTCATCTGTATTGTCATACAGCACTTTCCATCCGTCCGGAACCTGTTCAAGCCCATTGACCCGGGCCTTTGTCCTGACCTTGACTCCCGACTCCCGCATTGACATTGAGAGAACATTGACGATTTCCATCGCATCCTGGGAAGCCGGAAATACGCATTGGTCTTCCTGGACAATGAGCCTCACGCCCATTGATTCGAACCACTGGCAGGTCTCATTGTGACCGAAGCGCTTGAAAAGTTTCTTCATCAGGCTGGCTCCGCGCGGATAGGCCTCGGACAGATTGCTTATGTCCCTGAAACTGTTGGTCAGATTGCAGCGTCCGCCTCCAGTAACGGCGACCTTGGCGAGAAGCCTGTCCCCGGCCTCGAATACGGTGACATCGGCCTCAGGGGCCATTCTCTTTAGGTTTATGGCTGCGAAACATCCTGCCGCACCGCCTCCTATTATCGCCGTCCTCAGTCTTTCCATACCTTGAGATATTGCTCCAATGCCCACATCTCATCCCTGAACTTGGCCGCTGCCGCATAGTCCAGTTCGGCTGCAGCCTTCTTCATCTTCCTCCGTGATTCCTCCACTGCCTTCTCCACCTGTTCCCTTGACATTGACCTGATTACAGGGTCCTGGAGCACGGCTGCGAGGTCAGCCCGGATATAGCCGTCAGCGTAGGCGGTATTCGTTTCCCTGATGGAATCGTCTCCGAGGCCGACTGTTATGCTGCCTTTGCCGAGTGCGCTCGGGTCCGGGATGAAGACAGGGGCGTCGTAGGAGTTGGATGCGGTGACGTGACCTGCAGGCTGGTTATCCCCGCGGCCTCCGCCGAGCTGGGAGATGAGGGCATTGTGCTTGACCTCCACCTGCTTCGGGGTGATGTGGTTCAGTTCGTTGTACTCAATCTGCTTCTTTCTGCGCCGGTCGGTCTCGTATATTGTCTCCTGCATTGACTTCGTGATGGAGTCAGCATACATTATCACCAGTCCGTGAATGTTTCTCGCCGCCCTTCCGGCTGTCTGCGTAAGCGCCACCTGCGACCTGAGGAAGCCCTCCTTGTCGGCATCCAGAATCGCCACCAATGATACTGTAGGTATGTCCAGGCCCTCCCTGAGGAGGTTTACGCCAATGAGAACGTCGAACAATCCGTTCTTGAAATCCTCGATAATCTCGACTCTCTCGGCCGTGTCCACATCAGAATGGATATAGCGGCATCTCACGCCCCTCTTCCCGAAGAAATCGTCCAGTTCCTCCGCCATCCTCTTGGTCAATGTGGTCACGAGTACCCTCTCGTCCACCTCGGCCCGCTTCCGGATTTCCTCCAGAAGGTCATCCACCTGGTTCAATGTAGGCCTGACTTCAATAGGCGGGTCAAGCAGGCCCGTAGGCCTTACAACCTGCTCGACCACAAGGCCTTCCGATTTCTTCAATTCATATTCCGACGGAGTGGCGGACACGAAGACTTTCTGTCCGGAGAGTTCCTCGAATTCCTCGAATTTCAACGGCCTGTTGTCAGCCGCAGCAGGAAGCCTGAATCCGTATTCAATCAGCACGGACTTCCTGGAATGGTCGCCCCCGTACATTGCCCTGATTTGCGGGATGGTGACGTGGCTCTCGTCAATGAAGGTGACGAAGTCGTCCGGGAAATAGTCAATCAGGCAGAATGGCCTCTGGCCCTCTTTCCTCCCGTCCAGATATCTGGAATAATTCTCAATGCCGGGGCAGTAGCCCATTTCCTTGATCATTTCGAGGTCATATTCCACCCTCTGTTTCAGCCTCTTGGCCTCCATCGGCCGGCCCAGGTTCTCGAAATATTCAATCTGCCTGACCAGGTCATCCTGAATCTGGCTCACTGCCCTGACAGTCTTCTCCTTGGTGGTCACGAAATTGCCTGCCGGATAAATCGGCACCTCGCTGAGCCGTTCGATAGTGGCTCCGGTGACAGGCTCGATAAGCGACAAGGAATCAATCTCATCCCCGAAAAACTCAATGCGCACGGCCTCATCCGAGCCGCCGAGATAAACGTCCACCGTGTCGCCTCTTACCCTGAAGGTACCCCTCTTGAAATCTGTCTCCGTCCTGCTGAACAATGCGTCCACGAGATGGTAGAGAAGGCGGGTCTGGCTGATTTGCTGGCCGACGTGAATCCTCACCGTCTGGTCGTGGAAATCCTGGGGGTTGCCTATGCCGTACAGGCAGGAAACGCTGGAGACCACAATCACGTCCCTCCTCCCTGACATGAGGGCCGATGCCGCGCTGAGCCGGAGCCGGTCAATCTGCTCGTTGATGCTCAGGTCTTTTTCAATGTAGGTGTCTGTGCTCGGGATATAGGCCTCCGGCTGGTAGTAATCGTAATAAGACACGAAATACTCCACGGCATTCTCCGGGAAAAAAGACTTGAACTCGCCGTAAAGCTGGGCTGCGAGGGTCTTGTTGTGGCTCAATATCAATGCCGGCCGCTGGAGCCGCTCGATGACATTGGCCATCGTGAATGTCTTTCCCGAACCGGTCACGCCAAGAAGAGTCACCGCATCCGAACCCTGTTCCAATGCGGAGCAAATCCCTTCGATGGCCGACGGCTGATCACCCGCAGGCTTGTATGCGGAATTGATTTTGAATTTCATTATTCCTTGACGGACAATGCTTTAGTGTATTTCTTGATGATTGCTGTCGTAGTGGTATCAGAAGCATAAACCGAGTAAAGTCCCTGTTCCTCCTGGGCCGGATCGCCGCAATAGTCATCTCCCCTTACCCAGAACAGCCTGTCCGGGTTCTGCCTTGCAACTCCTCCCCAGGCCCAGAAATTGGCGCCTGCGAGAGGTTCATCCTTCTGTCCGGCGAGCCTGACGCGCTCGAAGATATGGGAATAGTATTCATCCCTGGCAGTGACCGGGGTGTCCTTGCCGAACCGGTAGCCGTCCCTTGGGTAGCCGAATTCCTCGATAACGAGCGGCTTGCTGAATTCTTCGGCCACCTTGATGTGCACGTCAATGTATTCATCCGTCTTGGCGTGCACTGCTGGAAGATCCTCGATGAGGGAGTCCCTGTTGGCCCACGACCAGTTGACAGGCCATATATGTATGGTAAGATAGTCAATGTCGGGGCAGGAATGCACTCTACGGTAGAGGTCCATGTCCAGTTCGCTGCCCATCAGGCCCTCGCTGCCCGTGGATACCATGTGATTCGGGTCGAGGGATTTGATGAGGGATGCAGTTTCGGTCGTCCATTTCACGTATGCGTCCTTGACCTCAGGGGAACTGTCGAAACATCTCGGCTCGTTGCAGAGCTGCCAGGAGAATATCGCAGGGTCCTCTGAATATGGTTTGCCAGTTATGCTGTTCACCCTTGAAACCACTTTGATGACGTGGTTCCTGAACATTTCCAACGTCTTTTCATTGGTGTTGAACTTGGATGTTATGGCGCAGTATTCAGCCCATTCGATATCCTTGGTATTGGTGGCAAAGTTTTCCCCTGCCCATTCCAGATACTGTCCGAACCCGCCTGACCACTCCCAGGCATTGGTGAGATACAGCACGGCTGACATCCCGCGCTTTCCGATTTCCACCATGAACCTGTCCAGACCCTCGAACAACCTTTCGTCATAAACTCCCGGCGCAGTCTGGAGAAGCGGTTCAATCTTGTATTTCACGCCCTCATTGCCGTCTCCTCCTACGAGTACTCTCAAGTTGGTCACTCCCATTGACTTGAGTGAGTCCAGTTCCAATGCCAATCTCTCCGGATCTCCCGTGTCGGTGTCAGCTGCCAGCAGCGGTCCGTACCAGAAATTCGTGCCGATAAAACGGTCTGCCTTCTTGCCGTTGAAATAGAAATTGCCCCCGGATGCTGACCAGAACCCTTCATTGGCGCCGGTGCCGCAGGAAATGACTGTTAGTGCCATTGCGGTCAATGATGATAATGCGGTTATGAGTTTCATAATTCTTGTTGTTTTCGATTATGCTTTTTCAATTATGCAAAGTTATAACTTATTGCTACATTTGCACAATAAAATGGAAAATTGAGATATGAGATTGCCAGCGGAATGGGAAAAACAGAGCGGCGTCCAGCTGACTTGGCCGGACGAGACGACTCCTTGGTATGAATTGGAGAAGGTTCAGGAATGCTATGTGAGGATTGCTGCGGCCGTGCTTGAACACGAAAGGCTGATGATAGTCACGACCTCGATGCAGGATACGGTCATAAGGCTCAAGGTGATTGCGTCCCAACTGGGTCTGGACATTGACATTGAAAAAATTATTTTCTGCGAATGCGACATCAATGACACCTGGGCCAGGGACCATGGCGGAATCTCAGTCCATGGCGACAACGGGGAAAAATATCTTTACGACTTCGTGTTCAATGGCTGGGGCCTGAAATTCGCCTCCGACAAGGACAATCTCATTACCCGCAAACTCTTCTCCGGCCATGCTTTCAATGACGAGGTGGGCTTCGTGGACATGAAGCCTTTCGTGCTTGAGGGAGGCAGCATTGATACTGACGGACAGGGTACCCTGCTTACCACGAAGGAATGTCTCTGCTCGGTAAACCGCAATGAATATCTCGACCAGGATGAAATCGGGGATGAACTGAAAAACATCTTCGGGCTGAAGCGGATTATCTGGCTGGAGCACGGAGCCATTGCCGGTGACGATACCGACAGCCACGTGGACATTATGGCGAGGTTCTGTTCTCCGGACACCATCGCATACACCAAGTGTTACGATGAGAACGATGAGAACTATGCGGAACTTTCAGCAATGGAGGAGCAGCTCGAAGCGTTGAAAACTTTGGACGGAAGACCTTACAACCTGGTTCCGCTCCCTCTTCCGGAACCTATGTATCTTGACGGTTACAGGCTTCCTGCTTCATACGCCAACTTCTTGATTATCAATGGGGCTGTGCTTGTCCCCGGGGCCGGCTCAATACAGGATGAGGTCGCCCGGGAAAGACTTCAGGCCGTGTTCCAGGACAGGGAGGTGAAGATTATAGATTGCCGCCCCCTGCTCTCCGGACACGGCTCCCTGCATTGCGTCACCATGCAGTTCCCGGAAGGCTGGCTTGACTGAAATGGCCCGGCTTGGTTGAAGTGATTGAATAACAGATATATAATATGTCAAGAATTCTTAAAGTCGGAATGGTGCAGCAGTCCTGCGGGACTGACATTGCCGCAAACATTGCAAAACTCGAGAAGAATATAAGGGAGTGTGCCGCCCAGGGCGCGCAACTCGTTGTACTCCAGGAACTTCATAATAGCGTATATTTCTGCCAGACAGAGGAGGCCGCCATCTGCGACCTCGCCGAGCCGATACCGGGACCTTCCACGGAGAGATTCGGCGCATTGGCCGGGGAACTGGGCATTGTCCTGGTCCTCTCGCTCTTTGAGAGAAGGGTTCCGGGGCTATATCACAATACGGCCGTCGTCATTGAGAAGGACGGCTCGATTGCCGGGAAATATCGCAAGATGCATATCCCTGACGACCCTTGCTTCTATGAGAAGTTCTATTTCACTCCGGGAGACCTGGGCTTCAAGCCGATACATACTTCAGTAGGAGAACTGGGAGTACTTGTATGCTGGGACCAGTGGTATCCGGAGTCTGCCCGCCTGATGGCTCTCAATGGCGCCGAACTCCTGATTTATCCGACTGCAATCGGTGGAGTCGGAACTGATTCCAAGGATGAGCAGCAGACCCAGCGCCAGGCCTGGCAGCTTGTCCAGAGAGGTCATTCCGTAGCGAATGGCCTTCCTGTAATCACAGTCAACAGGGTAGGCCACGAGGACGATCCGTCAGGCAATACCATAGGCCTTGATTTCTGGGGCTATTCCTTCGCCACGGGCCCTCAGGGCGAGATTCTGGCACAGTTCAGCACCGACACCGAGGAGAACAAAGTTGTAGAAATTGACCTTGACCGCACCGAATATGTCCGTCGCGGCTGGCCATTCCTCCGCGACCGCCGCATCGATGCCTACGGGCCAATCCTGGACCGCTTCGGGAAATAGTGAGTGAAGATGAGGGTAGTTTCGTTCTTTGCGGGATGTGGCGGTCTTGATCTAGGCTTTGAGCAGTCTGGCTTTGATGTTGTGTGGGCGAACGAATTTAACCCGTGCTGCCAAGCGACATACATTCGTAATCATCCTGATACAACCTTGGTAATAGGAGATGTCTGCCAGATAGATCCGGCAGACATCCCGGATTGTGATGGCTTCATAGGCGGACCTCCCTGTCAATCTTGGAGTGTCGGTGGCAGGCAAAGAGGATTGAATGATGAGCGTGGGATGCTTTTTGTCAAATACCTTGAACTTATCAATGCCAAAAAGCCAAAATTCTTTCTTATTGAGAATGTTAAGGGAATGCTTGATGACAAGTTTAAGGATATCTTCAATGGTTTTGTCCATAGACTTGATTCCTATGGGTATGATGTTCGGTGGACGCTCCTTGATGCTGCAGATTTCGGTGTTCCTCAAAATAGGGAGCGTGTCTTTTTTATAGGCTTTAGAAAGGAATTAGGAATTGAATACAATTTTCCGGAACCAAATTGCCTTCAACCAGTTACTCTTCAGGAGGCAATAGGAGATATCACCGAATCGCCTGCTTGCTTTAATGTAGTCGACAAGGTAGAGAAGGGTCACTATTTGAATCACGATGTATTAACGTCTGAATTTGGTCTATTTTATTATCGGGGAAATAGAAGGCGAGGATGGCACCAGCCTTCTTTTACAATCAATGCCACAGCGGAATTTGCCCCGCTGCATCCTTCATCACCGAAAATGTTGTATTATGGTCATGAAAATTGGCGATTCCAAAATGAAAGACTTGGAGAATACCGAAGACTGAGTGTGAGGGAATGTGCCAGGATTCAATCTTTCCCGGATAGTTTCATCTTTGAGTACAATGATATTAGAGAGGCATATAGGATGATAGGCAATGCTGTTCCGCCTTTGCTTGCAAAGACAATTGCAAAGTCAGTAGCTGATTCGATATTCTCATTGAAGGTGGAGTCCAATGCTTCTGCAAGGAATACAAATATTTCTGGGACAGTCCTTGTAGGATATTACAAAGGAGACAAACATTTACAATGTATTTTAAGAAATAGAATGTATTATGTTCGCTCTGGTGGACGAAAGGGGTCATTGTTCAAAGAGGATTGCAGCATCATGCCTGATTATTTATTGCTTCATCATGAAAATGAGGCGGAATTGTATGAACTTGAAGTTGATGAGCCGATGCTTGTTGATGCGGGATATTTGAAAAAATTGGGTTTTGATGTGCGGGGAAATAAGTATCTTTGCTTTCGTATAAGAAATGTTGAACCGCAAAGTGATTTTGTATTGGGTTTGAGAAAAGGCTTTGTTGATGACTTGCCTTGGGGCGTTTCGCCTTTTTTACTACAATTGATGACTTAAAAGGAGAGGATTATGAATGTAGACAGTGAACAGATCGCTCTGGATAAAAGCCTTGTAATCGCTCAGGACCAGCCATTGTCAAGAGGAGAACTCCAGTCTTGTATTGCTGATGTGCTGGGCGAACAATGCAAGATTGTTGACCTGGGACGTGGTAAATGGATTGCTCGCCATGAATATGGCGGGAAAGTCTGCCATCTCTTGCTCAGGGTCTGTACATACCTTGGTAATCCTCACCCGATATTCAAAAAACGGGTCCAATTTCCGCTTTGGTTTAATGAGTATGTCGATGACATAAAAAAGAGCGAATCCTCAATTGACGTTAGATACATTGGCGTATATCATTATGGTGATGCCCACCACGGTGACAATATTGTTTTCGTGGATTTTAAAATTGACTCTTATCTCGCGAAGAAGGGCCATAATTCATCCGCTCACATTTATACCAATGACCTGTTTCAGGCGATGACGTATGGCATCTTTACAAAAGAGGATAAATACGGAAATATAATCACCGCTGTTAGACGTGACAAATTTAGGGATTATCTTTCAGGAAGAGGAGCGGACTCCAGTTCATTGTTCGATTTCTTCCGACAGTTTAACTCCGGTTTTTCATTTGGCCAGTGGCTCAGTGCTTTGAATGTCATCAAGGAAATGCAGAAGAATGACTGGAATCAGTGGCGACAGGCTGAATGGGCGGGGTGGTTCCTTGAATACAAATTCAACAAGTTTACTGTTGATCAGAGTGTTACGGAGATGATGCGGTATATTGGCAGTTCAAACAAGAGAAAGGATGAACTGGATTTTGACATACGCTTTGACCGGGACAATTTCTACGGAGACTTGAAGGCCAGTGACCTGAATCAAAAAGAAACGCCTGGGAATGATCAGGAGAGTCTTATTGAATGTATATACCAGTATGACAGGTTTTGGTATGTCGTTTATGAACACGAAACAATAAAGGATAGTGAGGCCGGCTATGAGGCGACAAAAGCCAGGAATCACTTCATAAAGAGTGTAGATCCGTCATACAATAAAGACGAAATGTCTTATGCAAGCAGAATGAAGAATTCCGTCAAATTTGTCAAAATGTCCATTATTGAACTCAATAGGATTAATTATCGTGAAGCCTTGACGGTGTTCAATCAGGGGCATCAGCCAGATGGGAAAGCGAGAAAACATAAATTCAACATTAATAAAAAGGTGCTGGAAAATGACAATTACGTCGTTTTTCGCTATGCGTATAACCAGAAATGAAGCCATTTAAATTCATAGATTTATTTTGTGGCATTGGTGGTTTCCATCAGGCAATGACCTCTTTGGGTGGAGAATGTGTTTTTGCAAGTGATATAGATGAGGACTGTAGAAAGACTTATGAGGCCAACTATGGAATCAGGCCCGCTGGTGATATAACCAAAATAGCGGCTGAGGATATCCCGGAACACGATGTCCTTTGTGGCGGTTTCCCTTGTCAGGCATTTTCCAAGGCAGGAAATCGTCTTGGCTTCGATGATCCTACCAAAGGAACATTGTTCTTCGATATTTGCCGAATCTTGGAGTACCATAAGCCTAAATATGCGCTTTTGGAGAATGTCAGGAATCTGGCTAGCCACGATCACGGGAACACCTGGAAAGTAATCCACGGCAAACTTGCATCGTTAGGATACAATCTTCTTCCGGAACCTGTTATTTTCAGCCCTCATTATGTCGGAATCCCACAACACAGGGAGAGGGTTTTTATAATGTGTGTCAGGAAGGACATTGGAGATGTTCCGGCCTTTGTTTTCAATAAGGAACAAATATTGCCTTGCAGCATTGAGTCTGTATTACAGGATGATGAAGAAATTCCGAACTTGGAAGATTATCGTATATCGCCTGATATGGAGAAACTTATTGATCTGTGGAATGAATTCCTGCAGAATATAAATGTGAAAAGGATGCCTGGATTCCCCATCTGGTCGGAGAGATTGTGTGATTTGGATTCAAAAGAGGATTTGTCGCAGTATCCTTCTTGGAAGAGGAACTTCATCCTGAAAAATAATGAACTGTACATCAATAATCGCCAGTTTATAGACGGGTGGTTGGTTCGGGCAAGGAGGAATCCTTTGTTCTTCGGGGCAAAAGCCAAATTAGAATGGCAAGCAGGACAAACAGAGCATCCGAATATCTGGGATCAAATTTTTCAGTTGCGGCCATCAGGAATACGTATTAAGGTCAACTCATATTTCCCGGCCCTTGTCGCTATCGTTCAAACGTCAATAATAGGTTCGAGAAAGCGTTATCTGACACCGAGGGAATGTGCACGCCTTCAGAATTTCCCTGAAGATTTTATTCCAGATGTCAAGCAACAACAGGCATATAAACAATTTGGCAATGCTGTCAATGTTGGACTTGTGAGGTATTTTGCGCAGTACATGTTTGGCGAAAAACAAGAAATACCTCAATGTGTCAACAAGAACTGTAAGAAATAATTACATCATATTCCACATCGCATCCTCCACCTTGGCGTTCTTGGCGGCGTTCATCTTGCCGAAGTTGAACGATATGGAGGCGAGGAAGAATCTGCCGAGAATCTTGGAATAGACATCCTCGGAATACTCGTAGTTGCTGGAGCGGCGGAGGCTTCGGGTCTGGTTCAGTACATCATTGACGCTCAATGACAGGGTGAACTTCTTGATGGTCTTGGCAGCCTTGATGTTCCAGTTCCATTCCGGGGAGCCGAATCCGTTCGAGTAGCCCCTGTAGAAACTGTAGTTCAGGTCTGTCTTGAGTTCCCAGCCACGGCCCGGCTGATAGAGCGCATCGAGTCTTGGCTTGAAATCCCAGGTTGAAATATTCGACGACTTGTTCAGCGAGTATCTGGAGACAGCATTGGATGCGTACATCCCGACGGTCAGGTCCAACTTGTCAATGCTGTATTTCAGATTTGCCGATGCCGACCATCTCAGCGTGGCAGAGCGGCTTTCTGAAAAACCGCTGTCCCCGCTGTAGAATCTGTCGCCCTTGGAGTTGCCGTAGAAGCCGGCCATGAAATCGTAGTAGTTGAAGTTTTCGGTATCCAGGCCGGACATTCTGGAAACGGCCTGATAGGACGTTGTGCTGTTGTATGATGCGCTTCCAGAAATGGTGGCCGAGAAATGTCTTGCCTCGCCGAAGACCCTGTTGAATGTCGGGTTCAGTGATATGGACAATGTGGGTTTCTCCGCATTTACAGGAACGGAATAACGTATACCGGAATCGTCGAACCACAATGCCTCCACCGCATCTCTGCTGGACATTGTCGCATAACCTGACAGCCTGAAGAAAGTGAATCTCTCCCGGTTGTTGAAGGTATAGTACATACTGAGGCTATGCCGGAAAGAAGGCTTGAGATAGATGTTTCCTGTCTTGATTCTTGCCGGGTTGGTGATATCCAGGACCGGTCTCAGGCTTGAACTCTGAACCTGTCTTCCGGACCCGTTGTAGTACAGGTTGACGCTGTTTCTCCCTGCCCGGTATCGGTAATTCAGGAATGGCGACACGTCCGTACGCCAGTCTCCCTTGCCGGTCTCGCTGACAGTACCGAGAGACCTCGACACTGTCTCGTTCCTGTAAACTTCGCAGGAGAGGCCGAACTGCACGTCAGTAGTGTCATTCTTGTACTGCATGAGCAACTGGCCCTGTCCTTTGAGATATCTGTTGTCCGTCTGTGATGAATAGTAGTCGTCAGCCACACCGTCCGGGGAGAATGCGTCCTGGGTGTCGGTGCGGGAAATATAATTCCCGGTGAATGACAATTTCATCTTCCACCTGCTTCCTAACGGCTCCACGTATCCCAGCCTGGCGTAACCGCTCAAATAGTCATTGCCAATGTCGTAGATGAGATCTTTCACTTCCTCGAAGTCAGCGGTGACGGTCCGGGTGTTCTCGGTCCTGTCGCCGGTATCGAAACGGATATCATAGCCTGCATTGAAAGTGATGGATCGGTCTTTCTTGCCCAATTTCTTTACTCCTGCGCTGATGTCGCCGAGGGAAGAGAATGATCTCAATGTGTTGAACGTGCTGGAAGACGAACTGTTCAGCTGGTTTCCGATAGCATCATCTGTCTCGGAGGTCTGGCTATCGGCCCTGTAACCGTCTGTGTATGAGAATGATGTGTTGAAATTGACGTAGGCTTTCTTCTGTTTCTTGTTCTTGATGCCGAAGTTGACCGTCAAGCCATCCTCCTGGCCTTCAACAAGGTTGGTGGACTGTGTGAAAAGGTCCTGTCCCGACGGCTGCCAGGAGGTGCGGAATCTGGTGGAAGCCCCGTCTTTGCCCAAGTGTTTGTATGAAGCGGAGGCATCTGTCTCGCAGCCCCGTATCCGGTCGGTATTGTAATTCGCACCGAAGAGCCTTGAGGTGGTCAGGCCGCTCGTACTCGAGAGCAATCCGTTCAGCTGGCTTTCGCTTCTGAATATGTACACCTGGCTGGCATCCCGTTCTTCCGCGTTCATGGCATTCCCAAGTATCACGACCTGGTCCTTCTCCCCGTAAGCCGATGCCATCGCATTGGCATTGTAGAGTCCGCCGCGACTGTCAATGAGAGGGTCCGCATTCTTTTTTGTCAATGTCGAGCCGCCACCAGCCTTGGCATTGCCGAACCAGCCCTTCTTGTATTCCTCCTTGAGCTCGACATCCATCACCTTCTCCTTGTCATCCTTGCTGGAAATACCTGTGAATGAGGCGTCTTCCTTGTCCTTGTCAATGACCCGGATTTTGTCCACGATTTTCGCAGGCAGGTTCTTGACCGCCAGGGAAGGTTCATTGAAAAAGAAGGTTCTGCCGCCAACGGTGATTTTGTCCACCTTTTCCCCGTTGACCTTCACCGAGCCGTCCTGGGCGACCTCCATTCCCGGCATTCGCTTCAGCAGGTCCTCCAGCATTGCATTTTCCCCGACTTTGAACGAGGACGCATTGTACTCGATAGTGTCTTTCTTGACAATGATTGGGTTACCCACGGCGGAGATTGTAGCCGCGTCAATGTATTCCGGATTTTCCTTGAGCTTGATGATGCCCAGATCCACCTGCCAGCCTTTCAGGGTATGTTCCTTCTTGTATGGGAGGTAGCCGATGAATTCCGCATTGACCTCGTAACGCCCTGCCGGGACATTCTTGATCAATACGTTGCCTTTATCGTCCGTCAATGCGAAATTGGTGATGACCGTGTCGCCGGGATGCGTGAGATACACCGTGACCCAGGGCATAGGCTCATTCGTCGCCGCATCCTTGACGGTAAGTTTCATTTCGCCGTTGGAGTTGTTGGCGATAATGTCGTAGTTGAACTGGGCGGATGATTTGACGGCGGTCAGAAGGCTAAGCAAAAGGCTGAGAATCAATGTGAATTTGAAAAATTTCATTTAGACCCCCTCCTTGCCAACTCGTTCAACTCCAGGTCTGCCACAATCTTGTCAATGATATGGCGGACGATTTCGAACATCCGGCTTCCGGATTCGTAGTTGGCCGGCGCGATGAAATTGACCCTGCCCTGTCGCTTGAGCTTCTCGGCGCAGGCCTTCTTTTTCTTGTTCTCAGGATTGAACACGGCAATTGAGTGGCCACCGAACATATTGACAATCTTCATGCAGGGCACGTCTGTCTCACCGTCTCCAACATATATCATCTGGGTGAACGGGATTCGTTTCTTGTCCTCGGATACACTCTCATTGACCTTGGCGGCATCCCTCGAACTGAAGATTCCCTTGTTGATTTTGAAGATGAACTGGGTCTTGGCGGTGTAATCCACCGCTATGCCCGGCCACTCCGCCTCGCCGGCCTCATTGTAGATGAACGAACTGGCGAAAATGTGCTTGAACTTGCCCGCGATGGGGGAACCCTCGATGATTTCCTTCAGGCCGGAGGAATTGATGTAATGCTCCACCTTGACTCCCTTCATCTCCCCATAGAGATTGATGAGGCGGAACCATTGCTCCACGCCGGGGAACAACTCTATCCCGGCACCGAATCCCTTCAGTTCGTCCCTCTTCAGGCTTATCCCCTTGGCCTTTGCCTCGTCCGACATCAGCTTCATATAAGCCAATATGTTGCTGGCATCCTGCCCCTTGGCGATTCCGTCACTCATTTCCCAGAACTCCGCCGGAGTCTTGCCGATGGCCTGGATGAATCCGAATTCCTGCATGTTGCCGGGTGAGAGAGTCCCGTCGAAATCGTAAATCAGTGCTACTATGGGTTTGCGTTTCATAATTCAATAATTACTTAATTCTTGCCTAGCAATTCCTTGACACATTCAACGAATCGTTCAGCTTGGGGATAGAGTTCCATTACAGTTTCACGTGAATGGGTAATGAAGTCTTCGTAATCTCCTGCACTTCGTTTGCTGAATGCAACAGAGTAGAATCTTCCCAATTCAACAGGCATCTTGCCTGTCAGGATGAATTCCTTTCCAAGCATTTGACGCACTCCGTCGTGAGATTTGGTTTCTATATGGTTTGCAACTAAGAGAGCAGTTGCAGCATAATAACAAGCATAGTACAACCTGTTGACTGCAGTGTTGAAATATCCGCGGTCACAGTGATCAAGAACTTCCTTCAAGGTGTCCATCGCATTATCAATGCGATAGTTCACAATATCGTTTCTCTGCTCGTCTGTCATAGGGCTACTGCGTCGTGCATTACATTCTCATAAAATGGAGTTACGATTTTGCCCCACTCCTGTTTCGGAAGAATCAGGGCATTGATCAAAACACCAGTCTTGAGCTCAATATCATATAATGGGGCAGTGATCTCAAGTTCATCCTGCAATGTCACCTTATCCTTGGAAACAAGTACAAGCAAATCAATATCCGACTTATCGTGTGCTTCACCACGCGCTTCAGAACCATAAAGACTCACTTCGACACCAGTCTTCAGGCTTGAAAGGCTGGTCTTAATCGCATCTATGATATGTTCCCTACGCATAGTTGTATTCCGTTTTCGCAAATATAATCATTTTGCTGAAATTCAAGTACAAGGCCCAATAAATATATGATCCTGTAACCACTGTTGCGGATAATCAGTTATTTTTCTCAAAAATTTCCACAAACAGGGGGTCCAACCCCAAAACTTTAGTGTCTTAACAATGTAAAAGGTTTCAATTATGGATTTGGATCTCCTCATACGCTACTTCGCATGCCGGACAACTAGGCACGAAGAGAAACTTGTCAGGGAATGGCTCCTCCGCGACATCGACGGAAGCTGGGCCAAGCTTTACAAAGATGCCCATCTGATGTTCGAGGGAATGGTAATGTACACAAGCGAGCAGGATATCCTTACCGCACGCGGCCCGTTGGCCGGAAAAGTTACGAGACCGTTCTGGAAGAGGGCCGGTCTGGCATTGCTCAGGGCAGCAGTCGTCCTCATTGTGGCATTCGTCGCAGCATTCTGGGGCAAGCAGGCTACTATTGACACATTGGCATCAAAAGTCGAGACTATATGCGTGCCGGCCGGAGACAGGATGGATATACTGCTGGCTGACGGTACTCATCTCTGGATGAATTCGGGTACAGAGGTAGAGGTACCGGTGATATTCTCCAGAAAACAGAGAACTATCAGGGTCAATGAAGGAGAGGTTCTTCTGGATGTCTCCAAGGATACCAGGAAGCCATTCTTCGTCGAGACCTGGGCCGGAAAGGTGAAGGTACTGGGTACCAGGTTTGAGGTGACTGCCGAACCTGGGGACAGGGAGTTCACGGCATCGCTGATTCGCGGCTCGATTGAGGTGACTTCATCCGCCAGTCCGTCCCAGTCGCACATCCTGGAGCCGGGACAGGTGGTAAAATATCAGGACGGTCGCCTCGTCGTGGACAGAATCAAGGATATGTCGGCTGTGGGCTGCTGGTCCGAGGGAGTCATTGACGTATCCTCATTGCCTTTTGACGAGTTGATGAAGAAGTTTGAGAAGGCATACGACGTGAAGGTCCGGATTGAATGCGAAACCCTCCCGGTTATCACATATACCAGGGGAAAAATCCGAATCTCCGACGGCATTGAACACGCCTTGTCAGTTCTCAGGCTTGCATCGGACTTCGATTACGAATATGACAAGGAAACTGCTACAGTACATATAAGATAGCATTGTCCCGGTGACATGGAAATAACAGCCGCAAGGCATTAATTAATACTAATAACTAATAAAAGAATCATGAACAAAGGTCTATCTTTTGCTTGTAGACTTGCTGTTTTGGCATTTGTCCTCTGCCTTACGCCAATCGTGGCGAATGCGCAGCGCATAAACCTCAAGGTGGAAAATGCCACCCTTGAGAGTGTGCTCGACAAGGTGGAACAGCAGTCTAGGTATCTCTTTCTGAATGACCAGGTGGATCTGTCCCGAAAGGTGACAGTGGATTTGTCCGACCAGAGTGTCGAATCCTCATTGACCAAGATTTTTGAGGGCTTGGATATTGTCTGGAACATTCAGGGTACTAATGTGTATATTTCCAACAAACCGGCCCAGTCCGACCGGCCCCAGTCATCTCCAACTGTGACAGGAACGGTCATGGACGCATACGGCCAGCCTGTCATGGGAGCCGCCGTGCTCGTCAAGGGAACATTGAACGGCACCAGCACCGATCTGGACGGAAACTTCTCGTTCGATCTCCAATCAGGTGCGGAAAATGGAGTGCTTGAAGTGTCCTGCCTCGGCTACAAGAGCCAGGAATTCGCAATCGGCACAAGAAGAGTATTCAATGTCATCCTCGAGGACGATACTATCCTGATGGAAGGAACCGTTGTCACTGCCCTCGGTATCAAGCGTTCGGAGAAGGCTCTTTCATACAACGTGCAGAAAGTTGACTCTGACGCAATTCTGGGCAACAAGGACGCCAACTTCGTGAACTCCCTCAACGGTAAGGTCGCAGGTCTCGTCATCAATGCGTCATCTTCCGGAGTCGGCGGTTCATCAAAAGTCGTGATGCGCGGTGAAAAATCCATTTCCAAGAGTTCCAATGCGCTCTACGTCATTGACGGTGTCCCGATGTTCAATGTGGCCAAGGAGGCAGGTACCGAGTTCTCCTCACAGGGAACCACCGACCCGGTTGCCGACATCAACCCTGAGGACATTGAGTCGATGACAGTCCTCACAGGTGCAGCCGCAGCCGCCCTCTACGGCTCATCCGCTGCCAACGGCGCCATTGTCATCACCACCAAGAAGGGACAGAAGGGCAAGACCTCGGTGACAATATCCAGCAATACGGACATGTACCGCCCGTTCGTGCTGCCACGTTTCCAGAACCGCTATGGTACAGGTGATTACACATCTTCCGAAGGTTCGATTGTACGCAGCTGGGGCAATCTCCTTAATGAGACGAACTATATGGGCTACGACCCTGCCAAGGATTATTTCCAGCTCGGAGTCACCGGTACTGAGTCAGTATCCCTCTCCACCGGAACGGAGAAGAACCAGACTTACCTCTCCGCTGCCGCTGTCAATTCCAAGGGCAATATCCCGAACAATTCTTACAACCGCTACAATTTCACATTCCGCAATACCACCAGCTTCCTTGACGACAGGATGACCCTCGATGTCTCAGCGAGCTACATCATGCAGAATGACAGGAACATGACCAACCAGGGTGTCTATAACAACCCTGTGGTAGGCGCATACCTCTTCCCTCGCGGAAATGACTGGGAAGATATCAGGATGTATGAGCGCTATGATACGGCAAGGTCCATCTACACCCAGTATTGGCCTGTAGGTGATGCCGGCATGACGATGCAGAATCCTTATTGGATAAACTACCGCAACCTCCGTGTCAACAAGAAGGACCGCTATATGCTCGGTGCGGGTCTTTCCTACAAGATTCTCGACTGGCTGACATTGTCCGGACGTGTACGCATTGACAATTCCACCAACAAGTACACCGAGAAATTCTATGCTACGACCAACACCCAGCTCACCGAGCAGTCCAACAACGGTTTGTACGGGCTGGAAATCTCCGAGGACAAGCAAGTTTATGCCGATGCCCTTCTCGACATCAACAAGACCTGGAACGACTGGAGTCTCCACGCCAATATCGGTGCATCAATCTCCGACATGAGATATGACCTCACCAAGAACCGTGGCCCTATTGCGGCTGACAATCTGCCTAACGTGTTCAGCCTCTTCACGATAGACCAGGGAAAACTGGTCAAGGCCCAATCCGGGTGGAGGGAGCAGACCCAGTCCGTATATGCTTCTGCGGAAATCGGTTTCAAGGGTGCATACTACCTCACATTGACGGGCAGGAATGACTGGCCTTCACAGCTTGCGGGACCTCAGTCCGGAGCCAAGGGTTTCTTCTATCCTTCAGTCGGCGCATCAGTGGTTCTCTCACAGATTATCCCTAATATGCCGAAGCAGCTCGAATATCTCAAGGTCAGGGCTTCATACGCCTCTGTAGGTTCACCTTTCGAGAGATTCATCGCGAACCCTCTCCATACTTGGCCGGAAAAGGGCTCAAGCTGGAACCAGCAGACCTCTTATCCAGTCAAGGACCTCAAGCCTGAGCGTACCGACTCCTGGGAGGCAGGTCTCAGCATGAGATTCCTCAACTGGTTCAATCTTGAGGCAACCTACTACCACACTGATACGAGGAACCAGACAATCTATCCTACAATCTCCTCAGGTTCAGGATATTCAAGCATTCCTATCCAGTCCGGAAGCGTACTCAACCAGGGTATCGAACTTGCTCTCGGATTTGACAAGACCTGGGGTATCTTCAAATGGCAGAGCAACTACACGTTCTCGATGAACCGCAATGAAATCAGGTCCCTCACCGACTGCGTCAATCCAATGACGGGAGAGCCGATTGAAATCGGTACAATGTCAATGGGCGGCCTCGGCAACGTGAAGTTCCTCCTGAAGGAAGGCGGCTCCCTCGGAGACATCTACTCCAGAAGTGATCTCAAGCGCGACAGCAACAACGACATCTATGTTGACGAGAAGGGCAACATTGCGACCCAGACCATCGACAACGTGGACAATTACATAAAGCTCGGCAGCATTTCGCCGAAGGCCAACATGGCCTGGAGAAACGACTTCCGCATAGGCAACTTCAACCTTGGATTCATGCTCACGGCCCGTCTCGGAGGCGTTGTATTCTCGAGGACCCAGGCCCTGCTCGACTACTACGGAGTATCAGAGGCTTCAGCTGCAGCCAGGGACAACGGCGGAATCCTCGTCAATGGCGGTGACCTCATCGATGCCAACAAGTGGTACACCGCAATCGGCTCCGGTGACACCGTGCCTCAGTACTACACATATTCAGCTACCAACTTCAGGCTCCAGGAGGCCTGCATCGGCTACACCTTCCCTCGCAAGATGATGAAGAATGTATGCGAACTCACCCTCCAGCTTGTAGGACGCAATCTCTGGATGATTTACAACAAGGCTCCATTCGATCCGGAGACCATCGCCACGACCGGAAGCTACTATCAGGGAATCGACTACTTCATGAGTCCGTCCACACGCAACTTCGGTTTCAATATAAGACTCCAATTCTAAGAGAATATGAACAAGAATATATACAGATGCCTCATATCGGCCACAGCCTTTGCCGCAGTACTTGCGACATCCTGTACGGCCAACTATCTGGAAATCAACAGCGACCCGTACGGCGTGACCCAGGACGAACTCCAGCGTGACGGCTACATCATCAAGGCAGCCCTCACCGGAATTGCCGACGGTGTCATCTCCCCGGACGTGAATACTACACAGTTCACCGAGTGTCTTCTCGGAGGTCCGATGGCCGGCTATATGGCCGATGCGAACGCAGGTTTCGCAAACACGATTTCCAACTACAACGCCACTGACAACTGGACCAATGTCTTCATGCAGAGCGACAGGATGATGCCGGTGGTTTACACAAACTACAACCAGCTCCGCAACGTCACCGACAACCCGGTGATTCTCGCAGTGGGAGACATAGTAAAGGTTGCTGCGATGCACAGGGTCTGCGATACATACGGCCCTATCCCTTATTCCAAAATCGGCCAGGACGGCAAACTTCAGGTGGAGTACGACTCCCAGGAAAATGTCTACAAGACAATGATCCAGGAACTTACCGATGCCGTAGAAGTACTCCTCCCTAACCGTACAAACAACTTTGCCCCTACTGCCGACATCATCTACGGCGGCCAGACCGAGAAGTGGATCAAGTTTGCCAACTCATTGAAACTCAGGCTTGCGATGCGTATCAGCTACGCCGCTCCGGAACTTTCCAGGAAGGCTGCCGAGGAGGCTGTGAACAATGAGGTCGGAGTATTCACCTCCAATGATGACAATGCCAGGGTGACCACCTTCGGAGTAGACGGCAATCCTATCAATGTGGCCGTACACTACAATATGGCCAAGCATTCCGACGGTGCTGTCTGCCAGACAGGCGGAGACTCCCACGCAGCAGCCGACATCATCTGCTATATGAACGGCTACAATGACCCTCGCCGCAAGGCTTATTTCACAGAGTCCGAGTGGGGAGAAGGCTTCGAGTACACAGGTCTCCGTCACGGAATCATTATCCCGGACCACTCAAGCGTGGGCCATAAATACTCAGGCGTGAAGATTGCCGCAGATTCCCCGATTTATTGGATGAACGCAGCCGAGGTCGCATTCCTCAGGGCAGAGGCCGCAGGCGTTTTCGGATACGATATGGGCGGCACCGCAAGGGAATTCTATGAGGAAGGTATCCGCCTCTCATTCGAGCAGTGGGGAGCAGGTGACGCTTCTGCATACCTTGCAGACGGATCCAGCATACCCCAGGTTTATCTTGACCCGGCCGGTACCAATACTTATTCCCAGGCACTTTCCGGAATTACCGTAGCCTGGAACGACGCCGCCGACAAAGAGGAGATGCAGGAAAGAATCATCACTCAGAAATGGATTGCCAACTGGCTGCTTGGAAACGAGTCCTGGGCAGACTGGAGACGTACGGGCTATCCTCATCTCATCCCTGCGAGCGATGCCGGCAACAAGAGCAACGGAACTGTTGACTCAGCCTTGGGCGCACGCCGTATGCCTTATCCTCGTGATGAGTATGTGAACAACCCTGACCATATCCGGCAGGCCGTTTCCGAATACCTCGGAGGACCGGACAATATGTCCACGAGACTTTGGTTTGACTGCAAAAACAAGTAATGATGAAAATGAAAAACAATATATTCAAGACCCTCGCCATTGCGGCGGCTGCGATATCATTCGCATCCTGCTCCGAATGGACTGAGCCGGAGTCGGTGGAATTCCACTATACCACTCTTGAGGAGAAGAATCCTGGGCTCTACAAGGCTTATTTCCAGTCACTCAGGGACTATAGGGATTCGGAACACAAGGTCGTGATAGCCAAGTTCGACAACAAGGCTACCACCCCTGCCGGACGCGCTGATCACATCACCTGCCTGCCTGACAGCGTGGACTATATCATCCTCTATAATCCGGAGGTAAGTGCCACCATCGCCGGAGAGATGGCTGAAGTACGTGAACTGAAAGGCCAGAAGGTGTTGTATCAGATTGAGTACAAGGCTATTGAGAATGAGTACAAGGCTTATGCCGAGGCCTGGAATGACGCCCATCAGCCTTCGGAAGGCGAAGAAGAGGAAGTACCTTCGGACCCTGCCGACACACTCATATCCCTTAACAACTATGTCAGCGATGCTGTAAAGACCAGGACTGCATACCTTGCTGAATATGGCTATGACGGAGTGAACATCGTGTATTCTTCAAGGAATCCGGCGAGCTGCACTGAGGATGCCCTGGCCGGGCTAAAAGCCGCCCAGTCAGCATTCCTTGCTCCTATCGCAGAGGCTCTTGCCTCCAGCCCGGACGCATTGGTTTTCTTCGAGGGAACTCCTCAGTACATCCTGGAGAATGTTGAAATCGTGGAGAACGCTGATTATCTGATAATTCCGGCAACGGGAGCCGTCAATGAATACGAACTCAGCTATGAACTCGGACTTGTCAACAGGTACGGAAACATACCGTCGGACAGGTTTGTAGTCTCAGTTACGACCCGCTCACTTGAGGATCCGGCTCTCACAGACGGAACATTCTCGGGAACCGACAGGAACGGCAAGGAGATGACCGCCATCATCGGCGCTGCAGAGTGGACCGCCAAGTTCACATCCGGCGTGGTAAAGGCCGGAATTGCAGTGGAGAATGCCCAGAATGATTATTTCAATCTTTCAGAGGTTTACTACAATATCCGCGAGGCGATTTCAATTATGAATCCTTCACCTATCAAATAATTGAAGCAATGAAACAAATGATAAAACACATATTCTGGCTGACCCTTTCCGCAGCGGTGCTTTCGCTTTCTGCCTGCACCTCCGAGAAGGAGAAGATGGATGAGCATCATTTCGACAACAAGCTCTTCATCAATACGTCAGTCCCGTCAGAGGAAATCCTGGTAAAGCCTTCCGGAGCCGGAGTCTCCGTTTCCAGGGAACTTACAATCGGCACCGCCCTCAAGGCTGCCAACAAGATTACCGGACGCTTTGTGGCCGCTCCCGATATGCTTGGGACATACAAGCTCTCATGCTATGACGAGGATGCGGTGGCTCTTGCCGATACAATGTGCGTAATTGACAATGCCGATGTCATCGTTGAGGCCGGTGCGACAACTTCAGCCCCTGCTACCGTGACTTTCACTGAACTTGAGAAACTTGACAGGGAGACAGTTTATGTAATGCCGATCGCCCTCCGGGATGTGGAAGGTATTGACGTCCTGAAGTCCAAGACCGTGGTTTACTACGTGTTCAAGGGTGCCGCGCTCATCAATGTCGTTGCGAACATTGCTGAGAACCGGGCCTACCCTGACTTCAACAACGACTCCAAATTCAACAACCTCTCCAATTTCACAATGGAGGCACTGATTCGTCCCCAGGCATTCGGGAGGCAGATTTCCACTATTATGGGAATCGAGGGTCACTTCCTTCTCCGAATCGGCGATGCCGGCGTTCCTGACAACCAGCTGCAGATTGCCTGCTCAAGGAATACCACCAACTCCGACCTCCAGTTCGAGACTGGCAAGTGGTACCACATCGCAGTGACTTTCGACAACGGCAATGTGAAAGTTTACATCAACGGCTCGGAGAAACTCTCCGACAATGTCGGCAGGACTTCGGTAAACCTTGGAGCCAAGCATCACAATGAAGAAGATGGCAGCCGCGTGTTCTGGATTGGCTATTCATATTCCAGCGACCGTTATTTCGACGGTGACATTGCCGAGGTGCGAATCTGGAACAAGACTCTCACAAAGGATGAGGTCAATGCTCCTAACCACTTCTACACCGTTGACCCTGCTTCAGAAGGCCTGATTTCCTACTGGAAGTTCGACGATGCTGCCGGTAATATTATAAAGGATTACTCTTCAAGCGGTTATGACCTGACCTGCGACAGCAATCCGAAGTGGAATAAAGTTACTCTTCCTTAAATTGAAACAGAGATGAAGAAAATATACAGAACAATGCTGGCTCCGGCTGTCATCATTTCCTCTTTTGTCGCAGTTTCCTGCGCCGAGGATATTGAAATCGACAGGGTCAATGAGGATGCTTATGCCAATGTCACATCGCTCATAGGCTCTCTCCGCGATGCCAATTCCGGCAAGGTCAGCACAATCGTGGAAATGTACCGCGATACTTACAATACCAATGTGGCATTCACCCTATCACGTGCCCCGAAAGCCGGTGTGGACGTGAAGGTGGAATATGATGCGGAATATGTGGACCAGTACAACAAAGAACACGGAACAAACTTCCTTGCCTGGCCGCAGGACAGATATTCAATCCAGAACAATGGGAAAATCGTAGTTGCTCCGGATGAGAAGGTCTCATACAAGCTTGGAGTGGAGATTGCCAAGGCAGATACCACCGAATTGGTCGCCGAGGCTACTTACATCCTGCCTTTGAAGGCAGTTGTCTCCGGCGGAGATGTCAAGCTTTCCGGGAGCCGCTGCGTATATCTGCTCAAGAACCGCTCCGGCGAGGGAACCGCACTGAGGAATCCGGGCGAGAAGAAGACAGTCCTTTTCTTTGAAGTCAATGACACTAATCCTCTCAATGCTCTCCAGTTCCAGATGGAGGACGGTAGATATCTCTGGAATTATGTGGTCCTCTTCGCCGCCAATATCAACTATGACAGGGAAAAAGGTGAGGTCTATGTGTTCTGCAATCCCCAGGTCCAGTATGTTCTCGACCATAATGAGGAGATTATCCAGCCTCTCCGGAGAAGAGGTATAAAGGTGATAATCAGCATTCTCGGCAACCACGACGAGTCCGGTCTCGCACAATTGTCGGACCTTGGGGCAAGACAGTTCGTTCAGGCGGTCAAAAATCTTTGCGAAGCATACAATCTTGACGGTGTCAACTATGATGACGAGTACTCGAACTCCCCGGACCTGAGCAATCCTCTGTTTACCCAAAGATCTCGCGAGGCTGGTTCACGTCTGATTTTTGAGACCAAGAGGGCAATGCCTGACAAGGAGATTATTTCCTATCAATATGGCAACTGCGTGGGCCAGGATTATGTTGACGGCATTCCTTCTAACGAGTGGCTTGACATCGTTGTGGGAGACTATGGACGTGCAGGTGTACCTTATGCTGGAATGACCCTTGCAAATTGCAGCGCAAACTCATTCGAGATGGCCCGGGGAGGCAGCATAAGCCTCTCACAGGCGCAGGGATATGCAAATAGTGACTATGGCTATGTGATGGCATTCGGCCTTTGGGCATCGGGCAAGCAGGGCAACCAGGCCCAGTTCAACAGTATGAACAACTTGGCCCTGGGCCTTTACAACTCTCCTCTTGTGAAGCCTGAATATTATTGGCCGAGCACACTCTCTCTCGAAACAAAACCTATAAATTGGTAGAGAAATGAAAAAGTTCATATATATTGTTGCTGCCGCGGCATTTGTTTTCAATGCCTGCAGCGAGGATGAAATAAAGATTGACAACAGTTCTGTAAGCCTTTCAACAGAAACCGTGGAGGCAGCACCGGAAGGTGGCATCTATGATATTACGGTGACTTCCGATTCTGACTGGAGAGTGTCTGGTTTCTGCGAATGGGCAAGGCCTCTGGCAGAGTCCGGCAAAAGCGGCGAGACCCTCAGGATTGAGGTTGACCCGAGCGATTCACGTGAAATCCAGTCCACTGAATTCAAGGTCTTCTCAGGCTCAGCGGTGAAGTCCGTCAAGGTGTTGAGCAACCCTTCATTCATGATGAAACTCCTGACTGGGGACGAGGTGGCATTCAGTTCCTCCGAATCCTCGCTCAAGATCAAACTGGACACCAATGTGCCGGAAATCGAGTCGGTTTTCTCTGGCAACGGCTCTGAATGGATAGAGTATGTGGACCGCCAGGAAGTGTTCGGCAATACTGTTCTCTCCTTCAACGTGAAGTCCAACGAGACCTATATCGGCAGGGAGACTGAACTCACTCTCTCCGGGAACGGCAAATCCGCATCCGTGAAGATTTCCCAGGCTCAGCTTGATGCGATAATTACGGATACTCCCAAGGTCATCCATAACGGTCTTGATGCCTCTTCAGTGACTTTCGATGTCCGTGCAAATGTTGATTTTACATTTGAACTGCCATCCTGGCTGAACCTCGTGTCCAAGGAGACTGGTGCCAGGGGTGAGGACGGCCTGACAACCTACACCATCACTCTTTCTTTCGGGGAGAATGCGACAAGCCGTGTCGCTGACCTTAACTTCGTGTCCGGAGGCAAGATTCTTCTTCAGGTAGCCGTGAAACAGCAGAACCCGAATGCGATTCTGTTCAACATTACTGATATGATTCTGCGCCAGGAACTCGTGAAGAAGGGATGGATTCTGGCATCTGATTCCAGCACTGAGTGCGAATTGCTGGAACCCGGCTTGACAGGGACAGCACTTGACATTTCCTCTTCCAGCTGGAGTGCCTTGAATGTGAAGGTGATAGACGGCTTGGAAAACTTCCCTGCGCTTGAGACACTTTCATTGAAGAATCTCAATGTACAGACTCTCGACCTTGGAAAGTGCGCAAAACTTAAAACACTGTCTATCAATCAATTGCCTAAGCTGAAAGAAGCGATTCTCGGCAGTTGCCCGGTTACTGTGTTCAATACCTATCTTGGAGGCAGGTATGCATACGATTATTTCGAGGCCGCATCATTGACCATCAGTTCCGAAAACCTGACTGAAATCAATGTCAACAGCGAGTCGTATTATATCTCATATTACGATAACTGCTCGGAAATCGATGTCGCGGGCTGTCCGAAACTTTCAGTCCTGAAGGCTAAGAGAGAAGCGACTGATTGGTATGGTGCTGTGATTTGCCATCTTGAGAAACTCTACATCTCACAGGCACAGAAGGCAGCCATCGATGCCGGAACGCTCACTGTGGAGAAACCTGTAACGACTGAACTCGTGGTGAAGTAGCGGTTATCTCATATCTGTAATGGGACTGGCTGGAGGGTCAGTCCCTTTTTTTGGTAATATAGAGTATCACCAAAGCGAAAATTTGGTTAACATAAATAACTTGCGTAAATTTACAAACTAAACTAATCATTATGTTGGCAAGTTCGATAGGGGCAGAGGATTTTGGCAGGCTCTTTCTACGTTTCAAGGACAAGTACATTGCAATAGCTTGTTCGTTCACGAGGGACAGGGCCGCCGCCGAGGACATTGTAACGGAAAGTTTTACTGCTTTCTGGAATGCCCGTGACCACATTGAACTGAAATCGTCTCCCGAGGCATATATACTGCAGACGGTGCGCAACCGCTCCCTCAATTATATGCGGGACAAGGCCGTCCGTCTCCGGGTTGAAGGCTCCATCCGTGAGGAAACGGCTGACGGTATCGAAATGGAGGCAAATGTTTTGTCTGAGGAGAATACCGACATTCTTTTCGGAAATGAGATTGCCACAATTTTCCGTGATTTCATTGCCACAATGCCGGAGCTTACCCGCAACATATTCATGGCCAGCCGGTTCGAGGGGTTGACATACAATGAAATCGCAGCCAGGTACAATATTACACCGCGCAAGGTCAAGCGCGATATCCAGAAAGTGCTGGAAAAGATGCGCATTTCCTTGAAGGATTATCTGCCTGCCATGCTGCTGCTTTTCCCCGGGCTCATGCGAATTTGATATTCTTCGGGTTGTGCTTGGAAATTTGGTTATTCTTCGGGAAATGAGTAAATTGCCCTTCCAAAACTATTTCGTTTATGACAGATTTTGAATTGGCTGGCAGAGTGCCTGACCACGGATTGGAATATCCAGGATTCTCCGCAGTTTTCATCCAGACATTCTCCATCAGGAAGGAGAAGAAGTTCAAGGTGCCTGCAAAATATATGCAGACACTTCCGGACGGGGACGATATGGTACTGGACGAGTCTTATGGAGGAATAAGGTACAAGGAAAAGGCGGACGCCCTCGGCATTCCCATTGCACCGATGAACAATGACATTGAGTCACAGATATTTGTGCTTCCGGAGAATGATGCCGATGCCCCTGACGAGAGGAGTGTCCGCAGATTCTCATTGCGGGGATTCGAATTCGAGATGGATCTCAATCCCTGCGGAGACGAGGAGTTTCCGCCAATTACAATGCATTGCCACGTCAATGTCGAAATGTCCCTTTTCTTCGGCCATACAGTGTCATTGACATACCGTTTCCTGTTCGACGGCAATGCGGGGATTCTTTCCCGCCCGGCTACGACTGACCACATCATTGCACTGCTCTCCACATATCTCGGAGCGGAGTATTGGAGTGCCGAGAAGGAGAATGCGGCATCAGGTCCGGACAAGAAAAAGAAGACGGACATCAATCTCGAGTCCGGATTCACAATTGAGGATTTCCACTACGATGCCGAAGGCAATCCTCTTGAGAAGGGGATTGACCTTGATTTCTTCGGCAAAGGCAGGACATTCGAGGAAATCGCCACCAGATACAAGAAGTTCATTTACGGTCATTGTTCCGTCTTTGACTTGTCGGTCCGGAAGAAGGGACTGATTATCAATAAGAAACGCATTGCCGGGATGAAGATTGACTCTGCGAGTGACAGCCATTATGCGATGGTGGACCTCTGGGAGAACATCATGCATCCGGACCCTGTCACGGGTGAGGACTATTTCAGCAAGGACAGGGAGCATCCTCTTACCGAGGGCCAGATTGTGTCACATATCCATAATGAGCACAAGAATGAGCTGATTGGCCTTATGACGCTTTATCCGGGAGAGTGGCCTTACCGCGATCCGGAGGCGTTCGAAGAAGTCTGCGGAGAGAACATAGCCATTGATACTGATGACCTCGTGCTGGTAAACAACAATATGTGCATGGTTCTTGGAACCTACGGCCGCAGAGGGGCAGTGGACGGCTCCGTTGGCGACGGTCCCGCCACAGGCTCCACTGTCAACTGGGCGGAGCATCTTCAGGAGCGTGCCAGATACCACGTGTCCTGGCCTGAATATCTGATGATTCTGCAGATGGTCCTCGCCAAGAAGTACGTGATCGGCAAGGCCAACGATGAACTCGTCAATGCCACACTTTCCGCCGGCAAGGAGTCGGCATACGAACTGATTGGAAAGAATGCGGACCTAAGCCTCAGGCTGTCCCAGATTGTCCTTCTCCTGGATGTAGTGAAGTATTCCAAGTTCACATCGCACAAGGTTATGTTCGACAGGACCACACGCCGACTCAATCTTGACGAGGATATGGACAAGCTGAATGAGATGATGTCTATGGTGGATAGCAGTCTTCACAATCTCAGTGACCACAAGGCGATGAATTCTGATTTTTGGCTGAATTTCATCATGGGTATCATCTCGGCGGTATCTACGTTTGAATTGTTCTTCCAGGATTCAAAGATGCCGTTCCTTGTGCATTTCGGTTACGAGACGGAAAACTTCGCTGCGATACTTGTGGCGGTGGTGTTCGGCATTTCACTCTTTGCGATTCTACTTGTTATTGCGAAGGGTATCAAGCAGTTTTTTGTCAAGGCCGGCAGATATTTTTAGCATAGTCATTCCGGCTGGGCTGGGCAAATGGAGAAATATGATGCTGATTTGCAACAAGTTAATCTGTTAAGTATATTCTTGTTAAAAAATGACAATAATGGCAACTTCAGGCAACGAATTAAAGATAATGCAGGCCATCCCGGACGATGCGGAGTCCCTGATGGGGATGTTCTACTCCAATCTTGAGACCCACAGCGGATACATATCCCACGGAGAGGTCCAGATGGGGGTTGGCAAACTGACCTTTGACGGGGAGAAATATGTTCCGTCCGTCATCCAGGATAGCCGTCCTCTATGGCATACATATATATTGGATCATATCAATGCCGATGACATGGCCGTATTCAAGGCCGTTCTGCCGGACGGAAATCTCGCCGGCTTCTGCGTCCTCGAAGATTCCGAAGATGGGGGAGACCATTTCGGCGTGCTCTGCGACATCCTGGTGAATCCTGATATACGTGGCCGGGGCATAGGCTCATCCCTCCTTGATACAGCCCTGGGCTGGTTTCATTCCCGTGGACTGAAGGACGTCTATCTTGAATCCGGAAAGGACAACCATCGGGCCCATGAATTTTTTATGTCCAAAGGCTTCTTCAAGGTTTCCGAGATTTATGCCAAAATCGGAGGGTGATTTTTCGAGCTAGTGCTTGAACTTCTTCAGTTTCTGCCAGCCTGATTTAATGAGGGATTCAATGTGGCGAACTTTCTTCTCAGCGTATATCTCATCGAAGCAAATCATTATTCCTGAGTCATATACGTCGGCGAATTCATCATTGATCCCGGTCCCGAAATAAATCATTGTCGGGGAGAGGTTCATATAGGAATTGACAAGTGGAGGAATGTTGACCCCCATTTTTCGTATTTCCGAATTGAGAATCTTGTGGTCTTCCTTGAAACTGCCGGCGGAGCATAGTTTCTTGTAGCTGCTCTTGCTGGGGATATTTACCTTTTTGACAGGCTTGACGAGATACCCATTACTACCGAAGTGCTTTTTCAGAAAATACATAACCATATTCCTGGCTTCTTCCGGATATTCCCTGTATATTGTCATCTTGCCGAAAAGGTATTTCATCCTTCCTTTGTATAGCAGCATCAATGCCCCGATGCCGTCGAATAGATTGTCCAGGGCGAAGATTCCTTTGGGACCCGGTTTGGAACTCTGGTATTCGAGAGCGACAAACGAGCGGCCCAGTTCGATGGTGTAAGGCAAGTATTTGTGAATGAAATGCTTCGTAAAATGGAACATGTGAGAGGATGTCAGGATCGGCTGTCCGGAGCGGTCGTACACTATATCGTCGCAGAGGGCGAACCGATAGCCTCCGATGATTTCCTCATCGTCCGGATTCCATAGCACTAGCTGTTTGTAACCGTATGCCGGGTCGGTGTCGAACTTGTCAATGTCCACGCTCTCTCCAGTTCCGCCGCCTCCGCTACGGAATGCAATTTCCCGGAGTCTTCCGATTTCCAGCATTACGTTCGGAGCGTCGTGCCCGGTTACAACGTAGAGTTCATTTCCGGCCTTGTTGGTCGTCCGCAGCAGCCTGTCTGCGGTAAGTTCGCTTTTCAGCAACCCCTTGTCAATGGGGTCAATAATCTTTTTCATGCTCTAAAGAGGTTTGGTAATCTGAAGCAAGTTTCTTCCAGATTTCTTAGTACACTTATAATAGGTTAGGTTTTATTAATAATGGGTACCATCACAGTTCATATACCCTGTCACGTACGAATCTGGTCCATTCCGGAATGTTCCTTGACTTGTCGAAAACCGTGACGGGGATGGGTTCGCCGATAACCAGACGGAATGTCTTGCCCTGGCTCCTGTACAATTCGTCAGGAAGGAAAGCCATTCCTACGGGGAATTTCACATTGAAGAACCTTGCAATCCTGTCAATGTTGTAGAATCTTTTGGAATTGCTCCCGTAGAAATGGACAGGTACAATGTCGCGTCCGGTCTCAATGCTCCATCGCATGAATGTCGTTTTCCATTCCGGGTCCTTTATCTCTCCTCCGTACTTTCTGGATACTTTTCCTGAAGGGAAAATGATGACTTGGGAATCCGAGTTGAACAATGCGCTGACCCTGTCCCTGATGTCCGCTGTCTGGGAGCCGACCTTGTTGACGGGGACGAACAGCGGTGCAAGCCCTTTGATATTCATCAGGAAATCATTGGCCAGCACCAGGATTTTTCCGTCATATTTCTTTCCGGTGACTGCACATAGTGCTACCGCATCGATTCCACCGAGGGGATGGTTACATACCAAGGTGCACCTGCGGTCCCGTGGAAGGTTCTCAATTCCATTCACTTCTACCTTCACGCCCAGGTATTCCAGACATTTGTCGCAGAACTCGACACCGGAATACCCCCTGGTCATAAACTCGTTGAGGAAGTCCTGATGGATGAACTTCTCCAGCCATTTGACGAGGAAGCCAGGCAAGTTTACCGAGCGCTTCTGGAGAATTGAACCTATATCTATACGTATGTCCGTTTCCTGCATGGTTTGCGTAGGTTTTAGTAAATTCTGTCCCAAAAGTAGAAAATAATTAGGAATAATGGAACATTTTTTCAAATTTCTGCAAGGCGGAGCGCAAGGAGAGTTTACGAAAATAATTTTTCTCATCCATAACTCCCGCAAGCCCTGATACTTAAAATGATAAACCCGTAA
>JBJEBV010000034.1:0-2640 GCA_051870395.1 Candidatus Cryptobacteroides sp. | reverse complement strand
TGGACAGGGCGTATACAACACCATCAAAGGCGGTACCGGTTCCGGCGCAGTAAACCAGCGTGACAACGTGACCGTAAGACAGGGCTTTGAAAATGCGGGTTATAACATTGTAAATGCGGATTTTATTGACGAGATGGCAGCACTCTGGAAATCAGAGGGCGGCGGACAGAGTTCCGGCTGGTCCACCCGCTGGGTAAATGAACATATTTACGCAGAACTGGATGGTGCAGTTGACCAGGTAAAAGCAGCGGCAAAAGAGACAGACACCGCGATTTACGTGATTGCCCGTAACTCCGGTGAGGGTTCTGACCGTTCCGCAGCAGCAGGTGACTACCTTCTGAGCGCAGATGAGGAGGCAAACCTGGCCCTGCTCGGCGAGACCTTTGAGAACGTGATCGTCGTACTGAACGTGGGCGGTATCATTGATACCAAATTCTTTAAAGAGATCAATGGTCTGGATTCCATGCTGCTGATGTCCCAGGCTGGTATGACCGGCGGTGACGCAGTGGTAGAGGTACTGAACGGTACCGTAAACCCGTCCGGTAAACTGACCGATACCTGGCCGGTGAACTTCGATGACAACCCATCCAGCGCAGGCTTTGCTAACAACGATGGAAACAATAACCAGGAAGTATATGATGACGATATCTTTGTTGGATACCGTTACTATGATACCTTTGGCCTGGATGTTGCCTATGAGTTTGGTTACGGCGGATCTTATACTGATTTCACCATCCGGACGGATTCTGTGGCAGCAGATAAAGATAAAGTGACGGTAAAGGCTACCGTAAAGAACGTAGGCGCGGTATCCGGTAAAGAGGTTGTAGAGGTTTACTTCTCCGCACCGGATGGAGAGCTTGACAAACCGTACCAGGAGCTGGCAGGCTACGCAAAGACAGACCTTCTGGCACCGGGCGAGTCCCAGACACTGACTGTAAGCTTTGACACCATTGAGATGGGCTCCTACGATGAAAGCAAGGCTGCTTATGTGATGGAAGATGGCGACTATGTGATCCGTGTCGGTAATTCCTCCAGAAATACCCATGTGGCAGGCAAGCTGTCCCTGGCAGAGGATGTGATCACGGAGCAGTACAGCAACCTGATGGTACAGGTAAAGGACAACCCGAACCTGGCACCGGATGAGAAATATCCGGAACTGGATCCGCTGACCACAGAGGGCGCGACCCCGATCACCTACGCAGGTGAGGCGAAGGAGATCGCAGATGCAGATGCCATCGCACTGGATTTCAGCGGATATGCGGCACCGACCGTGATCAAGGAGAATGAGGATGTCACCGTATATACCTCTGACACCACAGAGACAGAGTACCTGTTTGCAAAAAATGAAGACGGCGCAACGGCAGAGGTTTCCCGTGTAGAGAAAGGAAACAAGAACAGCTCTGACTATACCGTAACCTACAATGAGACCGTTAAGAAATTTGACGGTGATTTCAGTGAAAATACCCTGATGGATGTTTACAATGGAAAGATCAGCCTGGAAGAGTTCGTATCCGGCTTAAGCCTGTATGAACTGACCGAGCTGGTAAACGGACATTCCAGTGACAAGACCGTACAGGGTGTAGCGGGAGCAACCTGGAGAAATGACGAGAAGGGCTTTGTTCCGGTTAACCTTTCCGACGGACCAGCCGGTATCCGTATCACTCAGTCCTACAAGGTTGGAGATACGACTTATTATCAGTTCGCAACCGCATGGCCGATCGGTACCCTGATCGCGCAGACCTGGGATGTGGAGCAGATCTATGCATACGGCCGCGGCGTAGGAAAAGAGATGGAAGAGTTCGGTATCGGTTCCTGGCTGGCACCTGGTATGAACATCCACAGAAACGCACTTTGCGGACGTAACTTTGAGTACTATTCCGAGGATCCGCTGATCGTCGGTGTGACCGGTACAGCAGCAACCCTGGGCGTACAGTCTAATAAGGGTGTTGGCGTTACCATCAAGCATTACGCAGTAAACTCCCAGGAGACCAACCGTAACAGTGAGAACAACACCATTTCCGAGAGAGCACTCCGTGAGATCTACCTGAAGGGCTTCGAGATGGTTGTAAAACAGGCACAGCCGATGGCGATCATGACCTCCTACAACCAGAACAATGGTAGACCGGCAGCAGATGATTACGACCTGTGTACCGCATTCCCGAGAGATGAGTGGGGCTTCCAGGGCATGATCATGACAGACTGGGGCGGCGGACAGTCCGTACCGATGTACGAGATGCACGCAGGCAACGACCTGGTATGCCCGGGCAAGGGTTACGCTCAGATCATGAAGGGCTTCAAAGCAGATCCGGACTGGGATGGCATGGGCTATGTAAAGATGACTGAGGTAAGCTGGCAGGATCAGACTGGTGATGATTACGAGACCATCACAGAAGAAGTTGAAAACTGGGGCGGCTATGAGCTGGCACTGGATGGAACCGAAACGGTTTCCACAAGTGTAACAGGAAACGCCGACGAAAATCCGGAAATCCTGAATAACAAGGTTTATGAGAAAATTAAGGAAGGTTACGCTTCTACAAAAGTTACCTTCAACTCCCGCAACGGAAGCTACACAACTACCGTTACTTATAAAGTAAATGCAAAGAGCGACAGCCTGACCAACAAACAGGTGATCAGCCTTGG
>JBJEBV010000033.1:0-2652 GCA_051870395.1 Candidatus Cryptobacteroides sp. | reverse complement strand
CAACAATAGCTTGCTCCAAATAGAATTAATATGTCAATTGGTTATTATCAATTTATGCAAAAAGGAACCGCAAATTAAGTAATAATTTCATTGATTATCCGCAATTAGTGCAGCAATATCATCATCAATGCACAAAAGACAAGCGCGAGTGCCATTGCCACGGATACCGGACGGGAGTATTTTCCGACCAGTGGCTTGATCATTCCCCCAACCAGCAGCCATACAAGATTTGCCCCGGGGCCTGCGAGAATGAGAATGGCGGTGACGGGAAGAAAGTCGAGCAACCTCTGTGAGTATGGAAGGACGAATGCCGAGTAGCAGCTCAGGTCGAAGAGGATGATCTTGGCGTTGGTGAGCTGCACGATGAACCCGCTTGAGAACGTAGGTTCAGCATCCCCCTCGGATGAGACTCCAGCCCTGTATGTCTTCCAGGCAAGGTAGATAATGTAAGCAGCGGCAAGGTAACGCAAGTATGGGACGTATTCCTTGAACGCCATCCCTGCAAAGTGGGCGGCAGCGGCTGCCAGAAGTGCAGCGGTGAGGAACCCGCAGAGCAGCCCGAGCCACATCCGCATTGAGGCCCGCCATCCGTATCTGAGGGAGCATGACATCGCATATATATTCGCCGGCCCCGGGGTATAACCCACGGCCAGGATTGCGAGAAGAAGTGCCGGCAGTTGTTCAAGGGGCATCAGTCAATGTCGTCTATGAGGTTGCCGGCGTCGATTTCCGGTTGGATGAAGTTCGTGCGGGCATATTCCCAAAGAGTCTGCGACCCTTCGGCGGAGCGGGCGTTCCTCCCGAGAACCTCGGAGAGCCTGCGTCCGCCCTCCCTCCAGGCGCGGCCACCGCTGGCGTGCTGAAGTAGCAGGGGCTGGAAGTTGTCAAGGGTATGAGCGAACTTCGACTCGGGACTCCCCCACTCCTCGAACTCATCCCAGAGAGAGCGCATATTCCCTGCAAGATCTTCAGGAAGCTGGGAGTAGAGCCTGTCCGCCGCAGCCAACTCCCTCTCCCGCTGCGTCTTCTTGCCCTCCTCGTCATATGCGAAGGTGTCACCGGCATAGATCTCCACCAGGTCGTGTACCAGCAACAGGCTCACAACCTTCAGCACATCAACCTTTTCATTTGAATAGCCGGAAAGCAGGAGAGCCATCACTGCCATGTGCCAGGCGTGCTCCGCATCGTTCTCCAGACGCTCACCGTCCGATAGGTAAGTGCGGCGCTGCACGAATTTTTCCTTGTCAATCAGTTTGCAGAATTCCACTATCTGCGAGAGTCTGTCTTCTGTCATAATCCTTCAGCCAATAAGTTCTAATGCGTTGAGTAATCCTATAGCCCCCGCTCTACCCAGTTCTCCAGACGGAGACCCCGGATGCGGTCAAGATGTCTTGTATTTTCACTTACCAGTATGCAATTGTTGGCGATGGCCGTACTGGCTATCAGCAGGTCGAAATCCTCTATCCCGGTGCCCGAGCATACCAGACGGGCCTTCTCACTTGCAAATATTTCAATCCCGTCGCTGATCGAGATAACCTCCAAAGAGGAAACAAACCTGCCTACCGCTCCCCTGGGGACATCCCTGCCTTTCCTTAAAGCAAGTTCTTCACCAAGAAGCAGTTCGGCTTTGGTGATTTCGGAAATGCAACAGTTTCCCCAACCATGTTCCTGAATCCTTTCGGCAACAGAATACCGTCCTTTGAAAAGATGTATGCAAATGTTGGTGTCAAGGAGATATCTCATAGTTCTTTGATTGAATTATGCTCTCGCAATGAACGAATCTCATCAATATCCGGACACTCCTCAGACCAGATTCCACAGAAGTCGTGGGCAGACACGCTTTTCTCAGCCGCCTTCCTGCAAAGCAGTTGCCTTACATATTCCCTAAGGCTCAAACCAGCATTGCCGGCCTTGGATATCAAGGCTGTCACAGTCTCTGCCGGGAGATCTATATTCCTCAATGTATATTCAGGGTCTTGTACAACATTGTCGGAGTCAGAGGCCGCATAGCCGTCAACACATTGTTTCGTATATAACTTGTCCTCCGCTCCGGAAATGGGACAGCCCAATACCAGAGAAATCTCGGCCAGAAGGTCGGATGTAAAATTATGCTTCCCGCTGAGCCACTTCGTCACCTCACTCGGCTGCCTGCCCATTTTCATTGCAAACTCTTTCCTGGACAAGCCTGATGCCTCCATCGCATCAAGTATCTCCTCCGCCGTGCGTTTCCTCCGTGCCGCCTTTTCAGTTTCAATCCTCGTATTCATCCTGATGTCTTCCAAGCACTGCAAAGTTAGTAACATTTTATTTATATCCAAATTAACTTATACATAAAACATATCAAAGTAAGCCAATATGCAAAGGTATCTCCGAGACATATATAACACGAAGGTCCGGTCCATGAACATCCCGGGTGAAATAATCCAGGCTTCGGGAAGTATATCAATATAAGCAACCACAGGAACGCAGCAAACTGCCACATTATGGCAGCCATGATTAGTACATTTGTCGATATGAGTCAAAGTTTGAAATCTTCCTTGCTGGTTAATGAATTAATTTATATATTGCGAAAGTTTATCAGTAAGGTTCTTAAGTATTCGTGACTTTTGATTATTTTTGTACAATTAATGCTCCAGCTCTGCGGTTTTCGGC
>JBJEBV010000032.1:0-50807 GCA_051870395.1 Candidatus Cryptobacteroides sp. | reverse complement strand
TTCAGGAGCCCCTCGGGCTACCGGAGAATGCGCCACCTGCGTTTTTATTTCCGGAGCAGCCCAGTCAAGCGATGCCAGCCCGGCGAACCCACGGCCCAGCCAAGCCCGCCAGCACCGGATCCAACAAAGCCAAGCCCGACCAAACCCGGCCAATCGCAGCACGGCCAAGCCAACCACGGCAGTGCGGCAAAGCCAACCAAGGCAGCACGGCCAAACAGAGCCCAGCCAAACAGAACCAACAGAAAACACAACATACAAGATATGCAGAATTACCGCATTTTCGTAGAGAAAAATCCTGAATTCCAGGTAGAGGCAGCAAGCCTCAAGGCAGAATTGAACGAGAACCTTCAGCTCCAGTTGTCAACACTCAGGCTGCTGAACGTCTATGACCTCTTCGGCTTCACCCCCGAACTCCTCGAGAAAAGCCGCTATAGCGTGTTCGGGGAAATCGTGACCGACAATGTCACCGACACCTGCGACCTCGAAGGCAAGAAATACATTGCCGTGGAATATCTACCTGGCCAGTTTGACCAGAGAGCCGCATCGGCCGTGGACTGTGTCCGCCTCATTGACCCTGCAGCCGAAGTCAGAATCAAGAGTTCCAAGCTCCTCATCCTTGACAATGACATTGACGACGCCACCCTCGGCCGAATCAAGCATTATATGATCAATTCCGTAGAATCCCGCGAGAAAGACCTCGCCAAGCTCACCGACTCCGAGCAGGCAGCAGTGAAGCCAGTGGCCGTCCTTGAAGGGTTTACGAAAATGCAACCGGCTGAGTATGAGGCATATTGCCGCAAGATGGGCCTGGCAATGAACGCCGACGACCTCGGAGAAGTGGTCAAGTACTTCACCGAAGAAGGCCGTGACCCCAACGAGACCGAGCTCAGGATTCTCGACACATACTGGAGCGACCATTGCCGTCACACCACATTCACCACGGAGCTCGAGGAATACGGCATCGAGGACTCATTCGCCAAAGAGGAAATTGACGGTACATTGAAACTCTACCTCAGGCTCCGCAAGGAGCTCGGCCGCGAAGACAAGGGCCTGAACCTCATGGATATGGCCACCATCGGCGGAAGATACCTCCGCAGCATCGGCAAGCTTGACGACATGGAGGTCAGCGAGGAGAACAATGCATGCAGCATCTACGTGGACGTCGAAGTGGACGGCAAACTCGAGAAATGGCTGCTGATGTTCAAGAACGAAACCCATAACCATCCGACCGAAATCGAGCCGTTCGGAGGCGCCGCCACCTGTCTCGGAGGAGCAATCCGCGACCCTCTTTCCGGACGCTCATACGTATATCAGGCAATGAGGGTGACCGGAGCAGGCGATATCTACAAGCCTGTGGCCGAGACACTTCCTGGCAAACTTCCCCAGCGTGTCATAACCCGCAAAGCAGCCCACGGATACTCCAGCTACGGCAACCAGATTGGTCTTGCCACCACCCACGTCAGGGAAATCTACGATGAAGGATACACGGCCAAACGACTTGAGGTCGGAGCGGTAGTCGGAGCGGTAAAAGCCGACAAAGTCCGCAGGGAGTCCCCGGCACCGGGCGACATTGTACTCCTGCTCGGCGGAAGGACAGGACGTGACGGAATCGGCGGAGCGACAGGCTCATCCAAGGAACATACTGAGGAATCTCTCGAGACCTGCGGTAGCGAGGTGCAGAAGGGAAACGCCCCTGAGGAGAGGAAACTCCAGAGACTCTTCCGCAGGCCTGAGGTCACCAGGCTCATCAAGAAGTCCAATGACTTCGGTGCCGGTGGTGTCAGCGTTGCGATAGGCGAGCTCACGGACGGCCTCGACATCTACCTCGACAGGGTACCTGTAAAGTACAGCGGCCTGAACTCTACCGAATTGGCTATCAGCGAGTCACAGGAGAGAATGTCGGTAGTGGTCGCCCCTGGGGATGCAGAAAAATTCAAGGAATACTGCCACAGCGAGAATGTCGAAGTGACCCACGTCGCTGACGTTACCGATACCAGGAGAATGAGAATGTACAATGGCGGCAAGCTCGTCGTTGACCTCAAGCGCAGTTTCATTGACAGCGCCGGAGCCAGGCATTACGCCAAGGCATGCATCGGTGCGGTCGAGGACATTGACCCGTTCCGCCGCGAAGTCGCCGGTGACTCCCTCAAGGAGAAGCTCAACAATAACCTCAAGGACCCTAACGTGGTGAGCCAGAAGGGATTGATAGAAATGTTCGACTCCACCATCGGAAGGTCCACGGTACTTATGCCGTACGGCGGGGAACTCCAGCTCACCGAGACACAGGTCTCTGTCCAGAAACTCCCGACCGACGGATACACCGACACCGCCAGCATAATGGCATTCGGCTTCAATCCGGTCATCAGCAAATGGAGCCCGTATCACGGAGCCGCATACTCAATGGTCGAGGCCTGTGCCAAGGTAGTGGCCGCCGGCGGACATTATGAGAAGATGCGATTCTCCTGCCAGGAATATTTCGAGAGAATGACACACGACCCCAAGGTTTGGGGCAAGCCAATGAGTGCCCTCCTCGGCTCTCTCAAGATGCAGGTAGAACTCGGCCTCCCGTCCATCGGCGGAAAGGACTCAATGAGCGGAACATTCGAGCACATCAATGTGCCTCCTACACTTATCTCATTCGGTATCACCACAGTAGATGCCAGCAAAGTCATCTCCCCTGAACTCAAGTGGGAGGGCAACCACCTCTATCTCATCAAGCATACACCTCGTGCCGACAGGATGCCGGACGTGGACCAGCTCAAGAAGAACTGGGCCTACGTAACGGAGCAGATTGAGACTGGCAACATTGTCTCGGCATGGGCCGTGGGATTCGGCGGCGTGGCCGAGGCATTGTGCAAGATGTCCTTCGGCAATGCCTTCGGCGTGGATGTGAAAATCCCTGAGAATGAACTCTTTGACTACAGCTACGGCTCAATCGTCGTGGAGTCGGAGGGTAGCCTTGAATTCGAGAATGCCGAATATCTCGGTCTCGTGACCTCAGGCGTGGATGACTGCCTCAGGATCAATGCGAAGAACATCCCGATGCCAGACCTCTTGGAGAGCGCATTCGAAGGATATGAGAGAGTCTATCCTGCTGTCAGCAAGCCGGTTATGAAGCGTCTCCTGCCTAAGGGAGCGGAGGGAGTGAAGCCTTACAAGGCCAAGAAAGTGGACCTCAAGTACAAGGGCGAGAGGGTAGAGGAGCCGATAGCCTACCTCCCGGTCTTCCCTGGAACAAACTGCGACTACGACACCGCCAAGGCATTCCGCAAGGCCGGCGCCAAGGTGAAGATGAGCGTGTTCCGCAACCTCACCACCCAGGATATCTTCGACTCCATCACCGAGATGAAGGCCAATATTGAAAAATGTCATATTCTGGCATTCTGCGGCGGATTCTCGGCAGGCGACGAGCCGGACGGAAGCGGAAAATTCATTGCCAATGTATTGAACAACAAGGATATAGCGGAAGCAATCGAAGGCCTCATTGCCCGGGGCGGACTCATCCTCGGAATCTGCAACGGATTCCAGGCCCTCGTCAAGTCCGGCCTTCTCCCTTACGGACATCTCGGCTGCGTCACCAAGGACTCACCTACATTGTTCCGCAACGACATAAACCGCCATATCTCCCAGATAGCCTGCACCCGCCTTGCCACGGTCAACTCACCTTGGCTCGCTGGCCTGAAAATCGGAGACACATTCTCCATCGCAGTCAGCCACGGAGAGGGAAAATTCGTTGTCAATGAGGAACTTGCGAAGGAACTCTTCGAAAATGGCCAGGTGGCATTCCAGTATGCTGACCCTATTGACAATGCGGTCACGATGGAGTCCCCTTACAATCCGAACGGTTCATATTACGCCATCGAGGGCATCATCAGCCGCGACGGACGAATCCTAGGAAAGATGGGCCACACGGAGCGCTACGAGAACAATCTCTTCAAGAACATTGTCTCCGAGAAGGAGCAGCCTCTCTTCGACAATGCAGTAAGATACTTCCGGGGAGAATAAAACGAACAAGACAAATGAACAGAACTGACATAATCCACGACGGCGTTTCCATAAAGATTTACAGGACGGACGAGCCGGACAAGGTGATAATCAGTTTCACCGATGACATCACCGCCTACTACAAAATCAAGAAAGCCGTCATCAAGGACAAGGGCCTTTATTGCAACAACATCTCCTGCATGATTTTCCGTCATCTCATTGGCGGCGGTATACCGGTACACTTCATCAGGCAGATTTCAGGCAGGGAGCAGCTCTGCCGCAAGGTGGACGTGATCCCGATGGAAGTCATTGTGCGCAATGTCATTGCCGGGTCAATGGCCCAGCGCCTCGGAATCGAGGAGGGAATGGTGCCGAACGAGACCATCTTCGACATCTGCTACAAGTCCGACGAACTCGGCGACCCGATAATCAATGACTACCACGCCATTGCCCTCGGCCTCGCCACCCGTGCGGAACTCGATGAAATATATGCAGTTACGAAGAAGGTCAATGATATCCTGAAGCCATTGTTCGAGAGCATAGGGATAACATTGGTGGACTTCAAGATAGAGTTCGGACGCCTCCCGGACGGCAGCCTCGTGGTGGCGGACGACATTACCCCGGACAGCGCCAGGTTCTGGGACATTGAGACCGGGATGAAGCTGGACAAGGACAGGTTCCGCCACGACGCCGGACAGGTTGGCCAGGCGTACAGGACTGTATATGAGAGACTTGCATCGGTAACTGAAAATGAGATTGGCAATGAATGACATTGATCAGGCTCCATTCAGGGGCATTCACGAGGAATGCGGCGTGTTCGGCGTCTATGGCGTCAGGAATGCTGCCGAGATAACCTATTACGGACTTCACTCCCTCCAGCACAGGGGGCAGGAAGGCTGCGGAATAGTCTCTGTCAATGATGAAGGCCAGCTCAGGAGAGTCAAGGGCCAGGGCCTCGTGACCGAGGTGTTCAACAATGACAACCTCTCCACCCTGAAAGGCTCGATGGCTATGGGCCACGTCCGTTACTCCACCACCGGAGGCGGCGGAATCGAGAACGTCCAGCCATTCCTGTTCAGGCACAACTCAGGCGATTTCGCATTGGCCCACAACGGCAACCTGGTCAATTCGGTCCAGCTCCGCAAATACCTCGAGGACAGGGGCAGCCTCTTCCAGTCCACCTCGGACAGCGAAATCCTGGCCCACCTCATCAAGAAGGACCCGCTTGAGCGCAAGACCCCGCGCATTTTCCCGATAATGGAGGCCCTCAATATGATAGAAGGCGCATTCGCTTTCCTGATAATGACCCAGAACCGCATCTATGCCTGCCGGGACAAGTATGGCCTGAGACCATTGTCATTGGGCCGGATTGGTGACGGTTATGTAATCAGCAGCGAGACCTGCGCATTCAGCGTCATCGGGGCAGAATATGTCAGGGACATTGAACCGGGTGAAATCGTGACCATTGACCATCACGGTGTCAGGTCCAGAAAATACTCTGAGTATCAGAGACATGCGATGTGCGCAATGGAGTACGTCTATTTCTCCAGGCCGGACAGCGATATCGAGAATGTCAATGTCCACGCCTTCAGGAAGGAATCCGGAAAGCTTCTCTTCAAGGAGTCGCCGGCGGATGCGGACATTGTCATCGGTGTACCTGACTCAAGTCTCAGTGCAGCAATGGGTTATTCCGAGGCCAGCGGTCTCCCTTACGAGATGGGCCTCATCAAGAACAAATACATCGGCAGGACCTTCATCCAGCCTTCCCAGGAAATGAGGGACAAGGGCGTGAAGATGAAGCTTTCCCCTGTGCGCAGCATCGTGGAGGGCAAGAGAGTGGTTCTCATTGACGATTCCATCGTGAGGGGAACGACTTCCAGGAGGATTGTCAGGATGCTCCGGGAGGCCGGGGCGACAGAGGTGCACGTCAGGATTGCAAGCCCGATGATCAAGTCGCCTTGCTTCTACGGCGTGGACATTTCCACATACGATGAGCTTCTCTGCGCACACCGGACATTGCAGGAAGCCTGCGAAACAATAGAGGCGGATACATTGGCATTCCTCTCGGAAAAAGCCCTGTATGAGGCCGGAAGGCGGAGTGATCTCTGCCTGGCATGCTTCAACGGCAAATATCCGACCGCCCTCTATTCCAGCATTGAGGAGGCCAACAAGGAAGGGAAATTCTAAAAACATTGATATTTTATGGCAGTAGATTATGAGAAAGCAGGCGTAAGCCTCGAAGCCGGATACGATGTTGTCCGCCGTATCAAGAAACACGTGGCTTCCACTTCCCGTACGGGCGTGATGGGAAACATCGGCTCCTTCGGGGGAATGTTCGACCTTTCGGCATTGAACATCAAGGAACCTGTCCTCGTCAGCGGAACTGACGGAGTGGGAACCAAGCTCAAGCTGGCATTCGCCATGGACAAGCACGACACTATCGGCATTGACGCAGTCGCAATGTGTGTCAATGATGTCCTGGCGCAGGGAGCCGAGCCTCTTTTCTTCCTCGACTATGTCGCTGTGGGAAAGAACATCCCGGCCAAGGTTGAGGCCATTGTCTCAGGTGTTGCGGAAGGTTGCCGCCAGGCCGGCTGTGCCCTCATCGGCGGTGAGACGGCCGAGATGCCGGGAATGTACGGTGACGGGGAATACGACATTGCCGGATACACTACCGGAGTCGTGGAAAAGTCCAAGCTGATTGACGGAACCAAGGTCAAGGTCGGTGACGTGCTTGTGGGAATCGCTTCCACCGGAGTGCATTCCAACGGCTTCAGTCTCGTCCGCAAGGTCTTCTCCGATGCCGGTCTCGACCTTCACAAGGCCTATCCTGAACTTGGCGACAAGCCTCTTGGAGAGGTGGCATTGACCCCTACCCGCATCTATGTAAGGCAGGTTCTCGACGTGATTCGCAACTGTGACGTGCACGGCGTGGCCCACATTACAGGAGGCGGCTTCGACGAGAATATCCCGCGCATTCTCCAGGAGGGCCAGGGTATCCACGTGGATGAGGGCACATGGGAGATTCTGCCGATTTTCCGTTTCCTCGAGAAGCACGGCAATATCAGCCACCGCGAGATGTTCAATATCTTCAATATGGGTGTCGGAATGGTTCTGGCAATGGACGAACCTGAGGCACAGAAGGCCATAGACATCCTTGCAGGCTATGGCGACAAGGCTACTGTCATCGGCCGCGTCACCGGCACACCAGGAGTTGACATCGCATTATTGTAAATTATTAAAACACAACATAATGAAAGCATTGATAAGTGTAAGCGACAAGACCGGCGTAGTGGAATTCGCCCGTGAACTCGTCGCACTCGGCTGGGAGATACTCTCCACCAGCGGAACTATGAAACTTCTTCGCGAGGCAGGACTTCCTGTCACCAGCGTAAGCGACGTCACCGGCTTCCCGGAAATCTGCGACGGCCGCGTAAAGACCCTTCACCCGAAAATCCACGGCGCCCTCCTTGCCCGCAGGGACGTGCCTGAGCACATGAAGGCATTGAAGGACAATGGAATAGAAACCATCGACCTCGTCTGCGTAAACCTCTATCCTTTCCGTGAGACCATTGCAAAACCGGATGTGACAATGGAGGATGCAGTCGAGCATATCGACATAGGCGGCCCGTCAATGCTCCGCAGCTCTGCCAAGAACTGGGAGTCAGTGACCGTGGTATGCAACCCTGCCGACTATACCACCATCATTTCTGAAATCAAGGCTACCGGCAATACCACCCGTGAGACCAGGCTCGCCCTCTCCGCCAAGGCCTATACCCATACAGCGGAGTATGATATGGCAATCGCCACCTATATGCGTGCGCAGGCCGGCCTCAATGAGAAACTCTTCCTCGAGTACGACCTCAAGCAGTCCCTCCGCTACGGTGAGAACCCTCACCAGAAGGCCAAGTTCTACAGCAGCGCAGACGTGGAGCCGTTCTCCCTTGCGACAGCCGAGCAGCTTGGCGGCAAGGAACTGTCCTACAACAATATACAGGATGCCAATGCGACATTGAACATTGCCCGTGAGTTCGACGAGCCGTTCTGCGTGGGCGTGAAGCACATGAACCCTTGCGGAAGCGCAGTGGGCAAGACCATTGCCGAGGCATGGAGGAAGGCTTACGAGGCCGACAAGACCAGCATCTTCGGAGGAATCGTGGCAGCCAACAGGGAGATTGACCTGGAGACCGCACAGATGCTCAAGCCTATTTTCCTTGAAATCGTGATGGCTCCTTCATTCGCCCCGGATGCCCTCGAACTCCTCCAGACCAAGAAGAATCTCCGCATTCTCAAGGTGGATATGTCCAAGGATGACAAGGTCCGCAGCCAGTATGTCAGCATGAACGGCGGAATGCTGGTCCAGGACAGGGACAGCAGCATTGTTCCGGTAAATGCTGGGCAATGCGTGACCGAGGCCAAGCCTTCTGGGGCACAGCTTGCCGACCTTGAATTCGCTTGGAAGATTGTAAAGCACGTGAAGTCCAATGCGATAGTAGTCGCCAAGGACGGTATGACCTACGGTGTAGGTGCAGGCCAGATGAACCGTGTCGGCTCTGCCGAGATTGCTCTCAAGCAGGCCGCCGCAACATTGAAGGAGGAAGGCCGTGACATCAATACCGAAGGCCTTGTACTAGCATCCGACGGTTTCTTCCCGTTCAATGATGTAGTAGCTCTCGCAGCTGAATACGGCATCAAGGCCATTGTACAGCCGGGTGGCAGCATCAGGGACGAGGACTCCATCAAACTTGCCAATGAAAAGGGCATCACTATGCTCTTCACCGGCGAGAGGCATTTCAAACACTGATTGTCATTCCGGGCGAAGTCGAGAAATCTATTTTATATGAGTACAGACAAGAACAAAGCCAATGTTCTGGTAGTAGGCAGCGGCGGAAGGGAGCATGCGATAGTGGATGCTCTCTCCCGTTCGTCCAAAGTCGGCAAGATTTTCTGCGCCCCGGGCAATGCCGGAATAGCAATGCAGGCCGAATGTGTCCCGATTAAGGATACCGAGGTTGCAAAGCTTGCGGATTTCGCTGTGGCCCAGGGCATTGACCTGACTGTAGTTGGTCCCGAGGCAGCCCTTGCCGTCGGCATTGTTGACGAATTTGAGGCCCGCGGGCTGAAGATTTTCGGCCCTTCCAGGGCAGCAGCCGTCATTGAGTCAAGCAAGGATTTCGCCAAGGCTCTCATGGCTCGTCACAATGTCCCTACGGCAGCTTACCAGACATTCTCCGATTACAATGAGGCATTGGCATACGTACGGGCGGGGAAATTCCCCGTCGTTCTCAAATATGACGGACTTGCCGCAGGTAAGGGCGTGGTCATTGCCGCGAATCTCCAGCAGGCAGACGAGACGCTCAGGGATATGCTTCTGGATGACAGGTTCGGACACGGCAAGGTGGTAGTGGAGGAATTCCTCACCGGGCCGGAATTTTCACTTCTCTGCTTTGTAAGCGGCAGGGAAGTCGTTCCGATGATCCTGTCCCAGGACCACAAGCGCGCATACGACGGCGACGAGGGCCCGAACACTGGCGGAATGGGCGCCTATACCGGCCTGCCGTTCATTACCCGGGAAGATGAAGAATATGCCCTGGAGCATATCATGAAGCCGGTCGCAGCAGGTATGGATGAGGAAGGCATACCGTTCAGGGGAGTCCTCTACGGAGGTCTCATGAAGACCCCGGACGGCATCAAGGTCATTGAATTCAACTGCCGTTTCGGCGACCCTGAGACCGAGGTTGTGCTTCCGGCTCTGGAGTCGGATATTTATGACATATTCCTCGCTGTTGCCGAGCATCGTCCGATTCCTGGGGTCAAGTGGGACAGGAAACCGCATATCGGCTTCGTCCTCGCATCCAAGGGTTATCCTGGCAGCTATGACAAAGGCGTGGAAATCAGAGGCTTGAAGAAATTGCAGTCAATGCCAGGCGTGAAGGTCTACCACATGGGTACATCGCTTGCCGAGCTCCCTGGCGAGGGTCACGAGGACTTTGACGGCTCCGGCCGCTCACTGGTGACTTCAGGAGGCCGTGTCCTGATGGTTCTCGCCAGTGCTGATACCCTGCAGGAGGCACGGGAAAAGGCCTTGGAAGCTGTCTCCCTCATTGACTGTGAGAACCTCTTCCACCGGACTGACATCGGCCACTGGGCATTGTAACAGCCCTTTCTTTGTCTTTTCGAGCGAAGCACACAGTGCGAAGTAGAGAAATCTTAAAACAGGATAACAATGTCAAAAATAATAAGCGGAAAAGAACTTTCCATAAAACTGAAAGCGGAAATGGCCGCCCAGGTAGCCACATTCCCTGAAAAATACGGCCGCGTTCCACACCTCGTGGTCATTCTCGTAGGCGAAGACCCTGCCAGCCAGTCATACGTGCGCGGCAAGGCCAAGGCCTCCGAGGTAGTCGGCATACGCAACACCACCATCCTCAAGCCGGCAGACATCACCGAGGCCGAACTCCTCGACATCATTGCCGGCCTCAATGCGGATGATACCGTGGACGGGATACTCGTCCAGCTTCCTCTCCCTGGCCACATCTCCGAGGACAAGGTCATTGCGGCAATCGCCAAGGAGAAAGACGTGGACGGCTTCCATCCTCTCAATGTCGCCGCACTCTGGCAGAAACAGCCTTGCACCGTTCCTTGCACACCTGAGGGCATTATCCGGATGCTTGACGAAGCCGGTGTCGAGATCAAGGGTAAACGTGCCGTGGTAATCGGCCGCAGCCAGATAGTGGGCCTTCCTGTAGCCAAACTCCTGCTTGACCGCAACGCCACAGTGACCATCTGCCACAGCCGCACAGTGGATCTTCCTTCAGTGACAAGGCAGGCCGAGATTCTAGTTGTAGCCATCGGCCGTCCGAGATTCGTGACTGCGGATATGGTAGCCCCGGGAACAGTGGTCATTGACGTAGGTGTCAATCGTGACCCGGTCACCGGCAAGCTTTGCGGAGATGTGGATTATGAGGCTGTCGAACCGCTCGCATCCGTGATTACCCCTGTTCCGGGTGGTGTGGGACCAATGACCATCACTTGTCTGATGGAGAATACCATTAAGCTTTTCCTGGAGCATATTGCAAGATAGCAATCCGGCAGTTTTATCTTACTGCCAAAAAAAGGCGTGGACAAAAAGGCAAATCTAGTTGTTTGCTTTTTTGTCCACTCTTTCTAATTGTCTGAAATTCAAAAATTTACGGGGGGGGGGTGCCAAATCTACAAATTGAACCATTTTGAACTTCAAAAAACCTTGAAATATTCAAAATTAAACTATAAATTTGCCGGAGTGAATGAAAACTACCAGAATAATAACCAATGCATTACGAGTGTTGAGTCAGTTTTGCAGTAAGGGTCTATTTTTCTCTTTTTTTCACTCACATTGGGACGCAGTCTCTTGTAATTAATTGAAATTCAATGTGTTACACTGAATTTCAAGCCCCATAATATTGTATTCTGCCTAATTTTTGCGGTAAATGCCTGAGGAGAAGAAAATATGGTTCGCAATGCGCGTGACATATCGTCGCGAACTTGCTGCCGAGGCCATACTGAAAGAGAAAGGCATTGAAAGTTATATTCCGAAAAAGTATTCTGCGGACCCGAAGCATAAGGGCAAGACGATTCTGGTGCCGGTTATCCACAATCTGATTTTCGTATTCACCACGCCTTCCGGGATGCGTCAACTGAAGGCCAGCATGGAGATTCCATATCTCCAGTATATGGTGAACAAGCGCTCCGGCACGAAAATCATTGTCCCCGACTCCCAGATGCGTCCCTTCATTGCCGCCACTGCAGATTACGACGACACTCTGCTATACTTCCAGCCCGAGGAACTGAATCTTGCCAAGGGAACCCGCGTCCGTGTAACAGCCGGTCCCCTGGAAGGTCACGAAGGCATCTTCCTGAAAGTGAAAGGTGCCCGTGACCGCCGCCTGGTAATCCACATCGAAGGCGTCATCGCCGTCGCCAAGGCCCTCGTCCATCCCGAGCTTGTGCAGGTGATTGGGTGATTTCGATATTTCGCCATTGCGAAGCCAATGACAAAAGATACAACCGAGCCAAATATGATGGCAGACCACGCTGCCAACAACCGCCGCATTGCGAAAAACACGCTGATGCTCTATGTGCGGATGCTATTCGGGATGCTGGTCTCCCTCTATACCTCCAGAGTTCTGCTCAATGCCCTGGGAGTCGAGGATTACGGAATCTATGGAGCAGTCGGCGGCTTCGTGGCAATGTTTTCGCTGATATCCAATTCACTTTCCTCCGCTATCAGCCGGTTCCTGACATTCGAACTTGGCAGCGGAAACAAACAGCGTCTCAAGGCTGTTTTCCAGACATCATTGCTGATACAGCTGGCCCTTGCGGCCATCATTGTCCTGGCCTCGGAGACTGTCGGTATATGGTTCCTGAACAATAAAATGACCATCCCTGCGGACAGGATGTCAGCTGCCGGAGTCGTGTTCCAGGCATCTGTCGTGTCGTTCGTATTCGGTCTGCTTACCGTGCCGTTCACGTCAACAATAGTATCCCACGAGAAGATGGGGACCTTCGCCTGGTTCGGAATCTTCGATGTTCTGGCCAGACTCGGAATCGTGCTTTTGATTGCGTATTGTTCCGCGATAAAGGATAGGCTAATAGTGTATTCGCTCCTGGTGGTGGCACTTGGTCTTTTGATGCAGTTTATGTATGTCATTTATTGCCGGAGCCGATTTGAGGAATGCCGTTTCAGCCTTTCCTTCGACAAGGAAATCTTCAAGGAGATGGGAGGATTCGCCACCTGGAACTTTATCGGATGTACAGCTGGACTATTGAAAGATCAAGGTGTCAATCTTTTGTATAATGTTTTCGTGGGTCCGGTCTTGAATGCCGCAAGGGGTATTGCAGGTTCTGTGAATAATGCAGTGACCTCGTTCGCATCGAACTTTATGACAGCATTGACCCCGCAAATTACCAAATTATATGCTGCGGGGGATTTGAAATACGCTCACTCCCTGGTAGAGAGAGGGTCAAGGTTCTCGTTCTACATTATTTTGTTTTTTGCCGTTCCTATTTTGCTGGAAACGGAATTCATACTCGGAATCTGGCTTGGACATTACCCGGAACACAGTATTGACTTTGTCAGACTGACATTGATGCTGTCATTGTTAGGGACATTGTCAAATACATTGATTAATCTCCAGACAGCGACAGGGAAGATAAGGAACTACCAGATAGTCGTAGGAGGTATTCTTTTGCTGAATTTTCCATTGTCCTACATCTGCCTGAAACTAGGAATGATGCCGGAGGCAACATATATTGTAGCAATTCTGGTGGACATCGCCTGCCTTTTCGCAAGACTGATGTTCCTGCGGAAGATGGCCGGGCTTTCAATGTCCCATTTCATCAGATACGTCCTGGTGAATGTCACTGTAGTGACGTTGATAGCAGTGATTCTGCCTTTCATAATACATCTGTCTATGCCATACGGGTGGCAGCGTTTCCTGGTTGTAGGCTTTGCCAGTGTGGTGGCGGTGCTTTTATCAGTTTTGTTTATAGGCTGCTCCAATAATGAGAGGCATTTCATAATCGAGAAAGCCCGTGTAATGATAGCTAGAATCTGTGGTTGAGATAAAAGAAAAGGTGGATTGCTGCGGCTGTTCAGCCTGTGCTCAAATATGTCCAAAGCATTGTATTTCAATGCGGGAAGACAATGAGGGCTTTCTATATCCGATAGCAGATGCAGCGACTTGCGTGGACTGCGGACTATGTGAGAAGGTATGTCCTGAACAGAATCCGGGAGAAAGTCCAGCAGTCCCCAATGCTTATGCGGCCAAGGCGAAAGATGACAATATCAGGCTGACAAGCAGTTCTGGCGGCATCTTCACCCTTATCGCAGAGAAAGTGCTGGATAAAGGAGGTGTAGTCTTCGGTTGTGCATTCAATGACAAACTGGAGGCCGGGCATATATTCGTGGAAGACAAGGAAGCTCTCTTGACATTAAGGGGTTCCAAATATATCCAGAGCCGTATTGGAAACTCCTTCTCGGCAGCTGAAGATTTTCTACGTGATGGTAGGAAAGTGTTATTTTCCGGTACTCCCTGCCAGATAGCGGGCTTGAAAAAGTATTTAAGAAAGGAATATGAAAATCTCCTGACAGTAGAGGTGATATGCCACGGGGCACCGAGTCCGGATGTATGGCATAAATATGTTGGAGAGAAATTCCCTGAAGCAAATAAGGTGTCATTCCGGGAAAAGAAATATGGTTGGAAGCATTACCATTTCGAGGTGAATGTGGATGATTATTCCGAATGCTATACTGACAATGAGTATATGCGTCTTTTCCTTGACAATGTGATTCTCCGCCCATCTTGTTATTCCTGTAAGTTCAAATCCGGCAAATCCGGCAGCGATATTACTCTTGGCGATTTCTGGGGCATTGAAAATGTGTTGCCCGAGTTTGATGATGACAAAGGCAGCAGTGTCGTGCTGGTGAACTCATGGAAGGGAGAGAAAGCATTGGGTGGGCTTGATATTGAGATGGTTGAGGTTGATTATTCATCGGCCGTGTCAGGGAACCTTGCCTACTCCCATTCTGCCAGGCCACATATCAACAGGGCTTATTTCTTTTCAGAATTGAAGCGGAGCGGCTCGTTCAGCAAGTCCTATGGAAGACTGTATGACGAGTCGTTGGTCGGTAGGATTAGACATAGATTGTTCAGGATGATTGGTGTATGAAGATAGCCATACTGACACTGCAATTACATACTAATTATGGTGGGATTCTGCAGGCTTATGCGTTGCAAACGGTGCTGGAGAGGATGGGTCACGAGGTGGAACACCTTCAGCCGGAGGTTACGTATCCTCCGCTGCATCCTGCCTGGCAGATGCCGTTGGTGTGGGGCAAGAGATTGATAAGAAAATTTTTGGGAGGGGACAGGAAACTGCCGATATTTGAACATCCGTACAAATGGGTGAGAAAGAATACGGACCAGTTCATTGCCGATAATATCCATTGCAGATACGTGAAGCCTGCAGACTGGGATGAATCCCTGGCAGATGATTACGATGTCTTTGTTGTAGGAAGCGATCAGGTTTGGCGGCCGTATATGTCAGGACATATCGAAAGATATCTCACTGCTTTCCTTGGTGCAAGCGATGTACAAAGAATTGCATTTTCTGCATCATTCGGAGTTGATAATGACGAATATTCTGAAGACGAGCGAAATCAGGCGAGAGATTTCTTGCCGTTGTTCAATGCGATTTCTGTAAGGGAGGAATCCGGCATCAAACTTTGTAGAGACATCTTCGGAGTAGATGTTGTACAAACACTTGACCCGACTATGTTGTTGTCGGCGGATGATTATGACAGGCTGTCGGTAAATGCCACATCCCCTTCCGGCAAGCTCATGACATATATTTTGGATGAGTCGTCGCTTACTGACAGGGTGGTGGATGTGATTGCGAATAAAAGTGGCCTGAAACCGTTCAGGGCCAACTCAAGAGTGGAGTTGGGTGAAAAAGAGCCAAAACTTAGCAACAGACAACAGCTGCCGGTTGAAAACTGGCTCAGGTCGTTCCGTGATGCGGAGCTCGTAATAACCGACTCATTCCACGCCTGCGTATTCTCAATCCTATACAACAAGCCATTCTTGTGCATTGGCAATGATTTCAGGGGAGCTGCCCGCTTCCATTCATTGCTTGGTCAGTTCGGCCTGATGGACCGGTTGATTTCGATTGACTCTGGCAATATGCCATCATCTGATATTGACTGGACCAATGTCAATGCAATCTTGGAAGAAAAGCGCAAGGAGAGCCTTGATTTCCTTCATAGTGCATTGGGCGATTAGCAAGGTGACGAAGTTTATTTAAAAAAAGTCTTAATATTGACCACCGTTTGAGGTCACAAATTAAAGATTTATCTAAAAACATTTAAAATTCATATATTTCTGCAGTAGAAAAAACCACTCTTATAGGAAATCTTCCGTAGATGACATAGTTTTGTCCTGTCCCGTACGAGTTGTGCGGGAGAAATAAAACTTGGAATCTATGGAAAAGGAAATGAGGAAGAAGGCATCGGGGCGTTATGCGGACGTGGTGTCGGATGCGGGATTCAAGGCAGTGTTCTGTGACAAGAACAACAAAGACGTCGTCAGGGATTTTATCAATGTTATCCTGCCGCCGGAGCGTAGAGTCGTATCATTCAAGTTGATGCGGACCGAGTTGCCTGGCAAGACTGACAGGAGCAAGACAATCCGGATTGACCTGCGGTGTGTGACCGTTGATGGGACGGAAATCATCATTGAGATGCAGAACTACAAACAGCAGCATTTCTTCCGCCGCTGCCTGTATTACACATCGAAGGTTTATGAGTCCAATTTGAAGGCTGGCAAAAAGAAGGGCAAAGTTTTGGAGTACAATGTACCTCCGGTCTATATGATTGTACTGCTGAACGTGCCGAATAAACATCTTGTCGAGCCGGAAGACAAAGACAAGTATGTTTTTGAGTACACTTTCAGAGAAAAAGATACACTGGAGGTTCCGGATGAGACAATTAATATTATCTTTGTGGAGTTGAGCCGTTTCGCCAAGCCGCTTTCAGGATGCGCCAATGCAGTTGACAAATGGTGCTATGCACTCAAGCATATCGGCGGGATGGAAAGCAAGCCGGAGGAGTTGGCCAATGAGGAGATTGATCGGCTTTTTAGGCGGCGGAAGTAGCACACTTCGATTCGGAGAAACTAAAAGAATACGAGGAGGACATTATGACAGAACGTGATTATTGGGCACAACTTAAGTATGCCACGGATACCGGGGTGGAGCAGGGTCTTGCACAGGGCCTTGCAAAGACCGCCATCAATCTGAAGGCTATGGGTATGTCTTTTGAGTTCATCCTTCATGCTACCGGCCTTACAGAAGACGAATTGAAGAAAATACTGTCGTGAGTAATCCGAAGATTTCAGTTATTATACCGGTATATAACGTTGAGCGTTATTTGCCTCAGTGTCTTGAATCAGTCATCCATCAAACTTGGCAAAACCTTGAAATCATTATTGTTAATGATGGCTCAACTGATTCCTCAGCAAAAATAATTGATGAATTTGCAAACAAGGACAGCCGTATTATCGTAATGTCCCAGTCTAACAGGGGACTCAGTGCTGCAAGGAACACAGGCATTCTAAATGCTACGGGTGAATATATCGGGTTTGTTGATTCAGATGATTGGCTTGAACTGAATGCCATTGAAAACCTTTATAATGGTTTCTCGGTGTCGTCAAATGTGCTCTTGACCAATGGAATGATAGTTCAGCATGATGATCTATCCGGAGTAGCAGATCTTATGCGGCCGAATACCTGGAAAAGAGAGAAACTGAAGGTAATAGAAGCGGCAGATTGGGGGAAAGCATTGTTGTCTGAAAGTAGTAGCCATTATGTTTGGAGCAAGCTGTTCAAAAAGGAGGCTTTTACCTTGGCTATGTTTCGCGAAGGAAGGAATGACGAAGATACATTATTCACATTTGAATTGGCGAAAGCAATAAGGGACATGCATTATAGCATAGTTGACATTCAGTATCAGACAAATCATTATCGGATAAGGCCTAACAGTATTTGTACAGATAAACGGAATCCTCTCATTTCACATCGGATAGCAAACCTTGATGAAATCCTTGATTATTGCCGGATTGAATGGCCGGAACTGGCCTGCTATGTAGAACAAAGAAAAATAGCTTCGCTTGTGTGGTATTTAAGGCATGCTATGGTTGATGATGAGGTTCCCAGGACGATGTGGAGACCATTTCAAAAGATGCTGAGTGACACTGTTATTAAAGAGGCACAATCACTATTTGGCAGAAAAGATCAGGTAAGGTATTTTTTGATGAGGTGGTTTCCGGACATATACATATGGGTCTGCAAATACCATTGTCTTGATATGATTTCAAGAATTGTTGCGTATAAATAACAATGGGAAGAATTATTGCCGTGATACTTGCTGGGGGTAGTGGCTCCAGATTTGGCGCAGATGTGCCCAAACAGTTTTTGAAAGTTGATGGCCGGACTATTCTTGACTATACTGTAGAAGCATTTGAAAACCATCCGGGAGTTGATGCGATAGCGATAATCTCCCGACATGATTTTATAGAAGAAGTACAGGACATCATTTCAGAAAGAGGATACCGTAAGGTTGAGAGAATTATTCCAGGTGGTAAGGAAAGATATCATTCCTCATTGGCGGCTATTGATGTCTATGAAGATGATGACATTCTGTTGTTTCACGATGCTGTCCGTCCACTTGTGAGCAAGCGCATAATAGATGATTGCCTTGCGGCAATGGAAAAGTATAATGCAGTGGATGTCGCATTCAATACCACGGATACAATAATTCGGGTCGATTCAGATAATTGCATCTGTGATATTCCTGATAGGACATATCTGCGGAATGGCCAGACACCTCAGTGTTTTCGTCGCAGGGTGATAGCAAAGGCATATAGAACTGCCTTGGCGGACCCGATATTCAAGACAACAGATGACTGTGGGGTTGTGCTGCGTTATCTTCCTGGAGAGCCTGTTTATGTGGTCCAGGGAGATGTGGCAAATATGAAAGTCACATTCAAGGAAGACCTTGATCAGATTCAGCGATTGTTTCGCAGCCGTCGATTATTAGTTCAAAAAGGAGAATAAAAAAGGGGTGGGGAGTATTACGACTGATACTATTTCGGGGATAAAGTGGACGGCGATAGAGAAGTTCTCGACACAGATTGTCAATTTTCTGCTTGGCCTACTTCTTGCCAGATTGCTTGATCCGTCTGATTTTGGCACTATTGGGATGCTCGGGATTTTTATGGCAATTTCAAGCACCTTTATTGATAGCGGTTTTTCCAATGCGCTGATTCGTAAGCCCGAAATTTCGGATGCGGACTATTCAACGGCTTTTTATTTCAACATAATAGCTGGACTTGTCTGCTATGCTTTGATGTTTTTATGTTCGCCTCTGATAGCCTCCTTCTTTAAGATGCCGATACTTGGCAGTATCATCAAGGTTTATTCAGTAACATTGTTCATAAATTCACTTACTTCTGTACAATATGCGAAACTCAATAGAGAACTGAACTTTAAACTTCAAGCCAAGATTAGTTTTGTTTCTGTCCTGTTTACAGGTTTGATAGGTGTTGTCCTTGCATACATTGGCTTGGGGGTATGGGCACTAGTTTGGCAGGCAATCGCAAGTTCGGTACTCCGGGCTTGGATGCTATGGACTTTTGCACACTGGTATCCTGAAAGCAGATTCTCGAAAGAGTCATTCAGGTATTTGTTCTCATACGGAAGCAAATTGTTGGCTTCAGGTCTGTTGCACACTTTATATTCCAACCTCTCGACTTTGGCGATAGGAAAAATCTACACTGCCGGCGATTTAGGCTACTATTCGAGAGGCAATCAGTTTGCAACACTTCCTACGAACACGATTACGGGAATATTACAGAAAGTCACTTTCCCGTTGTTGGCGAAGATTCAAGATGAAGATGAACGGTTAATAAGAGTCTATAGGAAATATATCAGAATCACGTCTTGTGGTGTTTTTTTCCTTGTGTGCCTGCTTGCCTCATTGTCCAAGCCAGTCGTTGTATTTCTCTTGACGGACAAATGGATAGAGGCAGCTGTATATGTTCAGATATTCTGTTTTGCCGTGATGTTTGACCATATATGCCAGTTGAATCTGAACCTCCTTCAGGTAAAGGGCCGATCAGATTTGTTTCTCAAACTCGAGATTATCAAAAAGTCGATTGCATTTGCGATTCTTTGTGCGGCAATTCCGTTTGGCGTGAAAGTAATTTGCTTATCTTCGGTGGTTTATACACAGATTGCTGTATATATCAATACTTACTATACAGGGAAGTTGTTCGGCCTAGGGTATTTTGCTCAAATCCGGGATTTCGGAAAATATTTGGTATTTTCTTTGGCATCGTGCATTCCGGCTTTTTTGATGACCTATACTGCGCTGAGCCCTTTGGTAATAATCCTCCTTGGCTCAGTAACGGCGGTCTTCGTTTATTGTGGAATCCTTTTTACTCGTAGAGATCAAGACTTCTATGAATTGCTTTATTTAATTAAACAGAAACTACTCTATGACTGGCTTGGAAAAGCGCATAAGGAATAGCATTGTCGGAACAATGCTCAGCAGGGTTGCATACGTGTATTATACAAGGCTTTTCACTCCAGTAAAGGCTTTCATTGTTAGACGCAAGAAAAGAATAAAAGTCGTTTTCATCATTACAGAGTTGGAAACTTGGAAAAGCGAGGCATTGTATGTGAAGATGCTTAAGCATCCGAAATTTGAACCTATGATTATGGTACTTCCGACACTGGAGAATGCTAACGCTATGTCTCCGATAGTTCAGTACCTGAAGAGCAAAGGCATTGATTTTCAAACTTTGGGCGTGCCAGATAGAATCACAAGCAGGGTAAAGGCGGATATTATTTTCTATCCAAAACCTTATGCTAATGCGTATTCTTCTGAACATAATTTTTATAGGAATAGGAATTCTTTGCTATGTTATATTGTATATGGCTTTCATAATATTGTGTCTGATTTCATCTGCAATCAACCTTATCACAATTATGTATGGCAGTCTTACTTTGAAAACAAATCAGCCGCTGAAGAGACAGCTAATGTGATGAACAATAAAGGTCGGAATATTAGAGTGACTGGATTGCCGATGGAAGATTCATTCAGGTTGCCAAACTATTCATACAAAGATGTATGGAGAAAACAGGAGAGTACAAAGAAGAGAATAATTTGGGCACCTCATTTTTCTTTTGAGAAAGACAGTATATTGAAGTATTCGACTTTTCTTGAGTTTTATGAAACCATGCTGAATTTGGCCGACAAGTATAAGGAAGAAGTTCAATTCGCTTTTAAACCTCATCCGTTGCTTCGGCCGTATTTGAATGAATATTGGGGTAAGGACAAGACTGATGCTTATTTTGAGCGGTGGGTCCAGATTCCGAATGCCCAGATTGAAACTGGTCAATATATTGATTTGTTTATGACATCTGATGCGATGATTCACGATTGCTCATCATTTACAAACGAGTATATGTATACACGCAAGCCGGTTATGTACCTACTTCGTGGAAATGCAGAAGAACACTGTGCGCAACTCAATACTCATACTCAAAAAGCATTTAATTTGCATTATTTTGGTAGAACTGCAGAGGATATCGAGAATTTCATTGTTGCAGTAATCAAGGGAGAAGATACGTATAAGGAACCACGTGAGCAGTATTATAGAGATTATCTTGTCCCGATTAATGGCAAATCGGCTTGTGATAATATAATAGATGCTATCCTCGGAAATCGAAGCTATCAGTGAATAAAACTCCCATTCGTTCTGTTATGGTGGTTTCGCTTAGGGTAAAGACGTTTCGGAATACACATTCCGGGAAAAAGACACATCGGAGGTATTGGATGAGACAATTTCTATTATCTTTGTAGAACTCAGTCGTTTCGCCAAGCCTATTGAGGAATGCCTGACATTGGAGGACAAGTGGTGTTATGCACTGAAGCATATCGCAAGTCTATCCGAACAGCCAGAAGGGCTCGAGGAGCTTAAGGGTTTATTCAATGCGGCTGACGTAGCGCATTTTGGAGAGAAGAAACTAAACGAGTATAAGGAGGAAATTATGAGGGAATACGATTATTATTCGAGGCTTGCCTACGCTGACCATAAGGGTAGGGAACTTGGACGTGCAGAAGGTCGTGCAGAAGGTCGTGCGGAAGGACGAGCAGAAACGGCCATCAATCTGAAGGCTATGGGTATGTCTTTTGAGTTCATCCTTCATGCTACCGGCCTTACAGAAGACGAACTGAAGAAAATCCTGACGTGCTACTGCGGCCTGTAACCCCGTAAAAGCAACGATTGATGAGCGAAATCGCGGAAATACTCTTTGGAAATCAATGGGCTGGAGAAGTGAACGCTTACATCCAAATTTGACAAAAATGGATATAACAGATATAAATACTCTACTTCAGGTTGGTGAACGTATTTCGTTTGAATGCAAGAAATGTGAGAAGCAAATTCCCAAATCAGTTTGGGAGACGTATTCATCTTTCGCAAACACCGTAGGAGGAATCATCGTGCTTGGCATTACCGAACATATAGAAGAACCATACCAGGCAAAAAGATTTGAAATAACAGGTGTAAATAATCCAGAGAAATTGAAAAAGGAGTTCTTCGATACCCTGAATAGCAACAAAGTTAATCGAAATATCCTTATCGAAGAAGATGTTGATATAATTGAATTCGAAGGACATTCTCTATTGGTTATCAATATTCCGCAAGTAGATTACAGACAAAGGCCAATCTATATCAATGGTAACATGATGAACGGCTCTTTCAAACGGAACTTTGAAGGAGACTACCATTGCACCGAAGACGATGTAAAGGCAATGATTCGAGATGCCAATGACAGCGGTAATGATTCCGTTCTAATGGAGAATTACACTATGGATGACATCGATGCCAACACTCTTGCAGCATATCGTAACAGATTCCGCACAGCTAACATAGACCATGTTTGGAACGACTATTCAGACAAAGAATTCTTGCTGAATATGGGAGGCTATATAATTGACAGGAATACTCGTAGGGAGGGATTGACCCTTGCCGGATTGCTGATGTTCGGCAAAGGATTGTCCATTAGAGAGCGATTTGACAATATACGTATGGACTATCTGGATATGACGAATATGCAACCGGATAGCCGCTGGAGTGACCGACTGACATACGATGGGCGATGGGAAAACAATCTGTACAACTTCTTTATGGCCGTGCAATCTAGGTTAATCAAAGACTTGAAGCGCCCGTTCAGATTGGAAGGGATAGAACGAATTGATGACACTGCCGTTCATAAAGCAGTGAGAGAAGCATTGACCAATCTAGTGATACATTCTGACTATATGATAACCGGAGTGTTGAAAGTTGAGAAGCACGATAATTGTTTTGTCTTTTCTAATCCGGGATCCTTGAAAATTCCGGTAATGGATATTTTTGCCGGAGGTCACTCCAAAGCCCGCAATCCGAACATGCAGGCAATGTTCAGAATGATAGGTTTTGGCGATAACATAGGTTCTGGATTCCCAACAATCCTGAATGCTTGGAAAAAAGAAAACTGGCGTCAGCCTTGTCTTGTTGAAAATCAGGATTTGCATTTGGTGGAATTGACACTCACTATGGCATCCATAATACCAGACGAATGCCACAAGGCACTTTACGATATTTATGGTAGCGACTACGAGAAGCTCAACAAGGAGGAGCAATTAGTTTTGGCGACAGCCTTTACCGAAGGAAGCACATCAAATTACCGTATGCAGCAATTACTCGGCAAAAATTCATTGGAAGTCGGGAAATCATTGTATTCCTTGGTTGGCAACGGTATGCTCATACCAGGCAACAAAGGTCGTTGGACTTATTACTCATTGAATTCGGAATATATGGAAAATGAAAAGTCAAGGAGTAAAAGTCAAGGAGTAAAAAGTCAAGGAGTAAAAAGTCAAGGAGTAAGGTCGCGAGACAAGAAAAAGCAGGAAACAATACAAAAATTGATGACCTATTGTCAAGAACCTCACACTCTACAGGAGATTTCAGATTATCTGGGATATTCCGATAAATACAGAATGAAGCGCTTTTACATTGATCCATTACTTGGTGAGGTATTGACAATGACTTCTATAGAAAGCAAGACAGATCCTAAACAGAAATATGTGGTCAAGAAGAAATAAGTCATGGAGTGTCCTAAGATTTCAGTTATAGTACCTGTGTATAATGCTGAATCCACAATCAAAAGATGCGTGGACAGCATTCTAGCGCAGACATTCACCGATTTCGAGTGTCTTCTTATCAATGACGGCAGCAAGGATCGGTCGGGGGAGATTTGCGATGAATATGCTGCCAAGGATAGTCGGGTTAGGGTATTTCATAAAGAGAATGGGGGAGTTAGCTCAGCGCGGAATGTGGGGCTGGATAATGCTACAGGCGAATGGATAGCCTTTGTCGACAGTGATGATTGGGTAGGGGAGAAATACCTGGAGTCGTTTTCCGGTCATCTTGATGCAGACCTTATAATCGGTAGCTTTTTGTTTGTTAAACACAATGAGTTTGTGAATGATAAAAGTAGTGAATATCTCCCGGAAGGGTATTATCTAGACTTTACCAGTTTTGTTAAGAGCCACTTATGTCGTTCAGTTTTTAGTGCTGTTTGGGCGAAACTTTATAAAAATGAGCGTGTTGGCTCTTTGAGGTTTAACATCAAGGTTAGCGTAAGCGAAGATAATCTATTTATTATAAACTATTTAAATAGAATCGAGGATATCAGGGTCTTGCCTTTTTGTTGGGAAAAAAGTTGCTCTTATTGTTATTGTGAACCTTTAGTGAATTTCTACGATAAGTATCAGCAATCTGTCCAAGAGTCTGTTTACAATGTTGTTCAACTTGATAAGGCGTATGCTGCTTTATCCATTCGCTGCGATGAATATGAAGTTGCCCTTGTTCGAGGTGCTTATGAACTTTGCAGAAACGATTTGAAGATAAATGGGAGTCAATGGTATAGGAATCGTGATATTGAAAGAATTGCATTACGTTCAAGTGCCCATGTTGGAAAGATAGCGTATGTGCGTACTTGGCTGATATTCAAATTTTTGTATATTTTCAGACCCTTGTGGTTGAAATTTTTATGAGTTATGACTTCTAAGATAATCCGCTTGTATCCATTATGGTTCCGATTTATCATGTCCCAGAGTATCTTCTTGAATGTATTGACAGTGTCCTTGAACAAACATATGAATGCTTTGAGTTAATCCATGTTGATTATGGAAGTACTGACGAATCAGGTATAATTTATGACACCGAAGATAGTCGATTAATAGTAATCCATAAGTTAATAGCGGTTTGACTAGTACAAGGAATGCTGGACGTGAGATAGCATCAGGGAATGGTTTATGTAGTTGGGCTGGATGATGTGCTTGAACCAGATGCTATTATGGTATTACTATAGCAGGCAGATGCGATGCTATTCGTTTGCCATTTATTTGGGCTAATACCTTTCTTGGATAGGTGATAGACAATGGTTTAGGCGAGTAATTAAAGATACAGACGTAGTGAGTAATCCTAAATTATCAATAATAATACCAGTATATAACGCCGAAGCGACTGTCCGCCGTTGTGTGGACAGTGTTCTGGCTCAGACTTTTACTGATTTCGAGTGCATTCTTATAAATGACGGGAGCACGGATAGTTCAGGGTCGATATGTGATGAGTATGCTGCCAAGGATAGTCGGGTGAGGGTCTTCCATAAGGAGAATGGTGGGGTCAGTTCCGCCCGCAACATCGGTCTCGACAACGCAAAAGGTGAGTGGATTTGCTTTATTGATGCAGATGATGATATTCAGAATCTTGACGCAATATCTACTTCGGATTTGACCGCAGATATAATTCTTTTTGCTTTGAGATTTGTTAATAGTGAAGGAATATCATCTGTAGATTCTTTGGTTCCATTGTCAAAACAGGAAAACACGAAAGAAAATTATCTCAAAGCATATATACATTATCATATCTTTAATTCTGTATGTGCAAAGTTGATTCGAAGAAATATCATAGGAGAACTTCGTTTTGACCCGACAATCAAGTTTGGTGAGGATGCTTTGTTTTGTCTGCGGCTGATGAAGTCTGTTAATAGAATCGCTGTATGCAATAAAGTTGTGTACACTTATTATTATGAAGATTATGGCATGAAATATCAAACATCCATCAAACGCTCTGTGAAAACTATGAAGCAGATTTTTGATGCTTATTGGGCTCTTGGTTGTCGTAATCTGGTATTTGAGAGAAATGTGTTCAATTGTTATAGAGCGATATGTGCAAATGAATGGGCTGGTAATCCTGCAAAATGGTATGAAAATAGGACAGTAGCATCCATATACACAAGTATCAAAGATGCTTACCCTTTAAGTTTCCGTATAAAATACATGCTTGTTGCTACATGGGTGTATCGTTTCTATAAGTGGTTAAAAGAGAAAATCTAAAGTATAAGATCATTCTATATCTTGAAAAATCAGATTCTGAGAAACGGAATGTTGTCGCATCTTTATCAAAAATTCTATAAATCATGAGGAAGTTGAACATCAAGAAAGAAACACTTAAGGACGGACTTTCAGGATTGATGCGAGTGCACAATGAAGAACGATTGATAGAAGGATGCATTGATTCAGTCATTGGGGCACTTGACGAATTGATAGTGATGTGTAATGATTGCACAGATTCTACGCCGGAAATATTGGAAAGAAAAATAATACAGTATCCCGATAAATTAAGGGTGTTCTATTATAATGAAGACATACTTTCTTTTGATCTGACGAAAGAAGAGTATGAGAAAGCATTGTCGTTACCAGATGATTCTCCGAGATTGTATTGCAACATGTGCAATTTCGGCCTTGAACATGCAAGATATAAGTATGCAGTCAAAATAGATACCGACCAAATCTATTTTGCGGATAGAATACTGTATTATACGAACTTATGTCGGCACCCGAAGAAATGTCTTTGGAAACCATCGTTTTTGATTGGTAAAGTTTTTACGGAGTATTTCTCATTTTATCGATGGGTGTCCTCAAAATGTAAAAAACCGATGGTTTCGTTATTGCCTTCATGGCTTATAGGCTTGTGTGCCAATTCATATCGTGAATATATGGATTGGCTGTTGCTAAACGATAAGGCGTATATAGCATGGTCCGGACTTAATGTGTTCAAGGCGGACAAATGGTATGTCCCGTTTGATCATTATAATGTTCATCCTCCGTATAATGGAGAGGGTGATACGATTATATTCAAACTTTCGGAAGAGACCTATTTCTCGAGATTGGCATTTCATCGTGTGGCATATTCTGTGACAGAGGCGTTTAATTATCAGAAAAAGATAATGTATGCCGGGCCTGTCTGGTTTCATCTGCATGCCAATAGATACCAGTGTTATTCACGAGTAAAAGGTGTATTCAATTCTCATCCGGAATTGTTTGTCCCGGTGTATGATTTCCTGAATTATTCGTATCGGGATTTATTACATACACTCAAGTCTGATAAGATTCCTACGACATTTCAGAGAACGCTGTTTTATTTGATACACGAGGTGGGGAAGAAGGATATAAAGAAGCATCTTGCAGTTCTTGAGCAATATGAGTTTTCTGACACAAAGAATACTATTGATGAAAAATAATTATGATTATCTGATAGTGGGTTCCGGCTTGTTCGGGGCAACTTTCGCTTACCTTGCGTATAAAGCGGGTAAACGGTGTCTTGTCATAGACAAGCGACCGCAAGTTGGCGGAAATGTCTATTGCGAGAATGTGGCAGGCATAAACGTTCATAAATATGGCGCACATATCTTCCATACTTCCAATACTGAGGTTTGGAATTTCGTCAATTCACTGGTTGAATTCAACCGCTACACGAATTGCCCCGTAGCCAATTTTGAAGGGAAACTCTATAATCTTCCTTTTAACATGAACACATTTTATCAGATGTGGGGAGTGGTTACGCCCGAAGAGGCACAGGCAAAGATTGATTCACAACGGGAGCATGCACGTGAGGCGATGAAACAAGCAGGGGTTTCAGAACCCCGCAACCTTGAGGAACAGGCAATCTCACTTATAGGAGTGGATATTTACGAGAAACTCATAAAAGGATATACGGAAAAGCAGTGGGGACGTAAGTGCACTGATTTGCCCGCATTTATCATTCGTCGGCTCCCGGTGAGACTGACGTACGATAACAATTATTTCAACGATGCTTATCAGGGTATTCCCATTGGTGGATATAACAAATTGATTGAAGCATTGCTAAAGGATGTGGAAGTGAGAACCGATGTCGACTATTTTGCGTGCCGGGAAGAGTATGATACGGTGGCAGACCATATCGTCTTTACCGGAAAAATCGATGAATTCTTTGGTTATTGCCATGGTAAGTTGCAGTATCGAACCGTGCGTTTTGAACAGGAAACGCTTGACAAACCTAACTATCAAGGTAATGCGGTGATAAACTATACATCACGGGATATTCCCTTTACGCGTATTATAGAACACAAACATTTCGAGACCTTTGGAAATGCCGTATATGATAATCCTTATACAGTAATCAGCCGAGAGTATTCTTCGGAATGGAGAGACGGGATGGAACCTTATTACCCTGTGAATGACGAAACCAACAATACACTCTACGAACGTTATCGCCAACTGGCAGAAAAAACAGATGGCGTGTCATTCGGAGGCCGTTTGGCGGAATATAAGTATTATGACATGGCACCTACCATAGAGTCTGCCATGAAACTTTTTAATAAACTCAACAAGCATGTATAAGGAGTATAAAGTAGTAGTCAATACTGCTGCCGGTCGCCGCCGGTATATGCAGTATCTAATACCGTATATCGTTTCTTGCCCAATCGTTGACAGATATGATATTTGGATAAACACTCACAACGGAGCGGATATTGAGTTTTTCAAACAAGTGGCGACCAAGTTCCCGGTAGTTAACTTGGTTTGGCAGCCCGACGGTATTGTAAATGGTAATGCCAGTATTAATGCTTTTTACAAGGCTTGTGTGGAATCCGACACCATCTATTTCAAACTGGATGATGATATTGTATGGATGGAACCTGGACTGATTGAGAAGATGGTAGCATTCAGGGTTGAGAATCCTCAATATTTTGTAGTAAGTCCGCTTGTAATTAATAATTCTTTGTCAACCTACTTGCTTCAAATATCTGGAAAAATCAAGTTAGATCAATATTATAGTTCGGCATCAGCTCATCCTATATTATGGAAAAACGGGAATTTTGCTTGTGAACTGCACCACTGGTTCATTGACAAATATTTGAAAACAGAGAAATGGAGTGTATTGCATTTAGGCAAGAAGGAAATGGGCATGACCCGTTTCTCCATTAATGCCATTTTATGGTTTGGAGACGAAATGAAAAAGTTCGGTGGTGTAGTGCCGGGTGATGATGAGGAATTTATGTCGTGTATTTATCCTACCGGCCAAGGCCTGTCGAATGCATGGAACGGTGATGCTGTTGTCGCTCATTTCGCATTTTTTACTCAACGCCAGGCTTTGGATAGAATGGGTATTTTGGAAAAATATGGAGATTTATGTTTGCGAATGTGGGCAAGAGACCCTGAAATGAAAAGTATTTCAGATAAGGTACAACAGGTTATGACAGATATTCAACAGAACCAGTTGGAACTTGAAAACAGACCGTCTCCATATAAATACGGCGCTAAGCGTAAAGTACCTTATTCAACAATAAAGAAAATTATTCCTGATTTTGTTCTGGAAGTCCTACGTCAAAGACGTGAAGAAAAACGCCAGGCGGGATTTATTCTCTGAAAAATGCAACAGAAAGTGCTATCAATTATTGTACCGACCTACAATATGGAAAGATACCTTTCATATTGTTTGGATTCTTTTTTGGTACAAAAGAATAGGGAACGGATTGAAGTCATTATCGTAAATGACGGCAGTACGGATTGCTCGTTGGAAATCGCAAAAGGGTATGCCGCCCGTTTTCCTGACGTCTATAAAATCATTGATAAGAAAAATGGTAATTACGGTTCGTGTATTAATGCTGCGTTGCTTACGGCAACTGCGGAATATGTAAAAGTGGTTGATGCTGACGATAGTGTTGATACTTTCAATTTGGATTTATTTATCAATTTTTTGAGAGATAACAGGTTGGATTTGGCACTTTCCGACTTCACATGGGTAGATACAGAACGTAATAAATTGAAAGAAACTACCTATCTTTTGGGAAAGACAATTCTTACCATAGAAGAGGCTTGTATTCAAGAGGCTTTTAAGAATATGGAGATGCATGCCGTTACGTACAGAAAGAAAATGCTGATTGACGCAGGCTATCGTCAGACGGAAGGGATTTCCTACACGGATCAACAATGGATATTTGCTCCCATGGCAAATGTGCGCCAGGTCGGTGTGTTTAATGCCCCTGTTTATCAATATATGGTTGGTCGTGCAGGACAAACCATTGATGAAGAAGTGAAATTAAGACGAATGAAGGATCGGGTATCTTATGTGATGGATATGATTAAACAATACGATACACTTTATTCACGTTCTTCAAAAGAGGTGAAAGGATATCTTGATGCACGAATTTATCCGAATATAAAAGATATCTATGTGTCGTATTTTACTCATTATCAGAAAATAGATAGGGGATTAATACATTCTTTTGATATTAACTTTTTGGAAGCGTCCAAGTTGCTCTATCATGAATTGGGGCATTCAAACCGTTATATTGAGATTTGGCGAAGTCTCAAAAATAGGAGAATGCAAGAATCCGTATTCTGTGAGATTTTCTCCCTAATGTTTTATTTGAAATCATTAAATCGATGATACGGGTATTCCAGGTTTCAGCCATTATACTTTTTATGAGTTTAGCCATATTCCCCTTCTTCTTTTCTTTTCTTCCCGGAGTAAATACGAAAATGATGATGGCAATAGGTGGATTGTATGCATTTGTTGTAGATTGTGCAAATAATTACAACCGTGAATTTATAAAAAGGCTCTCCATTTTATCTCTATGGGCATTAGGCGTATCATTTTGCAGTCTGCTTACGATGGTATACAATGATACTCCGGATGATTCATATTTGATGTATATAGTTTCGATGTGGGTATGGCTTTTCGCTGTTTATTTCCCTGTTCATCTGATACGTTTGGTGCATGGTAGTTTGTCTGTCGAAAAAATCGGATACTATCTTTTGGGAGTAGCTTTGTTACAATGTACGGTTGCTATTCTTATCCATCAAATGCCTGTTTTACAGAATCTTTTTAATCAATACATAACAGGTGAAAAGTATATGGGAGTGGGAGTCGGGAATTCTCGACTCTTTGGTATCGGATGTGCCTTGGATGTGGGAGGCGGACGACTTGGTGCCATACTTATTATTACAACCTATTTAATATTGCAGGCCTTAAAACGAAATGATGCCAAATGGAAGTATGTAGGTTTGCTCATCGCTTTTTTATATGTGTTGGTTTGTGGCAATATGATGGGGAGGACGACCACTGTCGGAGCGATTCTCGCAATATCTTACGGTGTGTTTTCTGTGCTGACGGATAAAAATTTAAAAAAGTCTGTGCTTCCTTCTTTTGCAATTATTGTAGTAATGATTTTGGTTGCAGGAACATTTCTCTGTGTGATATTGTATAATTTCTCACCGGAAATTAAGCGTTTGATTCGTTTCGCATTTGAAGGATTCTTCAATTATTTTGAAAATGGTATTTTTGAAACGAATTCCACCAACATGCTGTCTGAAGGCTTGATTTTTCCGGATAACACAAAAACTTGGATTATTGGTGATGGATATATGGCAAGTGGCCTAAACGACCCTTATTATTTAGGTCCTTCAGATTATGGATTTTACATGAATACTGATGCGGGATATTCACGTTTTATCTTTTATTTTGGATTAATCGGGCTTACTACATTCTCTGTCTTTTTTATAAATGTATGTAAGGAATGCGTGAATAGATTAAAAAATGCCCGGTGGCTATTTATTACTTTACTTCTTTTGCATTTTTGCATTTGGGTGAAAGCCTCAACGGATCTTTTTTTAATGTTTGCTCCCTTCTTGTGTTTCAGTGATGATGCGCAAGAATGTGATAATGAAGGGTAAGCGTTCACTTCTCCGCCTTGCCATTTGAAAAATCCATATAGCCTTTGCTGAAACCAAAAATTCAAGGCAATATGAGAATTGACGAAAAAACCGACTGAAATTGCCGGTACGAGATACAAAGACGAAAAATTGATGTGCCGAATGCGGAAAACGGATGGGACCAGTCGCTGCCGCACTCAAATTGAAAACATTACACGACTGTCCCTGATTAAAAAGATAAAAATTGCAATTACATTCTTTTTGAAGTAATCATAATGAGAATCATAGTGAATATGGCCTGTGGTTTGGCCAATCGGATGTTTCAATACACCTATTACTTGTATTTGAAAAGTTTGGGCTATGATGTTGCGGTTGATTATTATACTTCGGCAAAGCTGGCACATGAAGATGTGGCATGGGAAAAAGTATTCCCAAATGCAAAGATGGCTAAGGCTTCTCATTTGCAGGTGTTCCGAATGGGGGGAGGAGAGGACATTCTGTCCAAAATGCGACGTCATTTTTTCCCGTCAACCACATGTGTACGGCAGATGCCTACCGCTTTTTCGGTTGAATTGCCCACTTTGCCTAAGCAATATATGATGGGAGTGTTTCAGAATGCGGCAATGGTGGAACATGTACGCGACGAGATGTTCAGGTGTTTCTCGTTTCCTGACATAAAGGATGCTTATAACCAAGGAATTGTTGAACAAATCAGAGGTTGCGATTCAGTAGCCATTCATGTAAGGAAAGGAAAGGATTATCAGTCCCGCATTTGGTATCAAAATACCTGTCCGATGGAGTATTATGGGAATGCTGTTGCTTATATGAAAGAGCATATAGAGAATCCCCGTTTCTTTGTATTTGCCGATAACCCGGAATGGGTAAAAGAGAATTTTAAGGATTTTGATTATATTTTGGTGGACGCTAATCCTTCCGCTGGATGGGGCAGCCATTTTGACATGCAACTGATGAGTCTTTGCCATCATAATATTATATCGAACAGCACTTATAGTTGGTGGGGTGCATATCTGAACGAAACGGCTGGTAAGATAGTTGTCTTACCTAAAATTTGGTTTAACCCGAAAAGTTGCGAAGATTATACTTCTACGAAATTAATGTGTGAGGGGTGGATTGCGTTATGACAAAAGTCTCTGTTATTATCCCTATATATAAAGTTGAACCGTTTATCGGTCGCTGTGCTATCTCGTTGATGGAGCAGACCTTACATGACGTAGAATATATTTTTGTGAATGATGCGACACCTGACGACAGCATGAAGGTGCTGGAATCTGTAATTGCATGCTATCCTGAAAGGCATGCATTCATCAAGATTCTGAATCATGAAGGGAACAAGGGGCTCCCGGCTGCCCGCAATACAGGGCTGGCGGAAGCCACCGGTAAGTATGTTTTCCACTGCGACAGTGATGACTTCGTTGAAAGGACTATGCTGGAAGAACTATATGATACCGCTCAAAGAACCGATGCGGATATCGTATGGTGTGACTGGCTTTTGTCTTTTGAAACGAGTGATCGATATATGAAGCAACCGTACTATGGTACTCCTATGGAAGCACTGAAAGCGATGTTGGGAGGAGCAATGAAATTTAATGTTTGGAACAAATTGGTAAAGCGTTCTTTATATATAGACAATGGAGTCCTGTTTCCTGCCGGTTATGGTATGGGCGAGGATATGACTATGATGCTTTTGTTTGCTTATGCCAAGAGGGTTGCTTATTTGCCTAAAGCATTTTATCATTATGTAAAATTGAATACAAATGCTTTTAGCCAGACCTATTCTGAGAGACATTTGGAAGAATTGCGACATAACGTACAAAATACAGAAGCCAGATTAAATATATTGTATGGTGATGCTTTGAAACAAGAGATTTCATTCTTGAAGTTAGAAGCAAAATTCCCTTTTCTCTTGTCAAGTGACAAACGTAAGCAGCAGTTGTGGAGAGAGTGGTATCCGGAAGCAAATGAATATATTCTCAAGAATCATAACATCTCTATCCGTAGTCGTGCTATCCAATGGTGTGCATGGAAACGGTTGGATTTCATAGTTTCTCTATATCAATGGTTCCTGAATAAACTCGTTTACGGTATAATTTATAAATAGTCCAACTGCGGAAATTTTTGTTTGCAAGAAAGTTCACAGAAAAAGGATTGCGCAATATAAAGAGGATAAAAGAATTGTATTCTTTGTTATATTCTCTCATGAAACTCATCTATTGTCATTGCTCCCTCTACAATCCCGGCGGGATGGAGCGTGTATTGCTCAACAAGGTGGTGTGGCTGAAAGCGCATACCGATTGAGAGATAGTTGTGGTCACTACCGACCAAAAGCGGAGACCGATCTGAATCTTCTTTGATATTAAGGATGGAAGTAAAAAAGTGCTGGAACTGCATCAGGGCAAGTTGTTCCATTTCCAGTACAATCGCTCAGGTCTGATGGGCCTGGCTGACCGTTATAGGGATTGGTAAGGCGTTTTGACAGGTTTGTAGTCCTGACTGAGGGGGATGCACAGATGTGGGGTATAATAGATAATGGAAGTATTTATGCAAAAAGAGGTATCTGTAACTAGTAAGAAAAGAATTGAATATATCGATGCTCTTCGCGGTTTTACAATGATGTTGGTCGTGTTTGCTCATGTGGAAGGTTTCGGCTTCTTCAATTTTTCACATCAAACAATGACTAATTCTTTTCTATCCTCTTTTAGGATGCCGTTGTTCTTTTTTATTAGTGGTTTTGTTGCCTATAAATTAGAAAAATGGGATAGCCTGTGGTATTCTATTTCTGTAAGAAAAAAAATGAGGATACAGCTTATTCCAACATTGTTCTTCGGTCTAACATATACTTATCTTTATTTGGGAAAAGATTTTAGTTCATTTATTGCTGACCCTGCAAAACTCGGATACTGGTTCACCATTGCATTGCTTGAGATGTTCTTGGTATATTACACGGTAAACTTCATCGTGAAAGACAGGAATAAACATGAGGCCATTTGGTTTTTTAGTTTGATAGGAATTGCAATATCAATGTATTTGCTCAAACTTCCTTTCAAATATTATCCGATACTCAAAACTATAGGAAATTATAGTTCCCTTCACTATACATTCGAATATTTTCAATACTTTGTATTTGGACTGTTTGCATCGAAATACCGAAACCTGTTTGGACATTTATTGGATAATGGTACTGTCATGGCAGTGGTTATACTATTATTCTCCTCATTATGTTATGTAAAATTCAATATGGTTGATATTTACTTGCAAGGCAAGGTTGACTTTTGGATTATTATCAGTACATTTTTGGGTACGATTATTGGCTATCTGGGAATTACTGTGGTTTTCTGTTTTTTTAGAAAATATCAGTCGTCTGTAAGTTCGTCATGTTGGCTTGGTAGAACATTGCAGTATATAGGCCGTCGGACTCTGGACATTTATATGATACACTATTTCCTTTTACCGACATTGCCGGGAATAGGAGATTTCCTGAAGTCCTCTTCCAATGTTCTTGTAGAGCTGATGGTAGGTTTTGGTTTGTCCATTGTAATAATTGGATTATGTATTGTGATAAGCAATATCATACGTACAAGTGATTTGTTGGCCTATTACTTATTTGGGAAGAAACTTTCATCATGAAACTCATCTACTGTCATTGTTCCCTATACAATCCCGGCGGCATGGAGCGTGTATTGCTCAACAAGGTGGTGTGGCTGAAAGCGCATACCGACTGGGAGATAATGATAGTCACTACCGACCAGAAGCGGAAGCCGACATTCTATCCGTTTCCGAAAGAGGTGCGGATGATAGACCTTGGCATCAACTACTCGGATGACAACGACAAGAGTGCCCTCAAAAAGATTATAGGGTATCTCAGAAAAAGGAGACTGCACAGGAAACGGTTGACGGAATTGCTGATGCAGGAGCGTGCCGACATTGTGGTGTCGCTCTTCCCTTCTGAATCTTCTTTTATACCTGATATAAATGACGGGAGCAATAAAGTGCTGGAACTGCACTTCAACAAGTTCTTCCGACTGCAATATAACAGAAAAGGGCTGTTAGGACTTATCGACCGATGGCGCACCAGGCAGGATGAAAGGCTTGTCCGCCGTTTCGACAAGTTCGTCGTCTTGACCGACGAGGATAAGGGCTATTGGGGCGAACTGCCCAACATCGAGGTGATACCCAATGCGGCCATGGTTCTTGCTGACAAACACGCCGACGGCTCAGCCAAGCGCATTATCGCTGTGGGAAGGTTGGACTACCAGAAGAGCTTCGACCGCCTGATACAGGCATGGGAACTGGTGCAGAAGACGAACAAATACCACGAGTGGCGGCTTGACATCTTCGGGCAGGGAGAATGGCATGATATGCTTCAACGGATGATAGACGAGGCCGGACTGCAAGACACGGTGCATATCAACACCCCTACCACACACATCGGCGATGAGTATGCACACAGTTCCATGCTGGTGATGAGCAGTCACTATGAAGGTTTCCCTATGGTGATGATTGAGGCGATGGCATGCGGACTTCCGGTGGTAACGTTTGACTATAAGTGCGGTCCCGGTGACATCATACAGGACGGTGTCAACGGTTTGTTGGTGAAGGACGGCGACATCGAAGGCCTCGCTGATGCCATGATGCGCCTGATGACGGACGAGAGACTGCGAAGAGCCATGGGATGTGAGGCACGAAAGGTGACGGATACTTACTCTGAGGAGGTCGTTATGAAGAAATGGCTCAACCTCTTCAATTCATTGATGGAAACATGAGGAAACTGCTGCAAATCAATCCGGTATTGCGGACGAACACCTCCACGGGACGCATTATGAAAGAAATAGGCGAACTGGCCATGGCCAATGGCTGGGAAAGTTACGTTGCCTACAGCGGAGGCCGTGACGGACTGCTGCATACCACCTCCATTCCGGTTCCTGTAGGAGACCGCCTCAGCGTGGCCTGGCACGGCATCCAGACCAGGCTGTTCGACAGGCACGGACTCGCCTCGACACGGGCCACAAAGGAGTTCATTAAGAGGATTAAGGAGATAGGGCCGGATATAGTGCACATCCACAATATCCACGGCTACTTCCTGAATTATGAAATCCTCTTTGATTACCTGGGCTACAGCGATATCCATGTCGTCTGGACCGTGCACGACTGCTGGCTTTACACAGGGCATTGCTATTATTATTCCAAGGCCCGTTGCGACCGCTGGAAAACCGGCTGCCACCACTGCCCCCAGCAGCGCAAATTCCCCGCTAGCTGGCTTGTGGACCGTTCCGCCCGCAACTGGGAGGACAAGAAGAAAGCATTCACCTCAATGCCCAAGGACCGGCTGACCATAGTCCCTGTATCAGACTGGATACGCCGGGAAATGTCGTCGTCCTTCCTGAAAGACTATGATTATCAGACCATTCACAATGGCATTGATATAGAGACATTCAGCCCGAAGCCCCAGGCGGAAGAGGAAGTCCGGCTCCGCTACGGCATAGGGGACAGACGCATCATCCTCGGCGTGGCCAGCATCTGGAGCGACGAGAAAGGACTCAAGGACTTTATCCGTCTCGCAGCCGGACTGAATGACGATGAAATCATCGTCCTTGTAGGCATTGACAGGAAAATGCTGGACAGCCGGCTTGCAGAAGAGAGAGCACAGGCCCTCGGGAACAGGTTCATCACAGTGAAACGCACTGCCGACACCGGCCAGCTTGCAGAACTCTATTCCGCTGCTGCGGCATTGGTCAACCCGACCTGGCAGGACAATTATCCTACTGTCAATCTGGAGGCGATTGCCTGCGGAACTCCTGTCATCACATACAGGACGGGTGGTAGCGTCGAGGCGGTGACTGAGGAGACTGGCTTCATTGTGGAACAAGGTGATATTGAGGGACTTATGACGGCTGTAAGAACGGTTGAAAGACTTGGGAAAGAACATTTCCTGGAAAACTGCCGCAGCCGGGCCGTGCGGAATTTCCGCAAGGAAGACCGGTATGCGGAGTATATAGAACTGTACGACCGGCTTCTGGTTTAGGGGTTTCTGTGGCGAGGGATGCCCGGTCAGGCCGGGCATGACGAAGAGTGGGGCCGGGCATGACGAAGGATAGTTTAATAAAGACAATGCGAATCCTCCAGCTAGGAAAATTTTACCCCGTGAGGGGTGGCGTAGAGAAAGTGATGTATGACCTGACCATAGGTATATCGTCGCTCGGTATACGCTGCGACATGATGTGCGCAGCATCCGAGGGGCCTACCAGGGTGGAGAGGCTCAATGACAATGCGGACCTGATTCTCTGCCACACCCTGAAGAAAGCTGCGGCTACAATGCTGGCTCCGGCGATGATAGGCGAGCTGCGACGCAGGTGCGGGGACTATGACATCATCCACGTCCATCATCCGGACCCGATGGCAGCATTGGCATTGAGACTATCCGGCTACAAGGGGCGGGTGGTGCTGCATTGGCATAGCGACATCCTGAAGCAGAAAACACTGCTCGAATTCTACAAGTCGCTGCAGAACTGGCTGATAGACAGGGCCGAAATCATCGTCGGGACCACCGGACACTATCTCCGTAACTCCTCCTGGCTCATCGGAAGGGAGGAAAAGTTCCGTGAACTGTTCATCGGGGTTGACCCGGTCAGAATTGATGCCGGAAGAGTCGCTGCAGTCAGGGAGACATACAAGGGAAAGAAAATTATATTCTCGCTTGGCCGTCTTGTAAGCTACAAGGGCTTCGAGAATCTCATATCGGCTGCCGGTTACTTGCCGGACAGTTATGTTATAGTGATAGGGGGTGCGGGTCCCCTTCAGGGCGAACTTGAGTCGCTCATCAGCGGGCAGGGACTGACCGGGAAGGTCGTGCTGCTCGGATATGTACCGGATGATGTGGTCAATGACTATTATGGCGCTGCGGACATCTTCTGTCTCAGCAGCATACGCAAGACCGAGGCCTTCGGCATAGTCCAGGTCGAGGCAATGTCCTGCGGCCTGCCAGTCATAGCCACCAATATTCCCGGCTCAGGCGTGCCTGTGGTCAATGAGAACGGAGTTTCAGGGCTCAATGTTACCCCGGAATCCCCGAAGGAGATTGCAGATGCCGTCCTCGAGATAGAAAAAGACTGGAAAACCTACTCGGATGGTGCCAGGGCCAGATATCTCCGCCACTTTACAAGGGATAGGATGATATCGGAGTGCCTGGAAATCTATGGGACATTCGAATGAGAAACATAAAATATTGAAAAACTTCAAGGGGCCGGGAAGCGGCCAGAACTAACCCGCAAAAATTCATTTAAAAAATGTTGACAGAAAACCAAATGTTCGATTCGGAGATGGAGAACGAGGACAACCTTGCTGATACTGCCAAGGCTATCCTCAAACGCTGCATAGACATACTGGTCAGTGGCCTCGGGATGATAATCCTGTCTCCGGTTTACATCGTGGCTATGATAGCCATCAGGCTCGACAGCCCCGGTAAGGCCATATTCTCGCAGGAGAGAATCGGCTACAGGGGCAAGCCGTTCACCCTGTACAAATTCAGGTCAATGGTTCAGGAATCAGAGGAGGATGGCGTCCCGGCCCTCTGCGCCGAATACGATTCCAGGCTTACAAAAGTCGGAGCATTTCTCCGCAACCATCATCTTGATGAACTTCCACAACTGTGGAACGTGTTTACAGGCGATATGAGCATGGTGGGCTACAGGCCCGAAAGAGAGTATTTCATCAATATGATTATGGAGCATAATCCGGATTACAGAAGGCTGTATGCGATGCGTCCCGGAGTATTCTCCAAGGCGACCCTGTACAATGGCTATACGGCCACAATCGAAAAAATGCTCACCCGCCTCGAAATGGATCTCGAGTACCTGGATAACTGGACATTATGGCTTGATATCAAGATAATGTTCCTCACTGTCTTAGCCATTTTGACAGGTAAAAGATTTTGAAAAAGATGAAAATCAATGAAAACCTCCTTCTCAGGAAAATTGGCAGCCGGAGCATGGTAGTCAAGGAAGTGGAAGGAAAGGCCAATTTGACTGACGTGTTCACCCTCAATTCCACGGCCGCCGACATCTGGACGGCATTTTCAGGGAAGGATTTCACTGGGGATGACATCGTTGGCTATCTTGTTGATAATTACAATGTTGAAGAGGAGAGGGCGGGTGCTGACGTGGCAGCCCTCCTGGCCCAATGGAAAGAATTCGGACTGATAGATGGATAATATGATGAAGGCCTTCCTTTCCCTGCTCCGTTGCGGGCTTTGGAGAAAGGAACCGGAGGACCCGGGGGTGTTCGACCTCAAAGCCGGTGAATGGTCACTGATTTACAGCGAGTCCCGGCGCCAGACCGTAACAGGGATAACCCATAGCGGCCTCTCTTATATCCCTGAGGAATTCCTTCCTGATGAAGGCCTGATATCCAAATGGACGGCTGAGGCCTTCCGGATTGAAAAGGCATCCCGTAAGATGGATTCTGTCGTGGCCAATGTCATTGGCAAATTCCAGGAACTCGGCCTCCATCCGGTCCTGCTGAAGGGCCAGGCGGCAGCCAGACTGTATCCCGAGCCGGAGTTGAGGGAATGTGGAGACATTGACATATATTTTGATGAGCCGGGAGAATGGCAGTATGCCGTCAGGGAACTGGAAAAATCCGGCCTGACTGTCAGAATGTCAGCGGACGCAAGCTGTCACTATGAGGAAGCAGGCATCGTGGTGGAACTTCACAGGAAGATGATAGATATCTGCAATCCGTTCAAGCAGAAATGGTTGAAGGACCTGGAGCCGCAGTTCTGCTTCGACAATGTGGAGATTGGGGGATGCAGGGTCGCAACGCCTTCTCCGGAACTTAATATGCTCCTGATGAGCAGCCATATAATGAAGCACGCATTCGGCAGGGGAATAGGCCTGAGGCAGATTTGCGATGCCGCCCTGAATGCCTTGAAGCTGGATACTCCGGGCTCCGTGTTGAGAGGACTTGTAAAAGATGCAGGAATATTCAGGTGGAACAGACTTCTTGGCTCGTTCCTTGTGGAGTATATAGGGCTGCCGAAAGACAGGTTGCCGTATGCGGACAGGGAGGTTTCTTCGGAAAGGCTCCTGAAAATCGTGATGGAAGGCGGAAATTTCGGACGGAACGTCCATAATGATGTTTCCAAGCCAACCTTGGAAAAGAAATTGAACACAGTCAGGGCATTTATCGGTCATATACCGTTTGCGCTCAGGACCGCTCCTTCCGAGGCATTCTGGTCAATGCTCTCGTTAGCTGCCGGGCAGTTCAACAGGATATGAATTATTACTACAATGTCGCAGGCATAACTTTCCGGGTGGATTTGCCGGAAAGCATTGAGCCGGAGCGGAGTCTTCCATCATTCAGAAGCTTCCTCTGCGGCCCGGGCGAACCTGATTTCACATTCACAGTCAGGGAGAGCGGCCTGGTGACATTCCCGGAAGTGCAGACCATCGACGAGTCCGACTCCGACCTTGGCCACGTAGTCCTCGGCAAATCGGAAACAGGGAGTTATGCCGTAACGGTTGGAGAACGTCATAAGATGCTGTCCTGCAATGATTTCCTGGAGAATTACGCGGTCCTTGACCAGGACTATCCGGACTATTCTGCGGCCCTTGTGTCAATGTTGAGGATTGCGTTTTCGCAGGCCGCATTGAAATATGGGTGCATTTCGATTCATTCATCAGTTGTCGTACTGGATGGCAGGGCCTTCCTTTTCCTTGGCAGCAGCGGGACCGGAAAGAGCACTCATTCGGCATTGTGGCTCAAGAACTTCCCGGGGGCAAGGCTGCTCAATGACGACAACCCCGCTCTCCGCATAGAAGGCGGCAGGGTGATGGTCTACGGGACTCCCTGGAGCGGAAAGACCCCGTGCTATGTCAATGAAGGACATCCTGTCGGCGGCATAGCCAGACTCCGGCAGGCACCGTATAACAGATATGCGGAATGCATTGACATTGAGTCGTTTGCAAATATACTTCCCAGCTGCTCGGCAGTCAGGGGAGACCGGGTACTCCAGGCCCGGCTGCATGACAACCTGGCGGAAATCTGCAGATCTGTACGTTCAGGCGTGCTTGACTGCCGTCCTGACGACGAGGCTGCCATATTGTGCGAAAGAAATATCTGCGGAAGCAGTATAAAAAGAAAATAACATTAATAATGATGAATATCAAAAGACTAATTATTGCGGGAATTGCTGCAGCGGCGCTTCTGTCGTCCTGCGGACAATCAAGGAGTTTCGTCTATCTCAATGATATGGAGGCCGGACAGAAATATCCTTTCGACTACAGGCACGAGGCCGTGGTACAGTGCAATGACAGGCTTGCCATCACCGTGACCTGCAAGCAGATGGAGCTGGCGATGCCGTTCAATGTCAAGGGCGGTTCGTATTCCGTCTCCGCAGACGGCTCCGTCAAGGCGAACGGTACCGGAGACTCAGGCTACAGGGTGGACAACAACGGCAACATTGAGTTCCCGATTCTCGGTACCCTGCACATAGAGGGCCTGAAACTCAGCGAGGTTTCTGACCTCATCAAGGCCAAAATCATTGACGGTGACTATATCAAGGCCCCGATGGTCAACATTGACTTCCTCAATTTCAAGTATACCGTGCTCGGTGCCATCGGACATACCGGAACCTTCACATCGGAGGACGGAAGGGTGACATTGCTGGAGGCCATTGCCAATGCGGGCGACCTCAGCAACAGGTCCAGGCTCGACCGCGTTGCCGTAATCAGGGAGATAGGCGGCAACAAGGAAATCTACCTGCACGACATAAGGAGCAAGGATATTTTCAATTCGCCTTGTTTCTTCCTGCAGCAGAATGACATAATCTACGTGGAACCGAAGTATAAGAAGAAGGACCGTGAGGACAAGACCCTCCAGTATGTGACCCTCTTCACCTCGCTGATTACCACGGTCTGCTCAGTAATCTGGGCAGTCAACAGTACGAGAAGATAGACTATGCAGAACAATAACAATACTTCGCAGGAATTGAATGTGATGGACATTCTCCTGTACCTTCTCTCAAAGTGGAAATGGTTTCTGGGTTCCGTGGCGTTGTTCGTGGGACTGGCCTGGTTCCAGTATTCCAGGACACCGCAGACATTCTTCCGTTCATCCACTGTCATCATCAAGGACCCGTCGAACAGGACTGTCTCCGTCGGCCTCGACAGATATGACAACTATATAAACAAGGTCAATGTTTCCAATGAGATATTGCAGTTCAAGTCCAGGAAGCTTTTGACCGAGGTTGTTGCGAGGACCCGGGCGGACGTCAGCTACAAGGTCAAGTCCGGGCTCAGGATGAAGGAACTCTACACGACTGCTCCTGTCACGGTCTCCTTCATTGATGCCACTCCCGAGAGATACCTGTCCTTCGTGCTGACACCGGAGAGTGACACCGAAGTCATGATTCATGAAGTGTCCGGAGACGGGACGGAGGGCAAGTACAATGTGAAATTCAATGATACCACCCTCGTTGCGGGCAACAGGGTCCTGGTGACCAAGACCAATTACTTTTCCGGCAGGTGGTTCGGTACTGGGCTGAAAGTCACCAAGTTCCCTATGCGCTCGGTAGTGGCCACCATCTCTGGAAGTATCGGCATAAGGCAGGAGGAGGACGATGCTTCCATCTTGATCCTCTCAATGAGGGACGGCTCTCCGGAACGTGCCGAGAATATCATCAATACCCTGATTTCCGTTTACAATGAGGAGGCTGTCAATGACAAGAACCAGGTAGCCGTGAATACGGCCGAGTTCATCAACGAGAGACTTGTCATCATCGAGCGCGAACTGGGCGGCGTGGAGTCGGATCTGGAGTCATTCAAGAAGGCCAACCAGATAGTTGACCTCTCGAGTGCGGCCGGAATGTACATGGGCGAGTCCCAGAAGTACAATTCCAGCGTCCTGGAACTCGACACCCAGCTCCGTCTGGCTGAATATATCAAGGAATATCTCACCGACCCGACCAAGGAAATAGACCTTATTCCTTCCAATACAGGAATTAGCGACATCAATATCGAGAGCCAGATCGGGCAGTACAATGCGGCCAAGCTCCGCAGGGACAAGCTCATTGAGGACAGCAGCGAGAAGAACCCTGTCGTGGTCGAGCTCAACAACACCCTGCGTGCGATGAAGCAATCCATCATCAGGGCCGTTGACAATATGATAGTCAGCATCAATGTCCGGAAAACGGATGCGATGTCCCGTGAGAGAAATGCACAGTACAGGGTGGCTTCCATCCCTACCAAGCAGCGTCAGATGCTTTCCATCGAGAGGCAGCAGAAAATCAAGGAGTCCCTCTATCTCTTCCTGCTCAACAAACGTGAGGAGAATGCCCTGTCGCAGGCTATGGCTGACAACAATGCCAGGGTAATCGACGAGGCCTACGGACCTGTTTCCCCGATTGCCCCGAACCGCAACAAGATGCTTTTCCTCGGCCTGCTTCTGGGTTTGGCCGTTCCTTGCGTGGGCTTCCTGATGATTATGTTCATGGACACCAGGGTTCACAGCCGCAAGGATATCCAGGGCAAGCTCACTCTGCCGTTCCTCGGCTCCGTACCTGAGCAGAAAGAAGACGAAAGCCTTGTGAGGGAGGCCCTCAAGATAGTCAGGACCAATCTCTCGTTCATGAGCAAGAAGGACAAGCCGCTCAAGGTCATTGTCACGACATCCATCAATGAGGGAGCCGGAAAGACCTTCATTTCCACCCGCCTGGCCGATACACTCGCATCTGCAGGCAAGAAGGTTGTTCTCCTCGACCTCGATATCAGGAAGGGCACATTGAGCCACAATTTCGGCAAGAGGGCCTGTGGCGTGACCAACTTCATCGCGGATGAGAGCCTGGCGGTAGATGACGTCATCCACAGACAGGAAGGGAAACTTGACATTGTACCGGCCGGTTCACCTGCACCTAACCCTGCCGAGCTCCTTATGGATTCCAGGCTGGATGACCTCGTGGCTGCCCTCAAGGAACGCTACGACTACATCATTGCTGACAGCGTACCTGCAGGGATGGTGGCAGATGCCACGATTTCCGGCAGGATTGCCGACCTGACCATATTCATTATCAGGGCTGGCCGTCTCGACAGGAGACAGTTGCCTGACATCGAGGCTATGTATCAGGAGAAGAAACTGAACAATATGGCTGTGATAATGAACGGAGTTGATTATCATTCAGGAGGTTACGGCTACGGCTATGGTTACGGTTACGGCTATGGCTACGGCTATGGTTACGGTCATAAAAAGTCCGATAAGAAAGACAAGAAACAATAGTGATTCTAAATAAAAATTAAAAAAGTATGATCAAAAAGGTTATTACTTGCATTCTTTCCATCCTGGCTATCCTGCCGGTATTTGCGCAGGAATCTGCCGGGGTAGTGGAAGAAACAGTCGAGTACTCTGCCTCCAAGAGAGAGGTGGAACTCAAGGGCCCGAAGGCCAACTGGTTTATCAGCGCAGGCTTCGGTGGACAGGTTTATTTCGGTGACCACGACAACAGGGTACCGTTCTTCCAGAGAGTGGCCCCTGCATTGGACATCGCTGTAGGAAAATGGTTCACCCCTTCAGTCGGATTCCGCGTGATGTACAGCGGACTTTCCTACAAGGGCGCCACCCAGGACGGTACTCACAGTCTTGGTGTCGAGGTGCCGGGCAAGGGCGGAGCACCATACTGGCTCACCAAGCAGAAGTTCAAATCAATGACATTCGCCACCGATGTGATGATTAATCTCAGCAATGTCATCCTCGGCTACAGGGAGAAGATGCTTTGGAACTGCAGTCCTTATATCGGAGTGGGTGCCGCAAGGGTTACTCAGGCTCCCAAGGACAATGAGCTCCTCGTCAGGGGCGGTCTCTTCAATGCTTTCCGCGTATCCGACGGCTGGGACATTAATCTCGATGTCAAGATGTCATACGTCAATGATGCTTTCGACGGAGAGTATGGCGGCCGTTCAGGAGAGGGAATCCTTTCCGCCACTGTAGGTGTTTCCTACAAGTTCAAGCCGAGAGGCTGGGATCGCCAGAAGAACGTTACCCGGTACAACCGCTCCAATGCTGATGATATCATCAGGCAGATTAATGAACTCAAGGCCGACAACGAGGCCCTCGCTGCCGAGTCCGAGAAGCTCCAAGGCATAGATCCTGGTACCAATGTGGTGACTGTCAATAAGTTCGTCTCCGCATACGAGGTCTTCTTCAAGGGTTCTTCAGAGAATCTTGCGAGAGAATATCAGGTCAATCTCGGTCTCTTCTCCGAGATCCTCATCAAGAGCGATTCCAATGTCGTCCTTACCGGATACTATCCTGATAAGGCTGACGCTGAAACCAAGGAAACAATCAAGCACCGTGCTGAAATCGTCAAGGATTGTCTCGTGAACGAGTTCAAGGTGCCTGAGGAGAAAGTCAGGATTGAATTTGAGACTTGGAAGCCTGGTGTAATCTACAAGGCCGGATCTGTTGTCGTAAGAGGTGAATGATTTGTAAATGTTAATGATTATGAGAAAATTTGTAATATTCATATTGAGTGCTGCCCTGGCACTTCCGGCATTCGCCCAGACCACTGTCAAGACTACTACTGAGGAGACAGTGGAGTACAGCAAGGACAAATACAGGGTTCAGACGGCCGGTCCTAAGGCCAACTGGTTCGTCGGCGTGGCCGCCGGTCCCCAGGTATATTTCGGTGATGGAGACAAGGCCGCCGCTTTCGGGAAGAGGATTTCTCCGGATTTGGAAATCTATGTAGGAAAATGGTTTACCCCGAGCATCGGATTCAGGTTCCTCTACAACGGACTTTATTACAAGGGAGCCGCTCCAGATGTAACCGGCGCCTATGTCAATAACAAGTTCAATTATTTCAACCTCCAGGTTGATGGTATGCTGAATCTCTGCAACCTCTTCTGTGGATGGAAGGAAGACAGGTTCTGGAACTGCTCCCCTTATGCCGGAGTCGGATATGGCAGGACTTATGACGCTCCTACCCAGAACGAAATCACAGGACATCTCGGTATCTACAATGCATTGAGGCTCAGCAAGTCAGTTGACTTCACCATTGACCTCCGCTCGATGTTGACCAATGACAGGTTCGACAAGGATTGTGGCGGCAGGCGTTTCGAAGGCGCTCTCTCATTGTCCTTCGGTTTTGCTTACAAGTTCGCCCCGAGGGGTTGGAGCAGGCCTAAGACAGTCACCAAGACTATCACCGAGGATGTCTCCGGCATATTGAAGGAACTTGAGGACCTGAAGGCCGAGAACGATGACCTCGCACAGGAGGTCGATTCTCTCCGCAACCGCAAGCCTGAGGAAATCCACAAGGTCAATGTCATCTCTTCGCCTTACTACGTGGTATTCGAGATTGCGAAGAGTACTCTCTCCAGTGAGGGCAAGGCGAACCTGGCCATCCTCGCTGAAATCATCAAGTCCAACAATCTGCATTACACCATTACCGGTTATGCTGATGAGGGCACAGGTAATGAAGCCATCAACCAGCGTCTCAGCCGTGAAAGGGCACAGGCTGTATATGACTGTCTGGTCAAGGAATATAATGTCCCTGCCTCTATGCTCAAGATTGATTATAAGGGTGGCGTAGGCAATATGTTCTACGACGATCCTAGCTTGAGCAGGGCAGTGATAACCCGCAATGATTGAAAGCCGCTGTGAAGCGTTGAGTAAATCAAACCCGTCGGCCAGGTACAGGGCCGACGGGTTTTTAACTATTAACTAACTACCTATGTCAAAACGTATTCAAGATTGATATTATGTTCGCATCATCCGCTGGGGTAGATGAATAAAACTTTTTGAATACGAAATGAAAAAATTGAAAACTTACGAGGTCCCTGTGGCCTCAATGGCGAGATTGTCTCTTGAGTCTGCATTTCTCGCCGCTTCCCAGCCTGTCCAGGAAATCGGGCAGGAAGACGTTACAGTGAAGGTGGAGGAGTATGACACCTTCGAGAATCAGGTGACATTTGATTGAGTTTGAGCATTATGAGAAAGCTAATTATTTTTGCGCTCGTATGCTGCGCCTCTCTTCTGGCGGGATGCCAGAAAGAAATGTCACGTGTTAATTTCGAGTCGGGCCTCCCGGCCTCTCTTGATGTCCTGATTAATCTCGGCAAGGGAAGTGATGTCGTGATGACCAGGGGAATCTATGATTATGAAAGCGAAATCAACGAGTTGATGCTCATCATGTTCTCCGAGGAGGGCAGGAAGATGGTCATTGACTTGACCGGCAAGCTGGATGCCGGTTCTGCTGTTACAGGCCGTGAGCTTGGTGACTCACGTACCTACAAATTGACCGCTCCGGTGGATACCGACATTGACGGGAATCCGATATTGAGCGGTATTTATGAAGTTTATGCCGTGGCAAACTGGAGCAGCCCTTTCTGCGGGCTGACCGTAGATGAGCTGAAAGCGATGGACAAGGAGGGCCTTGCTGCCGCTGTCGCTTCCAATGCCGGTTTAGCCATCGGAGTCACGGGCAGCCAGAAGTTCCCGATGACCGGCCAGGTTACCGGCCAGAAGGTGGTTCCGGATGCCGAAAAGACTGAGACGAACAAGACGAGCATAGAGGTGACGCTCAAGAGGCTCATCTCGCATATCGAATTCAAGTTTGTCAACGGTCAGTCCCTGGTGACGACGGGTGTCAATGAGAACCCTCAGTTCGTGCCGCATTCCTATTCGGTTTACAATCTTCCGAAGAATGCCCGGCTTATGGGTAACGGACAGGTTTTCGCCGGCAATGAATATGGCAATGTGAAGGACATTGAGGTGACCGGCTCCGGTGGGATTGAGTTCTTCATGCTGGAGAATGTGCAGGCTGCCGGCACTTCGACCACTTATGAGGCCAGGGATGTCTGGACAGGGACTTCGGGGTCTGCTCCGGAAAATAAGACCTGGACCAATGCCCCTGCTAACAGCACCTTCATTGTCGTGAAGGGTGAATATACAGGCGCAAGCTATATCGGCAATGTGGAATACACCATACATCTTGGCAATTTCTCAGCCGGGACAGGGGAGTCGTACAAGAATTTCACGGTGAACCGCAATGAGTATCAGAAATATACGGTTACTGTAAATGGCGTCAGCAAGATTGTGGCGGAGGTGTCCGGGACTGAGCAGCAGCCTGGTGGAGAGGGTGTCATCACGGCGGTTTCGAACCAGACCAACCTTGTGCTGGACTCTCATTTTGAATCCTGTCTGCTGTCATTCTCATTGAGCGGCTGCCAGAATCCTACCATCATTGTCAAGTCACCTTACAATACGATGGAAAGGTATGAAGTACTGGATTCCGAGGGCTCCATCAAAGAACTCAAAGGCGTGGACTATGGCTGGGTGAAGTTCGGCAAGCCGGCCAGCACGACAGCCCTGAATGCTTATCCTGCCAATGGGGAAGGCCTTGTGGATATCCGTCAGCTGGCATTGGAGCTGAAGACGGCCGAGAACAGTGGCGTGATCGGGTCCGGGCATTTCCTTGTAAGCGGTGGCAATGTCTATGTCCAGGCCTATTTGGATGAGTATTATTATGGAATGCGGCCAGACGGGACTACTAAGGCTTCCTGGCCTGAGTTTGTCAATGCGGAGAACCGTGTCCTGATTCTCAATCCTACGAGCCAGACTTCCGCCGACGGCAATTCTACATTGTACCCGACATATCTTTTCCAGATATCGCAGCGTTCCATCAGGACTACCTACAAGACGGACGATGCTTCTGTCGAGGCTTTCGGCATCGAGACCTGGAACGAGACGGGACGGTCGAATTTCGGTACGGCCGCTTCTACTGAGGGCCTGGATGATTCCTATGGCTGGAACAATAACAAGATTCTGCTAGGAGTCGGCAACTCCGGCTCGTGGCCTGCCGCTGCCAAGACATTGGGCTACACGACTTCCGTTACCAGCAATGCCAAGGAAGCCCACGTGTGGTTCTCCGAAGGTACTGGTGTTCTTGAGGGATATTATGCCTGCCTGGCCAGGAACAGGGATGAGAACGGCAATGGCCAGGTGGATGAGGAGGAACTCAAATGGTATCTTCCGGCCATCAACCAGTATCTGCTTCTGTGGTGCGGCGAGGAGTATCTCTATGGGGACACACGGCTTGTGGACCCGGCTGATATTCCGGGGATTACAAGCAATGAATTGTATGGAACCGGAACCTACAATATGTATACAAGTTCGAACTCCAGGGAGTACTGGGCTGTTGAGGGTGTATCTTATGGCGGGGGAGGAGATAGTAATGGTGTCCGTTGCATAAGGAACCTGAACACCTATAATTCTCGCACTAAGTCATTGTCATCCGTGAATGGCAATGTGATATCCGTTGATGGCGTCAGGACACTTCGGGAGCAGGCCATGTCCGGGGAATATCCGCCGCATAAGGACAGGGATCCGGAAAACCGGTTATTCTCAAGTTTCCAAGTCGCTAAAGACACTCTTGTGACACCAGAAAACCTCCGTCCGGTAACAGCGGATATTATCAGAAACAATGATTTGTGCGCCTCTTATTCTGAATCGGATAATGATGCCGGTCTGTGGCGAATCCCGAACCAGAAAGAACTCATGTTGATGAGTCAGAATAACTTCCTGGAGGACATAAAAGGTACGAGTAACCGTGCATACGCCAGCCGTACCTGGTTCGTCAACTATGATGTACCTGGGATTGGAGACGCTCGTAAAAACCCATATTGGTATTTTTACAGCGGAGATACCCGGGTGATTTCTATTGCCTCAAGTGACCAAAAACTGTCCTTCCATATCCGCTGTGTCCGCGACGTGACCCAGTAGCCTCCTTTCCTCTAGAAATTATTGAGTATCAACGCCTCCGTAAGGGATTTGCCAGAAACGTTGAATGATGACCCGCCCACCTCGTACGTGTCAGTGCCGGCGTAGTCCATCATCACGATTCCGGTAAATCCCTTTCCTGTATTCTCCCGGATGTGTTCCAATGCGGCCGGGTTGGTGGAAGCCGCATTCTTCGCATACGAATCCGAATTGAAAACTGACCCGGCATATCCTGAGCAATAGTTGATGACCCAGTTGTTCTGGTCACCTTCCTTGAACTGCACGGTGATATCCAGCAGTTTGCAGACCAGTTCCTTCTTCTTCGAAAGAAAACTTGCCTCGGACGAATTGT